>JANMDU010000050.1:0-52418 GCA_031376455.1 Variovorax sp. | reverse complement strand
AAGCGCCAATGATGAGATGGGATAAGTCAGCAAACTCTTCTGCTTTCTGTGTCTTCCGTGAATCCTCTGTGAATTCCGTGTTCATCTTATCGTTCGAATCGTAAAAGCGTTTCATTCCAACCCCTCCTCAACCAATTCTGAAGCCCGAAGTAGAGCCCTCGCTTTGGCCTCAGTTTCCCTCCACTCCAGCTCAGGCACAGAATCGGCCACCACGCCTGCAGCCGCTTGCACGTAGAGCATGCCGTCTTTGACGATACCGGTGCGAATCGCTATCGCCACATCCATATCGCCTGCAAAGCTCAAGTAACCGCACGCGCCGCCGTAAATGCCCCGCTTGGTGGGTTCTAATTTGTCAATAAGCTCCATCGCATGCACCTTGGGAGCGCCCGTGAGCGTGCCTGCGGGGAAGGTGGCGCGCAACACGTCAGCTTGCGTCACACCGTCTTTCAAAATGCCTTCGACGTTGCTTACGATGTGCATGACGTGGCTGTAGCGCTCGACGGAGAAGGCTTCAGTGACTTTGACGCTGCCGATTTTCGCAATACGGCCGATGTCGTTGCGAGCCAAATCAATCAGCATCACATGCTCGGCGCGCTCTTTGGGGTCGTTGATGAGCTCATGCTCGGCGGCCTTGTCCGCTTCAGGCGTCGCGGCGCGAGGACGCGTGCCGGCGAGTGGCCTGATCGTGATTTTCTGGCCTTCAGCCGTGTGCTCATGCCGCACCAAAATTTCTGGCGACGCGCCAACAATATGAAAATTGCCCATATCGTAGAAATACATATAAGGCGATGGATTGAGCGAGCGCAGGGCGCGATACAGGGAAAGCGGAGATTCGGTGTAGCGTTTTTTCAGGCGTTGGCCGACTTGCACTTGCATGAAATCACCTGCCTCAATCAGCGTTTTAGCGCGCTCTACGGCTTTCAAATAATCGGCCTTGGCGAACTCGCGCTCAATGGGAAAATCTTGGGATGCTTTCACCACAGGCGCTGTCACGCTGTAGCGCAACTGATCTTTCAATTCGCGCAAGCGCTTCTTCGCATTCGCATAAGCTTCAGGTTGCGAAGGATCGGCATAGACGATCAAGTAAAGCTTGCCCGAGAGGTTGTCAATCACGGCCAGTTCTTCGGTAAGCAAGAGCATGATGTCGGGCAAGCCAAGGGTGTCGGGCGGGCACGAATTCTCTAGCTTTTTCTCGATGTAGCGCACGGTGTCGTAGCCGAAGTAGCCCGCTAAGCCACCGCAAAAGCGTGGCAAGCCGGGGCGCAATGCCACTTTGAAGCGGGATTGGAAGACGGCAATTACATCGAGCGGATTGCCACTTATCGTCTCTACAACTTGGCCATCCGTGACGACTTGAGTTTTCGCAGTCTCGCCAAAGCCACTCGCCCGCAAATGCGTGCGAGCTGGCAAGCCGATGAAGCTGTAGCGGCCAAAGCGCTCGCCGCCCACCACGGATTCAAGCAAGAAGCTGTATTTGCCCTGCTGCTTGCCGTAAGCGAGCTTCAAATAAAGTGAAAGCGGCGTTTCAAGATCAGCAAAGGCCTCGGCAACCAAGGGAATGCGGTTGTAGCCTGCATCACGCAAGGATTTGAATTCAAGTTCAGTCATCATGGGGGGTACTTCACGGGACTGCGATGCCATCAAGAAACGCAGAGGTGTTTAAAAAGTTTCGGCATTCAGAGTGAAATGCCACGAATGCGGCATCGCGCCGCAAAAAATGAGCTCAGGCTGGCTTACGCCACAACCAAGCTCCCCGCCATACTGCTGCGCACGGGCATGCGTGGGCGCTGTGGACGGTTAAGTGCGTTTTAAACATGGATAAAGTGTAGCAGAGCGGATTGCGCGCCATTGGTTATCACTGCCCTGCAAAAAGTTTGCAGTAAAAACCCTGTTTATGGTCGAAACATTACTGTGGATACTATGCCAGTAGACCCAACCGGGATTCGGTTTCTAAAATTTGGAGAACTTATGAATTTATCTCGCAAGAATTTTTTAGGCGCAGCGCTCGCTGCTGTGAGTTCGATGCTGATGCCAGCAGCATCATGGGCGCAGGCAAAATTAGGTGACGTGATTTTCCCGGGCGATGCGACCGTGGGCGGGCAAAAGCTACTTCTCAATGGCTTCGGCATGCGTTTCCGATTTGGCTTTCGCGTTTATGCAGCCGCACTTTACACGCCGACCAAGCTCACCAAAAACGAAGACGTGACCAAGCCAACGGTAGCCAAGCGCATGCAATTGGTGGCGCAGCGCGATGTGAAGGGCGACGATTTTGGCAAGCTGTTTTCTCGGGGAATGGAAGAGAACATGACCAAAGAAGATTTCTCCAAAATTATTAATGGCGTGATTCGCATGGGCAATATTTTTGCGGAAGCCAAGCAGTTTTCTAAAGGCGATGTCATCATCATTGACAACATCCCCGGCACGGGTTTGGTCACTAACTTTCGTGGCAAGCAGCAAGGCGAGCCAATCAAAGAGCCTGAGTTCTCTGAAAACTTTTTCAAAATCTGGTTCGGCAAAAAACCTGCTGATGACCAGCTTCGTCAGGCATTATTAGGCGGGCAATCAACGGCAAATACCAATATCAACTGATGGCTCTATTGAGTTTTTTTGGGTCGATCTAAGCTCGCATCATGCGAGCTTTTTTGTATCTTCAGGCTATAAGCGCTGAAATTTTTTCCATTGAATTCACGTGCGCAAAAGCTGGCGTGGCGCGGATATCTTGTCCATGGTTGTAGCCATAAGTCATCAACACCACGGGGCACTGCGCAGCATGCGCTGCTTGCGCATCGTTGCTGCTATCGCCGATCATCAGCGTGTGCTGCGGCAAAGTGCCTAGCGCTTCGCTGGTTTTGAGCAGCGGCAGTGGATCAGGCTTTTTCTTCTCAAACGAATCACCGCCAAAGACGTGACTGAAAAAACCATCCAAGCCTTTTGCCTTGAGCAAAGGCTTGGCAAAAGCTAGCGGTTTGTTGGTCAGGCAAGCCATTTTCAGCCCACGTGAATGCAAAGCCTGCAAACCCTCCATCACACCGGCATACACCTTGCTGGCCTGCCCATTGCAAGCCAAATAATGTGCTTGGTAGCTTTGCCATGCCGCATCGTATGCTATTGATTCAATAGCATTTCGCGCATATTCTGTGCCGGCAATTGGCTGTTTTTGCCCAAAATTTTGCACATGAGCTAAGGTCGTGCGTATCAAGTGCTCGCTGCCCTTTCCTACCGTGGCTTCGATGAATGCGCGATCCACTTTGGCACAAGAAAAATCGAGCAACATACGGTTAAGCGCTACTTCAAAATCGCCTAGCGTATCCACCATCGTGCCGTCCAGATCGACGATCACGGCTTGAATATCTTTGAGCATCACTTTAACGCTGAGCGCATGCTGTCAATCACTGCCTTGTAATCTGGCTTGCCAAAAATCGCGCTGCCCGCCACGAATGCATCTGCACCTGCATCTGCTACGCGGCGAATGTTCTCGGGCTTAATGCCACCATCGACTTCCAAGCGAATGTCTTTCCCAGATGCATCAATGCGCTTCTTGACCGCTTCAATCTTGCGCAACGCGCTGTCAATAAAGGATTGGCCACCAAAGCCGGGGTTCACGCTCATGATCAAAATCAAATCAATATCGTCAATCACCCAATCCAGCACATCCAGCTCTTGGGCAGGGTTAAACACCAGCCCCGCCTTGCAGCCCTTGGCTTTGATCACCTGAATACTGCGATGCACATGGCGCGAAGCATCGGGATGAAAGCTGATGACATCCGCGCCAGCATCGGCGAAAGCGGCAGCAAGCGCATCCACCGGCTCAACCATCAAATGCACATCCATCACAGCAGCAGAGCCATCAGGCTTTAAAGCATGCGGCTTGATGGCTTGGCAAATCATGGGGCCGAAAGTGAGATTGGGCACGTAATGGTTGTCCATCACATCAAAGTGAATCCAGTCTGCGCCAGCAGCCAATACGTTTTTGACCTCATCACCGAGGCGAGCAAAATCTGCGGAGAGGATGGAGGGGGCGATAAAGAAATGACGATTCATAACGCTAATTTTCTCACGCTATGTCTTAAGTTGTTAAGGCGATTAATTGAATTTGTGCCTCTGCGCAGTCGCCCATGCTTGTCCTCACCCAAGCTTCGTTGTGATACGTGGGCAAATAGCGCTCTCCCGCATCGCAAATCAGCGAGAGAATCGAGCCAGTATGCCCGGTGGCTTTCATTTGCGTCGCCAGTGTGAGCATGGCGACAAAATTCGTGCCCGTCGATGGCCCGACGCGTCGTCCGAGCAAGCCTGAGAGCAGGCGCATCGCCGCCACGGACTCTGCGTTGCTCACCACCTGCATCTGATCAATCAAGCCGCGAATGAAGCTAGGCTCGACGCGAGGGCGGCCAATGCCCTCGATGCGCGAGCCTGCGCCTTGCAATTGCTTATCACCGCTGGCGTGATACGCCGCAAACACCGAGCCTTCCGGGTCGGCCACGCAAAGCTGCGTGGGGTATTGCTTGTAGCGCAGAAAGCGGCCAATGGTGGCGCTCGTGCCGCCTGTGCCTGCACCCACGACGATCCAATAGGGAACGGCATGCCGCTCCCGCGCCATTTGCTCAAACATGCTTTGTGCAATGTTGTTATTGCCCCGCCAATCGGTGGCACGCTCGGCATAGGTGAATTGATCCATGTAGTGGCCATTTGTCTCTAAGGCGATGGTCTGCGCGGCTTCATACACTTGTCCCGCAGCTTCCACAAAATGACATCGCCCGCCGTAAAACTCAATGAGTGCTATCTTCTCAGGCGAGGTGCTTTTGGGCATCACGGCGACAAACTGCAAGCCGAGCAGTCGTGCGAAATACGCTTCGCTCACAGCGGTTGAGCCGCTTGAAGCCTCCACCACGGTCGAGCCCTCGTGCAGCCAGCCGTTGCACAGCGCATAGAGGAAAAGTGATCTCGCGAGGCGATGCTTCAAGCTGCCCGTGGGGTGCGTGGATTCGTCTTTGAAGTAGAAATCGATACCCGCTTGGTTAAAGCTTGGCAGCGGCAGAGCGATCAAATGCGTATCAGCACTGCGCTGAAAATCCGACTCTATTTTTTCAATGGCTTGATGCGCCCAGTCTCGTTGCTTGGTGTTCATTTGTTTATTGTCGCAGTAGTTGGCAACTGCTTCGCCTTCACGTGGCAGGCGAGCGGTTTGAACGCAATGGCAAGACAACGAAACTATAAAAACAATAGCACTATACGCAACAAATACGCCGGCTAATTACTTAAAACGCTTAAAAATCAAGCATACCGTTTACTCCGCAAATTATTCTTCATCTCTTTGAGCGCGGGTTGCAGCTTCGCAATGCCAATGCGCAAAGCCACGCTGGTAGCGAGAATATCGATCATCAGCAAATGCAGAAGCCGCGAGACCATGGGGCTGTAGCGGTCGTAGCCTTCGGGGTGATCGGCGGCCAGATGAATATGACCCGCTGAGGCCAAAGGCGAGCCGCTGGCGGTGATCACAATCGTTGTGGCGCCATTTTTGCGAGCAATGTCGCAAGCGTCCATCAAATCGCGGGTGCGGCCTGAATTGCTGATCACCACCACGCAATCGCCGGGGCTCACTGTGGAGGCGCTCATCACCTGCATGTGACCATCGCTGTAGGCAATGCTGGTGACGCCGAGGCGAAAGAATTTATGCTGCGCATCTTGCGCCACGATGCCTGAATTGCCTGCGCCATAAAATTCAATGCGCTTGCGTTGCTTATAAGTCTCGGCTAAAGCCTCGGAGGCTTTCTCGAAAGCAAAGCTGCTCGCATCGTTGCGGTATTTCAAAAAAGCTGCCACTGTGTTGTCAATCACCTTCACCATGACGTCTGATACTTTGTCGTCGGTGTCCACACTACGGTGAATAAACGGCACGCCTTCGCTCACCGAGCCAGCGAGCTTGAGCTTGAAATCAGAAAGCCCGTCATAGCCCACGCTGCGGCAAAACCGAACCACGGTGGGTTTGCTCACATGTGCGCGATCCGAAAGCTCACTCACTGGCAGATTAGCGAAAGCACGAGGATCGAGCAACACAAGCTTGGCCACTCTTTGCTCAGCCGGTGCAAGAGAAGGCAGCGAGGCCTTGATGCGCTCCAACATACTCATGATTCTTCCTCCCAGCAAAACCCATCTTTGGCAATCATCGCGCTCGCCGCGCTTGGCCCCCAGCTGCCTGATGTGTATTGGCGGGGTGCATTCGCATCTTGTTGCCAGTGGTTTAAGACGGGCTCGACCCAGCGCCAAGCTTCTTCTTGCTCATCGCTGCGCACGAATAAATTCAAGCGACCATCCATCACATCGAGTAGCAAGCGCTCATACGCACCCACGCGTTGGTTGCCAAAGCGCTTGTCAAAATCTAAATCGAGCTGCGTGAGGCTTAAAGTGTTGGTGTCTCTTCGGTTGGCCTGCGCTTGCGCCATCAGGTGCAGCTCCAAACCATCTTTCGGTTGCAAATGAATCACGAGTTTGTTGGCCCCACCACTCGGCGTCTGAAAAATGGCATGCGGTGTGGCATGAAAATTCACGACGATATGCGCTTCGCGCCCTGCCATGCGCTTGCCAGTGCGGATATAAAAAGGCACGCCGGCCCAGCGCCAGTTGGCAATCTCTGCTCGCAGCGCTACAAAAGTCTCGGTTTGGCTGCTGGCATTTACACCCGTCTCTTGTAAATAGCCACACACAGCCGAGCCGCTGATATTGCCTTCTGCGTACTGGCCACGCACGACATGCTGAGCCAAAGTTTGTGCATCCCAGCGCTTGAGCGAGCGCAGCACTTTGAGCTTTTCATCGCGGATCGCATCGGCATGCGAATTAATGGGCGGCTCCATCGCAATGGCGCAGAGCAATTGCAGCGCATGGTTTTGCACCATATCTCGCAGTGCGCCAATGCCATCGTAATAACCGCCGCGCTTTTCTACGCCAAGATCTTCCGCAATCGTGATCTGAATATTCGCGATATGCTCGCGCCGCCATACGGGCTCAAACAGCGCGTTGGCAAAGCGCAGCGCCATGAGGTTTTGCACGCTGGGCTTGCCCAGGTAATGATCAATCCGAAACACTTGCTTTTCTGTGAAGAATTTCAACACTGTTTGATTAATCGCGCGGTTGCTGGCCAGATCATGTCCGAGGGGTTTCTCCAGCACGAGGCGTGTGCTTGCTGTGTTCAGGCCTGCCGCACCCAACTGCTCAGCCACATTGGTAAACAAATGCGGCGAGACGGCGAGATACATCACCGTGGTGTCAGCTACATGTTCGTCAAGTCGAGCTTTCAACGTGGCATAGGCATCCGGCTTGCTCAAATCCATGCGCTGGTAATGCAACAAGCTGGCGAATTGGTCAAACTCTTCTTGAGATGGCCGCTTGGCAAGCTCCACTTGATCGAAGCGCGTACGGATCAGCTCACGGTATTTTTCGTCGCTCATCTCATCGCGCGCCACACCGATGATTCGGCCGCCCTGCGGCAGTGTGCCGTGGCGAAATGCTTGAAACAAAGCGGGCATGAGTTTGCGCCAAGCTAGGTCGCCTGTTCCGCCAAAGAGGATGAGATTGAAGCTCATATTTAACAATGTTATTTAGTTACCTTACTGTAACGCAATTTTGTAATTTTCGCTCCTAAAGCGTTCATCCGATTCGGTCAAATATGCAATGCAAAATTTCTCTAGGTACTTCCCCTGTCACACTTAAGATGACATTTTGGTTACAGTCATTATTGTTGTAATTTAATTTCTTAATCATTGGAGAGTCCATGAAAAATTTGTTAGTCATGTCTGCCATCACGCTAGCTACGGGTGCTGCTCAAGCGCAAACTGTCAACATCATTTGCTCGGTGCAAGCCGAGTGGTGCAACATGATCAGCACGGTGTATGCCAAGACCACGGGCACAAAGGTCAACATGACGATGAAGGGCTCGGGCGAGGCACTCGCGCAAATTATTGCTGAGAAGGAGAACCCAAAAACCGATATCTGGTTCGGTGGCACGGGCGACCCGCATTTGGCGGCTGCTGAGCAAGGCCTCTCTTTGGAATACAAATCGCCTTCTATGGGGCAGCTCCACACTTGGGCGCAGCAACAAGCGGAGCAATCCAAATTTAAAACAGTAGGCATCTATTCTGGCCCGCTGGGTTTTGGCTACAACACTGAATTGCTTGCCAAGAAAAAATTGGCTGCACCCAAAGCGTGGAGTGATTTGATCAAACCTGAATACAAAGGCGACATTCAGGTGGCCAACCCCGGCTCTAGCGGCACGGCTTACACCATGGTGGCCACGCTTGTGCAGCTCATGGGCGAAGACAAAGCCTTCGACTACATGAAGCAATTGCATAAAAACATCAGTCAATACACCCGCTCAGGCACAGGCCCGATCAAATCTGCTGCGCGTGGAGAGACGGCCGTATCGATCAGCTTCGTACACGATGGCGTGGGCGAGAAAATGGCGGGCTTCCCGTTAGAGACTGCTACACCGACTGACGGCACGGGAGCTGAGATCGGCTCGATGAGCATTATCAAAGGCACGCGCAATTTAGAAGCGGCTAAGAAATTCTATGAGTGGGCTTTGACGCCCGGTGCGCAAGAAATGGCGGTAGCGGCCAAGCAGTTTCAAGTGCCATCGAACAAAACGGCAAAAAACGATCCGCGCATTCCTGATTTCAAGAAAATCAAATTCATCAATTACGACTACGCGAAGTACGGCGCATCGGCAGAGCGCCGCCGCTTGATTACGAAGTGGGAAAAAGAAGTGAATTCTTTGCCGCGATGAAGAGCGTCTGAAGCGATGCGAAGCGCATGGGTGCGTAGCACGTTCGTTCCCCAACGAACTTGCGCGACTGACGCCCTCTCCCGTTCGCCCTGAGCTTGTCGAAGGGCTTGCAGGGGCTTCGACAAGCTCAGCCCGAACGGAGGATCTAAGCATGAGCGACCTAGTAGCAGCTCGTTATTACTTCGATCATTTTAGATTTTCTCGTGTGAGCTATACAACATGAATCAAAACATCACCGACTCCAGCGCCAATCCGAATCGGGCCATCGTAGCTTGGCTGGTCATTGGCTTGCTTGCCTACCTTGCTTTGCCTTGGTATGCGATCCAAGACAGCAATGGCTTGTTGCAAATCCCCCAAGTCTTCAGCAGCTCTGAGGCGGGCAATGGCCTGATGCAAGCGAGTGCGCATGGCAAGCCGTGGTTGTGGCTGGGCTTGGCTGGCTTGCTCTTGGCAGGGGTGTCTGCTTTGATGGTGCCGACCAAAAGCCAGGGCGCGGTGTTAGTTGCGGGCGGCGGGTTTGGACTGGTTGGGCTGCTCGGCTCGGCATTCAGCATCGGCGCAAAAGGCTGGTCGTTTGCTTGGATGAATGTGAGCTTTGGTGAGCTTGCGACGAATCAATTCGGCATCGGCTGGGGCGCGGTGATTGCACTGGTTGCATTGGTTGTTCTCATGGCTTTTGGTGCGGCGCGGCGTGGCTATTTCAAAGGCGATTTATTCATTGCTGCTGCAGTTTTTAGTTGCGCGGCACTACTGGCCATGTTCATCATGTTTCCGGTGCTTAAAGTTTTGAGTACCGCTTTCTTCTTGCAAGCCGATGATGGCACGAGCAGCTTTGCGCCGAAATCGATGTGGACGCGCATTGCCAGCGAGCGCAATTTCGGCCTGAGCTGTTTGGTCGGTGGCCAGCGCTGCGGTGTGGCTTGGAATACGCTTTTCCTCGGCCTCATGACGGCCACGTCGACAACGATTCTCGGCACGCTCATGGCGCTGATGGCCGAGCGCGCGAGCAAGCGCTACACCAAGCCGCTGAATATCTTGGCCATGCTGCCGATCATCACGCCGCCCTTTGTGGTGGGTCTTGGTCTCATCTTGCTCTTTGGCCGCGCAGGGGTGGTCAACCAAGGTTTGGAGTGGGCTTTTGGCATTGAGCCCACGCGTTGGTTTTATGGCTGGTTTGGCGTGTGGGTGGCGCAGACTTTTGCGTTCACACCGATTGCCTTCATGATCATGCGCGGGGTAGTGCAGGGCATTGCGCCTTCTTTAGAGGAAGCGGCGCAGACCCTGCGCGCCGATCCGCATCGCACCTTTATGACGATCACGTTGCCATTGCTGAAACCTGGCCTAGCCAATGCTTTCCTCGTAGGTTTCATTGAAAGCATGGCTGATTTTGGCAACCCGATTGTGGTGGGCGGGCAGTTCAGTGTGCTCTCCACAGAAATCTTCTTCGCCATTGTGGGCGCGCAATACGATCAAGGTCGCGCCGCATCGCTGGCGTGGATTTTGACGGGCTTCGCACTTGCCGTATTTGCTATTCAGCGCGGCCTGCTGGGCAAGCAAAACTTCACCACCGTGAGCGGCAAAGGCGATTCAGGCATTGCGATGCCGCTGCCGCCCAGCGTCAAGCGCGTGGTGTATGCCACGGCCTTGCCTTGGATGGCGTTCACGGTCATCGTGTATTTGTTTGCCTTCGCTGGCGGCTTTGTGCAAACTTGGGGGCGCGATTACACGCTCACCTTGTCGCACTTCAAGAACGCCTTTGGCCTAGAGATGGGTGATTTCGGCCTCGTGTGGGCGGGCACAGCTTGGAATTCGCTCTGGACGACACTCAAGCTCGCCGCGATTTCTGCGCCACTCACTGCTACCGTGGGCTTGATGATTGCTTACTTGCTCGCACGCACTGAATTCAAAGGTCAAAGCGCGTTTGAATTCTCCGCGCTGCTCGCATTCGCCATCCCCGGAACGGTACTGGGCGTGAGCTACATCTTGGCGTTCAACGTGCCGCCGATTGAGCTGACGGGCACGGCGCTAGTGATTGTGTTGTGCTTCATGTTTCGCAATTTGCCAGTGGGCGTGCGTGCGGGCACAGCCGCTTTCAAGCAACTCGATAAATCGCTCGATGAAGCCTCCATGATGCTGCGCGCGAGCTCGGTGCAAACGCTGCGCCATGTGGTGCTGCCGCTTTTGAAACCCGCATTGGTGGCCGCGCTGGTGTACAGCTTTGTGCGAGCGATCACCACTGTAAGCGCTGTGATCTTCTTAGTCACTGCAGAAAACGAACTGGCCACCACCTACATCATTGGCCGCGTGGGCAATGGCGACTATGGCATCGCGCTGGCGTATTGCACGGTGCTGATTATTTTGATGAGCTGCGCGACGGCCTTGATTCAGTTCCTCGTGGGCGAGCGCAAGCTGGGGCGACGCAAAGGTGCTGCTGTAACCGTATCGGCACATTAGGCTGCACACTAAACCCAAACTACAAAAATAAGGACACACCATGAACCACGGCGTTGAATTCAAAAACATCACCAAGCGATACGGCTCAGATGCCTCAGCTGCTTTGGCTGTGAAGGGCATCACGTTTGAGATCAAAAAAGGCTCGCTCACCACGATCCTCGGCCCCTCAGGTTGCGGCAAGACGACGACGCTGCGCATGATTGCCGGCTTAGAGTCGCCCACCAGCGGCCAGATCATCATGGATGGGCAAGACGTGACCACGCTCGGCCCCGCGCAGCGCAATGTGAGCATGATGTTTCAAAGCTATGCGCTCTTCCCGCACATGAACGTGATTGAAAACGTGGGCTACGGCTTGAAGATGAGCAATGTGCCGAAGGCGCAGGCTTTGCAACGCGCCAACGATGCACTCAAAAACGTCGGACTCGTCGGTTTCAATGAGCGCTTGCCCAGCGAGCTCTCGGGCGGGCAGCAGCAGCGCGTGGCACTGGCGCGGGCTTTGGTTTTAGAGCCAGCTGTACTTTTATTTGACGAGCCACTGTCGAATCTTGATGCCAGATTGCGCCGCGAAATGCGCGAAGAGATTCGCGGCTTGCAGCAGCGCTTGGGGCTCACGGTGGCGTATGTCACGCATGATCAAAGCGAGGCATTGGCCGTGAGCGATCAGATCATTGTGATGGATCACGGCATTATTGCGCAGCGCGGCACGCCGCAAGATTTGTATGAGTTTCCGGCTTCTGAATTTGTTGCAGGCTTTATGGGCGAGGCCATGCTCTTCCCTGCTGAATCATTGGCCAGTGGCCAAGTCAAGCTCGGGCCGTTGCAGCTCACGCCGAAGAAGCCAGTTGCTGCGGGCAAGGTGAAAGTGGCGGTGCGCCCTGAGGCTTGGCAGATCAATCCACCGGGCTCGGGCATGGCTGCAAAGCTGACCAAGAGCGCTTATCTCGGCAGTTTTTATGAATACACATTCGACAGTGAGCTAGGCTCAATTTTCGTCGTGTCACCTGATTTGGTGAATGTGCTGATCGTGGGCGCGGATGTGTCGCTGAGCCTGAGCAGTCACGGCGTATCGGTTGTTGCAGCGTCGTAATACTTTGTCAAATTACAGTTGGATAATGGCGATATGAACCAACTTGACGCCCTCAAACAATTCACTACCGTTGTTGCCGATACCGGTGACTTCAAGCAACTCGCTCAGTTCCAGCCGCAAGATGCGACGACCAATCCATCGCTGATTTTGAAGGCGGTGCAAAAGCCAGAATACGCGCCTTTGATTGCTGAAGTGAAGGCCAAGCATCGAAATACGCCGATGGATGAACTGATTGACCGCCTAGTCGTGCGCTTCGGTCAAGAGATCGTGAGCATCATCCCAGGCCGCGTGTCGATGGAGGTCGATGCGCGACTGAGCTTCGACATGGGCGCCAACATCAAACGCGCCAAGCGCATCATCGCCATGGCAGCCGCCGCGGGCATTCCGCAAGAGCGCATCTTGATCAAGCTTGCTTCCACATGGGAAGGCATTCAAGCCGCTGGTGAGCTAGAAAAAGAAGGCATTCATTGCAACCTCACCTTACTGTTTGCTTTCTGCCAAGCCGTGGCTTGCGGTGAAGCCAAGGTGCAGCTCATCAGCCCGTTTGTGGGGCGGATTTACGATTGGTACAAAAAATCTGCTGGTGCTGGATCGGGAGTCGCCGCAAGCGGCGGATGGGTCGAAGCCGACAACGCACTTTCCAACGACCCCGGCGTGAAATCCGTCACCCGCATCTACAACTACTACAAAAAGAACGGCATCAAAACCGAAGTCATGGGCGCAAGCTTTCGCAATGTTGGCCAAATCATCGCGCTGGCAGGCTGCGATCTGCTCACCATCAGCCCTGATCTTTTGGCGCTACTTTCGGCATCAAATGAGCCACTAGCCGGTATATTATCTGCGCAGAATGCTATGAAAATAGAAGCACCACTGATTTATTTGAACGAAGCCGCGTTCCGCTTTGCGCTCAATGAAGACGCGATGGGCACCGAGAAATTAGCAGAAGGCATTCGCGCTTTCGCCGCTGATGCGCTCAAGCTGGAAGCCTTGATCAAGGCGGCTTGATTTTCAAATTCCGTTCGCCCTGAGCTTGTCGAAGGGTTCTTTGTGTACACGAGAAAACTCATGCTTCGTTGCGATCAAACTACCTCCTGGAAACTGCTGCAACAACAGTTCCAAACCTTTGGCAAAACCTTCGATGCTCGCAATGCACTCGAGCAAGACGCTGGTCGCGTGAGCGCGCTCAGCCAAGCTGCACCATACATCTTTGCCGATTTGTCTAAAAACCGAATGGATGCTGTTACTGAAACACTGCTCATGCAACTCGCGCGTGAGTGCGGTGTGCAGGAGCAGCGCGATGCAATGCTCTCGGGTGAGGCGATCAATACGACTGAAAATAGAGCAGTTTTACACACGCTTTTAAGACGAAAACGGCCAGTAGCCGGCATAGAATATGCGCAAAGTGCTATTGATTTAGGAGTAAATGCAGATAAACTCCATGCCGTGTATGAGGTGCTAGACAGCATGCTCGCCTACGCTGAGATTGTCCGTGCAGACGATGCGATCACCGATGTCGTCAACATCGGCATCGGCGGCTCCGATCTCGGCCCGGCGATGGCAACCATTGCACTCGATGAATTCGTCACGCCCAAAAAGCGCTTTCATTTTGTCTCGAATATCGACGGTCACGAGCTGGCCGCAGCGCTGCGCCAGCTCAAACCTCAAAGCACACTCTTTCTCATTGCCTCCAAAACTTTCACCACGATCGAGACGATGACGAATGCTGAGTCGGCCAAAGCGTGGTTTGAGCGCCAAGGCGGCACGGATACTACGCGTCACTTTGCAGCACTCACCACCAATGTGAAAGCTGCCAACGAATTCGGCATCCAGACGACCTTCGGCTTTTGGGACTGGGTCGGCGGGCGCTATAGCTTGTGGAGCGCGATTGGCCTGCCGCTGGCGATTGCGATTGGCGCAGATAATTTCCGCAAATTCCTCTCAGGCGCTGCTGAGATGGATGCACATTTTGCAAATGCGCCTTTGGAAAAAAACCTGCCCGTTCGCTTAGGCTTGCTGGATGTTTGGTATCGCAACTTCCACGGCTTCACGAGCCGCTGCGTCGCGCCGTATCACGCCGCACTCAAGCGTTTCCCAGCGTATTTGCAGCAGCTAGAGATGGAGAGTAATGGCAAGCGCGTTGATAAAAACGGAGATGCGTTGCCGTATCACACCAGCCCCGTCGTTTGGGGCGAGCCAGGCACGAATGGCCAGCATGCCTTCTTTCAAATGCTGCACCAAGGCACCGAGGTGATTCCACTCGAATTCGTCGCAGTCAAAAATCCTTCGCACAATCTACCCGGCCACCACACCAAGCTGCTTGCCAATGCTGTGGCGCAGGCGCAGGCTTTTTTGCTCGGCAAAGAAAGCGCGGATGGCCACGGCCACTTCCCCGGCAACCGCCCCAGCACTTTTCTGCTGCTCGATGCACTCACGCCAGAATCGCTCGGCGCATTGATCGCTCTCTACGAACACCGCGTCTTCGTCAGCGGCGCAGTCTGGGGCATCAACAGCTTCGATCAATTCGGCGTGGAGCTGGGCAAGGTGCTCGCCAAAGATGTGGAAGCGCGGCTGCTCTCAGGCAATGTGCAAGGCGTGGACGCATCAACCGCCGCTTTGATTTCCAAACTGCAATGAACATAGTTTTTGATTTTGGCGCTGTGCTCGTCAATTGGCGGCCACGCGATGTCGTGCGCAAGCACTTCCCGCAGATCGCGCATTCGGAAGAGACTGCCGCGCAGTTGGCCAACAGCTTCTTCGCTCACCCTGATTGGCAAGCTTTCGATGCTGGCCGCGTCAGCCCGCAAGAAGTGTCGAGGCAAATCGCAGATCGCCTGTCGCTGCTTGTGCAAACTGTGCAGCAGATGGTCAACGACATTGAAGACCACATCACGCCTATTGCATCCTCCGTGCAAGTGCTAGAGAGCTTGTATGCCGAACGCAAGGCCGAAGGCCACAAGCTCTATTTTCTCTCCAACATGCCCGCCCCGTATGCGCGCGCTCTTGAGCGGCACGCTTTCATGGGCTGCTTTGATGGCGGCATCTGGTCGGGCGATCACGGCGTGATCAAGCCGCAGCCGGAAATCTTCCACAAACTGGAAGCGATGTATCACTTAAAAGGCCAGCCCATCCTATTCATCGATGACCAACCCGCCAACATCGCCGCTGCGCGAAATGCTGGCTGGCAAACCATTCATTTGACCGACCCCTCTAAGTTATCAGCTCTCTTGTTTGCCAAGCTCTCGTCTTCCATGTCATAATATGAGCTTCGGGTTTTCCCGAAAAAGGTCTTGGCTGTTGGCTAAGCCCTTAACGTGCATCACCATACATCTTTGGGCGCTCAACCCGGCAAACAGCAGTTTGCTGAGACAACCGAGCAGCCACCTAAGACAGAGCCTTCTATTCGCAGGCCTCTAGTTTTAAGAACACTAGTTTGGATGGTTGATGTGATATCAATCCGTCCGAATGTGGTCACAACTTTCCGACCCTTCAGACAAATATGGACTTGCGCGTCCAAGCTTTGCTTGTACGTGCTACTTTTTGCATGAACGACTTTACTGAAGAATTTAAATCTATCTCTGCTGAAAATTTGGTAGAAAATAACGACACAGCCGGCGTAGAATCTGCACCTATAGCTATTGAAATCATAGCAAATGAGGCGCTCGCTGAAGAGCCTGCACAAACTGCTGCCGAACTCGCTGAGCCAGCTGAGCCAGAAATCCCAGCTGGCCCTAACCCTTTCGAGCTGCTCGGCCTCGCGCCATCGCTCGTCAAAGCCATCGCTGATCTGGGCTACAAAACGCCCACCGCTGTGCAAGCACGCGTGTTGCCATTGGCGATGACCGTGCCTTCAGGCGAAGGCGAGATGGCTACTAAAGCTGTGATCAACGATTTGATGGTGTCCAGCCAAACCGGCTCCGGTAAAACAGCCGCCTTCTTGCTGCCGATCTTGCATCGCTTACAAACCGATCTGCAGACCCGTGAACGCGAAGAGAGTTTGGCGTGGAAGAAAACTTTGGAAGAAGCCGCTGAGCGAGGCGAAGTCGCCCCTAAAAAACCAAAGCGCAAAAACCCGATTGATCCACGTAACTTCCGCGCTGCTACCCCGCAAGCGCTGATTCTGTGCCCCACGCGCGAGTTGGCCCAGCAAGTGGCTAATGACGCGATTGATCTGGCTCGCCACATGGTGGGTGTGCGCATCGCCAACGTGATTGGTGGCCTGCCGTATCAAATTCAAATTGCGAAACTGCAAAACGCGGATCTCGTGGTCGCCACACCAGGCCGCTTGCTTGATTTGCAGCGCAATGGCCAAATCAAATGCGAAGGCGTGAAATGCCTCGTGCTCGATGAGGCTGATCGCATGCTTGATCTCGGCTTCTCCGATGATCTCGCAGCCATCCATCAGCTCACAGAAAAGCGTGAGCAAACCATGATGTTCAGCGCCACATTCGCAGCGCGCATTCAGCAACTCGCCGCGCGCGTCATGCGCGATAACGGCAAGGCCGCGCAGCGCATCACCATCGACAGCCCGCAAGACAAACACGTCAACATCACGCAAAAGCTCTTCTGGGCCGACAACTTGGTGCATAAGCGCAAGCTGCTCGACCATTGGATGCGCGAGACGTCAATCGTGCAAGCCATCGTGTTTGCCAACACGCAAATCGAATGCGATTCGCTCGCGCAAGACTTGATCGATGCCGGCTTTGATGCCGCAGCATTGCATGGCGCACTCAGCCAGCACCTGCGCAACAAGCGCCTGAAAAGCCTGCGCGACGGCCACATTCAATTCTTAGTCGCCACTGATGTAGCAGCCCGCGGCATCGACGTGCCCAGCATTTCCCATGTCTTCAACTACGGCCTGCCTTTGAAAGCCGAAGACTACACGCACCGCATTGGCCGCACAGGCCGCGCAGGCCGCGATGGCATGGCCGTGACCTTTGCCGAGCCGCGTGACCGTTTTCGCATTCGCGATATTGAAGACCATACTCGCCAGCAACTCAAGGCCGATGTGATTCCCGGCTTAGAGCCAACAGACCGCCCACGCGAAGCCAAGAAGCCGTTTGGCAAATTCGGCGGTAGCGGTGGTGGATTCGCCGGCAAGAGCTTTGGCGGCGACCGTGGTGGCGATCGCGGCGGTTTTGCGGGTCGCTCCGGTGGCGGCTTTGGCGGTGATCGTCGTGAAAGCGGCGGCGGTGGCTTCGGTGGCCGTCCAAGTGGCGGTTTCAATGACCGCTCAGGGGGCGGTTTTGGTGATCGTTCCGGTGGTGGCTTCGGCGGCGGTGCAGATCGCGGCTTCGGCGGTGATCGCCGTGAAAATAGTGGTAGTTTCGGCGGCGGCTTTGCTGGCAAACCAGCCGGCGGCGGCTTCGGCGCCCGCTCTGGTGGTTTTGGCGGCGAGCGTCGTGAAGGTGGTGGTGGCTTCCAAGGCAATGATCGTGGCGAGCAACGCAGCTTCGCACCGCGCGGTGATGACAATCGCGGCGGCGGCTTTGGCGGCGGCGAACGCAACAGCGGTGGCTTCCAAGGCAACGACCGTGGCGGCAACGGTTTCGCAGGCGGCGGCTTCAAGCCCCGCGCGCCAAGCTTCGGTGCAGGCACAGGTGGCAATGGCTTCGGTGGCGACAACAAATTCGCCCCCAAAGAAGGCCGCAGCTTTTCCAAGCCAGCCGGTGATTTCAAAGGCAGCTTCAAGGACAGCTTCAAAGAAGGCTTCAAAGCCGGCCCAAAACCTTTCGCCAAAGCAGGCTTCAAGCCAGCTGGCAAAAGCTTCGCCAGCAAAGCACCGCGCAAGCCTTGATTTAGCTTGAATTCTGAGTGGGCGTAGGCTCACTGAAAAAGCAAAGCCGCTGTTCCTTCGGGAAGAGCGGCTAATTTATTTTTGCTTTGTGCGCGATGGTAGCCAAAAAACCATATCAAGTGGCGCTGTCATGGGGTCACCTGCAGGATCGGGACTTACGCCGTACAAAGCGTCTATCATCTCTGCCGGGAGTTTGCGTGAACTGTGTGGATTCGCAATGAATGCTGGATCAGACACAGGTACACCAGCACCAAACTCACCGTAGTCTAGGGCAGATGCATAGATGCCAGGGCATTCTTCTTCACGCGTGCAGGCAATTAGCCATGCCATGTGCGGAGTAACAAGAATTCCATCAATATTTGGAAATTTGATAGGTTCATGGTCAGCATTTTTATAGAAACTGCGCGCTGTAAAAAGACCACTCATCTCATTGATTATTGGCGAGACTGCTTCAAACATTCGTTGCTCCCAACAAATTACCAGTAATGAGTAGCACGGTTTGATTTCTCTATCAAACGTTGCAAATTTTCCCTCTGCGCTTATAAGAAAATCTTTGATTCGATTATCAACTGGTTTCGTTGCACTGCCACTGCTGGCCATCTGATCGAAAACTGAAGTCTCTCCAATCCTTGCGAGTAGCTGCACATCATTTTGACTGGCCTGACGCATGTGTTTCAAAAGTGATGGGCACTTTACCTCTACAAGCAGATCATATTTGGGTTCGCAAAGTACAAACTCCGGATTCTTATCGGTCTTACCTGTGGGCTCCCATATCAACTGAAAACCGCTAGTAGCGTCGAAAACCTCGCATAAACGCCGGGCTATCACAAGCTCGCTTAATATTTGGATCAGCTGTTCATAGTGTGGTTCATATTTCTCTTTTCCTCCAAGTTCGCCCAGTCTGAATATGATTTTCTTGGCGCACCCCGGTGCTCGTAAATCTAACAACTTTAAAGTTACGATGATGTCCAATGCAAGCGGACGCATTTTTGTGAAATGCCAATTAAACCAATGAAAACGATCTGGTTTAAAGAACCCGGCTTCGTTGAAATAGTCTCTAATTTCATTGTCAGTAAGTTTATTCATATCCGTAAATTTTCCAGATTGTTTAAGACTGTTCAGAGCGTCTTGAAGAATTTGAGAAGTTGTGCACTCGTACCCATGAGTACTTTACAAATCAGCCAGCTCGCCTCCCCGGCTCCCGCACATGCAAAAACTTCGTCAGTAAATCCCTCGGCGCGGCGACTTCGATGGATTTGAGGATTTGGCCTACGTTGCCTCGGTGATACGCGCCGTGCGTGATGACGTGAGCGAGCATTTCTTCTCGGGTCATGCGGCCTGCGTCGCCGTCTGTGAAGCGGAAGGTGATGCTTTCCTTCAATTGCTCGGCAGTGATGGCGGTGCTGTATTGCTCGTACCACGCGTCGGTTTCGGCGGCGGCGAAATGCAGCTCGCCTAAGCTGGGCGTGGCATCGGTGTTGGTGGCGGTGTAGCCGTGGAGTTCCCCTAGCAGGTGGGCGCGGAAGATGCGGTCAACGACGTCGATGTGGTTGAGCGTGCGGATGGCGCCGTGCATAGCGCTGGCGTGCTCGGGCGCTGTGACGGTGGCGAGCTGGGTGAAGAGTTCGTTGTTGGCCCAGGTTTTTTGGGCGAAGAGGGTTGGGAGGAGACTCATGGCAGTTACTATGAATTTAATAGCATGTTGCGCAGATTTTATGCCGGCGAAGTGCCAAAAACCATCTAAAAATTGCTGCAAAAGGTCGAAATAAATCACACGAAATCAGTGTTGCACGAATTTCGTGTTAATATTCATGAATGAAAAACGTCACCATCACTATGGAAGATCATGTGGCCGACTGGGCTCGAGTTGAGGCTGCCAAGCAAAATCTGAGTCTCTCGCGCATGTTGGGGCAAATACTCGCTGAAAAAATGCAGCATAACGATGCTTACGCTGCTGCAATGCGGCAAGCCATGCAGTTTAAAGCCATCGCTTTTGAGGGCGCATTTTTGACGCGTGATGAAATCTATGCCGAGCGCCTTGACCGTTTTCGTTGATACCAACGTTTTGCTCTACGCGCAAGACCCTCGTTCACAGGATAAGCGACAAGCCGCCATGCAGTGGCTTGGCTGGTGTTGGTCTAGCGATGCCGGGAGATTGAGCACGCAGGTGCTGCATGAGTTGTATGCCAATTTGCGCCGAGTAGCTCCCAGCTTGCCAGCGCCGCAAGCTAGGGAATTGGTCAAAAGCTATCGTCAATGGCAGCCTTGGGCTGTAGACGATGCAACTGTAGATCAGGCCTGGGCCTTGCAAGATAAGACGGGCTACAGCTATTGGGATTGTTTGATGGTCTCTGCCGCGATGCAAATGGGTTGCCGCTATTTGCTCACTGAGGATTTATCGCATGAGCAACAGTTATCGGGCTTGACTATCATCAATCCATTTCGCGCCACGCCCCAATCTTTAGGCCTTTCTTCATGACTTCTCCTCTCAAATTCATTCGCCAAGATGTGCAATCCATGCACGCTTATGCCGTGCAAGACAGCGCAGGTTTTATCAAGCTTGATGCGATGGAAAATCCTTATGCGCTGCCCGCTGATTTGCAGCGCCAGCTTGGCGAGCGGCTGGGCAAGGTGGCGATCAATCGCTATCCTGGTGCGCGGGTTGACGATCTCAAAACTGCTTTGCGTGTGTATGCGGGCGTGCCTGCCACGCATGGGCTGATGCTGGGCAATGGATCGGATGAATTGATTTCTTTGCTGGCGATGGCTTGCGACGAGACGCCAAGTGTCGCTTTGTCTCACGCGGGCGCGAAGATTCTGGCGCCTCTGCCGGGCTTCGTGATGTATGCGATGAGCGCTCAGCTGCAAGGTTTGCAGTTCATCGGCGTGGATTTAACGGCAGATTTTGAGCTGGATGAAGTGGCGATGTTGGCCGCGATTGCGCAACATAAGCCAGCGATCACTTACCTCGCATATCCGAACAATCCTACCGCTAACTTGTGGGATGCTGGCACGATCCGCAAAATCATTGCCGCCTGCGCAGCGTATGGCGGCATGGTCGTGATGGATGAGGCTTATCAACCATTCAGCAGCAAGAGTTGGATGGACGAGATCAAAGTCGCCCCAGAAGCCAACGCCAGTGTGATTCTTATGCGCACGCTCAGCAAATTCGGCTTGGCCGGCGTGCGGCTAGGCTACATGTGTGGCCCGCAAGCGCTGATCAACGAGATCGACAAGCTGCGCCCGCCTTACAACATCAGCGTGCTCAACGCCGAATGCGCTTTGTTTGCGTTAGAGAATAAAGATGCTTTTAGGGCGCAAGCCGCCGTCATTACTGCGCAACGCGCTATGCTTTTGGAAGCGCTTGGCAAAATGCCCGGCCTGAAAGCCTATCCATCAGATGCCAACATGATCACGCTGCGTACGCCGAATGCGGATCATGCTTTTGCGCATCTCAAAGCGCAAGGCATCTTGATCAAAAACATCTCCAAAATGCACCCGCTGCTTGAAAACTGCTTGCGCCTCACGGTCGGCACGCCGGATGAAAACGCCAAAATGCTGGCAGCCTTAGCCACAGTTTCCTAGCCTCTTCGCCAGTTTTGGTCTAGGGCGCCCCGTTTTTAGCCATCACATCAGGGCGCGCGGCTTGCGTGATGGCGATGCGCTGAGCCTCGCGCCATTTGTTGATTTCGGCATGGTTGCCACCGATCAACACAGGCGGCACGCTCATGCCGCGCCAGACCTCGGGCCGCGTGTAATGCGGGTGATCAAGCAAGCCGCCGTGAGCGGGGTTGAAGCTGTCTTGAATGTGGCTTTGATCATCGCCGAGGACGCCCGGCTGCAGCCTCGCGACGGCATCCAGCAAAGCCATGGCCGCAATCTCGCCGCCTGAGAGCACAAAATCACCTAAGCTGATTTGTTCGGTGACGAATGTGTCGATGAAGCGCTGATCAAGGCCTTCATAGCGGCCGCAAATCAGGATCGCGCCGGGGTTGTTGCCTGCTTTCGCAAATCGCTCGACCACGGTGTGAGTCAAAGGCCGGCCAATCGGCGAGAAAAGGACAACGGGGCAGGCGGGCAAATTCAAAGCGGCGCGCTCGGCTTGGATGCTCTCCACGCAGCGCGCCATGGGTTCCGCCATCATCAACATACCCGGGCCGCCGCCAAACGGGCGATCATCAATGCGGCGATAGTTGCCATCGGCAAAATCGCGCAGTTGCGAGAAATGCACATCAACGGCCCGGTCACTGCCGTTGTTGCTTTTGCCATCTGCGCGTTGCTCGAAGGCGCGGCGAATGATGCCGCTTTGCATCAAGGGCGCAAACAGCTCGGGGAAGAGGGTGATGATGTCGAAGCGCATGAAATCTTGTTTTCTATTCAGATTTTAAGCATTTTAGGCAGTTTGCCGGCGTATATACTGCGCGGAGTGCTATGAATCGAGTAGCAAGAATCTATTCTAAATAATCTAGCTGCCAATCCACCGTGATGCGCTTCTCGGCCAAGCTCACTGCATCAACATAGGCATCAACAAATGGAATCAGCGTCTCGCGCGCTTTGCCTTCAATAATCCGCTCTGCCACGATCACCGTATTAGGCCCGGTAGAAATTAAATCTTTGACGCTACCGATCACCACGCCTTCGCGGTTAATCACGTCACAACCCATCAGATCAACCCAGTAAAACTCGTCTTTTTTTGCGGTGGGGAAGGCACTGCGGGCAATGAAAATGCGGCAGTTCTTAAGCAGCTCGGCAGTATTGCGATCATCCACGCCATCGGCTTGTGCCACCACACTATCTGAGTGATCTTTAGCTGCCCTGATTTTGAGCAGCTGAGGCGTTTTGAACAACGGCTCTTTGGCCACGACACCTGCTGACTTACCAGCTCTTGGCTCAGGCGGCAGCAAGATCCATTCTTTGCAAGAAAAAAGCGCCTCGGGCGAGGCGCTGTAGGCGATGATTTTGAACCATCCCTTGATGCCCCAAGCCTCGCCAATACGGCCGACTTCGATGGCATCAGG
The DNA here is from genome assembly GCA_031376455.1 of Variovorax sp. Lineage (GTDB taxonomy): Bacteria > Pseudomonadota > Gammaproteobacteria > Burkholderiales > Burkholderiaceae_C > JANMDU01. The sequence continues at coordinate 29,289 of JANMDU010000050.1, read as the reverse complement.
TGGCAGTTCAACAGGTTCAAGAAATGCTTGCATTTCGCTTCACATTCCTACCCTTGCATTCCCGCCATACAAGACTTAGGCTTTTGCCTTGGCTTGATTGATCAAGCGCTCAACCGTTGGCGAGGCTTGTGCGCCCACGCTTTTCCAATACGTCATGCGGTCAGCCACAATGCGCAGGCCTTCTTCGCCAGCGGAGGCAATCGGGTTGTAAAAACCGATGCGCTCGATGAATTTGCCATCACGGCGGGTGCGCTTGTCAGCCACGACGATGTTGTAGAAAGGACGGGCTTTTGCACCGCCGCGTGAGAGTCGAATGACGACCATGATTGTTCCTTGCGTGGATAATCCACTAATATTTGAGCCGGGTGCTCGTATCGCAGCGTTTGAGACACGCGCTGTGGCCACCCGGCCAGCGACACGCTGCAAAGCTTTCCATTATAACCTTATGAATACTGCCGCCAGAACTATGATTCGCCCGTCCACCGAGGCTGATATTCCCGCCATTCAAGCGATCTACGCGCATCACGTGTTGCACGGCACGGGCACATTTGAGACTGAGCCGCCGACGGTGGCTGACATGACGAGCCGCCGCGCGGATGTGTTGGCGAAAAAATTGCCGTATTTGGTGATCGAATCGGGCGCAAAGGCACAAGGTTTTGCCTATGCCAATTGGTTCAAGCCCCGCGCGGCCTATCGTTTTAGCGTAGAAGATTCCATTTACATGGCTGCTGATTCGGGTGGAAAAGGCTTGGGTAAATTACTACTCACCGAGCTGCTTGCGCAATTAGAGCGTGGCGGCATTCGCAAAGCCATGGCCGTGATTGGCGATAGCGCGAATGCTGGTTCGGTGGGTGTCCACACGGCTTGCGGCTTCTCACATGTCGGCATCATGAAAAGCTGCGGCTGGAAATTCGGTGCGTGGCGCGATATTGTATTGATGGAAAAGGCTCTCGGCGCAGGGGATACGTCTTCTCCTGAATAATTGCAGCTTATGTTTAAAACCAAAAACAAAACGCTGGCCGCATGGCTTGCTTTCATGGGCGGCCCGCTGGGGCTGCATCGCTTTTATTTGCACGGGATTTTTGATTGGGTGGGGTGGTTGCTGCCGATTCCCACGGCTCTCGGTTTTTATGGCATCCAGCGTGTGCAGCAGTTTGGCCAAGATGATCAACTGAGCTGGCTCTTGATTCCGCTCTTGGGTTTCACGATCGCGGCTTGTGCTCTGACAGCGATTGTTTATGCGCTGGCGACGCCTGAAAAATGGAATGGCAAATTCAATCCTTCGCTCGATGCGGAGGCTGCGCCGGGGCAAACGCATTGGGGCACAGTGGCGGCCATCGTTGTCTCTTTGATGATCGGTGCAGCGATATTGATGGCGAGTATAGCGTTTAGTTTTCAACGCTATTTTGATCATCAGATTGAAGCTTCGCGGGTGATTTCTCAGTAGCTTTTTGTGCGCGGCTGTCTGTTCTCGCCGCCTGCGCTTGGGCTGTTCGCCTTCGCGACTGTCCCCCGCCTGCGGCTCCTCCTTTATGTCGCTGCGGTGAACAACCCAATCCCATGCGACGAGAACAGACGGCAGCTGGCACGCGAAGATAAGGTTCAATAGCGCAACAACAATGCTTTGCTTCAGCGAGGTACGCGAGGCAAACTCTTCTGCGTACCAATGAGGTCATGGCTGTGATTGGGCTGTTCTACTCGGCGACATAAAGGAGGAGCCGCAGGCGGGGGACAGTCGCGGAGTAGAACAGCCCAAGCGCAGCCATGACCGCTCGTGCTAAGGCATACACAAGAAATTTCAAGCAAAACAAGCACATAGCCGGCGCAGAATATGCGTGAGGCGCTATGAAATCAGTAGTAAAGCTGATTTAGAATGAAGGCCATGCATATTCATATCTTAGGTATTTGCGGCACGTTCATGGGTGGCTTGGCGGCTCTGGCGCGAGAGGCAGGGCATCGGGTGACGGGTTGCGATGCGGGCGTGTATCCGCCGATGAGTGATCAGCTTCGCGCACTGGGCATTGAGCTGATTGAAGGCTTTGGCGCGGATCAGATGTCGCTCCATCCTGATATGTATGTCATCGGCAATGTGGTCAGCCGCGCTCGGCTGCCAGATGGTTCGCCGAAATTTCCGTTGATGGAAGCGATTTTAGAAAGCGGCGCAAGATACACGAGCGGGCCGCAATGGCTGCAAGAGCATGTGTTGCAAGGCCGACATGTGCTTGCTGTGGCGGGCACGCACGGGAAGACGACGACGACTTCGATGCTGGCTTGGATTTTGGAACATGCAGGCTTGAAGCCCGGTTTCTTGGTCGGCGGTGTTCCGCTCAATTTTGGCGTGAGTGCGAAGCTGAGCCAACCTGCGTCCCCCTCGGGGGGCAGGATGCCAACGGCAGACGTGGGGGCATGTTTCGTCATTGAAGCCGATGAATACGACACCGCGTTTTTCGACAAGCGCAGCAAGTTTGTGCATTACCGCCCACGTACTGCGGTGTTGAATAACCTTGAATTCGACCACGCCGATATTTTCGACAATCTTGCCGCGATTGAGCGGCAGTTTCATCATCTGGTGCGCACTGTGCCAGCCGGTGGTCGGGTCGTCTTCAACGGCTTGGAAGAGAGCCTCACACGTGTGTTGCATCAGGGCTGCTGGAGCACGCAGACAAGCTTTGGTGCGGCGGTATCCGATTGGACGGCGCACGGCGTGGCGCATGATTTTTCGGTGCTCTTGCGTGGCAAAGAAGTCTCTCGTGTGCAGTGGGCTTTGAGCGGCCTGCATAACCAACTCAATGCATTGGCAGCAATTGCAGCGGCAGAGCATGTGGGAGTCACGCCAAGCCAAGCAGCGGCTGCTTTGTGCGAATTTCAAAATGCCAAGCGCCGCATGGAAGTGCTCGGCACGATCAAAGGCATCACCGTTTATGACGATTTTGCGCATCACCCGACCGCGATTCGCACAACGCTTGATGGTCTGCGCGCTCGACTCGATGCAGATGCAGCAACCAAAGGCCAGCGCATCCTCGCCGTTTTTGAGCCGCGCAGCAACACGATGAAGCTGGGCACCATGAAATCGCAATTGCCTTGGAGTTTAGAAAGCGCTCAGCTTTCTTTCTGCCACACGGCTGGGCTCGATTGGGATGCAGCGCAAGCCCTGCAACCCATGGGCGATAGAGCGCAAACAGCAGGTGATGTCAATATGCTGGTTGCTCAAGTGGTGCAGGCCGCCAAGAGCGGCGATCACATTGTTTGTATGAGCAATGGCGGCTTTGGCGGTGTGCATGCCAAGCTGCTCATCTCTTTGAAGGGCAGAGTGTGAGCATCGTTGATGTGTTGCTGCATGCGCTTAACTTCATGTTGCCCGCTGCATGCGTAGCGCTCGTGGTAACGCTTGCGGGAAGATTTTTTAAGAAGAATCGGCCGTTAGCCGGTGGATTTATTGCGTGGAGCGCTATTAATTTTATAGTTTGCTTGGGCGTGCTCATCATCGGCCTGATCTTGACCGGGCGCGATGGCAAGATGTTCGCCTATCTCGCGATGGTGATCGCTAGCGCGACAGTGCAATTAGTTCTATCAGGCCTTTGGCGCAAATAAGCGCAAGGGCGTTTAGATTCGCGTGAGTGCTTGGTAGATCTGATAGAGGCCAGCCCATGCAGCTTGGCTGCCCAGCGTGCGCACATTTGCGCCCAAGTGCTCTAAGGCAATTTGGTAGCGCTCCGTGAGCTGCTGCGAACCGACAACCAACAGCTCAGCGCCCGGTTGCACTTGCATCGCTGCGAGCTCCTCGCCAATCACGATGCCTGAGAGATAACTCGCTGCGTGCTCAGGCGGCAGCTCTTTGAACAGCGATTTCACGCGCACACTAAAAGCCGTGTTGAGCAGGCTCACGCCGCCCTGCGCATAATCAATACCCTTGATAAAAGCCTGGGGCTCAAACAATGTGGATTGCTGCGAGAAGCTTTTTGCAAGGATCGAATGCTGAGCCAAAAGTGCATACATCTCGCCTGTCATGAAGGTGTTAAAGCCCACCAAAGCGCCGCCTTGTAAATCCACCCACTTGCTGTGCGTACCGGGCAAGATCATCGATGCATCATCGGTTTCAAGCACAGCCGCTGCGCCGAACACTTGAATCTCCTCGCCGCGCATCACATCGTCATTCTCAAAACGCACGCCCGGCGCAATAGCGACTCTGTCTTTAACCGCCCATTTCACGCCGCGCGCAATATCCATCACCGTGGCGGGGCAGGCGCAGTAAGGCACTTCGGCCATGCCATCTTTGCTGCCGATCATTCCTGAGAGCACGAAAGACTGCCCACCCGCTTTCGTCATGCGTGCGCAGGTGGCAATTAAAAATGGCGCAAACTCGCCTTGCTTGAAACTCGTGATGCCGCGCGGTGCAGCCAGCTCATCCAAAATTTCACCGTCGGGCGCAATCAGCGCAGCGCGGAAATTTGTGGTGCCCCAATCGACGGCGATGAAAGGATGCGTGGAAGAAATGGCCATACATTTATTATCGGCGGGGCGAGGGCTTGATCAGAATGCTTTCGTATTCAATTGGCAAGATTCATTCAAATCATCGCTGAAAAATAATCGAAAACTGATGCTTTTTTGCATCGTGCGGCGTTCACAGCTTTCCATGCTTAGCGTGCTCTTCTCGGCATCACGTCTGAATCTGCGCGCCGAGAAAATCATGCACCTCTTTGGGTCGCGGTAGTGGCGCAACAGCGCCAAAACCTTGCACTGAGAGGGCGGCTGCCGCATTCGCATAGCGCGCCGCTGCGAACAGATCGTCGCCGAATGCAAGTCGGGCGAGTAAATTGCCAGCAAAGCAATCGCCTGCGCCCGTGGCATCCACGGCCCTGACGCGAATCGACGCGATGCGATGCTGCTGCGCCCCGTCGCTGACCAGCACGCCCTGCTCACCCATTTTGAGCGCCACTTGGCGCGCACCCAGATCGTGACTCCAGCGCACAATCGCTTGCGGATCAGACAGGCCGCTGAGCTGCACGACATCATCCAAGCTGGGCAGAAACAAATCACACTGTGCAATCGCTGGAATCATGTGTAGCTTGGCATCCTCCAGCGACCAGAGTTTCAAGCGCAGATTTGAATCAAAGCTGATTTTCCCGCCTGCTGCGCGCGTGATGTTCACAGCGGCAGCGCATTGTTCTCTGGCGTTCTGAGAAATCGCTTGTGAGATACCGGAGTAATGCAGCCAAAGGGTTTGCTGGCATGCCTCGCGCTGCACTTCATTGAGCTGCATGATGGCTGCAGCTGAACCAGAACGACGGTAACTGAACTCATGGCCGCGTTTGCCGTGTGTCACGAAATACAAACCTGTAGGCGCACCTGATTCAATAGCTGTCGGCGCATTATCTACGCCGGCTAATTGCCATAAATGCATCAAAAGGGCACCAAAAGTATCATCGCCCACTGCGCTCACATAAGCGCTGCGCGCGCCTGCTCGCGCACCAGCGATGGCTACATTGCTGGTGTCGCCGCCAAAGCCTTGGAGATAATTGGGTTCGTCGTGCGAGGTTTGGTTGAATTCAACCATGCCCTCGCCGATAGCGACGATATCGTATTGCATGTTCAGTGGTTGTCTTGACGCTACGTATCAGTGGTTATCTTTCGGCAAGTCAGTGATTGTCCTTAGGGACAACGGATCCACGCATGCCCCGCAAAAAGCCAAAGTCGCAGCCTTCATCGGCTTGGTTCACGTTGTCCACATAAAGCTTCCAATAGCCGCTTTCCATGTGCTTGGGTGGGCCCGCCCAATCCTTCAAACGCTTGGCGATCTCTTCATCATTCACATGCAACTGCAGCTTGCGCTCAGGCACATTGAGCTCAATCAAATCACCGTTTTGCACAATCGCTAATGGCCCGCCCGCTGCGGCTTCGGGCGCAGTGTGCAGCACCACGGTGCCATAGGCTGTGCCGCTCATGCGAGCGTCCGAGATGCGCACCATGTCGGTAATGCCTTTGCGCAAGATTTTCGGTGGCAACGGCATATTGCCGACTTCAGCCATGCCAGGATAGCCTTTGGGGCCACAGTTTTTCAGCACAAGGATGCAGGTCTCATCCACATCCAAGTCTTCATCGTCGATGCGCTTGTGGAAATCAGCGCTGTCCTCAAACACCACAGCCCGACCTGTATGAACCATGAGTGCAGGCGTGGCCGCACTCGGCTTGATCACTGCCCCGCGCGGCGCGAGATTGCCCTTGAGCACGGCGATACCTGCTGCGGCTTTGAACGGCTGAGCCATTGTTTTGATGACGCGCGGGTCATAGTTCTCTGCGTCCTTCACGTTCTCCGCAACCGTCTGGCCGCTGGCCGTGACGTGGTTCATATGCAGCACGGATGCAATCTCTTTCATCACCACAGGCAAGCCGCCTGCGTAGCAAAAATCTTCCATCAGATGCTCGCCGTTGGGCTGCAAATTTAAAATGCAGGGCAGCTCGGAGGCCAAGCGATCAAAATCTTCCAACTTCAAATCAAAGCCCACGCGGCCTGCAATGGCGAGCAAGTGAATCACGGCGTTCGTTGAACCGCCAATCGCAGCCAAAGTCCGAATCGCGTTTTCAAATGCTTCTCGTGTGAGAATTTGCGAAAGCTTGAAATCATCTTTCACCATTTGCACAATGCGCCGCCCGGAGTTACGCGCCAGCACATTGCGCCTTCCGTCCACTGCGGGATAAGCAGCGTTCCCCGGCAGCCCTACACCGAGAGCTTCCACCATGCTGGCCATCGTGCTCGCCGTGCCCATCGTCATGCAGTGGCCGTGGCTGCGGTGCATGCAACTCTCAGCTTCAAAAAAATCTGCGAGTTTGAGTGTGCCTGCTCTGACTTGCTCGCTCATGCTCCACACGCCTGTGCCTGAACCGAGCTCCTGCCCGCGCCACTTACCATTCAGCATCGGGCCACCGCTCACGCCTATCGTGGGCAAATCAACGCTGGCTGCGCCCATGATGAGCGAAGGCGTGGTTTTGTCGCAGCCCATCAGCAACACCACGCCATCTATCGGGTTGCCGCGAATGCTTTCTTCCACATCCATCGAAGCGAGATTGCGATACAGCATGGCAGTAGGCCGCAAAAGCGTCTCGCCAAGAGACATCACAGGAAACTCCAGCGGAAAGCCGCCTGCTTCATACACACCAATTTTGACTTGCTCAGCGAGCGTACGGAAATGTGAATTACAAGGCGTGAGCTCGCTGAACGTATTGCAAATACCAATCACCGGCCGGCCATCAAATTGATCATGCGGCACGCCCTTGCCTTTGACCCAGCTGCGATAAGCAAAGCCATCACGATCTTGGCGGCCAAACCATTGCTGACTGCGAAGGGGCTTTTTAGAGTCGGGGTGGTTTTTGGCTGCTTCGTTGTTCGCGTTGTTCATGCGGGTAATTCCTCATTTCAATGTAGGTATTATCATCATATGATTACACCATTGCATCAGGAAAAACCCTTTGCAATCCACCTCAAACCACTGACATTCATGATTAAAAACGTCCACGGCAACACGCTCGATCTGCTCGGCCTGCGCATCGTCTCTGGCAGCTATGTGGTCGGAGGCGGCGTGCCGCCTGAGCCGATCCTGTGCGAAGAGCTGGGCGTAAGCCGTACCGTGATTCGGGAGGCGGTGAAATCGTTGATCGCTAAAGGCATGGTGAGCACGGGTCCCAAGGTGGGCACGCGTGTGCTGCCGCGCGACACGTGGAATTGGTTTGATCCTGATGTGATCATCTGGCAAAGCAAAATCGGCTTGACTGCAGATTTTTTGCGTGATCTGCAAGACTTGCGCCGCCTGATCGAGCCAGCTGCTGTGCGCATGGCAGCTGAGCGTGCCACGCCTGCCAATATTGCTGAAATTGAAGCGGCCTACGAAGGCATGCGCCGCGCGGTGTATGAAGGCGGTGATTACGTCACCCATGATTTGCGCTTCCATCAAGGCATGCTCAAAGCTTGCCAAAACCGCATGTTGATTCAAATGAACAAAGCGCTCTCTGCTTTGTTGCGCACGAGTTTTGAGTTATCCACCACCAAGCCTGATGGCCCGCGCAGCTCATTGCCATTGCACAGAGCGGTGCTGGATGCGGTGATCGCCAAAAATCCTGCCAAAGCGGAGAAGGCGATTATTGTCTTGATTGATGGCGCGCATGACGACATCCAAGAGGTGCTGGCACGCCGCAATCGCCCGGTAAAACACGATAAGCCAGCGGCTTGGCTCAAAGCAGCTTGAAGATTTGAGGAGACACTATGAAAAAAATAATTGATGGCTTTTTTAAGCTGCTGGAGCTGGGCGTTGTACTTTGCTTGCTTGCCATGGTGATCATGGTATTTGGCAATGTAGTGATGCGCTACGCATTTAACTCAGGTATTCAGATCAGCGAAGAAATGTCGCGCTACGCATTTATTTGGCTCACGTATTTAGGCGCGATGGTAGCGATGCGCGATGGCGGGCATTTGGGTGTGGATACATTGTTCAAGCATTTGCCATTGTTGGGTAAGAAAGTTTGCGTGTTGCTGAGCGAAGGATTAATGCTGTTTATGAACGGCATGTTTTTCTGGGGCACTTTTAAGATGCATGAGTTGCAAGTGACAAATTATTCGCCTGTAGCCGGTATTTCGATGATTTGGATTTATGGCCTTGGGTATTTGGTGGCGGTAGTGATGGGCATCTTTAATATTCATAAGCTGTATTTGCTGCTGACTGGCCAACTCAAAGAAGAAGACATGCTCACCGTCGTGGAGACCGAAGGCATCAAAGAAGTTGAGCAGCAAATACAAGAACAAAGTCAGCAACTTAAAAAAGCATAAGAGACGACCATGACTGTTTCCATCTTTATTTTTTCCTTGCTCGCAGCCATGGCTATTGGCATGCCGATTGCATATGCGCTTTTGTTTTGCGGCGTGAGCTTGATGGGTTTCTTGGCTTACAACGGCACGCTCGCCTCATTTGACAGCCAAATTCTCGCACAGCGCTTTGTCGATGGCGCAGACAATTTTCCGTTGCTCGCCGTGCCTTTCTTTTTGCTCGCCGGTGAGTTTATGAATGCGGGTGGCCTCTCCAAACGCATCGTCAATTTGGGTGTCGCATGGGTGGGGCACTTTCGCGGTGGCTTGGGCTATGTAGCCGTGTTTGCCGCCATCATCATGGCCTCGCTCTCAGGCTCTGCCGTGGCAGATACGGCGGCACTCGCTGCGATCTTGATTCCGATGATGCGCGCTGCTGGCTATGACGTAGGCCGAAGCGCGGGGCTGGTGGCTGCGGGCGGCATTATCGCGCCGGTGATTCCGCCATCGATTGGCTTCATTATTTTCGGCGTGGCTGCCAATGTGTCGATCACGAAGTTGTTTTTAGCCGGCATCGTGCCCGGCTTGATGATGGGCGTGGCCATTGGCATCGCATGGTGGTGGGTGGCCAAGAAAGAGAATGTGCCGCCTAGCCCTAAGCCGCCGTTGAATGAACGATTGCGCATCACGTTCGATGGCATCTTTGCTTTGCTACTGCCGGTGGTCATTATTGGCGGCATGAAATCTGGCGTGTTCACGCCGACTGAAGCGGCCGTCGTGGCAGCGGTGTATGCCATGTTGGTGGGCATGTTTATTTATCGCGAACTGAAATGGGATCAGCTCTACGGCTTGTTTCTAGCCGCTGGCAAGATGACGGCTGTGGTGATGTTTCTGGTGGCAGCGGCGATGGTGAGCGCGTGGCTGATCACGGTGGCAAATATCCCTAATGAAATTGCCGATTTACTCGCGCCGTTTATGGATAACAAAACGCTGCTCATGTTCATGATGATGGTGCTCATCGTGCTCGTAGGCACGGCTTTAGATTTTGCGCCCACCGTGCTGATCCTCACGCCCGTGCTCATGCCCGTCGTCATCAAAGCGGGCATTGACCCGGTGTATTTCGGCGTGCTTTTCATTATGAATAACGCAATTGGCCTGATCACGCCGCCGGTAGGCACGGTGCTCAATGTGGTCAGTGGCGTAGCACGGATCACGATGGATCAAGCCTTCAAAGGCGTGATGCCTTTCTTGATTGCGCAGCTCATCGTGCTCTTTTCTCTCGTTTTCTTCCCCGAATTGGTGTTAGTCCCCTTGAAATGGTGGATGCGCTGATTCATATTTTGTGTTCTTGTTTTTTAACCCGTAGGAGACTTATCAAATGAAACGTCAACAAACCAATCGCCGTAGCCTCGTGGCTAGAGCGGCTCTCATCGTGGCAGGCACATTACTCGTCACTTCCGCAGCATTTGCACAGTTCAATGATCGCAACATCAAAATCACCAACGGCGTGAACGAAGATCACCCCGTGGGCGCAGGCGTCAAGCGCATGCAAGAAGTCTTGAATGCCAAAGCCGGCGGCAAAATGAAATTGGTCGCCTTCTGGGGTGGCTCAGCTGGCAACGATTTGCAAGCCACGCAAGCGCTGCGCGCGGGCACGCAAGAGATGGTTGTCACTTCCAGCTCTCCGCTGGTCGGCATCGTGAAAGAACTCGGTGTGTTTGATCTGCCGTTCCTTTTTGCGAATGAGAAAGAAGTCGATAGCGTGCTCGACGGCAACGCTGGCGCGTATTTCAACAAGAAGCTCGAAGATGCTGGCCTCGTGAATTTGGCTTACTGGGAAAACGGTTTCCGCAACCTCACCAACAGTAAAAAGCCTGTGGCGAAGGCAGAAGATTTTGATGGCATCAAAGTGCGTGTGATGCAAAACAATATTTTCTTGGACACGTTCAAAACGCTCGGCACGAATGCTGTGCCGATGGCTTTCGGCGAAGTATTTACTGCGCTAGAAACCAAGACGATTGATGGCCAAGAAAACCCCTTCGTCACAATCAACAGCTCCAAATTCTTTGAAGTGCAAAAATTCTTAAGCATCACGCGCCATGCCTACACACCGTTTCTCGTGCTTTACAGCAAGAAGATGTGGGATACGCTCAGCGCGCAAGAGCAAGCCGTGTTGCGCGAAGCAGCGATTGAAGGTCAGAAAGTGCAGCGCTCTACCATCCGCGCCAACGATGGCAAGGCATTGGCTGAGCTAAAAGCCAAAGGTATGGTGGTCAACGAGATCACGCCTGCCGAGCAAAAGCGCATGTTTGAAAAGGTCAAGCCTGTGTATGAGAAAAACGCTGTATCTATTGGCGCAGATGCGATCAATGTGGTGGTGGATGCGCTGAAGAAATCACGCGGCGGATAACTGGTTTTTGATCACGCTCTGCAATTGCGCAGAGCGTGTTTCAAATTACACTTCAAGGCATGGACAACATGCCTTTTTTATTGCTTCCAGAGCTTTTCACAGATACCGATGGTCGCGCGAAATTTCGAGGCAAACGCATCGATTTAAGCGAAGGCTCGCCTGCTGTGGCATTGAGTGTGCTGACGCAAGGCAGCGGCCATCAATTTCGTATGAGCCCTGTGGGCTTTCGCAGCGCCTTTCACTGTACGACGGTACCGCAATGGTTGATCGTGTTGCAAGGGGCGATGGAGATTGGCTTGCAAGATGGCAGCTCGCGCATTTTTAGGGCAGGGCAGTGCTTTTATTCCAACGATACTTTGCCTGCTGGTGCTGTATTTGATGCTTCGCTACATGGGCATTGGAGTGCTCAATTTGGTGCCGAACCGCTTGTGACCGTGTTTGTTCGCACATAGGTTTTCGCTAGCTGGTTGCGCGTGGGTTGTTCCCCTCCGCGAATGTCCTCCGGCTGGCGCTGCGCGCGTGCCTCCCCCTTTTATTTCGCTGCGGGAAACAACCCAACCACAGCCGGCTGGAGAGATCGTTTTTCGAGCAAAGACTCCTCTGATAGCCATAGCCTGCGAGTTTGCAGCGCTGCGATTTGGGTAACTGACGCAGTGAATTAAAGGGGGAGGCACGTGCGAAGCGCCAGCCGGAGGACATTCACGGAGTCGGGTGCCCGAAGCGCAGTGTTGCAAACTCGCAGCCGCTGTACCCAAAAGAAGTCACTCGAACTCCCGAAAAGCCACCGAAGACAAATCTTCTGAAAGAAAAAGGGTTGAATGAACTAGGAGACAATCTGCTACATGACTTCTCAAGCCACAACTGCACAAAACGCCGACCCCGCCGAACTCGCTAAATTCTCTGCGCTTGCACATCGCTGGTGGGATGCCACGGGCGAGTTCAAGCCCTTGCATGCCATTAACCCTTTGCGCTTAGATTGGATTGACAAATCAGCGGTGCTTCAAGGGAAAATAGTGCTTGATGTTGGTTGCGGTGGCGGCATTTTGGCCGATTCGATGGCGCGGCGCGGCGCGAATGTGCTCGGCATTGATTTAGCTGGCAAGGCGCTTAAAGTGGCGCAGTTGCATGCGCTTGAAGCCCAGACGCCAAACATCGTTTATCGCGAAAGCAGCGCTGAGGATTTGGCCGCTGAGCAGCCCGGTCAATACGACATCGTGACTTGCATGGAAATGCTTGAGCATGTGCCCGAGCCTGCATCGGTGGTCAAAGCCTGCGCGCAGTTGGTCAAGCCTGGCGGTTGGGTGTTCTTCTCCACGATCAATCGCAATGCCAAAGCGTGGCTATTTGCAGTGGTCGGCGCGGAATATGTGCTCAATATGCTGCCGCGAGGCACACATGATTACGCCAAATTTATTCGACCCAGCGAGCTTTTGCGCGATATCCGCGAGGCCGGCTTGCAGGAGATTGAGATGCGCGGCTTGCAACACAACCCATTGACAGGCCGCTATTGGCACAACCAAGACACCAGTGTGAATTACATGGTGGCGACTAGAAAAGCGGCTGGACTCTAAATGATGAAGAACACGGAATGCGCGGAAACTTCACGGAAGACACTGAAAAAAACTTAACGATTTTTTCGTATCTTCCGTGCAACTTCTGTGTTTTCCGTGTTCATAGAATCTAACTGGCACACTAAAGCATGCAGCAGCTATTCACCCCGCAAGCCATTTTTTTTGATCTCGACGGTACGTTGATCGACAGCGCGCCGGATCTAGGCGCTGCGGCTGACAAGCTGCGCACGGATCGCAGCTTGCCGTCAATTGCATATGAACGCTATCGCCCCATGGCTGGCGCTGGTGCGCGGGGCATGTTGCAGATTGCGTTTGAGATGAAGCCCGATCATGCGGATTACGAAGCGTATCGTGAAGAGTTTTATGTGAACTATGAAAACTGTTTGACGAAGCGCACCTTTGCTTTTGATGGCATCGAGTCGCTGCTCGCGGCGATCAAATCTAAGCCCTTGCCTTGGGGCATCGTGACGAATAAATCCAAGCGCTTCACGAATCCGCTCATTGAGCAAATGCCGCTCCTGCATGGCGCAGCGGCTGTCATCAGCGGCGACTCCACGCCGCACACGAAGCCGCATCCTGAGCCCGTGCTCGCTGCGGCGCGGATTGCGGGCATCGATCCAGCGAAGTGTTGGTACGTGGGTGACGATAAGCGCGATATCGAATCTGGCCGCGCGGCGGGCATGGCCACGATTGCTGCGAATTGGGGCTATATGGGTGAGCACGACGTGAGCACGTGGGGCGCGGATGTGGTGCTTGATCAGCCTGCGCAATTGCTTGAGATGCTGAGGCTGAAGTCCTGAGGTGTGCAATTGCGAGCGCTCTCCACTCTCTTTTTAGTAGCACTCTACGCAGGAAATACGTCGGCCAGCAGCTGTTTTGATGATAAAAATCTTGCGCAATTGCAGCTTGACGCGCCGCACGGCGCTTTGATCTATGTTTGGTCGCCGCGCATGGTGTATTCAGTGCAAAACATGGAAACAGCTAGGGGCGCGGCGGATGCAAGTGGGCTGAAATTCGTAGTGCTCCATGACCCGCGCGTACCGGCTATCGAGATGCCAACACTTCAAATGGCAAGCCAAGCGATGTGTTCGCAGCAACTGATCGCAAGCGACGCGCTGCGGCATTTCCCCAGCGAACTTGTGATCACGCAGCGTGGCGTTCATCGGCATCCAATCGTTGGCGCGATGCCTGCCAGCGCGTGGGCAAGCAGTATTGCGCAGAGATTAACCATGCCATGATGAACTCTCGCTGCTTTTTAAATGCTATTTATTCAATAGCACTCTGCGCATTATTTACGACGGCTTTTGGCCAAATCGCTTTAAAAAACACAGAGAATATTGATCCACAGGCTTGCATCCCTGCAAATCAATTCGCCGAGCTGCCGCAAAGCATCGCTGGCACGCAAACAGATGTGTATGGGAAAACAACGGTAGCGCTCGGTGCTTATGAGCGCATCAGCCCCGATGGGCGCTATGTGCTACGCAGCTTCTCTGGACAGCGCTTAGGTGAGGTGAGTTTGATTGAATTGTCAGCATTCGGCGAAGTCGTTCGCGCGATTGCCACGCCGCTTAAAAACGAGGCCTTTCCTGTGCAGGGCAGTTGGCGTTATTTGGTCGATACGAATGGCGATCACTATACTTTTGAGAGCATCTTGCGCAGTGGATACGCCGGCTATTCGCCTTTTTCATCTCAAAATGTAGCCAAGCCGGTATTTCGCGGCGGCATGGATGGTTTCTACGCTGCGGCTTCCGAGCTGCCATCAGCGAAGCCCGGACACATCCGCATTCGCTCACTCTCATGGCCAAATGCCAGCGGCGATTCTCAGACGCAAGGCGAGGGCGCTTTGGTGTCTCGTACGATAGAAGTCGATGTGCAGCGCCACCGAATCACGCACGATACCGGTTCTGTATTTCATTGCCGCGAGCGTGTGGGCCGTGATGGCTCGCTGTATGCGCTGCCGATGATCAGCGTCGATGGTATGGAATTCGCTGCATTGCCGCAAACGCCCGTGCAGGGCAAACAGACGATGCGGATTTTTGGTTTTGGGCAAGATGGCAAAAGCTGCGATCTCAAAGAAGCCTTTGATTTCTCCAGTGGCAAAGCGATTTTCGGTTTTGCTTCATCAACCCAAGCGGCTCATCTCGCTTGGGAATACAACACGCAGGCCTTTTGGTACAGCCGCGAATTACAGCTGCCCTTCAATATCGCGCCCGCAGAGTTGGATGGCCGCGCTACTGGCCAAGATTTCGAGCTACAAGCCAGCGCCTTCCCCGGGATCACAAAAGACGGCCGCGTGATCTATGGTGCAACGCTGAAAGACTGCCAAAGTGGCGTGTGCAAAGATCGCGCCGGCTACATGATCAGCGATCCTTATCAGAGCAACGCGTATCGAAACTTCATGCTGACTTACAAAGGCAAGACAGACGAATTTGTGAGGCGGCAATGCATCACGCAAGGTGATGTATTGCGCGTTCAGCGAGAATTCAGCGCGCGATAATATGGCGTGAAATCCGGTGCGGTGAGTGCCAGTAGCGCCTCAAAATCTTCGATCACGAAATACTGCGATTGGTAAGTGTCGATCTTGTACTTCGATGCCATGCAGGCAAGCAGCTCTTGCGTATTTGTCAGCGGCAATCGCTGCTGTTCGGTGGATTGCACGCTGTGCGGCAACTCTCCTAGGCTGCTCAAAATGCCTGCGCCGTAGGCACGCATTTGCCCATGTTCTTGCAAGAGCCCAAACTCAATCGTGTACCAATACAGCCGTGATAAATGCTCCACAGCCGCTTTGCAACTCGGATCGCTCTGCTCCAGCGCATGTGCCTTCAATGCGCCTTGGCCATAGGCCTGAATGTGATCGGCATACGTGCGGTCAAACAGCAGCGGCACATGGCCAAAGAGATCATGAAAAATATCGGGTTCGACGACGTAATCCATCTCTTGAGGCGTGCGTATCCAATCGGTGACGGGGAATTTGCGATTGGCCAACAGCGTGAAAAACGGCACTTCTGGAATCAATCCCGGCACGCCGACGAGTTGCCAGCCGGTGGCGGGTAAGAGCCGCGCATTGATGTCTTCAAAACGCGGAATGCTCTGCGCTGCGTTAAGTTGGGGTAGCAACTCGATGAAAGTTTGCGTGGCCAAGCCTGGCAGCAAAGCTGTTTGCCGCGCATACAGTTTGCGCCAAGTGTCGTGATCTGCCGCTTTGTAGGCGGCAAAGTTTTGAGCGCAGGTGTAGTCGCTCATGCAACGCGAATAGTCGCCGCGCGGCGGACGATCTGATTGCCCGTAGATCACAGGTGGCTTGCTCATAGCGCTTTATGCTTTTAAAGCACCACGCTTGATCTGATCCAACTCCATCGTCTCAAACAGTGCCTTGAAATTCCCCTCGCCAAATCCTTCGTTACCTTTGCGCTGAATGAATTCAAAAAAGATCGGTCCCAGTTGGTTTTCGCTAAAAATTTGCAACAACAATTCGTCTTTGTGACCGTCCATCAAAATGTTGCGTGATTTCAAACCTTCGACATCTTCGCCATGGCCGGGGATACGCTTGGGCAAAAGCTCGTAATAGGTTTCGCTGGTTTGCAAGAGCTTCACGCCGGCCATTTGCAGTGCATCCACGGTGTCATACAAATTTTTCGAGCCCATCGCAATATGCTGAATGCCCTCGCCGCGATAGCGATCCAAATATTCCGTGATCTGTCCGGCTTTCTCGTTGCCTTCTTCGTTGATCGGAATACGAATGTGCCCACAAGGGCTCGTCATCGCTTTGCTTTTCACGCCGGTAGCTTGGCCTTCAATATCGAAGTAGCGCACTTCGCGGAAGTTGAACAAGCGCTCATAAAACTCTGACCATTCATTCATGCGGCCGCGATGCACGTTGTGCGTTAAGTGGTCGATGTACGTGAGGCCGTGGCCAGCAGGATTTAGATCCGCTTGCGAGATGCCCGGCAGAGGCTCAAAATCTACATCAAAGAAACTGATGTTGCCCAAATCGCCATCTTTCGCGCCATTCTTTCCGCGCCATTTATCCACAAAGTAAATCACGCTGTCGCCGATGCCTTTGATAGCCGGGATATTCAGCTCGCCGGGCCCTGCTTGCTCGGCATAGCTCCAGGCGCCTAAGCTCACGGCGCGCTCATGCGCAAACTTCGCATCACGCACGCGAAATGCAATGGCGCAAATGCTCGGCCCATGCAAGCGCGCAAAGCGCTGCGCAAACGAATCAGGCTCGGCATTGATGATGAAATTGATGCCGCCTTGGCGCCACAAAGTCACGGCCTTATGGCGATGACGAGCGATGGGCTTAAAGCCCATGCGCTCAAAAAGATCTCCCATCGCTTTCGGATCGGGTGCGGCATATTCAATGAATTCAAAACCGGCTGTGCCCATGGGGTTGTCCCAAACTGTTGTCATTGCTTGCTCCTAGGAATACCGTCAATATAAAAGCGATGCGAATCAAATTTCCTGTGAATTTGAGCTCATTAAGTGTGTTAATTGCAGGTTTCATGCAAAATAAGCGTTATGGAAGCACTCGACAAGCTAGATTCTGCTATTTTGCGCATTCTGCAAAGCGATGGCCGCGCGACTTACGATGTCATCGCCGATAACGTCAGCCTCTCTCCCAGCGCCGTGCTGCGCCGTGTCAAGCGGATGGAGGAGGCCGGTATCATTGATCGCTATGTGGCGCTTGTGAAACCCACCCGCATTGGCCTCGGGCTGGTGGCTTACATCAACGTGCGCCTCGAAAAACACACCGAAAGCCACAAACGCAATCCGATGGATCTCTTTCGTGCTGCGGTGCAAATCTGGCCCGAAGTCACTGAATGCGCCGCACTCACGGGTGAGATGGATTATTTGCTCAAAGTCGTCGTCAAAGACATGCCAGCCTATTCCCGCTTTGTGATGGATACACTCCTCAAACACCCGAGCGTGCAAGATTGCAAAACGAGTTTTATGCTCGATAGCGTGAAATCAACCACCGCATTGCCCGTGTAGTTTGCTATATTATTAATAGCACTCTGCGCAATAAATACGCCGGCTAAGTGCTACAAACACCTAAAAAACTAGGCAAAAACACCCGCCGCTGGCTTTTTAGTCAATATCCACTAGACTCTTCATTGACTCTTGAGAATTTCGGGTTTACCCTTAGATTCTAAGCATGACGCTCAACCACACCATGACGCAAGCCAAACAGCTCCTCGCCGCCACGCTGGAAATGCCAGGTGAGTTTTGGCGTGCGCAATCTCATCGCCGCGAGAAATCACCGGAGGCCAAGGCGGGGCTCAATCCTGCTGCCTATCCCGAAAGCGATGAAATCGGCCTTCAAGTCGCAGGCGGTGAGTCGAGCGGAGCAGTTGGCGAACAAGCCATCAACCACGGCATCATACCTATCCGAGCGCTGACCACGCGACATCGCCGCCGCATTGCGGAGCACATCTTAGGCCTGACGACGCATGATCGTTACCTGCGCTTTGGTTATGTGGCGACCGACGAACAAGTCAACAAATATGTCGACGGCCTTGATTTCAAGCGCGATGAAATTTATGGCATTTTCAATCGACGCTTGCAGTTGATTGCCATGACTCATCTGGCGATATCGACCGATCCGAAAAATCCGAGCTGCGCTGAGTTTGGTGTGTCCGTGAACTCAGAGGCACGTGGCAAAGGCTTGGGAACGGCCTTGCTCGAACGCGCGATTTTGCATGCTAGAGCGGAAAATATCGACATGCTTTTTATTCACGCTTTGAGCGAGAATGCCGCGATGCTCAAAATTGCGCGCAAAGCAGGTGCTGTGGTGGAAAGCTTTGGCGGCGAAGTGGAGGCTCACCTTCAGCTGCCGACGCAAGATTTCAGCGAGCGTGTGGAAAGCGCCGTTAAGGACGCTGTAGAAAATGGTTTGGGCGAGGTCGATTTTCGTTTCAAACTCCGCGCACTGCAATTTTGGGAATTTTTAAGTGCGCTGCAAGACACCCGTCAAGGTGTGCGGGGCGTCAACACCGACGCTGATGCCGATACCAAAAGCGACGCCGATGCCGACGTCTAATCTGCGGAGTCGGTCTGAAGCGCCTAGCGCAAACGCAGTGATTTACGCTATCCTCGTGGCTTGTTCAACAAATTAAGTTGTTTGTGACTGATCTCCCCTCCGCAGCCCGCCCCGCGACAAGCGGCGAGCGTAGTGCCTCCGCCGCCCACAAAAACGAAGACCGCCGGGGCATCCTGCAAAAAATCGCGGAGTTCATACACCCCGGGCCCGACAGCAAAGAAGAGTTGATGGAAACATTGGCTGAAGCCGAAGACAACCAAGTCATCGGCGCAGAAAGCCGCGCCATGCTAGAAGGCGTGCTGCGCATCACCGACATGACCGCTGGCGATGTCATGGTGGCCGCGCCGCGCATGGATTTGGTCAATATCGATGCGCCGTTCGATGAGCTTTTGCACCTGATCATCGAAACCTCACATTCGCGCTTCCCGGTGTATGAAAACGACCGCGAAAACATCATTGGCATCTTGATGGCCAAAGATTTGCTGAAATTGCAGCGCGCACCCGAGCTGCATTTGAAAGCGCTGCTGCGTCCGGCCGTCTTCGTACCCGAGAGCAAAAAGCTCAACGATCTGCTGCGCGAGTTCAAAGGCAATCGCAACCATTTGGCCATCGTGATTGACGAGTTTGGCCGCACAGCGGGCTTGATCACGATTGAAGATGTCTTAGAAGAGATCGTGGGTGAAATAGAAGACGAGTTTGACGATCACGCCACAGAAGGCGATATTTATGCACTCGCTGACAAGACGTGGCGCGTCAGCGGCGACACGCCGATTGAGCGTGTGGAGGAGAGCTTCGATGTCGCACTCAAAACGCGCTATGGCGAAGAAGCGAACGAAGAATTCGACACCATTGGCGGTTTGATTGCGCATGAAATTGGCCATGTGCCCAAGCGTGGCGAGCGTTGTGTGCTCTCAAACTTGCAGTTCGTCGTGTTGCACACCAAGGGTGGGGCTGTGAAATGGTTCAAAGTGTCGCCATTTGCGTCAAGTCCAGCGGCTAAGGCATAAAAGCGCTGGCCTGCGGCGATATTTTCACGCTATAATTAAAGGCTCAGCAGATTTGCTGGCGGAGTAGGCTCTTGGCAACAAGTGGCCACCCTCACGGGGGTATAGCTCAGCTGGGAGAGCGCTTGCATGGCATGCAAGAGGTCATCGGTTCGATCCCGTTTACCTCCACCATCAAATGTGCTGTGTGAGTTGCAAAACTCAAGATTTAAGAGTTGAAAAACTCAAAAGTTTTAGGTCGCGATGAAATTTAGATGTATGTCTTGATGAATTCGTTGCCCTAGTGCCTGACCCTATCGTCTAGAGGCCTAGGACATCACCCTTTCACGGTGAGTACCGGGGTTCGAATCCCCGTAGGGTCGCCAGTTTTGGTCTTGGTTATGCTGTGAAAACGGTGTGAGCCAAGCTACCGGGAGCGGTAGTTCAGTTGGTTAGAATACCGGCCTGTCACGCCGGGGGTCGCGGGTTCGAGTCCCGTCCGCTCCGCCAGTCGTAAAAAGTCGTTATAAATCAATGACTTAGTAAAATGGAATCACGGCGTAAGTGTCACACTTTGGTGTCACACTTATGTCCGTTAAACCCCCGAGGCTGTACGTCCGTGATTACGGCGTTTTTTACCTCCGCGTCATCACCCCCAAAGCCCTACAAGCCACATCAGGCAAGCGCGAGACGTGGCACAGCCTGCGCACCAAAGACCCGCTGCAAGCCCGCATTTATGCTTTATCCTTTGCGCTCGAATTGGAAAAAACCAAGGCTGCAATGAAAAGCAAAACGGGCAATATGGCCGACCTCACCCGCGACATTAGCAAGCCGCTCAAAATCACCACCCCTGACGGGTACACGGTGGATTTTGACGAGACCAAGCCCACCGAGAAAGCCGAGGCGTTCGCCTTTTTAGCGCAGCACAAAGCCCCTGAAATCAGCGAAGCCCAGCGGCAGGCTTGGCAAGCCCAAGAATTCGCCAAACTGCGCGACACCGAGGCCGCGTTTCGGCGCATGGAAAGCGAAGCCGTGCAGCACCGCGCCCAACTCGCCAAACCTGCCTCGCCAAAATTCAGCCAGTTCAAAGACGCATACCTCACGCTGATTCAAAACTCAGCCTTGAAAGACCGCACCAAAAAAGTCTATGCCGCCAAGCTCAAAATCTGGGAAGATTTCGTGGGCAAAACCGCGACGCTGGGCGACATCACTGCACAAACCATTTTGAATTTTCAAACGTGGCTGGCCAAAGACGATCCACTGACCGAACGCAAAGCCATCACCCCACGCACCATCGACGGCTACACCGAAATCATCAGCAACGTGTACAAGGCCACGATTAAGAAACTGGCAGACAACCCCGTGGAAGGGCGCTTGGTGAGCAAGAAGCAGCGGATGATGTCCAAGCGCAAGCCCTTTACCCCTGACGAACTCACGCGCATCTTTGACCCCAAACGCCTGAACCTGTGTGCCAACCCTGCCGATGTGTTTGTCCCGATCCTCGGTTTGCTCACGGGTTCACGTCCCTCGTCCATCTGTCAATTACGGCTGGGCGACATCCGCAGGGAAGACGGGATTCACGTCCTGAGCTATCACGATTACTTGGAGGACAACAGCTCTAAGACCAGCGCCACCAACCGCCTTGCCCCGCTGCACCCCGTTTTGGAGCAAATCGGCTTTCTGCGCTACTTGGACGACATCAAGAACCTGCCCGATGCCAACGCCACCACGCTGATTTTCCCGTGGTTAAACCACTACGAACAGGGCTATGCGGACGTACCCACACAGAATTTCAGAGAAGAGCTAAAACGCCTGCAAATTTACGTGCCAAACGTCAAGGTGTTTTACTCGCTAAGGCACACCACCAACCAGCGCATGAAAGAGCGAGGCATACCCGAAGACTTCAGAAGCCAGTACATCGGGCACGAAAACGACAGCGTGAACCACCGCACCTATGGCAAAACGACACCAACCAAGTTTTTGCTGGAGAGCGTGATTCCGCATCTGGGCTTTGAAGAAATCGACTGGGAGGCGATCCAGTACCAAAGCAACCCGAGCCATTTACTGCGGATGTACGAGATTGCACAGAAACGGGATCGGATGAAGGAAAAAAACGCCGCCAAATCAGGCTCAGCAGAATGAAGCCGCAAATCTTAAAACGGTTTCACGATGATGGATTTGCTGTTCTCATGTAGCTCAAGCGATTGACCGACGAAATGCCGCTCTATCTCGGACGAGTTTCTTTTGATTTCCAGCATGTTGCCCTTGGCAAAAATGTAGGGGTTCACAAACTCAGTTCCGTTCAAGTCAATCGAAATAATTCTTTTTTCACGTAGCGTTTTTATTGCACGCGACACATTCGCCACATCCACCTCCAAAGAATCAGCCAAGGTTTTTTGCGTGATTTTGAAGACGTTTTGGTACTCCAGAAAACGCAGTATCGCCATCAGAACGCGTAATTCACGCTTGGTTAACAAGTCTACCAAGCGGGCGAAGTTTTCATAAAACATCATGACGAACTCGCTTTTAGTTTTGAGCTTTCCGCGCACTGCAAAAAGGTTGATGGGATCGTTGTCTGAAATGCCTAATGCATCGCTCACGCCCGCGCCGTTGGTTTGCGTTAGGCTTACATTCGCTTTTTTTGCCATGGTGTTCCTTTGAAAAATGGTTCTTGCCATTTTTGGTAAGTGATCAATGTCAAAAAGTCAATGCCAATTGCGTGCGATCTTGTCACTGGTGGCAAGTATTCTTGCCAGTGCTGGCAACATTTCTTGTCAATGGTGGCAACATTTCTTGTCAGTGCTGACAAGATCAAGCCTTGTAAACCCGCATGAATACTGGGTTTTCCCCCTCTCTAATAAAGAAATAGAACTAGAAGGAAGTACCCACGCAGGCGCGTGGCAAATCATCCCCGATGCTTGCCCCCAATCATGGGGGCTTCGCTGCAGATAAATTCACCCCCGCGAAATCGGCTTTGCCGACCGCCCCCAAAGGGGGCTTTTCGTTTTGCTTCGCAAAACCTGGATTCGCTACGCTCACCAAAAACCCTAGACAGGTAGAGCACTGCGCGTCTGTCATGCCGAACAAACGGCCAGAGGGGTTTTGCTTATCAAGGCGCGAATGAGCAAAGCACGAGGCAAGGCAGTCCCCACGACGATCCGATCTGCACGCGGCCTTTTGTGGCTGTGAGCCACGAATTCAGACGGCGGGATGACCGCCGAAAAGTTCAGGATACGCGGCAAGCCGCGAGAGCGCCGAAACGGCGCTACAGCGCATGAATCGGTTTTTTGACCTTGGGCGCAGGCTTGGCTTTGACTTTCGCCAGCAACATCCGCCGCTCTTTGTCTGATTCACGGCGCTGCCGCATTGCAGCGCGTGAATCCGAATCCAAGCCACGAAAGAACACCGAGGGTTCAAGCTCCAAGGCTTGGATGATTCGCGCGATGTTCGCCAACGACAAATTGCGCTCCCCACGCTCCACTCCGCCCATGTAGCTGCGGTCAATCTCGCACAAGTCTGAAAACGCTTCCTGAGAGTGGCCGCGCTCGATGCGGTGCTTTCGCACGCATTCGCCAAAGTCCACCAGCAACGGCGGTTTATTGTCGCTTTTAAGCATGCTTTAAGTCTCCTGCTAAAGGGCTGAAAGTGCTACGTCTGTTTGAAGCGCGTTTAATCGAAGCGCGGCTTATAAGTATTTTTTAGTTATGATCCTTTCACCAACGCAATTCCTTGCAGCGGTTCAGACCAATCGATCCAACCTCAATTTAGGGTATTCCATGAAATTACGCTTTCTTTCCACGCTTGTGCTTTCCTTGATTTTGGCCGCCTGCGGAGGTGGCGGCAGTGGTGGCAGCACTTCGGGCGCAAACGACAACGCCAACAGCATTGCAGACACCAGTTCCCCCAGCTACACCGCTGGCCTGAAAATGGCCGCAGAAATCAACGCTGCAACCGCGTTTATGCTGTCTGCCCATGACTTGGTGATGTTTGCGGGGCAAACGGGCGCTTGCCTACAGGGTGGAAGCCTCAGCTATGCCACGCCGACCCAGACGCTCACGCAATGCCGCAGGAACTACCCCCAAGACGGCGCGTACACGGGCACATATTCAGGAACGGTCAGCGCTTCGGGGCTGAGCGTCACGGCGATCAATGGCGTTCAGGTGTTCGATTTCAGCAATTTGACCAGTCTGCAGTACACCCTTGCCAGTGGCAGTTTTTCGGGCGCGGCCACCGAGTTGAGGGTCACGACGGACGAAACCAGCATCACCAGCGGCACAGTGGCGGTGAACGTGGGTTCAAGCACTTACACCCTGAGCCAATTTAACGGCAAGGTGAACAACAACGGCAGCAGCTTGAACATCACGCCCGTGAACACGGCGGCGAAATTCCTGCAAGTGAGCAAGGGAAGCAACACCTACGACGTGACCTTGAACCAAGTCATGCAAATCACGGGCAACAATTTCCCGAACGCGGGCAGCATCAGCGTGAGTTTCACGACGACGGCTTGCACCCCGATGGTGTTAACGTATTTGCCGTCTAACCGCTTTAACCTGTCCTGTGGTGGGCACAGCATCACCAAGGGCTGGGAGGATGCAGACATGGTGGCTGCACGGAATGCGGCGAAGCAGTAAGCCTATCCGCACAAAAGACGAAGCCCGCGAATGCGGGCTTTTTTCATGGCAAACTTAACAAAAATGGAGTCAAACAAATATGTCAGCACTTCCTCAGCCAGCATTGAAAAAGAGACGAATCATCTTTTGGAAAGACCCTGCCGATCCAACAGTAGTTGTTGAATCAAATTGGCTTGATTCAGTGGGGTGGATCTCACTTTTTCTTTTTCCAATTTGGATCAGTTTTGCGACTATCAATGGCAATTCAAAAGAGCAAGTCGCGATGCTTGCAAACGTATTGGGCGACACATTGCTGTTTGCTGCCACTATGTTCGTCGCAGCGGGTGCATACGCCAGTCCTAAAGAAACTAAAGTAAAGATGAGATTGGATAAATTTCTATTTGATTCAGAGATACGAATCAAATTCAGTAGCCCAATATTCATATTTGGTTTTTTATTCAAATACGCCACGCTGTGGGGAAATGTGTCTCCGTACTTGATTTACATTTGCTTCTGTGCAGCATGGTTGTATGTGACGTGGAGAGCACATAAAAACAATGCGCGGTTTATGGCGGGAGCCTCTTTTGCATTTTGCATCATGTACATCCTAGTAGGTATGTGGTTGTTTTTTCAAAGCCCGTAATGAATGAACCGCAAAACAGTCATAAAAAGAAGAAAGACTACCGAGAAAAGCAGACCAAGTAAAAACCATAAGGGCATTCTTTCTCCTGAATTTGTGTGTGTCAACGAGTAAAAGAAACCGCGCTTTTTGCTCATGATTTATCTCCTTTTGGTTTATTGAATCTCGCTTTCAAAACTTCAAATTTTTCACGCCCCAATCCTTGTTTTTGAACCCCAAAATCAGCCCTTGCCAAAATCACGGCATCGAACCCAGCAGGGCATTTTGATTCGTGAAGTAGAGCCAGCACTGCCCCACCAATTGCCGCCTTGACGTGTGTGTCGGCGGCTTTTTCTTGCCCGTGTAAACTTTTTTTGGCTTGCGAAATCGCCTGTGCAATTTTTGCCCGCCTCGTTTCCAATTCCTGAATATGTGCCAATGTCGCCATGTTGTAGATCTCCTAAAAATTCATTCACGGGGATCGCGGGCGCATTGTCAAGATCACGCTTTTGTCTTTCCTTCAATGAGCGAGCGCCAGCGAGCGTGAATATATCAAGCGAGCGGAGGCGAGCGGTTCGCAAAGGCAGCCCGCATCTCTCCCAGAGGTCGTGAGTGACGGGCGAGGGGTACTTAGGGGAGACTCCCCTAAGCGCAATACGGGTTTCTCCTTCGGAGCAAACCCTTCTTGCGCCAAAGGCTTCGCCTCTGGACTCCAACCCCTTCCGAATTGCTGCGCAACCGCCCCCTCGGGGGCTTTCGGTGAACGCCTGCGCTGCAGGCTTGGAGGTCGCTTCGCTCCCCTCCTTTTTTGGATTGGCATCCAAAGGAACGGCGCAGCCGTTCGCGGGGGTTTGGGGGCGCGAAGCCCCCAAGTACAACCGTTGCCAAACAGAGGTTCGATCCCGTACCCTGTTCTATGGCGACGAATTATTTATCCACCCGAACAGGCACTGCAGGTGCGGGCGCAGGCTGCAAGCACGCCGCCTACATCTCGGGTTTGGATCGCCACGCCGATAAAACGGAAGTTCAGGCCGTCATAGATAAGAACATTCCCGCCAGCGTTGCAAAAGACGGCTTGGCCTTTTTCAAGCAAGCCGACGAGCTGGAGCGAGCCAACGGGCGAAGCTACCGAAGCGTCATCGTGGCCATCCCGCGCGAAGCCACCGACAAGGCGGCATGGGCGCAGACCTTTGTGGACGACTTGCTGAAAGACAAACACGCCTACCGCCTCGCCATCCACGACAAGGGCGACGGCAACCCCCACGCGCACCTGATGTTCTCGGAGCGGGGCTTGAAGGAGGGCAAGACGGCCAAGGACATTTTCAGCCGCAAAAACCCCAAGCCGACTTACGCCACCAGCAAGAAGGAAAGCGCGGACTGGCTGAAAAACGCGAAAGCGCTGTATTTGACCCACGTTCAAAAAGTCGCGCCCGACTACGTGCCCAAGATGAGCGGTGAACCGAAGATTGGGCAGAAGTTGAAAAACGCCAGCCCCGCATGGGAAGCCCAACGCGCCAAGCGAGAAAAAGCAGTTCACGCCATTCGTACGGGCGAAATCGCCGTGAAGTGGCTGGACAAACAACTGGTGAAAGAAAAAACCCGCTTTGTTTACGACCACTTCAAGCCTCAGTTTGAAAAAGCTAAGCCAAGAACAAAGGTCAGAATACGACGGTCGATGCGGATGCACATCAGCAAGCCGAACAAAGACGGCAGCCCCAAGAACCTCCAGCAGGTGCTGGACGAATTGAGCCAAGCCACCGCGCGTTGGCTAAAAGCAGAGACTGAGCAAATAGAGCGCATGGCGCAGGAAGCCCGTGAGCAGGCTTTAAGCACCGAACGCGAGCGGTTGGGGGTCACCCCCCGCCCTTTTGACTTTCGCCCGTCTTCCAGCAGGGGACGGGCGGCACAAAACGCAGTTGCCCAGCCCCAGCCCTAGCCCTTGCCTACCGTGTCAGCCCGCCCGCCGCGCTTAAGGTAGCCCGAAAAACGGCGATTTCAGAAAAAGTGTGACACTCACACCTATAATTCACACTTGAAAATTGTCTCCCACAGACACTTATCCCAGTATCCATAACGCTTGGCGAAGTGTGACAGGGCTGTCCCGTCCGCTCCGCCAGTTTTTATGAGCTACACATGCGAGTTTTTATGAGCTACACATGCGTAGCGTAAGCCACTTCAAGTCATTGAAGTGGCTTTTTTGTGGCCGCAAACTGAAGCCAAGCACAAAAGGTCGAGCACTCTACCTAAGTCTGCCCAGTGTTTCCCCGATTGTTGTGCATCACTTTGGCAATTAACATCATGTCTTTGTGACCACTACAAGGACAAACATGGCCTCCTCCAAACTCATCCTCGACTACATCTACGAACACGAAGCTAAGCGTGCCAATGAGATTTACCTCACCCAGCCCATGGGCGGCGGCAAAGTGGTGGATTTCACATGGAGCGAGATGATGGATCAATCGCGCAAGATGGCCACTTATTTGAAAGCGCAAGGTTTCGAGTCTGGCGCGCGTATCGGCATTTTGTCGAAAAACACAGCGCATTTCATGATGAGCGAGTTGGCCATTTGGATGGCGGGCTACACCACTGTGGCCATCTTCCCGACAGAGGGTGCGGACACGGTGAATTACGTGCTCACTCATAGTGGTGCAAGCTTGCTCTTTGTAGGCAAACTCGATGCCTTTGACACGCAAGTCGGTGGCATCCCTGCTGGGCTGCCCTGCGTTGCATTGCCTTTGTCGCCAAAAAGCAGCTACCGCACTTGGGATGACATCACAAAACAAACCGAAGCTATTGCTGGCAAGCCAGCGCGCGCAGGCGGCGATGTGTGCTTCATTATGTATACCTCGGGTTCGACCGGAACGCCCAAAGGCGTGATGCACACCTTTGAAGGCGCAACCCGTGCAAGCGAAGGCATCATCACCTTCCAAGACAAAGAAGTCGGCGCTAATTTCACCTACCGTGCGTTGTCGTATCTGCCGCTTGCTCACATCTTTGAGCGTGCATGGATCAGCTGCGTTGGTTTTGTGATGGGGCGTGGCCGTATTTTCTTTGCCGAGGCGCTTGATACGTTTGTGCAAGACTTACAGCGCGCTCGTCCCACAGTGTTCATCTCTGTGCCGCGTTTGTGGCTGAAATTCCAGCAGGGCGTGTCTGCCAAGATGCCGCAAAAGAAGCTGAAGACTTTGCTGAGCATTCCTATTTTGAACAACATCGTACGCAAAAAAGTGCTGACACAATTAGGTTTGAACGAAGTCGTATTGGCCGGCTGTGGCTCTGCACCTTTGCCGCCTGCATTGCTCAAGTGGTATCGCGATTTGGGCTTGCATCTCTCGGAAGGCTACGGCATGACCGAAGATTTTGCTTACTCGCATTCCACCAATAAAAATCAGCAAGAGCTCGGCTATGTGGGCGTCACCTATCCTGGCGTGCAGCGCCGCTTGGAAGCTGATGGCGAGATTCTCATCAAGTCACCCGGCACGATGAAGGGCTACTACAAACAACCTGAGCTGGATGCTGAAGTGTTCACTGCTGATGGCTTCTTTCGCACGGGTGATTTGGGCGAAACGCTGCCCGATGGCCAGCTTAAGCTCACAGGCCGCAAGAAAGAATTGTTTAAAACCGCTAAAGGTAAATACGTCGCACCCGCACCGATTGAAAACATGATCAACGAAAGCGCGATGGTGGAGCTCTCGATGGTCTCTGGCGTGGGTCAGTCATCTGCTTATGCCATCGTAGTGCCTGCTGAAGCGCTGCGGCCGAAGATGAAAGATCCCGCAGTGAAAGCGGAGTTTGAAGCCGAGATGGCTTCGATTTTGAAGCGCGTCAACGACAAAGTTGCAGATTACGAGCAACTGAAAATGATCGTGGTCGCTAAAGAGCCATGGTCGATTGAAAACGGCCAACTCACACCGACTTTGAAGATCAAACGCAACAAGATTGAAGCGGCTGTGGAGTCAAATGTTGAAGGCTGGTATGGCAAGAAGGGTGCGGTGGTGTGGGCTTAATGCCTTGCTGTCTGTTATCTTGACTTGCTACTGATTTAGTAGCATCCAGCGCAGATTCTTTCACGGATCTGCGCTGTTTTTGTTTGCATTTCTTGCATTTGGTTCTGCGTTGTGTTGGTGAGGCTTGGGGTCTGTGGGAGCCGTATTTGGGCGGGCTCATGTACCCTGCTCGGGAAAGTGGCGACACCTGTCGCCTGAAATGACGGTGTAAACGCTGCGCGTTGACTGACCCTGTGCTGCGAAAATCGCCCGCCC
>JANMDU010000036.1:0-11247 GCA_031376455.1 Variovorax sp. | reverse complement strand
GTATGCCTATGTCAATGGCCGCTTCGTGCGCGATAAGTGATTCAGCATGCGGTGCGCAGCAGTTATGAAGATGTCTTGCATGGCGGGCGGCAGCCGGTGTATGTGCTGTTTGTGCAGATCAATCCCGCTCGTGTTGATGTGAACGTGCATCCCACCAAAATTGAAGTGCGCTTTCGGGATGGCAGAGAGATTCATCAAGCGGTGCGGCACGCGGTGCATGGCGTATTGGCTGCGCCGAGGAGCGCTTTGCAGGCCACGCAAGATACGCATCTTGCTTTAGCGCCGATCCAGCCAGCATCTGCTCAAAACTCATTTTCCTCAGATATTTTTAAGCGAAATCCGTCGTTTGCCGGCATATATACTGCGCAGAGCGCTATCAATTTAGGAATTTATGAGGTGCGCGACGTGGCGCAGCTTTGGCAGCCTAGCGCATCAGTTGCAACGGGCGCAGCGCCCACATTCATTGCTACGTCAAACCCACCAGATCAATCAGAAACTTGGCCGCTCGGAAAAGCAATGGCCCAGCTTCATGGCATCTACATCCTCGCGCAAAACGCACATGGCATGGTCATCATCGACATGCATGCTGCGCATGAGCGCATCATGTATGAGCGTTTGAAAACTCAAATCGACGCAGCAAAAGTTTCTTCACAGCCGCTGCTGATTCCCGCTACCTTTGCCGCTACGCCGATTGAAGTGGCCACCGCTGAAGCACATGAAGGCACGTTGAATCAACTCGGTTTAGATGTGACGGCCTTCTCTGCCAAAACGCTGGCTGTGCGCGCCGTACCCACGACGCTGGCCAATGGCGATGCAGTCGAACTCGCTAGAAGCGTGTTGGCTGAGCTGGCTCAGCACGATGCTAGCACCGTCATCCAGCGTGCGCAACACGACATTCTCTCCACCATGGCCTGCCACGGCGCGGTGCGCGCCAATCGCAGCTTGACGTTGGAAGAGATGAACGCGCTCTTGCGCCAAATGGAGCAAACCGAGCGCTCCGACCAATGTAACCATGGCCGCCCCACTTGGCGGCAAATCAGCATCAAAGAGCTTGATGCGCTCTTCATGCGCGGACGCTGAACTTCTGCGGGCGCTGCGAGTCCAGCCTAGATGCGTAAAAATTTTGTTCGTCTCACACTGGTCGCGCTGCTCTCTGCGAGCGTTTTGGTCGGCTGCTCCGCGCTGCACGAAAAACAAGGCCAATGGATTTTCAGCCCCACGGATCGCACTTGGGGCAACACCGCAGAGCTGGCCTCTGGGATGGAGGAAGCCTTTGTACAGTTCGACTCCAGAATCACCGGCAAGCCAGCCAAGCTGCACGTGCTGATCAACGGCAACGATGCTGCCAAACCGATGCTGCTTTATTTGCACGGCGCACGCTGGAACGTGGTGGGCAGCGCTTGGCGCATTGAGCGCATGCGTGAGCTCGGCTTCAATGTCGTAGCGTTGGACTATCGCGGCTTTGGCAAAAGTGATGCGGACGCTCCCTCGGAAGACAAAGCGTACGAAGATGCGCAAGCGGCATGGGCTTGGATGGCGCAAAAATATCCAAATCAGCCCCGCTTGATCTTTGGCCATTCGCTGGGCGGCGCGATTGCGATTGATCTAGCGGCCAAAGTGAACGATGAACGCGGCACGATGGTGGAAGGCACGTTCACCTCCATTCCCGATGTCTTCAGCACATTGAAATGGGGTTGGCTGCCTGTAGGCTGGATGATTTCTCAGCGCTTTGACGCTTCAAGCAAAGTCGCGAAGATTGGCTCGCCGTTACTTGTCGTCCACGGCACGGAAGACAGCGTGATTTCGCCCGAATTAGGCAAGCGTTTGTATGAAGCCGCTCTTGAGCCCAAACGCTTTGAACTCGTGCAAGGCGGCTCGCATCACAACACCAACAGCATCGGTCAAGCGCAATACCGCGAAGCGATCAAGGCGCTTTTTTCGCTGGATCTGTAGGCGCTTTAGTCTTTGGTGCGGCTTTTACGGGCGTTGCTTTAGACACAGGCGCTTCATATTTGGCCAACATCGCCTTGGCATCCTCAAACAAAGCCCGCCCATCGATCCCGCGCTTGTGCATGTCAATCATCCAACCGGCCTGCACGGGCTTGGCTGCTTCGACCCAACGCGCGACTTCCGGCGCAGGCAAGGTATAAAACTGATTGCCAGCGGCTTTCGCTTTTGCGCGAGCGGGAGCAGCGCTGTCATCCCACATCTTGCCCATGCGGGCGGAGAGCTGCGCACCAGAGTTGCGGTCAATCACCGCTTTGAGATCAGGGCTCAAAGCTTGATAACGCTTGTCGTTCATCGCGAACATCAAGCCCACGGTGTACAGCGCGGCGCTACCTTCAGGTGTCTCTGTGTGAATATTGGCTGCTTCGTGAATGCGAAACGAGGTGGCTGCATCCCAAGGCACCATCGTGCCGTCAATCGTGCCTTTGGTGATGGCCTCCGTCACGCCGGTGATTGGCATGCCCACGGGAGTAGCACCCAAGGCTTGCAGGAGCTTGGCCGTCTCTCGCGATGGCGCGCGCATCTTCATGCCTTTGAAATCCTCTAAGGTGCGAATCGCTTTGTCCTTGGTGTGGATCTGCCCTTCATCATGCACCCACATGCCCAGCACTTTCATGCCGGTGAACTCCTGCATCGCATGCTTGTTCATGAATTCCCAAGCAGCTTTTGAAGCAACTTCGGCATTGCGCGTCATAAAAGGCAGCTCAAACACTTCCATGCGCGGGAAGCGCCCGGGGGTGTAGCCCAGCACGGTGAGCACGAGATCATCCACGCCTTCTTTCACGCGATCAACCAGCTGCGCGGGCGTGCCGCCACCGCTCATGGCAGGCAACGTGACGCATTTGATACGGCCTTGAGACTCAAGTGAGACTTTATCGCACCAAGGCGTGACCAGCTCCTTCACGGTGAGCGCGGTTTGCGGCCAATAGTGCTGGAAATAGAGCGTGACTTCAGCTTTCGAGGCCGTGGCCTGCGGAGGCAATTGCGCAAATGCGTTCGAATACAGGCTCGCAAGCGCGATCCCGGTGGCTGAAATAAGTGTGTTGATTTTCATAACTTCTCCCTCTGCAAGATAAATGGCAGGTGTGCAGTGTAACGGGCTAGGTGCAGCGGGGTTGACGGTAAACTCAAAGCTTGCGATCAAAAACTGTTTCTCCCTCTACCGTGCCCGTTCAGCGGATGTCTCCAGCGCTTGTGGTCTGGTTTACCAGCCTCTTCTTAGGGCTGCAGCCCATCACCACCGATCTGTATTTGCCTGCGCTGCCCGTTTTGACGCAAGCATTGGGCGCTTCCATGCCGCAGGCGCAACTGACGTTGTCTGCACTTCTTTTGTGCTTTGGCATCTCGCAATTGGTTTGGGGGCCGGTCTCTGACCAATATGGTCGCCGGCCGGTGCTCATGGCGGGCTTGGTTTTGTATGTATTGGCCAGCGTAGGCAGCGCGTTTTCGGCAAGTATGGAATCACTTATTTTTTGGCGGGCTTTGCAAGGCGCTGCCATGGGCGCACCCGTGATGTGTGCGCGCGCGATGGTGCGGGATTTATATGCTCCGCAAGAAGCAGCCAAGGTGATGAGCAAAGGGCTTTCTGGGCTGGGCTTGATTGCGGTGCTTTGCGTGCCGGTGGGCAGCGTGATCAGCGCCTATGTAGGTTGGCGTTATGCGCTGGTCGCTCTGGCCGTTTTTGGTGCAGCGACGCTGTTACTCGTGTTTTTAAAATTTACCGAGACAAACCAGCGGCGCAACAGCTTCGCACTGCAACCAGCCATGCTAATCAACACATGGCGAGGTATTTTGGCGCATCCGCAATTTTGGACCTATGCCCTTCTCGCGCTGACCTCGTATTGCGGTTTGTTTGTATTTTTAGCCACGTCGTCATTTGTCTATTTGCAGATCTTGGGGCAAAGCAAATGGGTTTATAGCGCGGTGATGGTGTGTATTTCTTTGGTGTATGTCGTGGGTACAGTTTTGAGCCGGCGCGTGTTGGCCAAGCGCGGTGTGCAGGAGATGGTCAAGATCGGAGGCTGGATCACGTTGACGGCTTGTCTGATGTATGGGGCGACGTTGGTTTTTGCACAAACCAGCGTGATCGCGCTGGCATTGAGCCAAATGGTTTTTATGGTGGGGCATGGCTTTCACCAGCCCGCCGGGCAATCGGGCAGCGCAGCAGCCTTTCCGCAAGCGGCGGGCGCAGCATCGGCGATGGCGGGCTTTTTGATGATGCTAGGCGCGTTTGCCACGGGGCTGTGTCTAGGCCAACTGATGGATGGCAGCATTCGCCCGATGTTGCTGGGCATCATGTTTTGGGGATTAATGATCGTGATCGTCGCTTGGACGTTGGTGCAGCGCCATGGAAAACTCAGCAAGACATAGCGCTGATGGCGCAGCAGGCTTGAACGCGATTGCGATTGCAGGCCCAACTGCAAGTGGTAAATCCGCCTTGTCAATGATGGTTGCGCAGCGCATCGCCTGCGAGATCATCAGCGTGGATTCCGCGTTGGTCTATCGCGGCATGGACATTGGCACGGCCAAGCCTTTGCGCGAAGAGTTGGCTGCCGTGCCGCATCATCTGGTCAACATTCTTGATCCCACTCAGAGCTACAGTGCGGCGCAATTCGCGCAAGATGCCGTGAAGCTGATTGGAGAGATCAACGCGCGCGGCTCTCTGGCATTGCTCGTGGGAGGCACGATGCTGTATTTCAAGGCGTTGATCGAAGGTATTGACGCGATGCCCGCCGCTTCGCCAGAGATTCGCGCAGCGATTGATGAAGAAGCTGCACGACTCGGTTGGCCAGCGATGCATGGGCAGCTCGCGCAAGTCGATACCATCACAGCAGCGCGGCTGTCTCCCAATGATTCGCAGCGCATCCAGCGCGCGCTGGAGGTGTATCGCGCCAGCGGGCGGCCGATCTCGTCTTTCCAGCAAAAATATGATCGAAAAGAACCGAAAAATCGCCTCATTGCCGGCATAGAATATGCGCAAAATGCTATAAATAATATAGCAAATACCCCCATCATCAGCCTAGAGCCAAGCAGCCGCGTCTGGCTTCACGAGCGCATCGCGCAACGCTTCGAGCAGATGTTGCAAGCCGGCTTGATTGAAGAAGTGCGCCAACTTAAAGCGCGTGCTGATTTGCATTTGGATTTGCCATCGATGCGCTGCGTGGGCTATCGGCAAGCATGGGAGATGCTCGATGGCAAAAGCTCGCAAGCTGAGTTCAAAGACAAGAGTCTGGCCGCAACGCGCCAGCTCGCCAAGCGGCAAATCACTTGGCAGCGCAGCATGCAGCCGCCCACATTTAACAAAACCGTGATCGCAGCGAACAGCCCCAGCGCTGCACAGGATGCGTGTATGTTGATAGAGTCATGGGCTTCAGCATCCCGTATCCAACGCCATGACACCGCAGCCCATCGTTCACATTGAAAGCTTGTCGAAGCGCTATGGCGAGACGACTATTTTTCAAGATGTATCGCTGGTGGTGGCCGCTGGTGAATTCGTTGCCATCGTCGGCGATTCTGGCGTGGGCAAATCCACGCTGCTCAATTGCATGGCGGGCTTAGATCAGTGGGATGCGGGCACACTGCATGTGCAAGGCGCTGATCTGGGCAAGATGAACGATGAGCAGCTGGCTCTTTGGCGGCGCAAGTCGGTCGGTTTCGTCTTCCAAGCCTTTCATGTGCTGCCGCACTTGGATGTGGCGCAAAACATTGGCTTGCCAGTGCTATTGCTCGGTCAAAAACCTGCGCAGATCGCGCCGCGTGTCGAGCAAATGCTGCAAGCCGTCGGCTTGGGTGGTTTAGGCGCTCGCCTGCCCCAGCAGCTCTCTGGCGGCCAGCTTCAGCGCGTCGCGATTGCACGCGCGCTTGTGCATGCGCCTGCTCTCGTGCTCGCTGATGAGCCCACCGGCAATCTTGATCCAAGCACGGCAGAAAAGGTGTTGGATGCGTTGATCACTCAGACCAGAAGCAATGGTGCAGCGTTGATTTTGGTGACGCATTCGCGCGCTGCCGCTTCTCGTGCAGATCGCATCCTGCATCTGACTGCGCAGGGTGTTGCCGCTCCTCAGAGAGTCCCCGCACATGTTTAAACTTTTTCGCAGCTTTTCTTGGCAAGAGCTGCGCCAGCATCCGTGGCGCTACGCAGCAGCACTTGCCAGTATTGCGCTCGGGGTGGCACTCGCATTTTCTGTGTACCTGATCAATGCGAGCGCACTCAGCGAATTTTCATCGGCGCTGCAATCGGTGCAAGGCCAGCCAGATGCGAGCGTACGCGCGACAGCTGGCGCAGACACTTTCAGCGAGGAGGCGCTTGTAGGTATTGCAGCTCATGATTCTGTGGCGCTTGCCAGCCCCGTACTTGAGTTATCGACCTACGCTCTGAATGCTCAAAACAAAAAAACAGCTGTGCGGATTGTTGGCGTAGATGCGCTCAGCGTGGCGCAAATCTCCCCGGCGCTCATGCCGCGCCCCAAAGAAGGTGCAGCTCAATTTGCACTTTTTACGCCACGTCAGGCCTTTTTAAATGCAGCTGCGCAAAAAGCTTTGGGAAGCGGTGAGCTGCGCATCGTGAGCGGCAATGCAATAGAAATTCTAGACACGGCAGGCAGTGCCGCAGCGCCGGGCGCGGCTCTTATCGTAATGGATTTGGGAGCGATGCAAGATGCCTTCCATGCTCAAGGTCAGCTCAGTCGGATTGATCTTCGGCTGGTTGCGGGTGCATCGCCATCCGCATTGCCCTCTGTATTGCTCTTGCCCGCTGGTTTGTCGCTTTCTCAGCCAGATGAGACCAGCGAGCGCACCGATCAACTCTCCCGCGCCTACCGCGTGAACATGACGGTACTCTCCCTCGTAGCTTTATTTACCGGCGCATTCTTGGTGTATTCGGTGCTCACACTTGCTGTGGCCAAACGCGCTCAACAATTCGCACTGCTCGGTGTGCTGGGGCTGTCCGCACGACAGCGCATGCAGTTGGTGTTCATTGAGGCCAGTGTGCTCGGCTTGGTGGGCGCGGCGCTTGGCGTAGCACTGGGCACAGCACTTGCTGCTTTGGGACTGAAAGCGCTGGGCGGCGACTTAGGGGGTGGTTATTTTTCAGGTGCCACGCCGCCGCTGCAATGGAGCATGTGGGCAGCGCTTGTGTATGGCGCATTGGGCTGGATCTCGGCAGTGGTGGGGGCATGGTGGCCAGCGCGTGCTGCACAACAACTTCCACTGGCGCAAACCCTGAAAGGCTTAGGCGCTGCACATACCGCGCAGAGCAAGCCTAGGCTTGCTCTGTTTTTGGTTGCACTTGGCGCAATTTTCTCGTGGGCACCGCCGTTGTTTGGCCTACCGATTGCAGCTTATCTCGCCGTCGCCCTGCTGCTCGTGGGCGGCATGGGCTTGCTGCCATTTGGCGTGAGCCAGATCTACGATGCCCTCTCGCCTTGGGTCGCAGCGCGTGCCTTGCCGATGCTCGCCGTAGAGCGGGCGCGACGCATGCGCGAAGTCGCTGTGGTGGCGGTCAGCGGTGTCGTGGCTGCGCTGAGTTTGGGTGTGGCGCTTACAGTGATGGTGAGCAGCTTTCGGGTGTCAGTCAGCAGTTGGCTGGATACCATGCTGCCGGCGCCGCTATACGCACGGCTTACCTCGTCGACGCAAACGGCGCAGGGCTTATATTTTTCGCCGGAGATGCTCAAACGTTTGGCGACGCTACCCGATGTGGCGCGCATAGAGGGATTGCGTTTGCGAAATTTGAGCGTCGATGCATCGCAGCCGGAGGTGCAACTGATTGCCCGGCCGATTGATTTGGGTAATGCGGCAAAAGTGTTGCCATTGGTAGGTGATGTCAGTGCGCCGCCGGTTCGAGGCGCCATTGCGTTATTTGTGAGCGAAGGCATGCTGCAACTTCACAACGCTATCCCCGGGCAGATTTATGATCAAAAATGGCTTCTAGCCGGCATATTACCTGCGCAAAGTGCTACTGAATTTATAGCAAATATGAATCCACCTGTTTTTTACATTGCAGGCGTATGGCGCGATTATGTGCGGCAGTTCGGCTCGGTCGTTATTGATCAGGCGCAGTATGCAAAGCTCAGCGGCGATGCTCGCATCAACGATATCGCGATCTGGCCGCGAGCAAATGCCGATGTCGCCACGCTACAAAAGCAAGTGCGTCAACAGTTCAACGCCGATGCTACATTAGCCAACTTGGTCGAGTTTGCAAGCAGCGCAGAAATTCGCAGCATCTCTCTCAAAATGTTTGATCGCAGCTTTGCGGTCACGTATTGGCTGCAAGCTGTAGCCATCGCCATTGGCCTTTTTGGTATCGCCACGAGCTTTTCTGCGCAAGTGCTCGCACGACGTAAAGAATTTGGCTTGCTCGCGCATTTGGGGCTCACGCGCGCACAGATTTTGCGCGTGGTGGCGCTGGAAGGTGCGGCATGGACGGCGATGGGAGCGATCGCCGGTTGCGTGCTCGGCTTGCTTGTCTCGCTCATTTTGATTCATGTGGTGAACCCGCAAAGCTTCCACTGGACTATGGACATGAGCATCCCTTGGCTGCGTCTGATGTATCTCGCAGCCGCCGTGATGCTTGCAGGCACGCTGACGGCTTGGTTTGCTGGCCGCGCGGCAGCATCCCGCGATGCTGTGCTGGCTGTGAAGGAGGATTGGTGATGTTGCGTCGCTCGGCCCTCTTTTCTCCTGCGCTTCTGGCGTGGCGCGATGCAGTCGCCTTGCCTGCGAAAACTCTCGTTTTCCCGCGTGATCATGGTTCGCATCCAGAATTTCGCACGGAATGGTGGTATCTCACAGGATATGCAGATGCAGGCACAGCATCGCAGCCACGCTTGCTCGGTTTTCAAATCACTTTCTTCCGCTCACGCATTGACGCTGCGCAGCCCTTGCAATCACGTTTCGCCGCCAAGCAATTGCTCTTCGCACATGCCGCACTCACTGATGTCAATGCGCAAAAGCATTGGCATGATCAACGCATCGCACGCTCAGGCTTCGGCATCGCGCAAGCCAATGAGCAGACAACCGACGTCAAGCTGCGCGATTGGACGCTAAAACGCGGCACGGATGGTTCTTACATCAGTCGCATTAAAGCAAAAGATTTTCAGTTCGACTTGCAATTCATTCTCAAGCAGCCGCTTTTACTGCAAGGCAGCAACGGCCTCTCACGCAAAGGCCCAGAGGCCAAACAAGCCAGCTACTACTACAGCCAACCTCACTTGCAGGCCATAGGCCGAATCACACATAGCGGAAAATCCACCGAACTCAACCCTGGCATCGCTTGGCTGGATCACGAGTGGAGTGGGGAAATTTTGCATCCTGAGGCCATCGGATGGGATTGGATCG
The DNA here is from genome assembly GCA_031376455.1 of Variovorax sp. Taxonomy (GTDB): domain Bacteria; phylum Pseudomonadota; class Gammaproteobacteria; order Burkholderiales; family Burkholderiaceae_C; genus JANMDU01. The sequence continues at coordinate 1,902 of JANMDU010000036.1, read as the reverse complement.
GCATGAATTTGTTAGATGGCAGCAGCCTCACGGCTTTTCAATTGCGTAGAAAAGATGGCTCAGCGCTTTGGGCAGGCGGCAGTTTCAGAGGCAAAGCGACCACAATTTTTAAACCCAGTGATGTGAGTTTTAAATCGGGAGAGATTTGGCAAAGCCCAAGCAGCCAAGGCCAATATCCTGTGCAGTGGCAAATCTTGACGCCGAATGGGCAATACCAAGTCAAAGCCTTAATGAAAGCACAAGAGCTGGACAGCCGAGCCTCCACGGGGACAGTCTATTGGGAGGGCTTGGCTGATTTATTGGACGCTCAAGGCAGACTCGTAGGGCGTGGCTATCTCGAGATGACAGGCTATGCCGGGCGACTTCAAATTTGATAGCACTCTACGCAAATTTTGAGCAGGTAATCGGCCTTTTTTATTCAAGGCAGCTCAGCATCCCCCATCCGTGCCGCAATCGTTTGAGCCCTCGATGACAGATAAACTGAATTCGGCACGCGTTCAAAAAACTTAGGGCGCGGTAGCATCACGGCCAACCGTGCAGCTTCGTAAGCCGACAGCTTCGATGCACTCTTTCGGTAGTAATGCTGAGCAGCCGCCTCGACACCAAACACGCCTGCGCCTAACTCTACCGAATTAAGATAAATCTCAAGAATTCGCTCTTTCGGTAGGAAAGCTTCCAAAGCAAAGGTGATCACAAACTCTTGGCCTTTGCGCAAAAACGTTCTTTCGCCAGAAAGGAAAAGATTTTTCGCCAACTGTTGCGTGATGGTAGAGCCACCTACTATTTTCGCCGCCAGCACTTTGCCTGTGCGTTTGCTGCGCCGCTCGGCCTGTTGCTCAGCCTTCGCATTGCGCTGCCAAGCCTTCTCGATGGCATCCCACTCCACGCCATCGTGATATGCAAAATCGCCATCTTCACTCGCAATCACAGCACGCTTTATATTGTCAGAAATTTGATCGTAGGATAACCATTGCTGCTTCCAAACAAATGCTTTCTCAGAATTCGCGGCGAGTTGCCATATCTCTGAGCGCTCGAAAGCAGTCGATTGCGGATCGATCCAACGCATACTCGCAACACGAAGCACAAAAAATAATTGCAAAGCGAAGCCAGCGAATGCAACCAACATCAGCCATCTCACAAAAACACGCAGCATGATCAGCGAGCAGTCAATTTGGTCTCGAGCGTTTCATCGCGCGTGAACTTGAAACGAGAGACAACAACGATTTGATCAGCTCGTCGGCGCATTTCGTTTGAAAACGCGCCAAACGGCCCAGCAGCTCTGGCGATTGCATGCGCACGCCGATCCAAAGCAATATTGCCTGAGGGCTCGACAATTTCGGTCGCAATCACTTTGCCATCATGGTTGATCGTCACGATCATCGTGAGTTCGCCGTAGAGCTTGTTGCCGGCAGCTTCAGGAAAATTTTGCGTGCCTCGATCTTCAATTTTCCGACGCAAGCTGTCATAGTAAATCGCATAAGCCTCTTCGCGCGTGGCAGGGCTGATATAGCGTTTTTTAGGGCGCGCATTTTGCTCGTTGATGCGTTTTTCGATTTCAGCAAGCAGCTGTAAGAGCTGCTTGCGTCGTTGCTCTTGCGCTAGCGCCTCAGCATTCTTAGCATTTACTTTTGGATCCGGCGGCGGCAAGGCAGCGAGTTGATTTTTGAGTGTGCTGAGCATCAGCATTTGCTGCTCTTGCATCGCTTCTAGCTTGCGCTGCATATCCTCGTTGGCATCGCCAACGCTGGTCAGCGAGGACAGCGGAAGTGGCGTGCTGGCGCGGCCCTTTTCCACATCGCCGCCGCCGGCCAGTGATGCCTGTGCAATCGCTTTTGCAACATCAGGCTTTTCGTTAGATTTTGCATTGACCAAAATGACTTCAAGCGGCGTGTCTTGAAACAC
>JANMDU010000150.1:0-3682 GCA_031376455.1 Variovorax sp. | reverse complement strand
GTTGCCAGCAGACAAAGAGATGGTCATGCCAGGCGATAACGTCAGCATCAGCGTCAAGTTGATCAACCCGATTGCGATGGAAGAAGGTCTGCGCTTTGCAATCCGCGAGGGTGGCCGCACGGTCGGCTCTGGTGTGGTGGCGAAGGTTGTGAAGTAAAGAGGTTGTATAAATTTAGTTCAAGGACTGTAGGGGCGTAGCTCAATTGGCAGAGTATCGGTCTCCAAAACCGAGGGTTGGGGGTTCGAGGCCCTCCGCCCCTGCCAACAGATCAAAAAAATCTGTTGGCGCCAGTCCTAAAGTAGCCCGGTGCACTGCTCCGGGCTTGTCTGTTTAAAGATGCCAGAGAAATCTGGTTAGTGAAGAATCAAAAATGGCTGCTGAGCAAATTGAAACTGTGAACACTGGTGCAGACAAAGCCAAGCTGGCTGTGTCCATTCTGCTGGTGATCGCAGGCATCGTTGGTTTTTATATGCTCACCAAGCAAGGCCAGCTTGCGCAATGGGGTGCGTTAATTGTTGCTCTCGTTGCATCGGTGGTTGTTTTTATCTCTTCTGAGTCGGGCAAAGAATTCGTGGCATTTTGCCGCGATGCTGTGCGCGAAGCGAAAAAAGTCGTTTGGCCTGCTCGCAAAGAAGCGATGCAAATGACGGCTTATGTTTTTGCCTTTGTTGTGGTCATGGCGCTGTTTTTGTGGCTGACCGATAAAACCCTCGAGTGGGCAATTTTTGATCTTTTGTTGGGCTGGAGAAAATAATGTCTGAGCTACACGAAGAAGTTGTCGCCGCTGCCGCAGTTGAAGGCACTGAGCCTGCTGCTGTGCAGTCGTATGCGCCAGCTGCTGGCATGCAATGGTATGTGGTGCAGGCGTATTCCGGCATGGAAAAAGCGGTTGAGCGCAATGTCATGGAGCGTATCAACCGAGCTGGCATGGAAGCTAAATTCGGTCGCTTCCTCGTGCCCACGGAAGAAGTCGTGGAAATGAAAAATGGCCAGCGCAAGACCACCGAGCGCAAATTCTTCCCCGGCTATGTGCTGGTGGAGATGGCGATGGATGATGAGTCTTGGCATTTGGTGAAACACACCAGCAAAGTCACAGGTTTTGTGGGTGGAGCGCGTAATCGTCCTGTCGCAATTTCTGAAGCTGAAGTACAAAAAATTGTGGATCAGATGAAAGACGGATCTGAGAAGCCGCGTCACAAAGTCGAATTTTCTGCTGGCGAGTATGTGCGAGTCAAAGAGGGCCCGTTCACAGACTTCAATGGCACGGTCGAAGAGGTCAATTACGAAAAAAGCAAAGTGCGCGTGTCGGTCACGATTTTTGGCCGCGCTACACCTGTTGAGCTGGATTTTGCGCAGATCGAGAAGACCTGAGCAGAGTCGAAGTTTAAATTCGCGCCTTCCAACTCTGCGCGATCAAAGATCAAAGAGTTGCTAACTGCATCAACGATTCATAAAAATTTTATGAATCGTAGGTGTTACGGGGAGCTACAAAAAGTAGCGCTATCACCCGTCAGGAGAAAACATGGCAAAGAAAATTGTCGGCTTCGTGAAGCTGCAAGTGCCGGCTGGTAAGGCCAATCCCTCGCCACCCATTGGCCCAGCCTTGGGTCAGCGCGGTTTGAACATCATGGAGTTCTGCAAGGCATTTAACGCCCAGACTCAAGGCATCGAGCCAGGCCTGCCTTTGCCTGTGGTGATCACAGCGTTTGCAGACAAGAGCTTTACCTTTATTATCAAGACGCCTCCAGCGACCACTTTAATTAAGAAGGCTATCAAGCTTGACAAAGGCTCTCCAAAGCCTCACGTGGACAAAGTTGGCAAGATCACCCGCGCGCAGCTCGAAGAGATTGCCAAAGGCAAAATCAAGGACATGAATGCTGCCAGCATTGATGCAGCCGTTCGTACATTGGCAGGATCTGCACGCTCGATGGGCGTGACGGTGGAAGGGCTGTAATCATGGCACTCACAAAGAAACAAAAAACGCAAGTCGGCTTGGTCGATACCAACAAGCTCTACGCGATTGGTGATGCGCTAGGCATCGTGCAAAAAGCAGCTACTGCTAAGTTCGATGAATCCATTGACGTGGCTGTACAACTCGGCATTGATGCGAAGAAATCGGATCAAGTCGTTCGTGGTGCTGTCGTGTTGCCCAACGGCACAGGCAAAACCAAACGCGTGGCCGTGTTCGCACAAGGCGCAAAAGCTGAAGAAGCCAAAGCCGCTGGCGCAGACATCGTTGGCATGGATGATTTGGCTGCGATGGTCAAGGCTGGCAATATGCCTTTCGACGTAGTGATTGCCGCACCTGATGCGATGCGCGTCGTCGGTACGCTCGGCCAAATTCTTGGCCCTCGTGGTCTGATGCCGAATCCAAAAGTCGGCACTGTCACACCAGATGTGGCCAAGGCGGTGCGTGATGCCAAGGCTGGTCAAGTGCAATTCCGTGTTGACAAAGCCGGCATCGTACACAGCACGATCGGCCGTCGCTCTTTCGATGCCGCCAAGCTGCAAGGCAATTTGGTTGCGCTCGTTGACGCTCTGAATAAGGCCAAGCCTTCTTCGAGCAAAGGCGTGTTTTTGAAGAAATTAGCTGTCTCGTCCACGATGGGTGTGGGTGTCCGTGTGGACATTCAGTCTCTCGCGGCCTGATGCAAAGACAAGAGGTGCGCGACAAGTCTGGTGCGCGCCTCTTTATGGTGGGCTGTGAAGCGTGGCGATTTAAAAATCAAAATTCTTTGCAGGCCATTTAAGACCGTTGGTGTTGCGAGTTCGTCTGAGCAAACGACTTAATCTGCATCGAAAGATGCGAGCCAACGCAGATGGCGGTCCCGCTGAAAAATTTGTGAAGGCTTATGCTTGAATAGTTTGACAGTTGATCGCTGAACTTATGGCGTGATAGATACTGAAAAGTAAACATCACATTATTCCAAGGAGAAAGACGCGTGAGTCTAAATCGCAGTGAAAAACAAGCCGTCATCGAAGAGGTGACTGGACTGGCGAAAAAAGCTCAAACGCTTGTCATGGCGGAATACCGTGGTATCACGGTGGCTGATATGACCAAGTTGCGCATTGATGCCCGCAGCAAAAACGTGAACCTGAGCGTGTTGAAAAACACGTTGGCTCGCCGTGCAGTGGTAGGCAGCGCCTTCGAGGTCGCATCTGAGCAGATGACTGGCCCGTTAATTTATGGTTTTTCTGAAGACGCCGTTAGCGCAGCCAAAGTGCTTGCTGACTTTGCCAAGACCAATGACAAATTGGTGTTGCGCAGTGGTGTATTCGCTGGAAAAACCCTGGATGTCAACGGGATCAAGCAACTAGCTAACATTCCATCTAAAGAAGTGTTGCTCGCACAATTGTGCGGTTTGCTGATGTCCCCCATGTCGCGTACAGCCGTTGTGCTGGGCGCGTTGGCAGCGAAAAAGGAAGGTGCTGTTGCTGCGGCGTAAATCGCAAGCCAACAGCCTTCATCAAACAATTTAAATTCAAGGAAAAATATCATGGCATTTGATAAAGACGCATTTTTGACCTCGCTCGACAGCATGACGGTCATGGAACTCAACGATCTGGTGAAAGCCATCGAAGAGAAGTTTGGCGTAAGCGCTGCAGCAATGGCGGCGCCTGCCGCTGGCGGCGGCGGTGCGGCTGCTGCTGTTGAAGAGAAGACCGACTTCAACGTCGTGT
>JANMDU010000122.1:0-70936 GCA_031376455.1 Variovorax sp. | reverse complement strand
AGTACACCGCTGCTCACCCCGGTGAAGTGTGCCCAGCCAAGTGGAATGATGGCGCAAAAACACTCAAGCCATCGCTGGAGCTGGTTGGCAAGATCTAATTTTTTAGATCGAACCCTAAGCCAGACGACCCCATTTGACGATCTCAGCCCCAAGCTTGTGGGCTGATCAATCTAGAGCAGCACGGCGTCTGGCTTTTTTATTTTCTTTTTTAAGCATTTTTAGCACTTTGCCGGCATAAAACCTAAGCGAGTAGCTATCAATTTAGGAGCATTACCATGTTAGACCAAGACCTTCAAGACCAACTCTCTGCCTACTTAGAGCGCGTGAAAGAGCCGTTTGAAATCGTCGCGGCATTGGGTGATGACGCTTCATCAAATGAGATGCGTGAGCTGCTTGAAACGGTGGCTAAGCTTTCCGAAAAAATCACTTTACGAACCGATGGAGATGACGCTCGCAAGCCATCTTTCGCGCTGCAGCGAAAAACTGGCGCGCCAATGAAGCTGCGCTTTGCCGCGATTCCGCTCGGCCATGAGTTCACGTCCCTCGTGCTCGCGCTGCTGTGGACGGGCGGGCATCCGCCCAAGGTTGAGGAAGACACCATCACTCAGATCAAAGCGATGCAATTCGATGCGCCGCAAAAATTTGATGTGTTCATGAGCCTCTCATGCCACAACTGTCCTGATGTGGTGCAAGCCCTCTCGCTCATGGCGATTAACAATCCTGCCTTTGATGTGACGATTGTGGATGGCGGTTTGAATCAAAAAGAGGTGGAAGACAAAGGCATCATGGCCGTGCCCGCTGTGCATTTGAATGGCGGCATGTTTCACTCGGGCCGTGCATCGCTCGATGAGCTAGTAGCCAAGCTCGATACCGGCGCGGCTAAGCGCGAAGCTGAAAAATTATCCGCCCGCGCACCGTATGAAGTGCTTATCCTCGGCGGCGGCCCTGCTGGCGCAGCCGCTGCTGTTTACGCCGCGCGCAAAGGCATTCGCACCGGCTTGCTGGCCGAGCGCTTCGGCGGCCAGGTTAACGACACGATGGCGATTGAAAATTACATTGGCATCGTCGAAACCGATGGTCCGAAATACGCCGCCGCGCTGGAGCAACACGTCAAAACCTACGATGTTGATTTCATGAACGGCCACCGCGCAGCCAGCGTGATCCCCGCTACTAAAGAAGGCGGCTACATCACGCTTAAAACCGATGCGGGCGGCATCTTGCAAACCCGCAGCCTCATCATCGCCACCGGCGCGCGCTGGAGAAACATCAATGTGCCCGGCGAGCAAGAATACAAAAACAAAGGCGTGGCTTACTGCCCGCATTGCGATGGCCCATTGTTCAAAGGCAAAGATGTGGCTGTGATCGGCGGTGGCAACTCTGGCGTGGAGGCGGCGATTGATTTGGCTGGCCTCGTCAAACATGTGAGCGTGTTTGAGTTCATGCCTGAGATGAAGGCGGATGCTGTGCTGATCAATAAGCTCAAAAGCCTGCCGAACGTGACGATTTATACGAATTCACAAACTGTTGAGATCACGGGCGCAGATGGAAAAGTCAACGGCCTGAAATACAAAGACCGTGCGACGAATGCTGAGAAAGTTGTGCCACTCGAAGGTGTGTTCATCCAAATCGGCCTCGTGCCTAACACCGAATTTTTAGGCACAACGATTGAGCGCAGCAAATTCGGCGAGATCATGATTGATGCGAAAAACCACACCAATGTGCCTGGCATCTTTGGTGCAGGCGATTGCACGACCGTGCCGTATAAACAAATTGTGATCGCCGCCAGCGAAGGCGCGAAAGCAGCACTCAGTGCGTTTGATCATTTGATTCGCACGCCAGCGCCTGCAGCGCTAATCGTGGCCGCGCAAGAAGAGCGTGAACTAGCGATTGCTTAGAAAAAGCCTGCGTCATATCGTGCTGCGCAATAATCTGGGGATGAATTCCACCTCCCCAGATTTATCCGCAGATCGCTATGCCGTGATCGGCAACCCTATCGTCCAATCCAAATCGCCCATCATTCATGGCTTGTTTGCTGCAGCCACGGGCCAGCAGATGGAATACACCAAGGTCGAAGGGCGTCTTGGCGAGTTTGCAAAGCAGCTGGACGAATTGCGATCTGGCGGTATGCGCGGCATGAACGTGACCGCGCCTTTCAAGCTCGAAGCGTTTGCCTATGCGACGCATTTGTCCGAGTCTGCAAAATTGGCTGGCGCTGCAAACGCGCTTAAATTTGATGGCAAGGAAGTCCACGCAGAAAATTTTGATGGTGTGGGCTTGGTCAATGACATTGAGCGCAATCATGCGACGCCGATGCGCGGCAAACGCGTGCTTCTGCTCGGCGCAGGTGGCGCAGTGCGCGGGGCTTTGCTGCCTTTTGCACGAAGCCAACCTGCCATGCTCGTGGTGGCCAACCGCACGACTGCAAAGGCCGAGGAGCTGGTCAGCATGCTGCGCACGCAATCGAGCGCGAATGCACTTGCTTGCAGCTATGAAGCGCTGAGTGAGCCGTTTGATGTGATCGTTAATGGAACATCTGCCTCCCTGTTTGGTCAAGTGCCTCCACTGCCAAGCGGGGTGTTTTCGCCGACAAGTTTGGTTTATGAAATGGCGTATGGCAAAGGTGCGACGCCCTTTCTTCAGCAAGCCAGAGCCTCAGGAGCTGCGCGCGTGGTCGACGGCGTGGGCATGCTGGTGGAGCAGGCCGCGCTGGCGTTTGAATGGTGGCGTGGCGTGCGACCCGACACAAGAGAAGCGATTGCTCAGCTCACGGTGCCGTTGGATTTCTCCAAGGCGCCTGCCTAAATAAGATCGTCTACGTAAGATCGTCAGCGCATGAGGTATTACGCAAGTGCTTAACTGATAGCGTTCTAATGAGTCTTCGCTAGGTAAAAACCTGATGTGAGCAAAACTGTAGGTAATGTACCATTTGGTACGTTATAAATTCGCAGTTGTCTTTTTTCATTTGGAGATTTCCCATGCAATGCCTTACATCACTCTCAATTACTCTCAAAATAGTAGCGCTCAGCGCAGCATTGGCATGCGGTTCGCTCGCTTTTGCGCAAAATATCAAGCTCGCAGCCATTGTCGAGCTATCAGGCGGCGGCGCGACATCGGGCACCAACTTTAAAAACGGCGTGGAGCTAGCCGTGAAAGAGATCAATGCCGCTGGCGGCATCATGGGCAAGAAACTCGAACTCTCCATCAACGACACGACAACTAATCCTGGTGTGGCGCTCGCGCTCACCAAGAAAGCGATTGACAACGATGTATTTGCTATTTTCGGCCCGGTTTTTTCTGGCTCGATCATGGTGAGCATGAAAGAAAGCCAAAAAGCAGAAATTCCCAATTGGACGGGCGGCGAAGCAGCCAGTATCACTCTGCAAGGCAACCCCTACATCTTCCGCACCAGCTTTACGCAAGCCACGGCGATGCCGAAAATTGGCCGCTACATCAGCGATCAAGCCAAGGTCAAAAATCTGTCGATCATTTATGTGAACAATGATTTCGGTAAGGGCGGCCTCGACATGATCAAGAAAACGCTTGCTGGCGGCCCGACCAAAATCGTGGATGAGATTTCTACCGATGCCGGCCAAGTGGACTTTTCAGCTGCCGTGCTCAAAGCCAAAGCAAGCGGCTCGGATGCGCTTTTTGCCTACGTGAACGAAGACGAATCCGCGCGCCTTTTGCGCGAGCTGCGCAAGCAAGGCTTTGCCAAGCCGATCATCGGCGAGACCACGCTCACCGGCCAAAAAGTCATTGAACTCGCTGGCGAATCTGCCAACGGCGCTGTCGCCCATGTGGGCTTGACCATCGACGCGCCTAGCGCCGAGATGTTGAAATTCAAAGCCAAGTTTTACCAAGACTACAAATATCTGCCTGATCACAACGGCCCTAAAGGCTATATCGGCGTGTACACGATGAAAGCGGCGATTGAGAAAGCTGGCAAAGTTGATCGCAAGGCCGTGGCTGCGGCGATGAAGGGCTTGGAACTCGATGTGAAAAAACACCCTGGCGTACTCGTGAGTGGCCGTTTTGATGACAAAGGTGACGTGGATCGCGAGAGCTATTTGGTGCAGGTGAAAAATGGCCGCCAAGAAGTGATTTCTGTGCTGCCTGCTTTGTCGGCAAAGAAGTAGTTCTTGAACCTTTTATAAGAACACGGAAGGCACGGAAACAGCACGGAAGGCACAGAAGAAAACCAAAAAGGGATTTTTCTGTGTCTGCCGTGAAACCTCCGTGACTTCCGTGTTCTTCTAGTCTTTCACGACAAATGACCGATTTTTTTCAACTCGTCTTCAGCGGCATGGCCACGGGCAGCATTTATGCACTCGTTGCTTTAGGCTTCACGCTGCTATGGCAAGCCGCGGGCACAATTAATTTTGCGCAGGGTGAGTTTGTCATGCTGCCGGCGTTCGGCATGTTGGCTTTTATGGCTTGGGGTGCGCCTCTAGGAATTGCTTTTTTGCTGACGGTGATTGTGGCTACGCTCGTGCTCGGCTGGGCATTCAAGCGCGCTGTAGTTGATCCGCTTTTCAAGCACGGCATGATGCAAATTGTGGTGGCCACCATTGGCTTGTCCATCGTGATGAAAAACACACTTCGCGCTGGCTACAGCGCGGAAGCGCATGCCTTCCCCAATATGTTTGGCGAGAAGCTGTTTCAGTTTGCAGGAGTCACCGTCTCGCTGGGTGATGTCGGCACATTGGTCGCGGCGCTGGTGATTGTGTACGCCACGCAAGCCTTTCTCTCGCAAACGATCACAGGCCGCGCGATGCAAGCCGTGGCGCAAAACACTGAGAGCGCAGCCGTGCTCGGCATCAATGTCCCGCGCATGATTTTTTATACTTTCGCTGTGAACGCGATGCTGGCGTGTACGGCAGCGATTTTGGTCACGCCGACTTATCTGGCCAAATTTGACATGGGCGATTCGCTGGGCACGAAAGCGTTTTTTGCAGCCATCATCGGCGGCTTTAATAATTCTCGCGGCGCATTGCTGGGCGGCTTGATTGTGGGTGTGAGTGAGAATTTAGCGGCCGCCTATATCTCACCAGCTTATAAAGATGCGGTGGCGCTGGTCGTGTTCATGGCGGTGATTTTGTTTAGACCGCAAGGCTTGCTCGGTCGTAAAGAGGAGCGCAAGGTATGAGCGTTTCTTTTAAAGAAAACAAGGCATTTGCCGGCGTATTTATTGCACTAACTGCTATTATTTTAATAGCAATTCCACCCTTCCTTAAAAACTACGGCGTGTATCTTTTCAGCCTCTGGCTGGTCTTCGTCGTGGCCACGATGGGCTTGAATCTCACTGTGGGCTATGCCGGGCAAAAGTCGCTCGGGCATGCGGCTTTCTTTGGCATTGGCGCATATGGCGTGGCGATTTTGATGAAAGCAGGACTGAGCTGGTGGCTCGGTCTGCCGATAGCGATGTTGGTGTGTTTTGTCGTTGGCTTGATCGTCGGCTTTCCAGCGTTGCGGGTGCAAACGATTTATTTGGCGTTCGCGACGCTTGGTTTCAATACGGCGATGTGGCTCGTCTTCCGAAATGAAGAATGGCTCACGGGCGGCACGTTTGGCTTCAATGGTATTGCACGGCCAGAAATTTTTGGCTTCTCGCTCAAAGGGCATTTGGCCTATTACTATTTCACGCTAGCAATCTCAGGAATAGCGATTGCGCTGCTCTGGGGTTTGCTGCGCTCGCCTTGGGGCAAGGCATTTCAAGCACTCCGAGACAACCCGATTCGCGCAGAAAGTTTGGGGATCGACACCCGCGCCTACACGCTGCTGTCTTTTGCGATTGGCGCGGTGTATGCGGGCTTGGCGGGTGGCTTGTATGCCTCGCTGGTGGATTACATTGAGCCTGCATCTTTCGCCGTTGGTGCGTCGATCACGATGTATTTGATGGTGGTGGTTGGCGGCGCAGGTTTATTTGTCGGCCCTTTAGTGGGCGCACTGATCGGCTTGATCTTGCCAGAGTGGATTCGCGATGTATCGCCGATCTTCTCAAACTGGTTTTTGCCGATCTTTGGCGTGATGGTGATTGCGATTTTGGTGTGGCTGCCAGATGGTTTGGCAAGCTTGCCTGATAAGCTATTTTCTAAGCGAAAAGTGCTTCAAGCCGCCGCACCTATTGCGCAAAGCGCTACTAAAAAAGGAGCGCCGTGATGAATGCTCCTGTCTTAAAAGTCACCGACATGAAGAAAGCCTACGGCGCGATTCAAGCCGTGGGTGGGGTGAGTTTTGAAGTCATGCCCGGCGAGATTTTTGGCGTGATCGGGCCTAATGGGTCGGGCAAGACCACGCTGTTCAACTCCATGCTCGGGCAGATCAAGCCGGATTCAGGGCGCATTGAATTCAAAGGCCAAGATGTGACCCAGGCGGGGCCGCTGGAGCTTTCGCGTCTTGGCGTAGGGCGTACGTTTCAAACGCTGCAAGTCTTCGGCAAGATTAGCGTGCGAGACAATTTGATCGTGGCTGCGCAAGAGCATCAGGGCAGCAAATTCAGCCGCATGTTTGCGCCGCCCGATTCGGGATTGGGCGGACGCGCAGATGCGCTGATTGAGCAGTTTCGCATCAGTCATGTGGCGGATTTGAAAGCCGGCACTTTGAGCTATGGGCAGCAAAAGCTTGTGGACATCGCGATGGCCTTTATGCGTGAGCCTGATTTGGTGTTGCTTGATGAGCCTTGTGCGGGCGTGAATCCCTCTTTGGTGGGCGGTATTTCTTCACTTCTCAAGCAGCTCAACGAGAAGGGCTTAAAACATGACGCGAGTGGCAAGAAAAGCAGCTTCGTCGTGATCGAACACAACATGGATTTCGTGATGAGCCTGTGTCATCGCATCATGGTGATGGTCGAGGGTAAGGTGCTTGCAGTGGGCACGCCGGCGGAGATTCGCGGTAACAAGGCCGTACTTGATGCGTATTTGGGAGCTTGAACATGAACCCAGATATTGCGATCCAATTTGACAAAGTGCTTGCGGGTTATAAAGATTTGATGATTCTGAATCATCTGGATTTGAGCATTCGCCGCGCTGCGATCACGCTGCTGATCGGCCCCAATGGTGCAGGCAAATCGACAGTGCTGAAAACGCTTTTCGGCCTGCTCAAGCCGCGCGAAGGCCGCGTTTTTTTTGAAGGCGAAGACATTTCTGGCTACACGCAAAAAGAACTGCTGGGCAAAGGCTTAGCCTTTGTGCCGCAAGGGCGTAATCTGTTTCCTCAGCTTTCGGTTTATCAAAACTTAGAGCTTGGTGGCATTACGCTTGGCACCAAGCTCACACATGAGCGCATCCCCGAAGTGCTCAAATATTTCCCTCGCGTGCAAGAGCGCATCCATTCTCAAGCCAGCGCTCTTTCGGGCGGCGAACAAAAGCAGCTAGAGATTGCTCGGGCATTGTTATTGCGCCCGAAAGTGCTGCTGGTTGACGAGCCCTCGATTGGCCTCTCGCCGATTGTCGTGAAAGATGTGTTTAAGCTGCTGCAAGATTTGGCGGCGCAGGGGACGACGATTTTGATGGTCGAGCAAAACGTCAAAAGTGCGTTGAAGATTTCTGACGAAGCGATAGCGCTGGAATCAGGCCGCTGCGTGTTGCATCGCAAGGCTTCAGAGTTGTTGGCCGATCCGGATATTGAAAGATTATTTCTGGGCGGCCATTTGGCATCGCCAACCGTTTAAAAGAACACGAAAGTCACGGAAATTACACGGAAGGCGCGAAAAAGACAAACGCTTTTTCCTTTTTTGTGATTTCCGTGTAATTTCCGTGACTTCCGTGTTCTTCAATAATTTGAACTGAAAGGCTCTATCCATGAGTGATTTGTTGATGAAAGCACCAGAACGTGTAGATGGGCGCGAGCCTTTGCAACATTCGTTTTCTGATGCATCCAACCGAATAGGCTTGGATGGCATTGAGTTCATTGAATACGCGACCTCCAAGCCACAAGCCTTAGGCCAAGTGTTAGAGATGATGGGCTTTAAGCCCGTGGCGAGGCATCGCTCGCGCGAGGTGTTGCTGTATCGGCAAGGCGGTTTGAATATTGTCGTCAATGCACATCCCACCGAAGTGCTTGGTGCAACGCATGGCGGGCAAGCACCGGTGATCTCGGCGATTGCGCTGCGTGTGCGCGATGCGCGCTCGGCCTATGCGTATGTGCGCGAGCGCGGTGCTTGGGAGGTGTCCACGCATGCGCAGGTGATGGAGCTCAATATCCCGGCGATTCATGGCGCGGGTGGCAGCCGGATTTATTTTGTAGATCGGTATCGCGAGTTCAGCATTTACAGCGTTGATTTCGTGCCGATTCCGGGTGTGGATCAAGCTCCGCCCGCTACAGCGGGTCTGCACTTTTTTGGCGTGGTGCAATACATTGGCGCGGAGCGCAGTAACGATTGGATTGCGTTTTACAAAGAGCTCTTTGGCTTCGAGTTGATCGCCGATGAAGAGCGCTTTGGCATCATGCCCAAGGGCACGCTGATGAAGAGTCCGTCTCTCAGCCAACACAAAGGCTTCATGCTGCAAATGGTCGAGCCCGATGTTCATGTGGTCGACGGTGTGGAGCGCTTGCAGCGCATTGGCCTTGGCGTGCCGGATGTGATGGTTGCTGTGAATGCGTTGCGCAAGCTCGGAATCGAGTTTGTAGAAACGAAAGCGGCGCATACCGAACAGCGTGGCGCGATTACCAAGACGTATCTTGGCGGTGTGGTGTTTGAGTTAGTGCAGAGCGCAGAAAAAGCAACAAACGCTGGTGGCGCGCCATGAAACTCATTCAAGAATTCGGCATGGACACGATTACTCTGGCTGGCCCGATTGAGGCGAAGCTTGACGCAATGAAGGCGGCGGGCTTTGATCAGGTGATGCTTAAGGCCAACGATTTGGTCGGTCATCCCGGTGGGTTGCAAGCTGCTGTCGCTGCTTGCAATGCCAGTGGCATGCGGGCCACAGGCTTTCAAGTGCTGCGCGATTTTGAAGGGCTCTCAGGTCACTTGCACGATTACAAGATTGATATTGCGAAAAGCATGCTGCACATGGCGCATAGCTTGGGCGCTAAGGTGTTGCTTGCGTGCTCCTCTGTCTCCGCACATGCAACGCAAGACGCGGACAAAATCGCCGCAGACCTGCGAAAGCTCGCGATGCTCGCTGTGCCCTACGGCATCAAAATCGCCTATGAAGCCCTGAGCTGGGGGCGCACGGTCAATGAGTTGCCGCAAAGCTGGGATGTGGTGTGTCGCGCGGATACGCCCAACCTCGGTATTTGCGTCGATTCCTATCACGTGCTCGCTGCGAAGACTTCGCCAGAAGAGATCGACTACCTCGATGCATCAAAGATATTCCTCGTACAGCTCGCTGATTTCATGTGGGAAGAGACGAAGAGTTTTGAAGAACGCATGACGACAGCACGGACGTTTCGCGTCTTCCCTGGCGAGGGCGTACACAGCGATGCGTTGGTCGATATCGTGCTCCGGCTCGACAAAATTGGCTACCAAGGCGATTACAGCTTTGAAGTGTTTAACGAAGATTATGTGAATCTTCCACTTGAACTGGTCTGTGAGCGGGCATCAAAGAGTGCGCGGTGGCTGGCTGAGGACGTATTGCGCCGCTCTACGCCGCTGCCAGGCGCGATGCGCTTGAAAGCTGTGTAGTATTAATTTGATAGCACTCTGCGCAGTTGATATGCCGGCTCAGCGGTAATTTTGCTTAAAAATGAAATGAAGATCATGACTGATTACACACGCCACACCATTTCTGGTCTTTGGCCAGCTTTGCTGACGCCGATTGAAGCAGGTGGCAGCATTGATCTGCCACGCATGATCGCGCATGGCAAGCGCCTTCTTGATGATGGCAGCGATGGGCTGACGTTGTTTGGCACGACGGGTGAGGGCACATCGTTCACCACGTTGCAACGCATCGCGGCGGCGGATGCGTTTGTCGCCGCTGGCGTGCGCGGCGAGCAGTTGGTGATTAACCTCTCCGCTTTGGCACGCGATGATGCCGTTGCGCTCGCGGTGCATGCAGCGAAGATCGGTGCGAAAGCTGGCTTGCTGATGCCGCCTTTTTATTACAACGCTCAGCCTGATGCAGGGCTGATTGAATATGTGAGTGAAGTCATTCAAGCAACGCAAGCGCAAAGTGGAGAATCCTTGCCGATCATTCTGTATCACTTCCCCGGTCTCTGCGGTATCGGTTGGAGCGAAGCGGCGATTGGGGAGCTCATGCAAAAGTATCCGGGCGTGGTGGTCAGCATCAAAGACAGCAGCGCCAATGTCGAGCATTCCAAAATGCTTGCGCAAAAATTCCCAAAGCTCGCTGTGCTGGTGGGCTGCGAGCCCGATGTCATGTCGACACAACTCGTCGGTGGCGCTGGCTCGATTTGCGGGTTGGCTAATATCGCCCCGCAGCTGATGCGGCGCATGATGGATGCGCCGGCTCATGTGAGCGCGGCTGATGACAAGCGCATGCGCGACCTACTTGCTTTGCTCTCGCTTGAGCCCGGCATGCCTTTTGTGAGCGCTTATAAAGTGATGCTGGCTGAGCAGACGGGCGACGATGCTTGGCTTCGCGTGCGCTCGCCGCTCACCCAACTCACTGCGAGCCAAAGCCAAACTGTGCGCGAAGGCTATCGCAAAGCGAAATAGCAGGTGTTAACGATCAAGGGTGATAACTACGTGAAAACCCTTGACGCAAAAATCATCTTAAATGTACTGAATGGTACATAATTGTATTCATGATTGATCAATTCATCAAAGTCTATTGCAAAATTTTGGAGTATGCCATGGCGCTCTTCCTTGCGCTCATGGTGATCATGGTGTTTGGCAACGTGGTGCTACGCTATGGTTTTAACTCTGGCATTGCTGTGAGCGAAGAGCTTTCCCGCTGGTTGTTTGTGTGGATGACTTTCATGGGCGCAGTGGTCGCGCTCAATGAAAAAGGTCATTTGGGCACGGATTTTTTGATCGCTCGCATCGGATTGCTCGGCAAAAAAATATGCCTTGCTCTAAGCTTGGCGTTCATGCTGGCGTTGTGCGGCGTCTTGTTCAAAGGCGCTTGGGAGCAAACCAAGATCAATCTCACCTCCACCAGTGCGGCGATGGAAGTTTCGATGGCGATATTCTTCTCCGTTGGCTTGATGTTTGCCGTGCTCGGCGGACTGATCATTGCCCGCGATCTGTATCGCTTGTTCACCGGGCAGATGAGCGAGGGTGAGCTCGCTGCGGTTCGCGAATCTGAAGACATGCCGCATGGCGAACATAAGTAAGGCGGCCTCAGGATGACCATTGCGATTTTCGTTGTTGCGTTGCTTGGCGCTATGGCGCTGGGCATGCCGATTGCCTTTTCTTTGCTGCTCACGGGCGCTGCGTTGATGTGGCATCTGGGTATGTGGGATTCTCAAATTCTTGCGCAAAACGTGATTGAAGGCGCGAACAGCTTTCCTCTACTCGCCGTGCCTTTCTTCATGCTCGCGGGCGAGATCATGAATGCCGGCGGCCTGTCTCGCCGCATTGTAAATTTCGCGCTCGCGCTTGTTGGCCATATTCCCGGCGGCTTGGGCTATGTGGCGATTGTGGCGGCTTGCATCATGGCGGCGCTCTCCGGCTCTGCGGTGGCCGATGCCGCAGCGCTCTCTGCACTGCTGCTACCGATGATGGTGCGCGCTGGGCATGATCCTGCGCGCTCTGCGGGCTTGATTGCTTCGGCCAGCATTATTGCGCCCATCATTCCGCCTTCCATTGCGTTCATCATTTTTGGAGTCGCAGCCAATATCTCCATTTCCAAGCTCTTCTTGGCTGGCATCGTGCCCGGTATTTTGCTCGGTGTGTCGCTGTGGATCACTTGGTGGATTTTGGTACGCAAAGAAAAAGTCACGCCTCCTCCAAGAGCGACGCGCGCTGAAGTAATCAAGGCCTTCCGCGAAACGCTGCTGGCGCTCGGGCTTCCCTTGATTGTGGTGGGCGGTTTGAAATTCGGTGTGTTTACGCCCACCGAATCTGCGGTAGTGGCTGCTGTGTATGCCTTGTTGATTTCCATGTTTGTTTACCGCGAAATCAAGATCCCGCAGTTGCTCCCGATCTTGATTCAAGCGGCCAAAACCAGTGCAGTCGTGATGTTTTTGGTGGCGGCGGCGATGGTCTCGGCGTGGATGATTACTGTGGCGCAATTGCCCGCGCAGCTCACGACGCTCTTGCAACCATTGCTCGACAGCCCGCGCTTGCTCATGTTCACCATCATGATCATCGTGATCATTGTGGGCACAGCGATGGATATGACGCCGACGATTTTGATTCTCACGCCTGTGCTCATGCCGCTGGTCAAAGCAGCAGGCATTGACCCGGTGTATTTCGGCGTGATGTTCATCATCAACAACGCCATTGGTCTCATTACGCCCCCCGTGGGCACCGTGCTTAACACGGTAGCTGGCGTGGGCAAGATCAGCATGGACAAGGTCACGCGCGGGGTGCTGCCGTTCATGATTGCACAATTTATTTTGTTGTTCCTCATGGTGTTGTTCCCACAAATCGTGATGTGGCCCGCAAAATTCTTGGGCGGATAGAAACTTTTTAAATGATTGGTGCGTGACCTGTACGCCAAGCACCGATCTCATTTTTCGCAGCGTACTGTGCTGAACTTTAGGAGACTTGTATGAAACGAATGTTTGTGAAAACCGTGATCGCTGCGGTGGCTTTGGTCGCTGCTGGCCTTACCAGTGCGCAAGATTACAAAGAGCGCACCGTGAAATTCGGTACGCAGAATAACGCTGGCCATTCCATTGTGCTGGGAATGGATCGCTTTAAATCCATCGTCGAGGCTAAATCAGGCGGCAAAATTAAAGTCAATGTATTCCCAGCTGCGCAATTGGGTAATGACCAATTCCACGTGAGTGGCGTGCAAGGCGGCACGATTGAAATGGCTGTGATGAACAGCGGCATTCTGGCCTCTCAAGTGCCTGCGTTTGCAATTTTCGATTTCCCTTTCATGTTTGAAAGCGAAGCGATCGCTGACAAAATTGTGGACGGTCCATTTGGCAAAAAAATGCACGCTCGTTTGGAAGAAAAAGGCATCGTGGGCATAGGCTACTGGGAGCTGGGCTTTCGCAACATGACCAACAGCAAGAAGCCCTTGAACAAAGTCGAGGATATTGCTGGCTTGAAATTGCGCGTGATTCCTAATCCCATCAATTTGGATTGGGTCAAAGCCCTTGATGCGAACCCGACCCCACTGCCTTTTCCTGAGCTCTATGGCGCACTGGAGAATAAAGCAGTAGATGGTCAAGAAAATCCCATCCCCACAATCAAAGGCAACAAGTTTGCGGAAGTGCAAAAGCATTTGGCACTCACCAAGCATGTGTACAACCCGCAATCTGTGATGGTGAGCAAAAAATTCTGGGATGCGCTGACCGCTGACGAGAAAAAACTCTTCAACGACGCTGCTGCCGAGGCGGGCGTGTTCCAACGCGTCACCAATCGCGCAGCTTTGGGCAAAGACTTGGCTGATTTGAAAACCGCAGGCATGCTCGTGACAGAATTCCCCCCGGCCGAAACCGCTAAATTCGTCGAAAAGATGAAGCCAGTGATTGCGAAATATGCTGCGCAAGTCGGCGCAGATGTGGTCAATGAATTCTTGGCAGCATCTACAGCGGCCAAGCGCTGATTGAACGTAAAGAAGGCGAGTCGATTCTCATATTGACTCGCCAGCTTGGGCACTGAGCTTGGGTTATGGTTAGGCTCTGAGTTCAGTCCACAGGCTTTGATTTGAAAACGCATCACTTATGAACATCCTTGTTTTAAACGGCATCAATCTGAATATGTTTGGCATGCGCGATGCCGCCACCTATGGCACGGCTACGCTCGCAGATATTGATGCAGCTTGTATCGCCTTGGGCAAAGACTTGGGCGCTACAGTGAGCTGCTATCAAACCAATATCGAAGGCGAGATGGCGCAGCGCATTCATTTGGCGCACAGCGATGGCACACAAGCCGTGGTGATCAACGCAGGTGCGTGGACGCATTACAGCTACGGCATCCGCGATGCGTTGGCGATTTTGAAATGCCCCATCATCGAAGTGCATATGAGCAACATCCATGCACGTGAAGAATTCCGCCACCATTCAGTGATTGCGGCGATTGCCAAGGGTCAGATTGCGGGCTTTGGCGTGGAGAGTTATCTATTGGGCATTCGCGCAGCCGTTTCGGCAGCGATTCCTGAATCAACCTAGAGCTATAAACTTGATAGCACTCCGCGCGTATTACATGCCGGCTAAGTGCTTAAAACGCTTAAAAATGAAGTAACGCCATGCGTATCGACGGCAACACCGAGCTCATCGCCCATATCGGCTGGCCCACCTACAGCTTTAAAGCGCCGCTGATCTACAACCCGTATTTTGAGCAAGCGGGCATCAATACGATGGTCACGCCCATGGGCTGCAAGCCCGAGCATTTTGCAGAGTTTTTGCGCAGCGTGTTCAAGCTAGAAAACATGCGCGGCGCATTGATCACCATGCCGCACAAAGTCAGCGTGTTGAGCTTGCTCGATGCCGTCTCGCCGGCGGTGCGCGTGGCGGGCGCTTGCAATGCTGTGAAGCGCGGTGTGGATGGCAAGCTCTACGGCGATATGTTTGACGGAGAAGGCTTTGTACGCGGTGTGCAGCGCAAGGGGTTGGATGTTCATGGCAAAAGAGCGCTGATCGTTGGCACCGGCGGCGTGGGCAGCGCCATCGCCGCATCGCTGGCGGGCGCAGGCCTGGAAGAGATCGCTTTGTACGACGTGGACATAGCCAGCAGCGAAGCACTTGCAGTGCGCATTCGTGAGAATTTTTCCAACGTGCAAGTGAGCACGGGAAGCAACGATCCCGCAGGCTTTGATTTAGTCGTCAACGCCACGCCGCTGGGCATGAAAGAGGGCGACCCTTTGCCCATCAACATTGATCGACTCGATGCAAAAACTTTCGTTGGCGAGGTTGTCATGGCCAAAGAAGTCACAGCCTTTCTCGCCGCTGCCAGAGCGCGTGGTTGCCCCACGCAAATCGGCACCGACATGCTTTATGAGCAAATCCCAGCTTATCTAGAATTTTTCGATCTGCCCAGCACCACAGCCGAACATCTGCGCGAAGTCTCACTCGTCTGAAGTGGATTTACTCTACTTCGCCGCCAAATTCTTCGATCAAATTGGCGATGTATTGATCGAGCAACTTCTCGAATTCAGCGGAAACGACCGGCTGCACGATGGCCTGTATGATGTCAGGGAGCGGTACAAACACCGTCGCTCGCACAACGAGTTTCAAAGCAGTCGAATTCTTTTGATCAGTGATCATCCAGCTGCCAGAGACTTGCGCATTACCCACGTCTTTTACTGGCGTCCAGCTCACTACGCTTTTCTTCGCATCGATTTTGTATTTGCTGGCATACACCGTTTGAATGTTGATCTGGGGCGTTCCAACGCGTTGCATTTCCCACTGAAACATGCCTTTGCCGAGATCCGTGATCGCTTGAACTTTGGGAAAGTGACTCGACGATTTCGGTATGTCTGAAAGCAGGGCGAAGACAGGCTTCGCCTTAGCTTTGACGGCAAATTCATATTCCAGATCGACTTCAGCTTGTACCGTCATATCGGTGCTCCTTGGGCGTTGTCTCTGACTGGGTCAGTTGGTTTTTGCAGAATGGGAGTTGCCCGAGCTTTAAGGCTTCTCACGCGCCAGCCGCTCGGCAATCGAAATGCCAATGGCAGAAAGCACGAAGGTAAAGTGAATCACCGCCACCATCGTTACGACTTGAATATTTTCGAGAGTCAACTCGCCGCTGAGATAAGTCTTCAAGGCATGCACACCAGAAATCGAGATGATGGCAAAGGCCAGTTTGAGTTTGAGGTTGTAGGTGTTGACGTGATCAAGCCAGTCCGGTTTCTTCATGTCTGTTTTATCAAAATGCCCAGTAGTCACAAACAGCGATACCCCGGCCAGCGCCACCACCCACACCAATTGCGCCACCATCGTCATGTCAACCAGCTCAAGCACTTTGATGATGAGATCTATTTTTTGTAGCTCACTAAACATCAAGGCGTACATTAGCTTGTAGGTTTCTAGAAAGAATTTTCCAACGATGCCGAAAATAATCGCCACCAAGCCAACGTAGAAGAAGAGCATGATGATGCGCATGCCATACAAAAGTGAGCCAACACTTGCGAGAAATCTTTCCATGTGTTCCTTGATATTTTTTGAGTTCAATGCATGCCACGATACCGCATTTTCACGAAGAGCATGTGCAGCCTGAGAGCCGGTGAGGCGATAACGATAGATCTTAAAACAGTTTCATAAGCTCTTTACAGAACTTCCTTCTTCGGTTTGAATCGAAGTTTACAAACACAACCTTCTGGAGATTCTGATGACGCAACCTATTCCTCGCCTTACCGCTGCAGATTTTGACCAAGAACTGCTCATCCTGTTTGATGCTTACGTCCATGGCGATTTGGATCGCAGGGGCTTCTTGGATCGTGCGCAAAAGTTCGCTGTGGGTGGGCTCACGGCTGTAGGCATCCTTGCCTCCTTGCAGCCGAATTTCGCCTTCGCGCAAGTCAGCGCCAAGGATGACAAGCGCATCACCACTGAGATGATCACTATCCAGTCACCTAACGGCTATGGCAGCATCAAAGCCTATGTGGCCAAGCCTGCAGGCGCGACGGGTAAGCTGCCTGGCGTGTTGGTGATTCACGAAAACCGAGGCCTCAATCCTCACACTGAAGACATCGCTCGCCGCTTGGCGCTCGATGGCTATGTGGCTCTCGCTCCCGACGCGCTCACGCCCTTGGGCGGCTATCCTGGCAATGAAGATGCAGCCCGCTCAGAATTCGCAAAACTCGACCAAGCTAAGACTAGGCAAGACTTTTTGGCCAGCTATGCTGCGCTCAAAGCACGTGCAGACAACTCAGGAAAAGTCGGCGCTGTGGGCTTTTGTTATGGCGGTGGCATGGTGCATTACCTCTCCACGCAATTGCCAGATTTGGCCGCTGGTATTCCGTTTTATGGCAATCATCCGGCGGCTGAAGACGCTGCGCGAGTCAAAGCGCCGTTGCAGATCCACTTTGCTGGCGTCGATGAGCGCATCAATGCCGCTTGGCCCGCTTATGAGGCAGCCCTCAAAGCCGCCAATGTGCGCCACGCAGCGCATATCTATGCGGGCACACAACACGGCTTCAACAACGACACCACGCCGCGCTTTGATGCAGCTGCAGCAAAACTCGCTTGGGAACGGACGACTGCTTTTTTCAAGCAGCATTTAACAATCGTGACCTAAGCTAAAGCGGCTTCGGCTTCCCGCATCACTTGCGCTGCAATATCCAGCGAACGCAAGCGTAGGGCGGGATCATGAACGTCGCAGACGAGCATGATCTCGTCGGCTTGAGTCTGATCAAGCAAGTTTTGCAAACTGTCGCGCACGGTCTCAGGTGAGCCAATTGCGCCAGCGGCTAAGAAATCATGAATCGCCGCGCGGCCTGCGGCATCAATACTGCTCATGAAATCTGCATCGGGCAAGGGCAGTTTGCCGCGCCGGCCAGTCAACATGCCATAGATTCGTCGGTACACGCTGCTGGCTAGAAACTGGGCTTCTTCGTCGGTGGGTGCAGCGATCAAGGGCACGCCGATGATGGCGTAGGGCTTGGCTAGCTGGGCGGACGGTTTGAAGGTGCGGCGGTAAATCTCTAATGCCTGCAACAGCATGGCCGGCGCAAAGTGCGAAGCAAAAGCGTAAGGCAAGCCCATCTGCGCTGCAAGTTGCGCTGAAAAGAGGCTGGATCCCAGCAACCAAATGGGCACTTGCGTGCCCGCGCCGGGATGCGCCGTGATCCGCTGCCCCTCTTGCGCAGGCGCGAGATAGCTCATCAATTCGGCCACTTCGCGCGGGAAATCATCGGCGCTTTCCGTGTTGTGACGGCGCAAGGCGCGCATCGTGTATTGATCCGTGCCGGGCGCTCTGCCAAGCCCCAAATCAATGCGATTTGGATGCAGCTCGGCGAGCGTGCCAAAAGCTTCTGCAACGACCAGCGGCGCATGGTTGGGCAGCATGATGCCGCCCGAGCCCACACGGATCGTTTGCGTACCGCCAGCGATGTGGCCTATCAGCACGGCAGTCGACGAGCTGGCCACGCCCGCCATGTTGTGATGCTCCGCCAGCCAATAGCGCTTGAAGCCGAGCCGCTCCACATGCTGCGCGGTTTGCAGCGCAATCTGCAAAGCTTGGCGCGTCGTGCCGCCTTCGCGCACAGCCACCAGATCGAGCATGGATAAAGCGGTGTTTGAAAGATTTTTCATGCGAAATTACAAGGGTTTTGAGTAGTTAGGCGGCATGGAATTTGCGCAGAGTGCTATCAAAATAGTAGTAAATGAGTTTTAACGATTGTGCACCTTCATCGCGCGCTCCACCTCGCGTTTGCCTTCCCGGTCAGCCGCAGTGTTGCGCTTATCGTGCTCGCCTTTGCCTTTAGCCAGCGCGATTTCGCATTTCACGCGGCCACTTTTCCAATGCAGATTAATCGCTACGAGCGTGTAGCCTTTTTGTTCGACTTTGCCGGTTAAGCGGCGAATATCGTCTTTCTTCATCAGCAGTTTGCGGCTGCGCACGGCATCGGGGCTGACATGCGTGGAGGCCGTCTTTAAAGGATTGATCTGGCAACCCATCACGAACAACTCGCCATTTTTGATGATCACATAACCATCGGTCAGCTGCACCTTGCCATTGCGCACGGCCTTGACTTCCCAGCCTTCCAATACCATGCCGCATTCATACCGCTCCTCAAAGAAGTAGTTGAACGATGCTTTTTTGTTTTCGGCAATGCGGCCAGGGGGATCAGATTTGGGCTTGGCCATAAGGCTCGTTGAAGAATGCAGTGAGAAATTACAATTGAGCTTTGATTGTAAGAGCGCCGCGTATTTTGAATGCAATTCATAAATCCCTGCTGATTTGGTACAGCCCACGCCAAATGTTTGATCTGGTCTCCGATGTGCCGCGCTATCCGCAATTTCTGCCATGGTGTGATGCCGCGCAGATTCTGCAAACGCATGATGACGGGCAAACGGCAGAGATCAGCCTGAACTTCAAAGGCTTGCGGCAAAAATTCTCCACGCGCAACACCTATGTTCGCCACGACAACGGTGCTTTGGAAGATCGCCTGAGCTTGGTGCAAGGCCCGTTTTCAAAGCTGGAAGGGCAGTGGCTCTACACCCCGGTGGGCGCAGCTGCGGGCGGCGCGGCGCAGGCTTGCAAAGTGGAGCTTTACTTGAGCTACAGCTTTGGCAATGCGGCGATGGCCTCCTTGGTCGGGCCCGTGTTTAACAAAATCGCGTCCAGCTTGGTGGATGCTTTTGTGCAGCGGGCGGAAAAAGTGTATGGCTGAAAGCATCGCGGTAACGCTGACTTGGTCTCCTGCGCCACGGCTGGTGCACGAGCTTGTCATCTCCATGGCGCAAGGCGCTTGCGTGCGTGATGTGTTGAAGCAAGCGGCGTTGCTAGACGCGCGTTTTTCAGCCCTGCCTGGTGGGTGTAGCTTTGGCGTGTGGAACAAGCGCGTAGAACCAGATCACGCCGTTGGCGATAAAGATCGTGTGGAAATTTATCGCCCGCTGCGTGTCGACCCCAAAGTTGCCCGCCGCGAGCGCTTTAAAAAGCAGGGTGCAAAGTCTGCGGGCTTGTTTGCGCAGCGCCGGCCGGGGGCGAAGGCGGGTTACTAGGAGGCAAGATGCCCAGCGCAAGGCTGGGCAGTTTTTCTAATGGTGGCTCAACGCAAACTGTTGTAGTTTGCAAAAGGAAGCAGATCAGTGCCCGAAATTATGTCGAACCTTGTATTTTTGATGCCGCCGTTGACGCGAAAGTCAATCGTTTTTGTGATGCCTTCTTTGCGCTCGGAGTAAAACGGAGAGTTCGCACCGTTGGAGGGCAGCAGCTCTGCGGCAATGTCAATGGGCGTGAAAGCTCCGCTGGCACTTGCACCGGCCGAGATTTGACCCGTGGCGAAATTGAGCCGCGAGTAGCGATCCGTCCCACCGGATCTGTCATTCGTCCATGTGGCGTTGCCATTGGCCAGCGTGGCGAGGGGGTTTCGTGCCGTGCCGGTTGTGTTTTGTTGATTAGCGGTCACGATGCCCGCTGTTGCGGCGGCAATGCGCGCATTGAAATTGCCGAAGTTCGAAGTCATCACGGTGCCGTTGGCAAAGCCGCACTCCAGTTCAATCCCGGATGTCAAATACCTGACTCTTTGAGCGGAAGTAGGATCGGGGAAGTTGATGTAGTCGTGGCTTGGATTGAAATTAAAGCGGATTTCATCGACGCTTTCGCCTTTGCTGCCCGAGGCACCGATGTCGTTGAGCAAATAGGCTGAGTAACGGTTGCTCGTCTCGCCTGCGCTGGCGCTGATTTGAAGTTCAGCCTCGGAGGCTGTGTTGGCTGAGAGGGTTCGCGAAATCGGCGCGAGTGCTAGAGGGGCATCGCCGGGATGGTTAAACGTCATGTTGCCATTGGCCGTGATGATCAACGTCGCTGTGCCGGCGTTCACTGAAGTAACCACGTCGCCAGAGTATTTGCAGTTGACCAAATTGAATGTCGCTGAACTGGAAGCATTGGGTACGAAGACGCCGGCGTTGCTGAAGCTGGCTTCTGTAGTTGCAACAAGGTTTGGATTTGTGTTTAGATTTGGAATTGCCGAAGGAGCGGCTGCGTCGCCGCCTCCGCCGCAGGCGGCGAGCAAGGCTGCTGCGCTGAGGGTTAGCAGGGTTTTGAAAGAAGTTTTCATCATTTTTTCTCCGTTTAATGGTTGATCTGAGCGCGCTTTTACTTACTCAGCAGACCCTTGAGGCCTTGTTTGAGTGCGTCTTTTGGGTTGATTGCGGGCGCGGCAGGTGCAGCAGTTGCGGGCGGGGCTGCGGGTACAGCGCCGATACCGGTGATTTGCTCTTGCGTGGTCACGGGTGCGCCGGCTTGCGCTTGGCTGGCGCGAGCGCCGCCAATGGCTGCTTGGCAGCGCAGCGCGGCTTCGAGTCCAAGCATGAAATTATCGCCGCACTGAATCGGCAGAGCAGTAGGAAGGTTTGGCATCGGGGAGTTGTCTTTCATCAAGCTGCTGCTCTGGCCGGCAGCGGCGCGCTTGCTCATGTAGGCGCTCAGTACGGGCGGTAAAGCCATGGACATGCTGCTGGCGTTGCCCAGCGAATTCATGTAAACGCCATTTAGATCTTGGAAATAATGGCGAGCGAGCAAGCCTGCCATGCGGTCTGACATGTCACTCACAGTGGGTGTGCAATACGCGCCAAACTCTTCCGTGCTGCCTGCGGGGCATGCGCCGCTCCTGGGCAGCGCTTTGGGCGTGATGGCAGAGAAGGTCTCGCAGGTTTGCGCAGCGGCGCTGGCAATGTAGCCGGTGGGGCAGCGGGCTGTTTTGGTGGGGCGGGCGATGCTGGCAAAGGTTTTGCCCCAATCGTGCACCTCTTGCGCAGAGCTGGTTGAAGGCATCAGGCTGAATGCTGAAGCAAGGCTGAAGGCTGTGATGCCGCAAAGGGCTGAGAGGCGGGGTAGGGGTGAGTGCATGTTTTTTCTCCGTTGGAATTCGCTGAAATGAGCGATGAGGAGAAGTGTTGCAGAGCGCAGCGTTTTGATGCATCCCCAGTGCTAGGGGAGAGGCGAAAACTGTGGCGATGGAGATACCCCTAGTTCTGGGGGATATTTAATGAATTACTATAAAAATAATAGCACTCTGCGCAATATATATGCCGGCTATCGCCCTAAAAGGATTTAAAAATCACTCAAAAATTCAAGTGACTTGTATTCACATTGCACCCACCAAGCCACGCTTAGAAGCCTCAGCCGCCGCCTGCGCGCGCGTGCGGATGCCCAGCTTGCGGTAGATGGATTTGATGTTGTCATTGACGGTGTGGTAGCCAATGCCCAAGCGCGCGGCCACTTGCTTGATCATGAGGCCGCTGCCGATATGGGAGAGCACCTCTAGCTCGCGCGCGGTAAGGCGTGGGGCTTCGTCGATGCCGGTTGCTGCTGGCAAGTTCGCTTGCGAGGGCATGAAATCTTGTGTGCTGGAGGCTAAGCCGCCGCCGCGAAACTGCCCCATGAGCTTGCGGGCAATCGATGGCGAAATGGGCGGCTCGCCCAGCATCACTTTGCGCAAGGCCTGCTGCATGTGCTCAGGCCCATCGCCTTTGAGCACATAGCCATCCGCGCCGGCGCGCAGCGCGGCGAACACCAAATCATCGTCGTCATACAGGCTGGTCACGATGGCCTGCGTCTCAGGATACTGCGCTTTGAATTGCGCCAGCCAATCAATCGACAAGCCGTCGGGCAAGCGCAGATCGACCAAGGCGTAATCAAACGGCGCACCGGCTGCTTGCGCGGCCACTACTTCTCGCACGCTGGCCAAATTCATCGCCAAGCTGATCTGCGGCTGATCAAAGCAGCCTTGGATGGCAGCGGTCAGCAGAGCAATGCCATCGGGCTGGTCTTCTAGGATGAGAATGCGGGCGGGCATGGCGACGTGGTTTAGGAGTTCAACTGATTGACGCTATTGTGAAATTTTGCACACTCTGAGGCTATCCCCAATACTAGGGGTGTAGAAGAAAGATTTATTTCAGATCATCCGCCATGAAGGCACCCGTGTCGGCGCTGAGCCAGGTATTCAGTGGCCAAGAGGCTTCAAACTGCACACCGCCGCCCGAGCGGGCTTGCCAGTTGCATTGGCCTTGCAAATCATAAACACGGCGGCGAATCGAGGTGGTGCCTAAGCCGCTGGTCCACTGGGCTGGATCGGTGGGCGGGCCATCGTTGGTGCAGCGCAAATGGAACTGCCAATCGATTATGGCGATACGAAACTGCACTTGGCGTGTGCCCTTGTGCTGCATGGCATTGCGCAGCAGCTCGCTGCAAATGCTGGCCAGCACCGTGCTTTGGCGCGAGCCGATTTGGAGGGTGGCTTGGTCTGGGGGCAGCTGCGCGGCAAAGTGCAGATCGATGCCGCCGCGCTCGGCGCGTTGGCCAAGCTGGTATTGCAAATCAGCGAGCAGCTCAGGCAGGGCGCGTGGTTGGGCTGAGAGGCCGCGTGTGATGGTGCGCAAATCCTCTAGCGTATTGCGGGCGTATTGGCCTTCTGCGCCTGCAGTATTGGCCAAATGCAGCAGCTTGCCGCCAATGTCGTCATGCAGATCCGCTGCTATGCGCCGGCGCTCTTGCACCGCGCCGGCGATGAAGGAACTGCGGGCTGCCAAGCCTTGCGAGACCAAGGTGTGCAAGCTAGAAGCCAAGCGCGCATCGGCATGGCTGAAGCTGCGCGTGTAGTTGGCTGCGCCTTTCAAAGCGAGCGCGGGCGATGAGCCGATGGCGGGTAGTTGCAAGCCATTGCCCTGCTCGGTTAATTCAATTTGGCGGGTATCGCCAATGGCATTGAATTCTTTGGGCGCAAAGGCATCTTGCAGCAAGCTGCGCCAAGCGCGGTCAAACGCATCGCCATTCAAGGCTTGCAATTGCATCACCTGCGGCAAAAAGCCCTCCAGCACGGGCGGCTTGCCAATCAAACGCTTTTCTAGCCAGCCGCGCAAGAGGTAGATCGTGAGAGCAGCAAGTGCGGCCATGATGATGAGGCTAAGTGACGCTGAAATTCCCGAAAACACCACTACAACTGCAGCCGTGATCAAAGCGAGCACGGCTGCAACCAGCACCAGCCACAGCCGCCACCAAAATTCATGCAACTGATATTGCGCCGATTGCGCCACGATGATGATCACCGGGATGCCTGCCAAGCCCACCGCCAGATTTTGCAAATAGGCGATTTGCAGTAAATCAGGTCGAAAAGTCCACAGCGGCATGGTGATGAGCACAGGCAAAAAGCCAATCGCGATGATGCGCCCGAAGCTGCGCGAGCGCAGCCGCTCGCCTTCATCGCCGCGATAGCCCAGCCACCAAGACGATATGCCGATGCCCACCACCACGAGCAGAAAACCTAAGGTCACCAAACGGTAGCCCCAAGTGGCTGAATCAATCCATCCGAGCGCATGCATCAGCACCACGCCGCATAAGATGGCTGAGACGGCCAGCGGCCAAGCGCGATATTTTTGGATGCGCACATTCCACAGCGTGAGCACGCAGGCGCAGGCACACAACATCACACCGATGCGAAACCAAGAAATCGCCAGCCACCAGCCAAGTTCTGGCTGCGCCCAAGTGCGATTGGTGTACCAACTTCGCATGAGCATGAACAGAAAAAATCCGGCACACATGCCAAAGGCCATCCACACCTCGCGTGAGCGACGCACAAAGGCCAGCATGGCGCAGCCCACTAAATACACCATCAAGGCGGCAATCAAGACCAAAGCAAAGCGCTCGTTTAAAAATTCGCGAGAGTTTTGTAGCGTAACGCTGGCGCTGACCTCTTGGCCTGATGAGGCCAACTGCGCATGCAGCGTCACACGATCCCCCGCGCGCGCGCCCAGCGCCAGCAGCGCTTGCTGGCTGCGAATGAATTGTGCAATCGCGCTGGCTGATGGCAGGCCAATTGGGCTGTCAATCATCCACTCAGGCTGCAAATTGACGCAACGCTCTGTGCTGGAGGCCTCGCTCGCTGGAGCACAAGCGCGCGTGAGCGTGGCATCCAGCCACCCGCGCGGCACGCCGCCTTGAGCTGCCTCGCGCGAAATTTCTGTGATGCGCCAGCCAGCAGTTGCGCCCGCCTTGCTGGGATCGGCCAAAAATCCTGCCGAGGGCGAATGCGAGCGATGCCACAGCACACTGGCCACGAGCAGGGCTGCAATGAATGCCAGCGCAATGACCAAGGAGTCAATCTGGAGGCGATAGCTGGGCAGTGCGGCGGGGAGGGGCGGTGCAGTATCGGGAAGAGCTGTCGACATGAGCGGCATCTTAACCTTGGGCAGCGCTTGCCTTGCCAAAACGCGCTGCCTAGGGTAACGTGAATGTCCCTTGGTTTAATTTTTTTAGGAGATAGAGATGACCGTTGCAAAAATTATCGAGATCAGCGCCAGCAGCAAGAAAAGCTTTGAAGATGCGATAGCCACCGGCATTGCGCGCGCCGCTGAATCGGTGGACGATATTCAAGGTGCTTGGGTGCAGGAGCAAAAAGTGGTGGTGAGTAAGGGCAAGATCACGGAGTATCGTGTGCAGATGAAGGTGACCTTTGTCTTGCAAAGTAAGGCATCGGCGAAAAAGAAGTGAGTATCACAGAGCTCATCTTTTGATAGCATCTTGTGCAATCAATACGCCGGGCTGATCAACTTTCAATCCAAAAAAAAATGCTCCTAAGAGCATTTTTTTTGGATTGAAGCTTTTTGAGACTCAGATTACTTTCGCAATACTCGCGCAAACGTGATCAATGTTTTTGCTATTAAGTGCGGCAACACACATGCGGCCTGTGTCTGTGCCGTATACGCCGAATTCATTGCGTAGGCGCACCATTTGGTCTTTGCTGAGGCCGCTGTAGCTGAACATGCCGATTTGCGTGGTGATGAAGCTCATGTCTTGCTTGACGCCTGCGGCTTTGAGTTTTTCGACGAAGGCGCTGCGCATGGCTTTGATGCGCACCCGCATCTCGGCCAATTCCTCTTCCCACATTTTGCGCAGATCGGGTGTATTGAGCACCATAGCGCAGACCGTGCCGCCGTGGGTGGGTGGGTTGGAATAATTGGTGCGAATCATGATTTTGAGCTGGGAGAGCACACGAGAGCATTCTTCTGCGCTCGCGCACGCCACGGAGAGTGCGCCGACGCGCTCGCCATATAAGCTGAAACTTTTGGAGAAGCTGGTGGAGACAAAAAAGTTCAGGCCAGCAGCGACGAACTTACCGATCACAGCGCCATCTTCCGCAATGCCATAGCCAAAGCCTTGGTAGGCCATGTCGAGGAAGGGCGTGAGATTGCGAGATTTCACAACGTCGATCACTTGATCCCAATCAGCAGCGGAAATGTCGTAGCCCGTGGGGTTGTGGCAGCAAGCGTGCAAGATCACGATGGTGCCGGGCGCTGCTGCGCTGAGTGCAGCAAGCATGCCGGCGAAATTCACACCTCTTTTTTCAGCGTCGTAATAGGGATAGCTCTCGACCACGAAGCCCGCTTGCATGAAGAGTGCTCGGTGGTTTTCCCAGCTCGGGTCAGAAATCAGCACCTTTGCATTCGGCGAGAATTTCTTCAAAAAGTCTGCACCAATCTTGAGGCCACCCGTGCCGCCAATGCCTTGCACCGTAGCCACCCGGTCCGATTTCACCATCTCAGAATCTGCACCGAATACGAGACCTTTGACGGCTGAATCGTAAGCCGCAATGCCATCAATCGGCAAATAGCCACGCGCTTTGGGTGCAGCAGCCATTTGCTTCTCAGCTTCTTGCACACATTTCAGAAGAGGCAGCTTGCCGTTGTCGTCGTAATACACGCCCACGCCGAGATTGACTTTGGCGGGGTTGGTGTCGGCATTGAATTGCTCGTTCAAACCCAAAATCGGGTCGCGGGGGGCCATTTCGACGGCTGAGAAGAGGCTCATTTCGTAGGGCTTTCTGGATGGTTATTGGTGGAATTGAGAATGGGAACACGAAAGTCACGGAAATTGCACGGAGGGCACGAAAAGGAAAAAGGAAAAAGGAATTTTTCTGTGTCTTTCGTGTAATTTCCGTGCTTTCCGTGTTCAATGTCATTCAAACTCGTGCAAACTAATATTTTATCGCTGCACTGCAGCAATGCCCGGAAAAGCTATGCCAGAAGTCTTAGAAGTTATTCCTGAAACGAAAGTTGGCTCTTTTGTGAGCTATCCCGGCTCGCCGTTTGAGCTTTTCATGCCGTATCAGCCTGCGGGCGATCAGCCGACTGCGATTGCGCAACTGGTGGAAGGCGTGGAAAACGGGGAGGTGTTTCAAACGCTGCTAGGCGTGACGGGCTCGGGCAAAACCTTCACCATGGCCAATGTGATTGCGCAAATGGGACGGCCTGCGATTGTATTTGCGCCGAACAAGACGTTGGCGGCGCAGTTGTACAGCGAGTTCCGTGAGTTTTTTCCGAAAAATGCTGTCGAGTATTTCGTGAGTTATTACGACTATTACCAGCCCGAGGCTTACGTGCCGCAGCGTGATTTGTTCATTGAGAAGGATTCGGCGATCAATGAGCATATTGAGCAGATGCGTCTCTCGTGTACGAAATCGATTCTTGAGCGAAGAGATGTGATCATCGTGGCGACTGTTTCTGCGATTTATGGCATTGGCGAGCCCGAGAGTTATCACCAAATGATCATGACGCTGCGCGTGGGCGACAAGCTTGGTCAGCGTGACGTGATTGGGCAGCTCATTCGCATGCAGTATTCGCGCAATGAGCAAGATTTTTCGCGCGGCAAATTCCGCGTGCGCGGCGACACGATTGATGTGTTTCCCGCCGAGCATTCGGAGCTGGCGATTCGCATTGAATTGTTTGACGATGAGATCGAAACGCTTTCCTTGTTTGATCCGCTCACAGGCCGCATTCGGCAAAAAATTCCGCGCTTCACGGTCTATCCAAGCAGCCATTACGTCACGCCGAGAGATAAGGTGCTCATGGCGGTGGAGACGATCAAGCTTGAGCTGGATGCGCGGCTCAAAGAGCTGGTGGGTATGGGCAAGCTGGTGGAAGCTCAACGCCTTGAGCAACGCACGCGATTTGATTTAGAGATGCTCTCGGAAGTTGGCCATTGCAAAGGTATTGAAAATTACACGCGGCATCTCTCAGGCGCTCCGGTGGGCGCGCCACCGAGCACGCTGACCGATTACATGCCCAAAGACGCGCTGATGTTTTTAGACGAGAGCCACCAAATGATTGGCCAGCTCAACGCGATGTACAACGGCGACCGCTCGCGCAAAACCACGCTGGTGGAATATGGCTTTCGCCTGCCCAGCGCTTTAGACAACCGCCCGCTGAAATTTGAAGAGTTTGAGACGCGCATGCGCCAATGTATCTTCGTGAGCGCTACGCCTGCAAATTATGAGAAAGAGCATGCGGGGCAGGTGGTGGAGCAGGTCGTGCGGCCGACGGGCTTGGTCGATCCGGAGGTGGAAGTGCGGCCAGCGACAAATCAGGTCGATGATGTGTTGCAAGAGATTCGCATCCGGGTGGATAAAAATGAGCGCGTGTTGATCACGACATTGACCAAGCGCATGGCCGAGCAATTGACAGATTACTTGGCTGACAACGGTGTGAAAGTGCGCTATTTGCATAGCGATGTGGATACGGTCGAGCGCGTGGAAATTTTGCGTGATCTGCGGCTTGGCGCATTCGACGTGTTGGTGGGTATTAACTTGCTGCGAGAAGGCTTGGATATCCCCGAGGTCTCTTTGGTGCGATCCTCGATGCCGACAAAGAAGGCTTTTTAAGAGCTGAGCGCAGCTTGATTCAAACCATTGGCCGCGCCGCGAGAAACTTAAATGGCCGCGCGATTTTGTATGGCGACAAGATCACTGACTCCATGAGAAAAGCGATGGATGAGACGGAGCGCCGCCGTATCAAACAAACGCAACACAACTTAGACAACGGTATCACGCCGATGAGCATCGTCAAAAAGGTCAAAGACCTGATTGATGGCGTGTACAGCGACAAAGCCAGCAAAGAAATGGCCAAGCGCGACTTAGAGCGCGCGCACGTGGAAGACATGAGCGAACGCGATGTGGGCAAGCGGATCAAGAGCCTAGAGAAGCAAATGATCGAGCACGCGAAGAATCTAGAATTCGAAAAAGCAGCGAGGGTGCGAGATCAATTGGCCTTGCTGCGCGAGCAAGCTTTTGGCGCAACGGGGACGGACAACATCGTGCCTTTTACAGCGTAAACGGGTAAAAATGGATACTTTATTGGGTGTTTAAGCCCTAAGCATTCATAAATTGGGTTTAATTGGGTGTATAAACGGATGTCCGAGTTAATAAAGAGCCATGCCTTTCTACACTCACACGGTAAAAATCACGCCAGAAATATTAGCACTCATCACGCAGATTGATGAGTTCAAAGGTGCTTGGCGAGCATTAGGAAGCCTCGCGCCTGAGCGCCTGAGTGCGCTGCGCCGAGTAGCCACAATTGAAAGCATCGGCTCATCCACCCGTATCGAAGGCAGTCGCCTAACGGACGGCCAAGTGGAGCAGCTACTCTCAAACTTAAGCATCCAAAGTTTTGCGACACGCGATGAGCAAGAAGTGGCTGGCTACGCGCAGGTCATGGATTTGATCTACAGCTCATGGCCCGATATTTATTTCACTGAAAATCACATACAGCAGTTGCATAGAGACTTACTGCAACATAGCAGCAAAGACGATTGGCATCGCGGCATATACAAAACCACCTCCAACAGCGTGGCCGCCTTTGACGAAGCTGGCAAGCAGCTAGGCATCGTCTTTGAAACTGCGACACCTTTTGACACGCCGCGCCTCATGCAGGAGCTGACCGAGTGGCAGCAAGCCCAGCAAAGAGAAGCGATCACAAGCCAGCTTCATCCGCTGCTCCGCATTGGCATTTGGGTCGTCACGTTTTTGGAAATTCACCCTTTTCAAGACGGCAATGGCCGCATCAGCCGCGCTCTCACGACCTTGTTGCTTCTGCAAGCTGGTTACGCTTATCTGCCATTCAGCTCGCTGGAGAGCGTGATTGAGGCCAACAAAGAGGCCTATTACCTCGCCTTGCGCCAAACTCAAGGCACCATCCGCACACCTGAGCCAAATTGGCAGCCATGGCTGCTCTTCTTTTTGCGCTGCTTGCGCGAGCAAATGCAACGCTTGGCCAAGAAGATAGAAAGAGAACAACTTCTACGCGCCCAACTGCCCGAACTCTCTCTAAAAATTATTGAACATGTGCGGCAACATGGGCGAATCACAGTAGCCGAAGCAGTGACGCTTACACAAGCGAATCGCAATACGCTCAAGCAACATTTCAGGAATTTGGTGACAGCTAGATTGTTAGTGTCGAGAGGCGCAGGACGAGGCTCGTGGTACGAAACCGTTGCATAGCTAGGGCTCATCTTGGGTTAACCAACGCCTCTAAGTAGCAATTTACGAACCATTCCTTTTTAGAGTAATTGGTGTCAATGAAGTGTGTGGCGTTCAGGTTGCCTTTATTCGATCCTTCAACCATGCCTTCCAAAGCAATTCCACCGCAGGCTTTGACTGCATGCGTGTCCCATTCTTTTATCGGTGGTAGCTTATTGGTAATAGGTGGGGCAATTTGGTGGCTTGAGCAGCTTATAAAAATAAAATTAATCGCAATGCAGATTGCGTGAATAGCTTTCATGATCTATTTGTTGGGCAAAATTTGGAATATTTTCACCCTTTCTCGCAACTTGTTGCAATGCATCCAACGGATTTGGATCATCAACTCTGATGAGAATGCTCAGATTTGAAATTTCAATATCGCTAATCTACATGCAAAAAATCCGCACAAGCTTTGATCGCAATCATGGTTTGATCTTTGTGAGGTGAATGCCCGCATTGCTCTAATTTTAATAGCGCTCTGCGCATATTATTCGCTGGCGAGAGGCCAATTTGGCTTAAAAAATCCTGCTCTGTGTTGTCCAGAGCGTCGATTTGCGCCATCGTGCCGTAAGGATCATCCAGGCCTTGGATGGCGAGCAGCGGGCAGGTGATTTTTTGACAAGCATCCTCGATGTTGAAGCTGCGAAACGCTGAGCTGAGCCACACATCATTCCATTGCCAGAAGGCGCAATCGACATCGGCGTGAAATTTGTCGAGACGCTGGCGCAGATCGCCTTGCACAATAGCTTCGCGGGCAGCTTGGATCGCGGCGATGCTGATGTCTTCGACAAAAAGATGAGGTGCCATGACGATGCAGGCTTTGACATTGAAGCTTGATGCATGAAGTAAGGCGATCGTGCCGCCATCGGAGTGGCCGAGCAAGATGGGCTTGGCGATGCCTTCGCAGCGGAGGAGCTCGGGGAGCACTTCCAAGGCTTCGCGGTGCATGTAATCGGGCTGCAATTGCCCGGTGCCGCGTACGTCGTTGATGGCATCCGATTGGCCATAGCCGCGCCGCGAATACACAAGCCCTGCATGGCCTGTGGCTGCGCAAAGCGCCGCCGGAAAATCTCGCCACATGGCGACGCTGCCTAAGCCTTCGTGGAGGAAGACGATGGGTGAAGACAGTGAGGACGGTTTGGAGGCAGGGATGCGGAGCACCTCCAGCTGTACGCCCAGAATGGCCACTTTTTCACGGGTGGGTGCAGCAGAAGCAGTCATGACATGATTTTGAAGGGTTTTCGGGATGTATTGAAGTCAGTGCATGCTCACTGTACGGGTAAAATAACTGCTTGTTTTTGCGTTGAAAGTCCTTGTTTTGAAGCGTTCGCAATTTTTGATGGCTTTGGCCAGTGTTTCTGTCGGTTCTGGTTGGCGTGCCTCGGCGATAGCGCAGGCAACTGTTGTGCCGGCAACGGCTTCTCCAGCGAAGCCCATGGCTTTGGCAAAACCGCCTATCTTTGTGCTCAATTCGCTCGATGCCACGATCAGCGTGGTTGATCCGAACACTTGGCAAGAGACGCAGCGCATCCCCACCGGCAAAGAGCCGCATCATTTGTATCTCACGCCCGATGAAAAATCACTCATCGTGGCCAATGCCGGCGGTGATTCGCTGACGTTTCTTGATCCGCGTACAGCGGCTGTGCAACGTGTCGTCAAAGGGATTCTTGATCCGTATCATCTGCGCTTTTCACCCGATATGAAATGGTTCGTTACCGCAGCCAATCGCTTGAATC
This sequence comes from Variovorax sp., assembly GCA_031376455.1. GTDB lineage: Bacteria > Pseudomonadota > Gammaproteobacteria > Burkholderiales > Burkholderiaceae_C > JANMDU01. Next base: position 39,213 of record JANMDU010000122.1, on the reverse strand, counting down.
ACGTGGATATTTACCTATGGCAGCCGCAAGCGGCTGAGCCATTGAAGCTGGTCAAACGTATCTCTACCGCGAAAACGCCGAGCCATATGTGGATCGACAGCAAATCCACCCTTGCGTATGTGACGATGCAAGACAGCGACGAATGGGTCGCCATTGACTTGGCCACGCAAAGCATTCGCTGGCGCATGCCCACAGGTGATATGCCAGCTGATATTTATATGACCCCTGATGACAAATTCGCCTTCATCGGGCTCACAGCGAGCGATGCTGTGCAGGTGTTTGATACATCCAAGGGCGGCGCTGAGCCGGCAAAGCTGATCAAAACCATTCCTACCGGCAAAGGCGCGCATGCCTTTCGCGCAGCGGGCGACAAGCGGCATGTTTTTGTGAGCAATCGCGTGGCTAACACCGTCAGCAAGATTGATTTGCAAACGCAAACCGTGGTGGCGCAATTCGCTGTGCCCGGCGGGCCAGATTGCATGGATGTGAGTTTGGACGGAAAATTGCTTTACGTGACCGCGCGCTGGGCAAAAAAGCTGATGGTGATTGACTTGCAATCGGGAAAAATATTCGCCCAAGTCAACGTGGGCCGCTCACCGCACGGGGTTTGGACGCTGGCACATGCGACTCGTGAATAAAATTCTTTTTGCTACGTTTTTCATAGCATTCTGCGCAGGTTCATTGCCGGCCCGTGCTCAATTAGGCAATTTATTGGGGAAGAAAAAAGAGCCGGCCATCATGGCAGCGCCCGCTGTGCCACCGCCTGCGCTGTGTGACAAACCGGTGTATCTCACACTGGATACCGGTCACATGGAAGTCGCTCAATTCATGGCCGATACTTTGAACAAACACAATGTCAAAGTCACCTTTTTCGCAGCCAATGAAAAGACGAAAGACGAGAGCACTTCTCTTGCGAAAAACTGGGGTGAGAAATTCTGGGCAGCGCGTGGCAAAGAAGGGCATGAATTTGCCTCTCACACCTGGGATCATCCGATTTGGAAGGGCGATGCCAAAGGCAACGAGACAAAATTCATCATGCAGCCCACATCCGGCGCTTTTGCCGGCCGCAGCTTTACCTGGGAGCCCAAAAAATACTGCGAGCAACTGGATTTAGCCAAAGAGCGCCTGGAACACTACACAGGCAAAAAAGCGCTTCCTATCTTCCGCGCACCCGGCGGCAAGACTTCTCCGAAGCTTTTGGCCGAGGCCGAAAAATGCGGCTACAAGCATGTCGGCTGGGCATCCGCTGGATTTTTGGGCGATGAGTTGCCTAGTGAGCGTGTGTCCAACGATGCACTACTGAAACAAGCGCTCAAAAACATCAAGAGCGGCGACATTCTCATGGCGCATCTGGGCATTTGGAGCCGCAAAGATCCTTGGGCGCCTGCCGTTTTGGAGCCACTCATTGTGGGCCTCAAAGCCCAAGGCTTTTGCTTCAATACGATGCGCCAGCATCCTGCGTATAAAGACTGGATTGCGGCTAACGGGGGGTAGTTTTTTGGGCTAGTTTTTAAGCGTTTTGAGTGCTTAGCCGGCGTATCTATTGCGCAGAGTGCTACGAAATTAATAGTAACGATCAATCCGCCTTGATATTGCGAGCTTTCACAATTTTCGCCCAACGAATCGTCTCGACCGCTAAAAACGCACCAAACGCCTCGCGCGGAATGCCGCCAATCTCTACGCCTTCGCTGCTAAAGCGCTCCACCACCTCTTTGCGTTTGAGCACGTCGTTGGCATCTTTGGCGATGCGGTCAAGCAGCTTGTCGTCCATGCTGCTGGGGGCCAGCATGCCAAACCAATTGAGCGCTTCAAAGCCGGGAATCGTTTCGCCTACTGTGGGCACATTGGGCAGGGCTTTAGAGCGCCTCGCACCTGTGTAGGCCAGCGCTTTGAGCTTGCCGTCTTTGATCAGCGGCAGGCTAGAGCTAGGGTTGTCAAACATGAATTGCACCTGGCCGCCGATCACATCGACGAGCGCGGGTGGTGTGCCGCGATAAGGCACATGCAGAAGACTGAGCTTTTGTGTGTCGGCAACCAGCTCGGCCACCATATGCGCCATGCTGCCATTGGCCGGCGAGGCGATGCTCACGGTTTTGTCGCCTTTGCCGGCTTCGATCAAGTCTTTGACGTTGGCAAAAGGCTGTTTGCCGCTGGTGACCAGAAACAAGCCATTGCGCACCACCAGCGTCACGGGCTTGAAATCTTTGTAAGTGTCATACGGCAGCTTGGCAAACAGCGAGGGATTCACAGCAAAGGGCGAAGCCGTCATGAGCAAGGTGTGGCCATCTTTGGATTTGGCCACCTGATCGGTGCCGATTTGGGTGGAAGCGCCAGGTTTGTTGTCTACCAATACGGGTTGACCCCATTTTTTGGAGAGTTCGTTGGCCAAGATGCGGGCGGCGATATCGGTGGTGCCGCCTGCGGCGTAGGGCACGATGATTTTCACGGATTGCGTCGGCCAAGCCGCTGAGGCAGAAGTCGGCGTTGCGGTTTGAGCCAGCGCTGTGCCCGTGAAGCCAGCTAAAACAAGGCTTGCCAACGAAATTCTAGTGAGCGTGTTGCGACGATCCATGAGGCGGTCTCCAAAATTGAAATAACAGTTATATAAATTAATTAAACTAGATGTTACGTAATTTCGGTGACAAATTTATTGTGGGAAACACATAGTGGGAACTGCGTAAGCAGTTTCTGCGCTGGATGATTTGACTTTCCAACTTGAATTTCCTATAATTTCAGCAATTACTGAAATTCAAGGAATCTCATGAAACTGACCCCACTCGCCCAAAGCTTCGTGCTTCATTTTGGAGAGATGGGCAGCCGCTGGGGCATCAATCGCACAGTTGGGCAGATTTATGCACTACTATTTGTGAGCGAGCGCCCACTAAATGCGGATGAGATTGCCGAAGCGTTGGATTTTTCGCGTTCCAATGTAAGCATGGGCTTGAAAGAGCTCGATTCTTGGCGGCTCACCAAGCTACAGCATTTGCCCAGTGACCGACGGGAGTATTTCAGCGCACCTGACGATGTCTGGCTGATTTTTCGCACGCTGGCTGATGAGCGCAAGAAACGCGAGATTGACCCAACGCTATCGATGTTGCGCGATTCACTGCTGCATGAGCCCACGAATCCGCAAGACATACATGCCCAAAAGCGCATGGCGCAAATGCATGAGCTGATTGAGCTGGTCACCACTTGGTTTACCGATATTAAGCGTCTGGATGAGCAGACTCTGCGCCAGCTCATGAAGATGGGCGCAGCTGCGCAGAAGCTGCTGGAGTTCAAAGACATGATGCTGTTTAAAAGTAAAGACAAAAGCGCAGCAAAAGAAATGACAAAAGACGCTGCAAGAGACACCGCCCCCGAAAACCTGATTCCCCCAATTTACTAGGAGCTAACCATGAACGCCACCACGGCCGCTACAGCCGTCACGACCGCCGCATTCGATCCCCTGATCCTGCACCGCATTCAATTCGCGGCCAACATCAGTTTTCACATTCTCTTTCCCACGATCACGATCGCGCTGGCTTGGGTACTGGTGTTTTTCAAGCTGCGCTTTGCTCGCACGCAAGATGCCAAGTGGATGGAGGCGTATTTCTTTTGGGTGAAAATTTTTGCACTCACGTTTGCGCTTGGCGTGGTGAGCGGTATCACGATGAGCTTCCAGTTTGGCACCAATTGGCCGGGCTTTATGAATACCGTGGGCAATATCGCAGGCCCACTGCTCGCCTATGAAGTGATGACGGCATTCTTTTTGGAAGCGAGCTTCTTAGGCGTGATGCTGTTTGGCTTGCAGCGCGTCGGCCACAAGTGGCACACCGTGGCGACGTGCCTAGTAGCCTTCGGCACGAGCATGTCAGCGTTTTGGATTCTTGCGCTCAACTCGTGGATGCAAACGCCAGCAGGTTTTGAAATGCGGCCAAATGCCAATGGCGAGATGGTGGCCTTCGTCACGGATTGGTGGGCGGTGATTTTCAATCCATCTTTTCCCTACAAGCTCTCGCACATGATGATGGCTTGCTTTGTGACGGTGGCATTCTTGCTCGCGGGTATCAGCGCCTATCGCTGGCTGCGGGGTGACCGCACGCCAAGCGTGAAGGCGACGCTGCGAACGGGCATTGTGATGGCTGCGGTGTGCTTACCGATTCAGATTTTCTTGGGCGATTTGCACGGCTTGTCGACAATGAAGCATCAGCCCGCAAAGCTGGCTGCGATGGAAGGCATATGGGAGACGCAGCGCGGCGCGCCGGCTGTGCTTTTCGCTCTGCCTGATGAGAAGGCGCGGGAGAATAAATATGAGATCAGTATTCCGAAGCTTGCTTCGCTGTATTTGACGCATGACATCAATGGAGAAGTCAAAGGGCTCAATGATTTTGTGGGCGAGCATCCACCTGTTGCGCCCGTGTTTTGGGGCTTTCGTGTGATGGTGGGCACGGGGCTACTCATGCTATTCGTTGGCTGGCTGGCTGTGTGGCAGCAGCGCAAGGGCAGGGAACTTAAGCCCTGGCTGGCAAAAGTGTTTGTGGCGATGACATTTTCTGGCTGGGTGGCCACGCTAGCGGGTTGGTACGTGACGGAGATTGGCCGGCAGCCTTGGCTGGTGACGGGCGTTCTCTCTACCAAACAAGCTGCCGCCACGATTCCCACGCCGATGCTCGCCGCCACGCTGGCGATGTACATCACGGTGTATTTGATGCTGCTCGTGGCTTATATCTCTGCGTTGTTTTACCTTGCTCGCAAGGCAGGCTCGAATGAAACCGCCGTCACAACGCCGGTGCTGACGCGAAGTGCAGCATGAACGAACTCCTCAACTTCAACGATTGGCTGCCGGTGATTTTCCTCGCTGTGATGGGCTTAGCCATGCTCGCCTACGTGGTGCTCGATGGCTATGACCTGGGCGTTGGCATTTTGCTGCGCCGCGCCGGGCAGGCGGATAAAGACATGATGGTCAGCAGCATCGGGCCGTTTTGGGATGCCAATGAGACGTGGCTCGTACTCGGCGTGGGCATCTTGCTGACCTGCTTTCCCGCAGCGCATGGCATCATTTTGGGTGAGCTTTATCTGCCCGTAGCCATCATGCTGGTGGCGCTGATCTTGCGCGGCGTGGCGTTTGAATTTCGCGTGAAAGCGCAAGCGGCCTATCGCCCTTGGTGGGATCGTGCGTTTTACGTGGGCTCATTGGGCGCAGCGCTCAGCCAAGGCTGGATGCTGGGGAGCTACATCATCGGTTTTGAAGGCGGCTGGGCAGGCCATGCATTCTCTGCGTTGATTGCGATGTGTTTGGCCACAGGCTATGCGCTGTTGGGCGCAACATGGCTGGTTTTCAAGACCGAAGGCAGCTTGCAACTGCAAGCCGTGAAATGGGCGCGTGGTGCATTGTTGCTGACTGCTTTAGGCGTGCTGGCCATCTCGGTGGCCACGCCTTTGATCAGTGAGCGCATCTTTGCCAAGTGGTTTAGCTTGCCCTATATCGTATTGCTCGCTCCTGTGCCGATCATGACGGCTTTGCTTTTCTTCATCATTCACCGGAGTTTGTCTCGCCTGCCCACCCGTCTGAACCTTGGCAATGCCTATGGCGATTGGATTCCGTTTGCTGCCACAGTCGGCATCTTCATCCTTGCCTTTTACGGTTTGGCCTACAGCTTGTTTCCTTACCTCGTGATTGATCGCATGACGATCTGGCAAGCTGCGACTTCTCCAGAATCGCTCAAGATCATTCTGGTCGGCGCACTCATCGTGCTGCCCATCATCATCGCCTACACCGTCATTGTGTACCGTATCTTCTCTGGGAAAACACGCGCCATGAGTTACGGAAATTAATGTTGAAACAGCAAGGCCTCTCTCGTTTTGGGCATGGAGAGTTGAGCCAGCCACCAAGCCAGTGCTTTGCCAAGCGTGCCGCGCTCCGGTGTATGCCAAGCGTAGTTGACCTTTGGAGCGCGCGGAATGCGCTCTGTGGCGAGCAGCAAGAGTCGGCCGCTTTCAATGTAGGGCTGCGCGATGCAATGCGGCACGAAGCCGCATCCCAAGCCGCGCAGTTGCGCATCGAGTTTGTCGGGCATGGTGCTCACGGTGAGCACATCTTGGCCGGGCAAGATGCCCACTGACACGGTTTGTTTGCGGCGTGTGGAATCAGCCACAGCCACGATACGGTGCTGCTGAATCACAGCATCTGGCAAAGCTTGTTTGGCCAAAGCAAGCGGGTGATTGGCCAGCGGATGATGCGGCGCCACGGCGAATACAAATGGCACATCGCCAATCGGTTTGGCCTGGACACCCGCTTGCGCTATTGCCTCCACCACACCGCCTATGGCCAAATCCGCTTCGCCATCGAGCAAGGCGTGCCATGTGCCAGAAAGCGTTTCTCCTTGGATGCGTAAGCGCGTGGGTGGCGCGCTTGTGGCTTTCAGCTCTTTGGCTTGCGAATGCACATCACCGCTTGCAAAAAACGCTTCGCACAGCTCAAACATCACGCGCTTAGAAATCAGGCTATCGACGGCAATCGTTAGCTGCGGCTCCCAGCCCGTGGCGACGCGCTGCACGCGCCGCGCCACCGCATCGAGCTCTTGCAACACCCGCTCGCCGCCCTGCAGCAGCTCCTGCCCCGCTGGCGTGATGCGGGCTTGTCTTGCCGAGCGGTCAAACAGCAAGACATCGAGTGCATCCTCGATTTGCCTGACGCGATAGGTGACGGCGCTGGGCACAAGCCCCATTTCTCTGGCGGCAGCGGCCATGCTGCCTTGCGCGGCCACACTGCGAATGAGCGCCAAGGCTTCGGGCGTGATGAGGTCTCGAACGTTCTTCATTTTTGAATGATGACATCAAAATCGTTCGATTGCAAATGGTTCGCCATTGCCTAAACTTGTTTTCATTCAAACCATAATTAGAACACGGAAGGCACGAAAACTTCACGGAAGACACAGAAAATTCAAAACTGGTTTTGTATTTTTTGACTTTTTTGACTTTTTCGTGCTTTCCGTGAAGTTTCCGTGATTTCCGTGTTCTAAAACTTTTTGATTTCCAAGTCCCGACTAGAAAGAAAGCCCATCATGATCACCCTTCGCAAATCCCAAGAGCGCGGCTATGCCGATCATGGCTGGCTGAAAAGCTTTCACTCCTTCTCATTCGCTGGATATCATGATGAACAGCACATGGGCTGGGGCAATTTGCGCGTGATCAATGAAGACCGCATCGCGCCCGGCACAGGCTTTGGCACGCATGGCCATCGGGATATGGAGATCATCTCTTATGTGCTCTCAGGCAATCTGGCGCACAAAGACAGCATGGGTAACGTGAAGGGCATTCCACCCGGCGATGTGCAGCGTATGAGCGCTGGCAAAGGCGTGATGCACAGCGAATTCAACCAAGCGGCTGGCCAAGAGACGCATTTTTTGCAGATTTGGATCGAGCCGAATGTGCGCGGCATTGCGCCCAGCTATGAGCAGAAAACGCTGGCACCCGCCGAGAAACAAGGCATTTTGAAACTGGTCGCAGCCCCTGCCGGCGAATCTGCCACCATCGCTTTGAATGCTGATGCGCGCTTGTACGCCGGTTTGCTGGATGGCATGGACAGCGCCACGCTAGCGCTTGATCCCCATCGCAAAGTCTACGTGCATTTGGTTCGCGGGAGTTTGGAGGTCAACGGCTTGGCATTGCGCGGCGGTGATGCAGCCAAAATTCAGGGTGAATCCACATTGGCACTGACTGCTGCAAACGAGGCAGAAGTGCTGGTGTTTGATTTAGCCGCCTGAAACGCAAGCTGATCTTTTGCAAAAAAAGGAAAACATCATGTGTGGCTCTGAATTGCGTTCTTTACTCGCCGTGAAAGCAGTTGCTCAGATGCCTTATCACAGCTTTGATGGCATCTCGGGCGCGCACATGTTGCGCGTCGATAGCAGCTGGATTAATCCTTTTATTGGTGTCGATAGTTACACCTTGCGATCCAATCCATTTGGCCCACACCCCCACGCCGGCATGAGCGCTGTTTCGCTTACGCTGCCCGAATCCGAAGCGGGCACGATCAATCGCGACACGATGGGCGACCACAGCTTGATCTCCCCAGGCGATTTGCATTGGTTTCAAGCCGGGCGCGGCGCAATGCACGAAGAAACACCCGCAGCGCAGGGAAAGACGGAGCAGGGCTTGCAAATATTCGTTAACTTAAGTCGTGCCCATAAAGATTCAGACCCTGTTGGCTTGCGAGTCAAGCAGGCAGACATGCCCGTCGTGCAGTTTGAGGGTGGAAGCCTTCGCGTGGTCGCTGGAGAATTTGACGGGCAGCGTTCACCGATTGCGCAAGATCCGCGCTGGCTCACACACGTCAATATGTTGGACATCACGCTACAAGCGAATGCCTCTATTGATATTCCAGTGAAATCTAGCGATAACGCATTTTTTGTACTCCGCTCAGGTACTTTTGAGCATGTAGCCGGCGTAGATATTGCGCAGAGTGCTATCATTTTTGAAGCGACGAGCGCGCCCGGCGAAGGTTTGGCGCGAATTAAAGCAGGTCGGCAAGCCCTACGCGGCGTCTTCTTTAGCGGCACACCCATCAACGAACCTATTTTCTCCGGTGGCTCATTCATGGGCAACACTTTAGAGGACATCATGGCCTATCGACGCGCTTTTGCGCGTGGTGAGATGGGTCATCTGCAAGCCTCTGTTTAGACCTCTCATTTTTCATTCCCTCAATGCCTTATCAAGGAGAAATCTCATGGCAAAAGTCGCAGTTGTTTATCACTCAGGTTATGGTCACACCCAGCGCGTCGCCGAATTCGTGGCCAAAGGCGCTAGCGCCGAGATTGTCACCATCGATGCAGACGGCAACCTCACTGAAGCCCAATGGGCCACGCTGGATGCAGCGGATGCTATTGTGATGGGCAGCCCAACGTATATGGGCATGGCCAGCTGGCAGTTCAAGAAATTCGCTGATGCCACGAGCAAAAAATGGTTCACCAGCGCGTGGAAAGACAAAGTCGCTGGTGGCTTCACTTGCTCAGCCAGCCCGAGCGGCGACAAGCTCTCTACACTGCAATACTTCATCACCCTCTCTATGCAGCAAGGCATGATCTGGGTCGGCCAGCCCTCTTTAAATGACGGCACGATCAATCGTATCGGTTCAAACAGCGGCGTCATGGCGCAATGCGGCCCGCAAGATCCAGCCGACAAAATCCCTCAAGGTGATTTGGATACCGCAGAAGCTTACGGCAAGCGCGTGGCAGAAGTTGCGGCGAAGCTTCGCGGCTGATGCACCGCTACATTGCTGAAATGCGGTAACCGCCGCATGGATGACCAAAGCGCTCTGAGTGATCAGAGCGCTTTTTTTATTTCGCACAACCGATGAATTGAAGAACCGATGCATTGGGAGAGTTGTGTAATATGCAAGCCTATGCAGGTTTTAACGCTTCTTCCTTGGTCTGATTGGCTCGCGCTGGCTTGGTTTTTCAGTGCATGGATGTCTTATTCGTGGTTTACAAAGACACAAGGCGAGAAACATAATTCACTCATTGCCACCACGAATCGCTACCGCGGCTATTGGATGCAGGTGGCCACCAGCCGTGATCCACGTGTGCTCGACGGCATCATTGCGCAAAATCTGTCTTCCACGCCCGCTTTTTTCAGCTCGACGACGATCATTGTCATTGGTGGCTTGTTTGCGTTGTTAGGCAGCACAGACAAAGCTGCTGAAATTGTGCGCGATATTCCTTTTGCGAAAAGTACCTCGGTGCTGATTTTTGATCTCAAAGTGTTGATCATGATCGGCATTTTTGTATTCTCGTTTTTTCGCTTTTCCTGGAGCATGCGGCAATACACGTTTGTAGCGCTATTGATCGGTTCGATGCCTGATCCTCAAGACTTTGAGACGGGAAAGTTTGATCGCGAGCTTTTCTCGCAGCGGGCAGGGCGTATGCTGGGTTTGGCCGCAGAGACGTTTAACGATGGGCTGCGCGGCTACTATTTTGCGTTTGCTGTGATTGCTTGGTTTTTCTCCCCATTGGCCTTTGCTTGCGCAACGGCCCTAGTGATCATTATTTTGTACCACCGCGAATACCGCTCCGAGGTGCTGGAGGTGCTTGCATGAGGTTTGTGCAAAGTCTCATGCATTTTTTGTTGCGTGCTTTGCTGGCTCTGGGCTTGGTGTGGCATGTTGCATCACATGCTGCCCCGCAGATTAACTGGGGTGAAATGTTGGCGCAAACGCAAGGCCAACTGACGCGCGAAAGCCTAGAGCTTGATTTGCGCCAGCGATGGGAAAGCACTTTTGTGGGTGGTGTCCAAGTGGGCAACGAGATTGCGCTTGATCCAGATCAAATTTGGCGCTGGCCAGCAGAACGCTTTTCATCGCGGCCAGATCTGGCCGCGCGCTCCCTTGCAAATGGTGAGCGTAAGGTGGCACGTTTGACGGTTTTCTCTGAGAGCCTCAACACAGATTTCAACTTAACGGTCATGATGCCTCGCGTGGATGTTGTGCATGTCTCCTACCGCCACGATAGCGGCGCTTGGAAGACGCTATCCGCTGGAGACCGTTTAGCCATGAACCGCTGGCCGCTTGTGGATCGGCAGCCAAGTTTTAGCCTACCTTTGCCGCCTGGACAAATTGATTTGGTGATGCAGTTCGCGCATCGCGGCGTTTTAGATGCGCCTGTGTTGCTGCAAAATAATCGCGCATTTATGGAGTCGCGCACAGCCAGCATTTGGGTGACTGGTTTGTTCACTGGCATCAATCTCGTGATGGCGTTGATGGGGCTGCTGATGGCGTTGAACTTTCAAAAATCAGGGTTTTTATCGGTCTCAGTGATGTGTACGATGATGTCTCTGGTGTTGCTGTTTAGCAGCGGCCTAGGCGGTGTCATCCTAGGAACAGACCGGGAGTATTTCAACGATCAAGCGAAGTTTGTGAATAACACCGCTTGGGGCATGATGCTGCCGTGGGTGGCGGCTGTTGCGTTAGGTATTCAATCGCATTCACGCCTTTGGTGGTGGGTGTCGACGACACTGGCGGGCGCGGGCGTGGTGCTGGCGGTTTTTTGGGTGAACTACGATTTGCGCGACAACTCACCATCGTGGATTGCGGTCATGTTGATGTTCATATTGTTGTACGTGGTGGCGATCATCGTTTGGGCATGGTACAAAAATTATTCGCGAAACCTTGGCATCACGTTGGGTGTGCTTATGTACACGAGCGCTTTGTTTGTGCTTTTTACGGCTTACGCTGGCGTAATCAGTACAGATGCCAGCGGCGTTGTGGCAGCAATCGTTTGTCTGCTGGCGTCGTTGTCATTGATGCGTGGCTTGTTTTTGCAGCATCGCATGGGTCGACAAGTGATTGCGCGCGCCAACATCTCACCGCATCGCGATGTACTGACAGGGCTGCTCAACCGAGAAGGCATGCAGTCGCATTTATACAAAACGCGTGAGCGCTTGAGATTGCAGCAAACTTGCGCGATTTTCATTTATGTCTCCGTGCTAGACACAGAGGCAGCCATGGCTGAGCATGGCGAGCAGGGTTTTGAGATGGGTTTGGTGCAGATTGCGGCCAGCCTGTCGACCAGTGTGACTGGTACGGATGGCGTGAGTCGAATTTCTGGTCATGCTTTTGGCATTAGTGTGCTGATGCCACCTGATCCAGCCATGGCGACGCGCATGGCGCAAAAAATCCTTTCGCGTTTGATGGTCTTGGCCTCGCACGGCGCGCCCATGGCGAGTTCGGCACGCATGTCGCTGGCATGGCTGCCTTTGAACGGATTCCGCATTGATGCCATTGAGCGCCGCTGTGTGGCCACATTACAGACCTTGGAAGAGGGAAAACGCATTGCCTGGGCGGGCGGCTTGGATTCATACAAAGAAGCCTCAGAATTGCTTCATGACGCAACATCGACACGGGGCAAATCGAATACGCTGCTTGTGCCGATTGCCGTCAACGAACTCACTCAAAATGCTGACGCGTTGAATCTGTATGAGCGAATTTATCGGATTGAGCAAGAAATGTTGAACGGCGTAGACACTCAATTTTTAGTAGAAGAGGCGGAGCGCTTGAGCGAAGTACTTAATTCTGCGCTGCCGCAAGAAGAGGGAAAGAAGCCGCCTCAAAACAAGCCACAGACCTCTCCAACGGATTACGAGCCCACGCAACAATGGATCAAGCCTGCAGCAACGTCTTGAGTAGCTTGCTATAAATTTTCAGTTCAGCTTGTAGGCTGCACATGCAATGTCAGTGCCTCGGCCGCTCATCTGATCAGACAGTAAGCGTGCGCTGCCACAAGAAAGCGCCCAGCCACTAGAGCCGTGGCCCAAGTTAAGCCAGACAGGGCTGCTTGGCGACAAACGACTGATCACTGGCGGCCGGTTGGCCAGCATAGGGCGTGCGCCTTGCCAAGCCTGAACACCTTGGCTCATCACCGCTGCGCCTGGAAACCAATCGTGCAACACTTTGTAGAGCGTCTTGAGCGCGGCCTGATTCATCTGGCCTGCCGTGCCGCCGACCTGCGCACTGCCAGCCACCCGCACGCGCTGGCCCAGCCTTGTGATGCTCACTTTGTAGCGCTCATCCATCAAGCCTGATCGCGGCGCGTTCATAGGTTCTTTGATGTGCGCGCTCACGGCGTAGCCATAGATGGGGCGCAGTGGCAAATGCACGCCCAGAGGTTGGAGCAAAGCCGCCGCTTGCGCACCTGTGCAAAGCACCGCAGCATCAAAACGGCGCTCTTCTCCAAGCGCTGATGCACTCGGCAAGAGAGAAGATAGCTGCGAGCTTGGCTGCATTTCTGCTACTAAAAGAGTAGCGTCTTGCGCAGTATTCTTGGCCGCCACTTGCACTTTTTGCACAGAAGTATTGAATTCAAATTGCACACCCAACTTGCGGCACTCATCTTTGAGCAACAAAGCAAATTGACGGCAATTGGCCACTTCATCTTGCGCCAAATGGATGGCCCCGGCAAAGCGTGTGTCTTGGTTGATCGCAGGCTCAATTTCACGTGCGCCTGATTCATCCAACTCGGCGAAAGGCACGCCCAAATCTCGCAGTAATTGCAGGCCAGGTTGCACAGCAGCGCGCTCTTTCTCGCTACGCAGCGCGATCATGTAGCCCACAGCACGGTCGTATTCCAAGCTATGACGCTCCGTGATCGCATGCAGCTGACTGCGGCTATAAAACGCGAGCTGTTGCAAAGCAGTGCGATGGCTCTGGTAGGTTTGGGGATGACAGGCGCGCCAGAAGCGCCACAGCCACGCGATGTCTGCGCCGGCCAGCGGAAGATTGATGTGAAACGCAGCATTGGCGCCCAACATTTGTTTGAGGACTTTCCATGGCATGCCCGGCGCGGCCCAGGGCGTGACATACCCCGGCGAGAGTACGCCGGCGTTCGAAAAACTAGCCTCTTCAGCAGCTGCACCACGACGTTCAAACACCGTCACCTCATGGCCCTCGCGTGCCAATTCGTAGGCTGATGTGATACCGATGATGCCCGCGCCAACAACCGCAATTTTCATAGAATAGTTAGATTTCAAACATTATTTTTAAGAAAAAATGCCTTGTTGCCGGCGTGGTATATGCGCTAAGCGCTATCAAAATAGTAGTATTTGCAATGTTGATTGTAGAGCAATCAACGTGCAATGCACGCGCCAAACTTAAGTTACAGACTCAATTTGCGCAGCGATTTGCAAGACGGCGTGGTCATGGCCTGCGCCGTGCCAAAGCATCAGTCCTGTCGGCAAACGCCCCGCTGGCTGATTGGGCAAACTGATCGCGCAGCCATCCAGTAAATTGACCGCGCTGGTGTTGCGCAGCATCAGTGCGTTGACGCGAAAAAATTCGGCATCATTTGCTTTGCCCGGTGCTACATCTGCGATAGGTGCTGCAACCAAGGGAACGGTGGGCGAGAGCACGCCATCAAAGCCCTGCAATGCAATGCTCATGCGCGCAATCCATTGCTGGCGAGCGAGCTGCAAGCGCACATAATCTGCCGCGCTCATGCCGTCTGCCATGGCGATGCGCGCTGCGGCGCGAGGATCAAACTCTGCTTTGCGGTCAGGCCAGAGGCCAGCAGGAATGAGCCAAGCTTGCACTTCAGGCGCAGAAAAGCCGCCACGCGATTGAATGCTGCCGAGATCAGCGATTTCGTTCAAAGCAATGGCTGTGATCTTTGCGCCCGCAGTGGCAATCGCGTTCAAGCTCGCCTCAAAATTGCGCGCCACATCAGCATCTAAGCTATCCAACAAATTGCTTTGCGCCACGGCGAAATGGCAATCTTTCAAAGCTTTGCCATGCGCTGCAATGGCTTGCCCACTCAAAATTTCATGCGCCAGCGTTGCATCTCGCACGCTGCGTGTGAGCGCGCCGATGCTGTCTAGCGTGTGCGAAAGCGGCACTGCGCCTTGCATCGGCACACTGCTGGCCGTTGGCTTGAATCCCACAAGGCCACATAGCGCTGCAGGGATGCGAATGGAGCCGCCCGTGTCTGAGCCAAGGCCAACGAACGCTGCGCCACTGGCCACAGAAACGGCCGCGCCGCTTGATGACCCACCGGGGATGCGTGGTACGGCAGGATCAATTTTTAAGGCCAAAGGATTGATAGGCGTGCCAAAGTGCGGATTGACGCCCATGCCGGAAAATGCAAACTCCACCATGTGCGTGCGCCCCAGCACCACGCCGCCTGCCGCTTTGAGACGCGCCACAGCTGAAGCGTCTTGTAGCGCTGGCGAATGGGTCGCCATCACCGTGCTGCCGCTGGCCGATACCTCGCCGGCAACATCAAACAAATCTTTCACCGAAATTGCCAAGCCAGCCAGCGGTAGAGAGGCGTTGGCGGCGCCTGCCTGAGCAAGCGCCGCTGGGTTGATGCTGCGAAACGTGCTCGCGCAGCTTAGAGATTGTGCGATCTCTAAGCTGCGTTGCATTTGCGCCCATGCGCTGGTTTGCCCAAGGCGCAGAGCTTTTCGGGTAGCGTGTAAGTCAAGGTGTTGTGACATGAAATGCTATAATCTGAGGCTTCGCTGCTTAAGGTTATGTTGACATGCCCATAACATGACCAAAGTTGGCGAATATTCGCAAACCGGCTCAACCAAGGTGTTGCATTCTGATTCCAAGTATGAAATCAGGGCGCGATGCGAGCTGATTTTAGACCCAACCTTAGGAATCAAATCATGGCAATCTCCATGCGCGAAATGCTGGACGCAGGCGTCCATTTCGGTCACCAGACTCGTTTCTGGAATCCCAAGATGGCACCGTACATCTTCGGCCACCGCAACAAAATTCACATCATCAACCTCGAGAAATCGCTCCCGATGTACGAGGAAGCGATGAAATTCGTTCGCCAACTCTCTGCCAATCGCGGAAACATCATGATCGTGGGTACGAAGCGCACCGCGCGAGACATTGTGGCTGCTGAGGCAGGCCGTGCAGGCGTGTCCTTTGTCAATCAGCGCTGGCTGGGCGGCATGTTGACCAACTTCAAAACGGTCAAAGGCAGCTTGAAGCGTCTGAAAGACATGAAGGCTCAGCAAGAAACCGGCCTCGATGCTCTGAGCAAAAAAGAGCAACTGACTTTCTCTCGAGAGATGGCAAAGTTAGAGAAAGACATTGGCGGCATCGCCGACATGCCTAGCTTGCCCGATGCAATCTTTTTGATCGATGTGGGATATCACAAAATTGCTGTGCAAGAAGCGCGCAAATTGGGTATCCCAATTATTGGCGTGGTTGACTCCAATCACTCGCCAGAAGGCATTGATTACGTGATTCCTGGCAACGATGATTCTGCCAAAGCTGTCTTGCTTTATGCACGTGGCGTGGCTGATGCAATCCTTGAAGGCCGTGCAAACGCCGTGCAAGAAGTTGTTAAGGCTGTTCAGGGCGGAAACGACGAATTCGTTGAAGTCTCCGAAGGTCAAGCTGCTTAAAAGCTGCTTCTCGCCCGCACAAAGGGGCACTATGTTGCCCCTTTTTTCTTGGGGCAATCAAACCTCAAATTTCTCGATAAAGGAACAGATATGACAATCACAGCAAGTATGGTCGCCGAGCTGCGCGGCAAGACAGATGCTCCGATGATGGAGTGCAAAAAAGCGCTCACGGAAGCCAATGGCGACATGGCCAAAGCCGAAGAAATTCTGCGCGTCAAACTCGGTAACAAAGCCGGCAAAGCCGCCAGCCGCATCACGGCCGAAGGTGTCGTGACCGCGTATGTTGATGGCACGACAGCTGGCATGATCGAGATCAATTGCGAGACAGATTTCGTCACGAAAAACGACAGTTTTCTGGGCTTGTGCAATCAAGCAGCGAAAGCAGTTGCTACTTCTAATCCAGCAGACGTGGTAGCGCTTAGCGCCACCGCTTTCAGCATGGACGGTTTCGGCCCAACGCTTGAAGATGTGCGTAAAGGCCTGATCGGCAAAATTGGCGAAAACATGAGCTTCCGCCGCTTCAAACGCTTTGCATCTGATTCTAAAGTCACCACTTACCTGCACGGCACGCGCATTGGTGTCGCCGTAGAATTTGAAGGCGATGAGACTGCGGCACGCGACGTGGCGATGCATATTGCTGCCATGAAGCCCGTGTCGCTGTCTAGTGCTGATGTGCCAGCTGAGCTGATCGAAAAAGAGCGCGCTGTGGCCATTGGTAAAGCCGATGAAGCCCGTAAAGAATTAGAAGCAGCCGGTAAGCCAGTGCAAACGGCAGAAATCGTAGCTAAGCGCATTGAAGGCGCCGTGCAGAAATATCTCAAAGAGGTTAGCCTGCTCGATCAAGTGTTTGTGAAGGCGGCTGACGGTAAGCAGACTGTGGCAGCTTATTTGAAAGCTGCAAACACCACGCTCAAGAGCTTCACACTGTATGTCGTGGGCGAGGGCATTGAGAAGAAGGTCGATGATTTTGCAGCCGAGGTGGCGGCGCAAGTCGCTGCCGCAAAAGGCGCGTAAGCATTCGCCAATTCCTAGAAAAAGCGGCTTCCATGCCGC
Organism: Variovorax sp.; assembly: GCA_031376455.1. GTDB lineage: Bacteria > Pseudomonadota > Gammaproteobacteria > Burkholderiales > Burkholderiaceae_C > JANMDU01. Next base: position 22,269 of record JANMDU010000122.1, on the reverse strand, counting down.
TTTTTTTATAAGCACATCGCTGATAATCAAATGATCAAAAAATTCCAAGGAGCTCTTTTCATGTCGGCACCTGTTTACAAGCGTATTTTGCTCAAGCTATCGGGTGAGGCGTTGATGGGCGACGATGCATTTGGCATCAATCGCGCAACGATTGTCCGCATGGTCGGTGAGATCAAAGAAATCACCGAGATGGGCGTACAAGTTGCTGTCGTGATCGGCGGCGGTAACATCTTTCGCGGTGTGGCGGGCGGCTCAGTAGGTATGGACAGAGCCACAGCCGATTACATGGGCATGCTGGCCACGGTGATGAATGCATTGGCTCTGGCCGACACGATGAATCATGCAGGCATGACGGCGCGTGTGATGAGCGCGATCAATATCGATCAAGTGGTCGAGCCTTATGTGCGCCCCAAAGCTTTGCAGTATTTGGAAGAAGGCAAAGTAGTGGTGTTTGCTGCGGGTACGGGCAATCCATTCTTCACAACCGACACGGCTGCTGCTCTACGTGGCGCTGAAATTGGTGCTGAGATTGTTCTGAAGGCCACCAAGGTTGATGGCGTGTATAGCGCTGATCCGTTGAAAGATAAGACAGCCACACGCTACGCTAAGCTCACCTTCGATCAAGCGATGCAGCAAAATCTCGGGGTGATGGATGCGGCAGCGTTTGCGTTGTGTCGTGACCAAAAGTTGCCGATCAAGGTGTTTTCTATCTTTAAAGTAGGCGGTCTGAAGCGCGTTGTTTTAGGCGAAGACGAAGGCACCTTAGTTCACGTTTGACTTTCACATTGAAAGTGTATGTTTGAAGGAGCGAAAAATGAGTATTGCAGACATCAAAAAAAATACCGAAACTAAAATGGTGCAGTCTATTGAGGCACTGAAAAATAATTTGGGAAAAATTCGCACTGGGCGAGCTAACCCAGCCATTCTTGATTTGATCATGGTGGACTACTATGGCAATCCCACACCCCTGAACCAAGTGGCCAACATCACACTTTTGGATAACCGGACGATCAGTGTGCAGCCTTGGGAAAAGGGTTTGGGCGCGAAGGTGGAAAAAGCGATTCGCGACAGTGATTTGGGAGTGAACCCCGTTTCCATGGGCGATTTGATCCGCGTTCCCATGCCCTCTATGAGCGAAGAGCGCCGCAAAGAGATGACCAAATTGGTGCGCAACGATGGTGAGAATTCAAAAATTGCTGTTCGCAATTTGCGCCGTGATGCCATCGAAGGTGTCAAGAAGCTGGTCAAAGACAAACTCGCTTCAGAAGATGAACAAAAGCGCTCTGATGCTGAGACACAAAAAACCACCGATAAATTCATTTCTGAAGTGGATCGGTTGGTCAGTGACAAGGAAAAAGAGATTTTGGCGATTTGAGAGCGTTATTCGTATACCAAACCTGATCGTTGCGTAAAGTCGCGTGTTCTTTTGCCATAGAATGAAGTGTAAAGTTTTAATTTTGAGGGATAAATGACCACGCCACAGCATATCGCCATCGTGATGGACGGGAATGGGCGTTGGGCCAATCAGAGGTTTCTTCCTCGTTTGGCAGGGCACAAGCGCGGCGTGGCTGCGCTGTTTAGATGCGTCGAGTTATGCTCAGCGCGCGGCGTTAAAACGCTCACAGTCTTCGCTTTTTCCTCGGAAAATTGGAATCGGCCAAGCGAGGAAGTCTCCGGCCTCATGACTCTCGTGCTGGCTGCTATCAATCGGGAAGTAAAAATCTTCGCCAGCGAGGGTGGGCGCATATGTTTTATCGGTGACCGTGCTCGTATGTCAGATCGCGTACAGGCGAGTTTTCGTGAATCTGAGCAACTGACGCACAACAACAAAGGCATTACCTTGAACGTTTGCTTCAACTATGGCGGGCGTTGGGATATCACACAAGCGGCTCAAAAATTGACTGAACGCGGCGCAGCGATCACGGAAGAGGCGCTGAGCCAAGAAATGACGACGGCGCACGTTGGCGATCCCGATCTGCTGATCCGCACGGGCGGCGAATTTCGCATTAGCAATTTTTTGCTCTGGCAGTGCGCCTACAGTGAGCTGTACTTTAGCGATAAGCTGTGGCCAGATTTTGATGAGGCGGCGCTTGACGAAGCCTTGTTAGCGTTCGCGCAGCGCGAGCGTCGCTACGGTAAAACGTCTGAGCAACTCGCGCTTCCGATAGTTGTCAACTGAAACACAATCGCCCGACACATGCTCAAGCAACGCATTTTCACAGCTCTGGCGCTGCTCGCTATTTTGCTGCCGGCACTGTTCGCCAAGCAACCCGTTTGGTTCATGCTGGTGAGCTTGGTGTTGATCACGCTGGCTAGCTGGGAATGGGGGCGGCTCAATGGCTATCGCGGCGCATCAGCGCTATTTATCGGCATGGATGGATTGGTGCTGTGCTTGGCATTTTGGAAGCTGGGCCTGCCACAAGCCAAGCTGCCTCTGCTTTGGATATGGGTGGGCTCGCTTTGGGTGGTCTTGGGTGCGTTCTTGATAGCGAAAGGTGTGGATGCTTGGGCGCAGTACCACAAGTGGGTGCGCGTCGTGCTCGGCTTGGTATTGCTGGCGCTGGCTTGGTTAGCCTTAGTACAGGCGCGGTTGATTGGCATCAATTTTTTACTTTCCTTGCTGGTGACAGTTTGGGTGGCCGATATCGGTGCGTATTTTGCAGGGCGGCGTTTTGGTAAAAAGAAACTGGCTGTTTTGATCAGCCCAGGAAAAAGCTGGGAAGGCGTGTATGGCGGCATCGTAGCCGTCCTCATGCTCGCTGTAGCCTGGGCAATCTGGCGGCCGGCTCTTGCAGATTCAGCATCGTTGTATCAAAAATTGCTCGATGGCCAAGGCTGGCTGCTCCTCATCTTGGGCGCTTTGCTGATGGTGGCGATGAGCGTGGTGGGAGATTTGGTGGAGTCACTTGTTAAGCGCAGTGCGGGCATGAAAGACTCGAGCGGTCTGCTGCCTGGGCATGGCGGTGTGCTGGATCGCGTTGATGCATTGTTGCCAACATTGCCATTAGGCATGATGCTTTATTCTCTCGCTTGAACTTCTCCATGAAAAAACAACGCGTCACAATTCTTGGCTCTACGGGCTCAATTGGCAAAAGCACGTTGGATGTGATCGCGCGGCATCCTGAGCGCTTTGAAGTATTCGCGCTGTCTGCAAATACCAATGTGGCTGAGATGGCTTTTCAGGTTGAGCAATTCAAACCGCAGCGCGTGGTGATGGCCGATCGAGCCTCTGCGGATCACTTAGCTGTCATTTTGAAGCAAAAAGGGCTGATTGCCGACATAGAATATGCGCAGAGTGCTATTGAAAGCATAGCGTCTGACGCGCAAACGGATATAGTGATGGCGGCTATCGTGGGAGCGGCAGGTCTTGCGCCTTCGCTAGCAGCGGCTCGCGCAGGCAAGCGTTTGTTACTCGCCAACAAAGAAGCGCTGGTGGTTGGTGGCGACTTTTTTATGAACGCGGTGAAAGCGGGTGGCGGTGTGCTGCTTCCCATCGATAGCGAGCATTCTGCAGTCTTTCAAAGCTTGCCTGAGGATGCGAGTACGTGGGCGCGACGCGTCGAAAAAATCATCCTCACTGCTTCTGGCGGTCCGTTTCGCACACGTGATGTGGCCACGCTGCGCGAAGTCACGCCGGCGCAGGCTGTGGCGCATCCGAATTGGGTGATGGGGCGCAAAATCTCGGTCGATTCGGCCACGATGATGAATAAAGCGTTGGAAGTGATCGAGGCGCATTATTTGTTTGGCATGCCTGCTGACAAAATTGAAGTGGTGATCCATCCGCAATCGATCATTCATTCGATGGTGCAATACTTTGATGCCTCAACAGTTGCACAGCTAGGAACGCCGGATATGCGTGTGCCGATTGCCTATGGGCTGAGCTGGCCAGAGCGCATGGAAAGCGGGGCGAAGGCGCTCGATTTTTCAAAGCTAGGCGCGATGACATTTGAAGTACCTGATCGTGTGCGCTTTCCGGGGCTTTTTTTGGCTTGGGAAGTCATGAATGCACCAGAGGGCAGCTGCGCAGTTCTCAATGCCGCTAATGAAATCGCTGTGGCGGCATTCTTGGATGAAAAAATACGTTTTGATCAAATTCATCAGGTCAACATCGAAACTCTGAGCCGCATCACGCCCTCCAAGCCGCAAGATTTGGCGGATTTGCTGGGGCTCGATGCGATCAGCCGCCAAGCGGCCACACAAGTGGTGAAAGGGCTGATATGTTGACCATTGTTTCGTTTGTTCTTGCCTTAGGGCTGCTGATTGCGATTCACGAATATGGACATTACCGCGTGGCTGTGGCCTGTGGTGTGCAGGTCACTCGCTTCTCCGTCGGCTTTGGCATGCCACTTTTCAAATGGAAGCCAAAAAAGCAGCATCCCGGGCAGGATACTGAGTTTGTGATTGCGGCTTTTCCATTGGGCGGCTATGTGAAGATGGTGGGGCAGGGCGAGGCAGCGCCTGAGCATTTGAAGGCGGTTTCTTTTGATGCGCAGCCGCTGCGTAAGCGGGCGGCTATCGTGGCGGCGGGGCCGCTGGCTAATTTGCTGCTGGCCGTGCTGCTATACGCAGTGGTCAATTGGATGGGTTCAAGCCAAGCCAAGGCCATCATTGCGCAGCCGCCGGTTGCTTCTTTGGCAGCTACAGCAGGGCTGAAAGCGGGCGATGAAATTCTAAGTTTGAACGCCCCGGGCGATGATGCCGAGCCGATTCGCTCGATGGAAGATTTGCGCTGGCATCTCACGCGAGCGGCGCTGGATCGCTACGACTTGAATTTGATGGTGCGCGAAGCGGGGCGGGATTCCACGCGACAAATTATGCTGCCGATCACGCAGCTAGATATCCGCGAAGCAGACGCGCAGATGTATCGCAAGATTGGCTTGGCCGCGCCGTTGACACAGCCTGTGATGGGTGAGCTGGTCGTGGGTGGGGCGGGTGATAAGGCCGGTTTGAAGCAAGGTGATCGCGTGCTTTCCATCGATGGCGTGGCGATGCGCGATGGCGCGCAATTGCGCGATGCGATTCGCGCTTCTGTGCAAGGCGATGCGCCAGTTAAAAAATTATGGCGCATTGACCGTAGCAGCGAAATCTTGGAGCTGCCCGTCACTGTGATTGCGAAAAAAGAGGGCGAGATCACGAGCGGGCGGATTGAGGCGTTTGTGGGCGGTTTGCCTGCCATGACGCATGTGCGCTACGGATTCTTTGAGGGCCTTGGCCTTGGCGCGCGAAAAACATGGGATATCTCCATGCTCACGCTGCGCATGATGGGCAAGATGCTGATTGGGCAAGCCTCGCTAAAAAATCTAAGTGGGCCGCTCACGATTGCTGATGTAGCGGGCAAATCAGCGAGCTTGGGGTTGGTGCAGTATTTAATTTTTCTGGCGCTGATCAGTGTGAGCCTTGGGGTGCTGAATTTACTACCGCTCCCGGTTTTGGATGGGGGTCACCTCATGTATTATCTATGGGAGGGCGTGACAGGGAAAGCTGTGACGCAAGTTTGGCTAGAACGCTTTCAACGCGGCGGAGTTGCGGTGTTGATGGTCATGATGGCTGTGGCCTTGTTCAACGACGTGAACAGACTGTTTGGATAGAGAAAAACGTGGCTGCGGCGGCGCTACAGGCGGCGGCGCAAAATCCCACTAGATATTATGATTTTGCATCGAAAAACCTTGACCGCCCTTGCTACGCGCGTGCTGTGCGCTACACTTTTTGCAGCTACCATGCAAGGCAATGCTTGGGCGATTGATCCTTTCACGGTACGCGATATTCGCGTGGAAGGCCTATCTCGCGTCGAGCCCGGCACAATTTTCGTGAGTCTGCCCTTCCAAGTGGGCGACACCTACAACGACGACAAAGCCTCCGCGGCAATTCGTTCTTTGTTCGGTCTGGGTTTGTTCAAAGATGTTCGTATCGATGTGCAGGGCAATGTGGTAGTCGTGATTGTCGAAGAACGCCCTACGGTTGCCGATGTGAGCTTTACCGGGACAAAAGAATTCGACAAAGAAGTGCTCACCAAAGCTTTGCGCGAAGTGGGCTTGGCCGAGGGCCGCGCCTTTGATAAAGCGCTCGCCGATCGCGCTGAGCAAGAACTCAAGCGCCAATACTTGAGCCGCAGCCTCTATGGCGCGGAAGTGATCACAACGGTCACGCCAATTGATCGCAACCGCGTGAACTTGAATTTCAACGTGATCGAAGGCGATATAGCCAAGATCAAAACGCTCAACATCGTTGGCGCGCAAGCGTTCAGCGAAAGCACGCTCAAAGGCTTGTTTGATCAGGACACAGGCGGCTGGCTGTCTTGGTACACCAAAAGTGATCGCTATTCACGAACCAAACTCAATGCTGATTTAGAAACGTTGCGTTCCTACTATTTGACGAGAGGTTACTTGGAATTCAAAATCGATTCCACACAAGTGGCGATTTCTCCAGACAAACAAAGCATCGGCATCACAGTCAACATCACCGAAGGTGTGCGTTTCACCGTCACTGGCGTGAAGCTGGAAGGCAACTTCTTGGGCAAAGAAGAAGAGTTTAAAACCTTCGTCAAAATTGCACCCGGCGAGGCCTACAACTCCGAGAGCGTCGCCGAGACCACCAAGGCGTTCACGGACTACTTCGGAAATTTCGGTTACGCATTTGCCCAAGTGCAGGCGCGTCCCGATATTGATCGCGTGAACAACACCGTCGTGATCAATATGGTGGCTGATCCTTCTCGTCGCGCTTACGTGCGAAAGATCAATATTGGCGGCAATAATCGCACCCGAGATGAAGTGATTCGACGCGAGTTTCGCCAGTACGAATCAAGTTGGTATGACGGCGAAAAAATCAAACTCTCGCGTGATCGCGTTGATCGTCTGGGTTACTTCAAATCCGTGGATGTTGACACATCCGATGTGCCAGGATCGAACGATCAAGTTGACGTTAATGTGAAAGTGGAAGAAAAACCAAGCGGAAATTTAGCTTTGGGCGCGGGTTTTTCAAGTTCAGAGAAGCTTTCATTACAGCTGAAGGTTCAGCAAGAAAATGTATTTGGTTCTGGAAATTACTTGGGTATAGAGTTCAACTCATCCAAATTGAATCGGACTTTGTCTTTGACTGCCGTTGACCCTTACTTCACCAAAGACGGCGTATCTCGCACGGCAGAAGTGTATTTCAGAAATCAAAAACCAGTTCAAGAAAATTCGAGCGACTACCAGCTCAATTCGCGTGGCGCGAGCCTTCGATTCGGCGTGCCATTTTCGGAGCAAACCACGATTTTCTTCGGTGGCGGTGTTGAACAGACAAGGATTGTTGCCGGTACAAATTTGCCAGCAGCTTACCTAGCCTTTGCGAACAAGGCCGGCTTGAACAGCACTCTTTTCCCCCTCACGCTGGGATGGTCGAGTGACACACGCGACAATGCACTTGCGCCCAACTCTGGCCAGCTGCAAAGGCTTAACGGCGATTGGGGCATTGCAGGCGATGCGAAATACTTGCGTGCTAGTTATCAATATCAAACCTATATTGCCCTCAGTAAGAAATTCACAATAGCTCTCAATAGCGAATTTGGCTGGGGCAAAGGAATGGGTGGCACACCTTTCCCAGTATTTAAGACATTCTCTGCGGGTGGTCTAGGCTCCGTTCGCGGTTTTGATCAAGGGACATTGGGCTCACGCGACATCACCGGTGCATATTTAGGCGGGCCAAAAAAGTTGCTCGGATCGTTAGAGGTTCAAGCTCCATTGCCTGGAGCGGGCAACGACAGAACGTTGAGAGTATTTGCTTTTCTGGATGCAGGTAATGTGTTTGCAGAAAATGAAAAATACAACTTAAAGGATATGCGCGCGTCGACTGGTCTGGGTCTTAGCTGGGTCTCTCCAGTCGGGCCTTTGCGTCTTGCCATCGCCAATCCGATTCGCAAGCGAGCTGGAGATAAAATCCAAAAGCTACAGTTTCAAATTGGTACTTCTTTTTAAATGTTTGTTATGAAATCCAAGCTATCCCATTTTTTAGTGACTGCTGGCTGTTTGATGGCCACCGTGTTCTCAGCTGCCGCTTATGCGCAAGAGTTTCGTGTTGGTTTTGTCAACACGGATCGCATTTTTCGCGAAGCCACGATGGCGAAATCTGCACAAACCAAGCTAGAGACAGAATTCTCCAAACGTGAGCGTGATCTCGTGGCAGTCGGCGAGACTTTGCGCGTCGCGACAGAAAAATTTGAAAAAGACGCGCCCACTTTGTCAGAAACCCAGCGCAACACGCGTCAGCGTACTTTGGTGGATCAAGACCGTGATTTTCAGCGCAAGCGCCGCGAATTTCAGGAAGATCTGAACAACCGAAAAAATGAAGAGCTCCAAGGCGTTTTAGAGCGGGCGAACCGCATTGTTAAACAAGTGGCTGAGGCAGAAAAATACGATGTCATTTTGCAAGAAGCGGTTTACTTTAACCCGAAGCATGACATCACGGATCGTGTGATCAAAGCGTTGGACGCTTCGGGCGTACGCTGACGAGCGGTTTGGTGCAAAGGGCGCGCCAAGACTTTTTATGACATGCACGCTAGCCCAAATAGTTGATGCATTAGGCGGTGTCTTGCATGGTGATGCAGCATTAGGCATCCATTCAGTTGCTCCGCTTGCGACTGCAACGGCAGGCAGCATCAGTTTTCTGAGTCATGCTAAATTTGCGCAGCAACTAGAGACGACAAAAGCAAGCTGCGTGATTCTCACGCCGCAAGCTGCGAATGAATTGCAAAATTGGCTAGCCCAAGGCCGCGCTTGGATTGAAACCGACGCACCGTATCTCTATTTTGCTAAGCTCACGCAATGGTGGAAAAAGCAGCATTCAGCGCAACTCAGCGCCGGTATTCACCCGAGTGCCGTGATCGACGCGGCGGCGTATATTGATCCCACAGCCACCATCGGGCCGTTTTGCTTCGTAGGCGCAGGTGCGCGCATTGGTGCACATACGCAGCTTGCAGCGCGCGTCACAATTGGGGAGCGCTGCCAGATCGGCCAGCGTTGCATTTTGCATAGCGGTGTTGTCATCGGCGCAGATGGTTTCGGTTTTGCCCCGCGCTCAGACAAATCTTGGGAAAAAATTGAACAACTAGGTGCTGTACGCATCGGCAATGATGTGGAGATTGGTGCCAACACATGCATTGACCGTGGCGCGCTGGACGACACAGTGATCGAAGATGGCGTCAAGCTCGATAACCTCATTCAAATCGGCCACAACGTGCGAATCGGTAAACACACGGCAATTGCTGGTAACGCAGGCGTGGCGGGTAGCGCGATCATTGGCGCGTATTGCACGATTGGTGGCGCGGCATCTATCTTGGGGCACTTGAGCATTGCGGATCATGTAAATGTCTCAGTGTCTACTACGGTGACGCGCTCGATCACAGAGCCCGGGCTCTACACTGGCTTTTTCCCGGTTGATAAAAATGCCGATTGGGAGAAAAACGCCGTGACGCTGCGACAATTGCATAAGCTGCGCGAACGCATCCGCAGCTTAGAAAAACGCTTGACCTAAGATGCAAGAGTTCTACCTGAATTAAAAAGAGACTCATCCCATGATGGACATTCACCAAATCCTAGAAAAACTGCCACATCGCTATCCATTTTTATTGGTGGATCGTGTGTTGGAGATTGAAAAGGGTGTCTCAATCAAGGGCTTGAAAAACGTTTCGATCAATGAACCTTTTTTCCCCGGCCATTTTCCGCATCGCCCTGTGATGCCGGGCGTGTTGACGCTCGAGGCGTTGGCGCAAGTCTCGGCCTTGCTGGCCTTTGATGCAATGGGAGCAGCCGTCGAGCCCAACATGGTGGTGTATTTTGTGGGCATCGACAATGCCCGTTTCAAACGCCCTGTAGAGCCCGGCGACCAACTGATCCTGCACTCTAAGATTGAGCGGAGCAAGGCAGGCATTTATAAATTCAACTGCGCAGGCTATGTGGGCGATGAGCTGGCTGTGCAGGCGGATTTGATGTGTACGATGCGCAAGGTTTGAGCGCTTTGAAAGATGATGCATGAACCAGCAGCGGATTCATCCAACGGCTATTGTTAGCGCAGGCGCTGAGCTCGATAGCTCAGTGGAGGTGGGCGCTTACAGCCTAATTGGGCCTCATGTGCATATCGGCGCAGGCAGTGTGATCGGGCCGCATTGCGTGATTGAGGGACACACCACGATAGGGCAGGACAATCGCTTTTACCAATTCAGCTCGATTGGCGCGATGTCGCAAGATACTGCGCATGCCAAGCAGCATGCTGATTTCCCGACTCAGCTGATCATTGGCGATCGAAACACGATCCGAGAGTTTTGCACGTTCAACAGCGGCTCACACAAAGAAGAGGGCATCACGCGCATTGGCTCGGACAATTGGTTTATGGCCTATGTGCATATCGCACACGATTGCAAAGTGGGCAGCCACACCATCATGGCCAATCAGGCCACGCTGGCTGGTCATGTACACATTGGTGATTGGGCGGTGATTGGGGGCTTATCAGGCATTCATCAGTTCGTGCATGTGGGCGCACACGCGATGATTGGTTTTCAAAGCCATGTCTCGCAAGATGTGCCGCCGTATCTCACTGTCGAGGGGCATCCTCTGGCTGTGCGTGCTGTGAATTTGGTGGGCTTGAAGCGCCGTGATTTCAGCTCGGCTCGGCTTGATGCGATCAAGAAAATGCACAAGGCTTTGTATCGCGACGATTTGACGCTGGATGCAGCCAAAATTCAGATTGCAAGTTTGAGCGCTGCGGAGCCGGAAGCTGCGTCCGATGTGCAGACGATGCTGGATTTCTTGAGCAGCGCCACGCGCGGCATTGTTCGCTGAGCAAATTTCGCTATGCGTATTGCTCTGGTTGCCGGGGAAGCTTCAGGTGATTTGTTGGGAGGCCTGTTGCTAGATGGCTTGAAAGCGCGGTGGCCTGAGGCTCAGTTTGTGGGTATCGGCGGCGCGCAAATGCAGCAGCGCGGTATGCAGGCTTGGTGGCCGAGCGAGAAATTGGCGGTGCGCGGCTATGTTGAAGTGCTCAGGCACTACCGTGGTCTGATTAAAATTCGCAACGAACTCAAAGTGCGATTGATCTCTGACAAGCCTGACATTTTCATAGGTATTGATGCGCCAGATTTCAATCTCGATCTGGAGCGTGATTTGAAAGCTGCCGGCATCCGCACGGCGCACTTCGTGAGCCCGAGTATCTGGGCCTGGCGGCCTAAGCGTATCGAGAAAATGCGCGCTGCGGTCGATCATGTGCTCTGCATTTTCCCGTTTGAAAAAAAGCTCTACGATGATGCAGGCATTGCTGCCAGTTATGTGGGGCATCCGCTCGCGCCTGTGATACCGATGCAGCCTGATAAAAATGCTGCCCGCGAGAAGCTTGGCTTGTCTGCCGATGATGTGGTGATCGCGCTGCTGCCGGGCAGCAGAGAAGATGAGATCAAATATCTAATTTCAAGGTATTTTGCGGTGGTAGCCGGCATAAAGTCTGCGCGAAGTGCTATTAAATTCATAGTGCCTTGTATTCCATCACTTAAAGCGAAGATCAGCCAAGCAGCGCGCGAATCGCATGTGTTGACCGATGTGCAATTCCTGAGTGGTCAATCGCATGTTGCTCTTGCGGCCTGCGATGTGGCGCTCGTAGCCAGCGGCACTGCGACTTTGGAGGCTGCCTTATTCAAGCGCCCGATGGTGATCGCTTACAACATGCATTGGCTTAGCTGGCTGATCATGCGGCGCAAACAGATGCAGCCTTGGGTGGGGCTGCCCAATATTTTGTGCGGCGAGTTTGTTGTTCCTGAATTGCTGCAAGATGCCGCCACGCCGCAAGCTTTGTCCCAGGCTCTGCTGGCTTGGCTTGATTCTCCAGAGAGAATGCGTGCTGTGCAGCAGCGCTTTGCAGCCTTGCATCAAGAGCTGCTGCGCGATACGCCGCATCTCTCAGCTCATGCCATTGCATCGGTGCTTGCTCATGCCGCGCCCGCTTAAATCATCGCTGCAGAGCGAGCTTCTGAGCCTGCCGCCTGTGCCCAAGGCGCGCAAGAAGCGCTCGGATGCTAAGCCCGTGCGCAAGAAGAAAACGCCTGTTGTGCAAGTGGAATTTGCGTGGGATGCTCCGGGATTAATAGCAGGCGTTGATGAAGCAGGGCGTGGGCCATTGGCTGGCAATGTGGTGGCTGCTGCAGTGATTTTGGATGATTTGAATCCGATTGCGGGTTTGAACGACTCCAAAAAACTCACGGCCTTGCGACGCGAAAAGCTGTTTATCGACATTCATGCCAAAGCGCTCTGCATCAGCGTGGGGCAGGCGAGCGTCGAAGAAATTGATCGGCTCAATATTTTGCAAGCCACGATGCTGGCCATGCAGCGTGCTGTGAGCGGCCTGCGCCTCAAACCTGTGAAAGTGTTGGTGGATGGCAATCACATTCCACAGCTTGATATTTTGGCTGAGGCGATTGTGGGCGGCGATGCGCTGGTTAAATCGATCAGTGCGGCCTCGATCATTGCCAAAGTCACGCGGGATCGCCAATGCGATGCGTTGCACGCGCTGTATCCGCAATACGGCTTTAAGCAACACAAAGGCTATGGCACAGCCGAGCACATGGCGGCATTGAAAAAGTATGGCGCAACGCCGGAGCATCGCAAGAGCTATGCGCCCGTTGCAAAAGCGATTGCTTTGGCTATTGCTATGAGTGCTGTATGACCAGCAAACCTGAAATCATCACTTCGCGAGATAACGCTCTCATCAAAGAGCTTCGTAAGTTGGCGCAAGATGGCGCGTCGTATCGAAAAAGTGGCCGTGTGTGGATTGAAGGCGAGCATTTGTGTGATGCGGCGCAGGCGAGGGGTTTAAAAGCTGATATTGCTGTGATTTCTGATCTAAAACAGCATTTAGCCGGCATGGAATGTGCGCGGAATGCTACTAAATCGATAGTGATTTCTGATGCACTCATGCGCGAGATTAGCGGTTTGGAATCAGCGTCGGGCATCGGCTTGGTGTTGGTTTTGCCGCAAGATGTGCCGATTGAGCCCGCCGCACGCAGCGTGATCTTGGATCGCTTGCAAGATCCGGGCAATGCAGGCAGTATTTTGCGAAGCGCCGCAGCATTTGGCTACGAGCAAATCATTGCGCTCAGCGGCACAGTGGCGCTGTGGAGTCCGAAGGTGTTGCGTGCGGGCATGGGCGCGCATTTTTCGCTGCGGATTGTGGAGGCGGCATCAATTGAGCAATTGCAGCATTTCAAGCATCCGCTGGCAGTTACAAGCAGCCACCGAGGAGAGTTTTTGCATGTGTTGCAAGCGCAGCATTCACTATCAAAAAATGAGCACTCTGCGCAGAATATACGCCGGCAATTGCATGATTTTGCCTATATTTTTGGCCACGAAGGCCAGGGCGTGAGCCAAGAGTTGGAATCGCTTGCGCAGTCGCATGTACGCATCGCGCAGCCCGGTGGTCAGGAGTCGCTCAACGTGGCCGCTGCGGCAGCGATTTGCCTGCATGCAAGCGCTGCTGCCAGAGCGACTTGACCGTGCTTTGATCGACGCATGCATTTTTTGCATACCCCTCTGAGCTATACTCTCATCTTAATAATTACCCCGTACTGCCTAGCGCAAATCAGCATTTCCCCTCAAGAGCACCGTCTTCTCCCCGCTAAATTTGTAAAGCAAAATTTCAGCAAACGGGTGGACTTGCGGCACTGGGCGTACGAATAACACTCGTAGGAGTTAACCCAGTGCTTTTCTCTCTCAAGGGCAAATATCCCCACGCCCTCCTCGCTCTGGCAGACGGCACGATTTTGATTGGCGAATCCATCGGCGCTCCCGGCTCGACGGTTGGCGAGGTGGTGTTTAACACCTCGATGACGGGCTACCAAGAAATCTTGACCGACCCCAGCTACTGCCAGCAAATCGTCACGCTGACCTATCCGCACATTGGTAACACCGGCATCAACATCGAGGATGTCGAGTCGCGCAAGGTCTTCGCTGCGGGCCTCATCATTAAAGATTTGCCAGCTCTCGAATCGAACTTTCGCAGCACGCAAACTTTGTCGCAATACCTCGTTGCCGAGAACTGCGTGGCCATTGCCAGCATCGACACCCGCAAACTAACCCGGCTACTGCGCACCAAGGGCGCGCAAAACGGCGCGATTGTGGCGCTCAAGGCTGGCGAAGAAGTCACACAAGCGCATGTTGATAAAGCCCTTGCTACAGCCAAGGCCGCGCCATCCATGGCGGGCTTAGATTTGGCCAAAGTCGTCAGCGTGAGCGAACAATACGCCTTCACCGAGACCGAATGGAAGCTGTTTAAAGAAGACGGCAAAACGGGATACGGCGAGCAAACTTCGCCAAAATTTCACGTCGTCGCTTTTGACTATGGCGTGAAGAAAAATATACTACGAATGCTCGCGCAGCGCGGCTGCCAAGTCACCGTCGTGCCTGCGCAAACATCAGCCAAAGACGTGCTCGCCATGAAGCCAAGCGGCGTGTTCCTATCCAACGGCCCCGGTGATCCAGAGCCCTGCGACTACGCTATTCGATCCACGCGCTCCATCATCGAAGCCGGCGTGCCAACCTTCGGCATTTGCCTAGGTCACCAAATCATGGCGCTGGCCAGTGGTGCGAAAACTTTCAAAATGAAATTCGGCCACCACGGCGCGAATCATCCGGTCAAAGATCTCGACAATGGCCGCGTCAGCATCACCAGCCAAAACCACGGTTTCGCGGTGGATGAAAAGTCGCTCCCCGCGAACTTGCGCCCCACACACATCAGCCTGTTCGACAACACGCTGCAAGGCCTAGCCCGTACCGACAAACCCGCCTTCTGCTTTCAAGGCCATCCCGAAGCATCGCCCGGGCCGCACGACATCAGCTATCTTTTTGATCGCTTCATCGCTTTGATGGAGAAGCGGTGATGGCTAGTCGTACGCTCAAGCCTCAAGCGTCGTTGCAAAGCGAAATGGTTGCTAGTATCGGTTCGGTTATCGAATCTCAAGTGCTTTTGATTCGGGGTCAGAGAGTTTTGTTAGCGCAACAACTGGCTTCTCTGTATGGCGTCGAGACGAAGGCTCTTAACCAAGCCGTGCAGCGCAATCTTGAGCGCTTCCCAGCTGACTTCATGTTTCGCCTAGAACGCGAAGATATGGCTGTTTTAAGGTCACAAACTGTGACCTTAAACGCGCAAGCTATTGATTCAAAACAGGTTTTGAGTTCTTTGGGTTTGGCGGCAGAGCGTGGTGCAAATGCTAAATACTTGCCTTACGCCTTCACAGAACAAGGCGTTGCTATGCTTTCCAGCGTGCTCAAAAGCGTTCGTGCTATCGCTGTGAATATCGAAATCATGCGTACCTTCGTCAAACTAAGGGGCATGCTTTCGGAGCACGTCGATTTAAAGCGCCAACTCAACAAATTAGAAAAGAAATACGACGATAACTTCCGTGCTGTGTTTGACGCTATTCATGAATTGATGGATTCTCCTAAATCGAGCTCGTACAGTAGTTCGAAGATAGGATTTATCAAGGATAAGTCGAAAAATAAGCCATGAAGAGTGCCTCCAAAATCAAGCGCTTGCGCTGGTGGCTGCTAGGTGGATTTTTGCTGGCGAGCTATCCCACAGTCGTTTTGGCATACACGTGGAGTCACGTGCTCAGTAGTGATTTGCCGGGCGGCCGGCATGGTCCACTTGATGCCTATCGTCACACAATGGCTAGCGCTTTTGTGAGTTACACCCTTGGCTCGCAGGCAGTTGAGCTTGTAACGAGAGTGATGGAGAGCAGCAGCAAGCGCTCATCCGTCATGGATCGCCACAACAATCGACTCGGAGCACGAATCGGTGCAACTTGTGAATCGCTATCAAACATTGAGCCTATGGTTGCAGCATCTATTGCCCAAGGTCAAATCAACGCAACGAATCCCAATCAAAGCACTTGGCTGCCACCGGAAGATTGGCGGCAGGGAAAACTCTGGTAATCAAATATGCCAAAACGTACAGATATTAAATCCATCCTCATCATCGGCGCAGGCCCGATCATTATTGGTCAGGCTTGCGAGTTTGACTACTCTGGTGTGCAGGCCTGCAAGGCTCTGCGCGAAGAGGGCTATCGCGTCATTTTGATCAACAGCAACCCTGCCACGATTATGACGGATCCGGCTACGGCAGATGTGACTTATATCGAGCCGATCACTTGGCAGACGGTTGAAAAAATCATCGCGAAAGAAAAGCCTGATGCGATTTTGCCGACCATGGGCGGGCAAACCGCACTGAACTGCGCGCTTGATTTGTGGCACAACGGCGTGCTGGAAAAGTACAAAGGCGCGGCCACGGGCAAAGCGGTGGAGCTGATTGGCGCGACGCCGGAGGCGATTGATAAAGCCGAAGATCGCTTGAAATTCAAAGACGCGATGACCAAGATTGGCCTCGGCTCAGCGCGCTCGGGTATCGCGCATTCGATGGACGATGCGTGGGCTGTGCAGAAGACGCTAGGCTTTCCCACCGTGATTCGCCCCAGCTTTACGCTCGGCGGCACAGGCGGCGGCATTGCTTACAACGCGGAAGAATTTGAGACGATTTGCAAGCGCGGCTTGGAAGCTTCGCCGACCAATGAGCTGCTGATTGAAGAATCATTGCTTGGCTGGAAAGAATACGAGATGGAAGTGGTGCGCGATAAGGCGGACAACTGCATCATCATTTGCTCGATTGAGAATTTGGATCCGATGGGCGTACACACGGGCGATTCGATCACGATTGCGCCTGCGCAGACTTTGACGGATAAGGAATACCAAATTCTGCGCAATGCATCGCTGGCCGTGTTGCGAGAGATTGGTGTGGATACGGGTGGCTCGAATGTGCAGTTTTCCATCAACCCAGCAGACGGGCGCATGGTGGTGATTGAGATGAATCCCCGTGTGTCGCGTTCATCGGCTCTCGCATCTAAAGCGACAGGTTTCCCGATTGCAAAAGTGGCGGCGAAACTTGCCTGTGGCTACACGCTTGATGAGCTGCGCAACGAGATTACAGGCGGCGCAACGCCTGCCAGCTTTGAGCCTAGCATTGATTACGTCGTCACGAAAATTCCGCGCTTTGCCTTCGAGAAATTCAAAGACGCGGATGATCGCCTCACCACGCAGATGAAATCCGTGGGCGAGGTGATGGCAATGGGGCGCACCTTCCAAGAAAGCTTCCAAAAAGCCCTACGCGGCTTGGAGGTGGGCGTGGATGGCATGAACGAGAAAACACAGGACCGTGAGATTCTTGAGAAAGAATTGGGCTCACCTGGCCCCGAGCGCATTTGGTATGTCGGCGATGCGTTTGCCAGCGGCTGGTCGCTTGACGAAGTGCACGACATCACAAAGATCGATAAGTGGTTTTTGGTGCAGATCCAAGAAATCATCAACATCGAATTGGAGTTGGACAAGCACACTGAAAGCCTTGGCGATAAAGCGCTCTCTGCAATCAGCACCAAAGAGTTATTCAAGCTCAAGCAAAAAGGTTTCTCAGATCGTCGCTTGGCCAAACTGCTCAAAACATCAGACAAAGCCATCCGTGAAGCCCGCCGCGCGCAAGGCGTACGCCCCGTTTACAAGCGTGTAGACACCTGCGCGGCAGAGTTCGCCACCAACACCGCTTACATGTACAGCACGTATGAAGTCGCTTCTTATGGCGGCGTGGCGGAATGTGAAGCTGAGCCCACGCAGAACAAAAAAATCATGGTGCTCGGCGGCGGACCTAATCGCATTGGGCAAGGTATTGAATTCGATTATTGCTGCGTGCATGCTGCGCTCGCGATGCGCGAAGATGGCTACGAGACCATCATGGTCAACTGCAATCCAGAAACCGTGTCCACAGATTACGATACCAGCGACCGCCTGTATTTCGAGCCGCTGACGCTGGAAGACGTGCTGGAAATTGTCGACAAAGAAAAACCCGTCGGCGTGATTGTGCAATACGGCGGCCAAACGCCACTCAAACTCGCGCTGGATTTAGAAGCCAACGGTGTGCCCATCATCGGCACCACGCCCGACATGATTGATGCTGCGGAAGACCGCGAGCGTTTCTCTGCGCTCCTGCATAAGCTAGGCTTGAAGCAACCGCCGAATGCAACCGCTCGCACTGAGCCCGAAGCACTAGAGAAAGCTCAAAGCCTAGGCTACCCGCTCGTCGTGCGCCCCAGCTATGTGCTCGGTGGCCGCGCGATGGAGATCGTGCATGAGCAGCGCGATTTGGAGCGCTACATGAAGGAAGCCGTGAAAGTCTCCAACGACTCTCCCGTCTTGCTGGATCGCTTCTTAAACGATGCCATTGAATGCGATGTCGATTGCATCCGCGATTGCCTCGGCGTGACGTTTATCGGCGGCGTGATGGAGCATATTGAGCAAGCGGGTGTACACAGTGGTGACTCGGCTTGTTCGCTGCCGCCGTATTCGCTCTCAAGCGAGACGATTGATGAGCTCAAGCGCCAGACGCGTGAGATGGCTGCGGGCCTGTCTGTTGTCGGTTTGATGAATGTGCAGTTCGCCATTCAGCATCGTGAGGGCAAAGACGTGATCTACGTGCTCGAGGTGAACCCTCGCGCCAGCCGCACTGTGCCTTATGTGAGCAAAGCCACTGGCATTCAATTGGCCAAGGTTGCAGCGCGTTGTATGGCAGGTCAATCGCTTGTGAGCCAAGGCATCACCAAAGAAGTCACGCCGCCTTATTTCAGCGTGAAAGAAGCCGTGTTCCCATTTGTGAAATTCCCCGGTGTGGACACGATTCTCGGCCCTGAGATGAAATCTACTGGCGAAGTGATGGGCGTGGGTAAAACCTTTGGCGAGGCTTTTGTCAAGAGCCAGCTAGGCGCAGGAACGACATTGCCCCGCCCGACTAAGAAAGACGGCAGCAAGAATGGCAAAGTCTTCCTTACCGTGAAAAACAACGACAAAGCGCGCGCCGTCGAAGTGGCCAAAGAGCTAGTCGCCATGGGCTTTGATTTGATCGCCACCAAAGGCACGGCAGCAACAATTGCTGCTGCTGGCATTAACGTGCAAACGGTCAACAAAGTCACAGAAGGTCGACCGCATGTGGTGGACATGATCAAAAACAATGAGATTTGTTTGGTGATCAACACCGTAGAAGAGCGCCGCAACGCGATCACCGACAGCCGCGCGATCCGCACGTCTTCGCTACTTGCAAGAGTGACCACCTTCACCACGATTGCCGGCGCAGAAGCAGCTGTGGAAGGCATGAAATACATCGACAATCTGGGTGTGATTTCAGTGCAAGAAATGCATGCCCAACTCGCCTAAGGTGGCTTGAATCACAAGCTAGCCTGCGCTAAAATTAAGGCATAACAAACAAACCGCTGGCCCTCAAGCCAGCGGTTTGCTTTTTGTAGAGACACTTATTCAGTATTCCTTTTCGAGACTTTCACCATGGCTACTATTCCTATTACCAAACGCGGCGCAGAAAAATTGCGTATCGAATTGCATGACCTCAAGACCGTGCAGCGCCCTTGGGTGATCAATGCGATCTCTGAGGCACGTGCGCAAGGCGATTTAAGCGAGAACGCTGAATACGATGCGGCGAAAGACCGCCAAGGTTTTATCGAAGGGCGCATTCAAGAGATTGAGAGCAAGCTCTCAACCTCGCAAGTGATTGATCCCACGGAGATGGATGCCGGTGGCCGTGTGGTGTTTGGTGCGACGGTGGAGCTGGAAGACGAAGACACCGGCGCGAAGCTTAAATATCAAATCGTGGGCGAAGATGAGGCGGATTTGAAGCTGGGCTTGGTCAACGTGGCATCGCCCGTCGCGCGAGCCATGATCGGCAAGGAAGAGGGCGATACGGTGGTGGTGTTTACGCCAAGCGGCGAGAAGCATTACGAGATCATTGCTGTAAGCTATTTGTGAGCCTTTTTATAAGAAGAATCAACCAGTAGCCGGCATATATACTGCGCGAGGCGCTATTTTTTTAATAGCAATCAAAAAAACCGAAAAGGCGCGTGTCGATGCGGTTTTTTTGCATTCTGTGACCCTAAAATGCTTTGATGAGCAGCACAACTTCTTCTGAAATTTCATCCTTCGTTCATCTGCGTTTGCACTCTGAATTTTCTGTGGTGGATGGCACAGTGCGATTGGACGATGTATCGTCCGCTGCTGCGCTAGATAAACAAGGTGCGCTAGCGCTCACAGATTTCAACAATCTGTTTGGCGTGGTGAAGTTTTACAAAAGCACGCGTGGAGCAGGTGTGAAGCCTATCGTAGGCGCGGAGTTGCTGTTGGATATGGGCGGTGCTGAAAGTGGCAAAGAGCTCGCGACATCGCGCATCGTGCTGCTCGCGCAAAACAAAACTGGCTACCTGAATCTATGCGAGCTGATCTCGCGTGGCTGGACTCAAAACGCCGTGCGAGCCAACGCGGTTTGCAAATTGGCTTGGCTCAATGAATTGTCTGAAGGTTTGATTTTACTTTCCGGTGCGCAGGCTGGGCCTTTGGGCGCAGCTCTGATGCAAGGAGATGTTGCCAAGGCGAATGAACTTGCGTTGCAACTCACCGCTATGTTTCCGCACCGCTTCTACATTGAGCTGCAACGCGCAGGCCGCGCCGATGATGAGACTCATGTGGCAGCAGCCGTCGCGCTCGCGGCCAAGTGCAAGCTTCCCGTGGTTGCCACGCATCCTGTGCAGTTTTTGAGGCGCGAAGATTACGAGGCGCATGAAGCGCGCATTTGTATTTCGGAAGGTGAGATTTTGGGCAATGCTCGGCGTGTGCGCAAATTTACGCGTGAGCAGTATTTCAAAACGAGCGCTGAGATGGCCGAGCTTTTTGCTGATTTGCCCAGCGCTTTGGCGAATACGCTGGCGATTGCGCAGCGCTGCAACGTCAGTCTTGAACTAGGAAAATCAAAGCTGCCAGAATTTCCCACGCCCCTCGTCAATGGCCAGCAGCTCTCCGCTGATGATTACTTTCGCCATGTCTCTCATGAGGGTTTGAAAGAGCGCATGTTGATGCTCTACCCTGATGCGGCAGAGCGCGAGAAGCAATTGCCAGAGTATCTCGCTCGGCTCGAGTTCGAGATCGGTACGATTCTCAAAATGGGTTTCCCCGGGTACTTCTTAATCGTGGGAGATTTCATCCAATGGGCCAAAAGCAATGGCTGCCCGGTCGGCCCTGGGCGCGGCTCGGGCGCGGGCTCGCTCGTGGCTTATTCGCTCAAAATTACCGATCTTGATCCGCTGCAATACAAGTTGCTGTTTGAGCGTTTCTTAAATCCTGAGCGGGTCTCCATGCCCGACTTTGATATTGATTTTTGCCAAGCCAATCGTGATCGTGTGATTGATTATGTG
Organism: Variovorax sp.; assembly: GCA_031376455.1. Lineage (GTDB taxonomy): Bacteria > Pseudomonadota > Gammaproteobacteria > Burkholderiales > Burkholderiaceae_C > JANMDU01. The sequence goes on along the minus strand of JANMDU010000122.1, from coordinate 971 downwards.
AAAGCGAAATACGGCAAAGATGCGGTGAGCCAGATCGTGACTTTCGGCACGATGGCTGCAAGAGCTGCTGTGCGCGATGTGGGCCGCGTGATGGATATGAGCTACACCTTTTGCGATGGCATCAGCAAGCTCATTCCTAATAAGCCGGGGCAACACATCACGTTAGAGGGCGCGCTAAAAGCCGAGCCGGTCTTCCAAGAGCGCTACGACCGCGAGGAAGAAGTGCGCACTTTGGTGGACATGGCGCAAAAACTAGAAGGCATGACGCGCAACGTGGGCATGCACGCAGGTGGCGTATTGATCGCGCCGGGCAAGCTCACCGATTTTTGTCCGTTGTATCAGCAGCCGGGCAGTGATTCTGCGGTGAGCCAATACGACAAAGACGATGTAGAGGCGGTGGGCCTCGTCAAGTTTGACTTCTTAGGTTTGGCCACACTCACGATTTTGGAGCTTGCCAAAGACTTCATTATTCAGCGCCATCCGGGGCAAAAAGATTTTTCTTTCGAAGCGATTCCGCTCAAAGATGCGCATACCTACAAGCTGTTTGCAGACGGCAAAACCGAAGCTGTGTTCCAGTTTGAAAGCCGAGGCATGCAAGGCATGCTGCGTGATGCTAAGCCCACGCGGCTGGAAGATTTGATTGCGCTGAATGCGCTCTATCGCCCCGGCCCGATGGATTTGATCCCGAGCTTCGTGGCGCGCAAGCATGGCCGCGAGGAGATTGAGTATCCGCATCCCTTGGTCGAAGAGATGCTCTCTGAGACCTACGGCATCATGGTCTATCAAGAGCAGGTGATGCAAACCGCGCAGATCTTGGGCGGCTATTCGCTCGGTGGCGCAGATTTGCTGCGCCGCGCGATGGGTAAGAAAAAAGCGGAAGAGATGGCCGAGCATCGCGGCACGTTTCGCGCAGGCGCTGAGAAAAATAATATCCCGCAAGCCAAGGCCGATGAGATTTTCGATTTGATGGA
>JANMDU010000071.1:0-5162 GCA_031376455.1 Variovorax sp. | reverse complement strand
TGGCTCAACCGCATGCTGTTGCCCGATACCGTGGGCACAGGCGGCGACAGCCACACGCGCTTCCCGATTGGCATCAGCTTCCCAGCTGGCTCTGGCTTGGTCGCTTTCGGCGCGGCTACCGGCGTGATGCCTCTAGACATGCCTGAGAGCGTCTTGGTGCGCTTCAAAGGCACGATGCAGCCCGGCGTGACGCTGCGCGATTTGGTACATGCCATTCCGCTGTATGCCATCAAAGCCGGCCTCCTCACGGTCGCGAAAACCGGCAAGGTCAACATCTTCTCGGGCCGCATTTTGGAAATCGAAGGTTTGCCAGAATTGAAGGTTGAGCAAGCGTTTGAATTGAGTGATGCCTCCGCCGAGCGCTCCGCCGCAGGTTGCACCATTGCGCTCAACAAAGAGCCTATTCAAGAGTACATCACCAGCAACATCGTGCTCCTGAAAAACATGATCGCCCAAGGCTACCAAGATGCCCGCACCATTGGCCGCCGCATCAAAGAAATGGAAAAGTGGCTCGCGAACCCGCAGCTTTTGAAGGGAGATACAGACGCAGAATACGCCGCCATCATCGAGATCGATTTGGCCGAGATCACCGAGCCAATTGTCTGCTGCCCGAACGACCCGGATGACGCAAAAACCTTGTCTGACGTGGCAGGCAGCAAAATCGACGAAGTCTTCATCGGCTCTTGCATGACCAACATCGGCCACTTCCGCGCCGCCTCCAAGCTCTTGGAAGGCAAGCGAGACATCCCCGTCAAGCTGTGGATGGCCCCGCCCACGAAGATGGACGCGCAGCAACTCACCGAAGAAGGCCACTACGGCGTCTTCGGCAACGCTGGCGCCCGCATGGAAATGCCCGGCTGCAGCTTGTGCATGGGCAACCAAGCCCAGGTCAAAGAAGGCGCAACGGTGATGAGCACGAGCACCCGCAACTTCCCCAACCGCCTAGGCAAAAACACCTTTGTCTATTTGGGCAGCGCCGAACTCGCCGCCATCTGCTCCAAGCTAGGCCGCATCCCCAGCAAAGCCGAATACTTGGCCGACATTGGCGTGATCAACCAAGACAGCAGCAAAATTTACAAGTATTTGAACTTTGACCAGATTGCTGAATACAAAGAAGCGGCGGATGCGGTGACGGTGTAAGCGCGCTACGGAGTCTGCAACGAATACTATTAATTCAATAGCAATCTGCGCACATTCCATGCCGGCTAGATGCTGATTTCTCTTTAAGAAAACGACTCTTCGGAGTCGTTTTTATTTTGTAAAGATATCAACTGCACCGAAGAAATAAGACAACAAATTTTCTGCAGAGCTTCTTCGAAAATTTGTGAATTTTTTTGCCGCAAACTCATTCATTTTCATAACGTGATCTTGGTCGTCCCCGCGAGCATGCACTGAGTGCAGGTTTTTCCATGCATCAGTAAATAACTCAATATATTTACCTCCACTTCGAACTCTTTCATACCGCTCAATCATTTCAATACACGATTGATTAGCAAGTCTCTCCTTCTTTAAAACGCCAGCAAAAATCGCGGGTTGAGTTACTTTTAATACGATTGGCCAACACAACCAAACGGCATTTTCGTTGTCGATTTGCGATAGCGATAACAAGCCTACTGAGCGCTCAACATCTCTGAGCGACATGCCGCTCAGATTAGCCCATGCTCCCATATCTTCTGCAAAATCTAAGTGCGAGAGTCCAAAGCGCTTCATCACATCTTGACAATAAACTACATTGGCACTGCGCCCAGTGTGAGGCATTTCATGTGACTTTGGTAATGCAAGAATCAGATGAATAAACTTGGACAGGTATCGATCGGCGTCTATTTCACCTCCATACACTCCTTTGATCGCTTTGCATAGTTGATCACGATTCAACAGTAGAACAAAGACAACCTTGGGCATTTCAAAAAAGTGATTGATTCGCTCAATCAGTTTGACGGCAAACTCTGGCTTGCAACGATCCAGTTCATCAACAAAAATTACGATTGGCTTATCTTCAGCGGCAGCTAACTCACCAAGAGTTTTACGGAAACCAGCAACAGCAACCTTGCTTTTCTCATAATCTTCGATCTGTTTGGAAAGAAGTTTTTCAGCTCCAGCAGCAATAGCATGACCCGCCTTTTCCAATTGATCGTCAATTTTTTCAGAAAGATTAGTTGTGCCAGTCACAAGTTGCGCAAGTGCATTGATCGCACTCTTTGCTGCCAAAGGTGCTAGCGCTTTTGCAACAGCTACTCCAGATGCCTTGAGTTTAGATTTCTCAGATATATTGAGACCATCCATGAGCTCGGAAACGAGCATCACAAACGGCTCTTCCACATAATCACGTTCAAATGCATTGATGAAAGCCGTTCGATACCCATCCGCTTTGAGCTTGTTATGCCAATGTTGCCCAAACCAGCTCTTACCCTCACCCCAAGGCGCGTCAATTGCAATTACACCGCCACTGGGCAAGCGATCAATGCAATCCGTCAATCGTTTGGCTAAGTTTTCTCGATTAAACAGATCCCCGTGAAACGCGGGATCATCGGTGCTGATCGAAACGGGTGGCACATAAAGAGGTGTCTTTGAGGTTTGATTCATATTTGTATTGAAGGCGCATTAAATGGTGAGTGTTTCGCTGATCACCGCAAAGCCTGCGCGATCTCCCTGCGTCCCGCCCCAGACGCGACCAGCGCCTTCACCATCAAATCAATCGACACACTGGGATCAGCCGCCTCGATTTTGGCGATGCGGGATTGGCTGGATTTCATGCGTTGGGCGAGCTCGGCTTGAGACAGGTCTTGCTTGATGCGCGATTGCTTGGCCGCTTGGGAGAGCGCGAGGCGAATATCAATCAGCGTGCTTTCCTCGCTGCTCAGTTGCAGAAAATCTTCTGCGTTGCCGATTTGCCAATCGGTGTTTTGCAATCTTTTCTTCAGGGTTTGAGACATGGTTTACTCCTTCTCATCAGATTCAACAGCGTCAATAAATTCTTTCAAGCGCGCTCGGCACAGATCAATCGCCGCCTTGGGTGTTTGCGGCGTGGTTTTCTGAAACACATGCAGCACAACAATCGCTTGGCTGTGCAATGCGTACACGATGCGCCAACTCTTGGCTTTGTCCACAATGCGCAACTCATGACAGGCTTTGCCAATCGAGGGCATCGGGCGAGACAGTGGCATCGCAATCAAATCGCCGCGCTGCAATTGCCTCAGGAGCATGCCCGCCTCAAGCCGCGCCTCGGTAGAAAAAGGCGGCGTTTTGACGGCACTGCGAAGCCAAACGAGTGGTTTATGAGTTGGGCTCATGCCTTATTTTATGTCGAAATTGGCATAAATGCATAACTCTGACATTTTTGCCGCCTTAGCGAGTGCTGCTCATACCTTGCTATAAGCCCTCTTAATCTGTTGCTTATCCAGCGCCGGGTAATACTTCACATTCAAAGTCAGCAACTGCAAATCCAGCCCCATCGCCGTCGCGGCAATCAACGCGTCATTCAAACCTACGCCATGCGAGCGGCCATAGTCTCGGCGCAGCAAGCCGCCACGCGCGGCTATCTCAGATGTCAAATCTGCCACGTCCAGCGAAGAGATCAGCATTGAGAGCGCCTCGCGCTCTGCGCCCTCGCGCACGCCTGCATGCAATTCAGCCACGCTTACCGCGCTGATCCAAACGCGCTCGGGCAGTTGCTTGACGAAGGCCGTGGCTTGCGGATAGCCGCGCAGGTAGTCGATCCACACATCGGTATCAACCAAAGGCTCACGTTGCGCAGTGCGCTGGACGCTGGGCTTTGAGCCGGTGCTCAAAATGAGCGCTCCTCGCCGCGCAGCTCACGCAGGCTAGGAGCGTCTGGATTGGCCTGCCAGCTTCCCGCCACGGCCAATCGACGAGCCAGCTTGCTAGCAGGCTGATGCGCTGCGATGTACCCATCAATCGCCTCGCGAATCAAAGCGCTGCTTGAGCTACTCTGCGCTTGCGCCATGGCAGCCAAGGCGCTTTGCTGAGCGGCCGTCAGATAAATCTGTGTTCGGTTAAAGGAAAATGTTTGCATTCTTGATATTATGATGTATGTAGGTAATGTATGTCAAGCTTACCTGAAACTTCCCTAACCGCCTAGGCAAAAACACCTTCGTCTATCTCGGCTCCGCCGAACTAGCCGCCACCTGCTCAAAATTAGGCCGTATCCCCACAAAAGCCGAATACTTGGCAGACATCGGCGTGATCAACCAAGACAGCAGCAATATTTACAAGTATTTGAACTTTGATCAAATCGCGGAGTACAAGGATGCGGCGGATGCGGTGACGATGTAAGCACACTTGAGAATCTGCAATGGTTACTATTAATTCAATAGCATTCTGAGCATATTCTATGCCGGCTAGGTGTCGATTTCTCTTTAAAAACGACTCTCCAGAGTCGCTTTTAAAGCCCTCTTGACACATCCTTTAGCGCCTTTTGTAAGTCACCACTTTCTGTATTTGCTCACCCAAGCCCTCAATGCCTAGGCGCATCTCATCGCCGCTCTTGAGGTAGATGGGCGTTGATTGCCCGTTCGTTTTTACACCCATGCCCACGCCGGGTGGTGTGCCAGTCGTGATGATGTCGCCGGGCAGCAGGGTCATGAATTGGCTCACATAGCTAACGAGTTTCGCCACACCAAAAATCATGGTTTTGGTGGAGCCAGTTTGCATGCGCTTGCCATTGACATCGAGCCACATGCCGAGCTTTTGCGGATGCGGCACTTCGTCGCGCGTCACCAGCCAAGGCCCAATCGGGCCAAAGGTGTCGCAGCCCTTGCCTTTGTCCCAAGTGCCGCCGCGCTCGAGCTGATATTCGCGTTCGCTCACATCATTGATCGTGCAATAGCCCGCGACATAATTCAAGGCGTCTTTGAGAGACACATAAGAGGCCATGCTGCCGATCACCACGCCCAGCTCCACCTCCCAATCCGTCTTCACCGATCTTTTGGGCAACATCACATCATCATTGGGCCCCTGAATACAGCTCGTGGCTTTTTGAAAGACGATGGGTTCTTTCGGGATCGGCATGCCCGCTTCAGCAGCGTGATCCGCGTAGTTGAGACCAATGGCAATCAATTTGCCGACATGGCTGATTGGGCAACCCATGCGCGGCTTGCCTTTAACGAGCGGCAGCGAATCCGTTTTGAGCTTGGCAAGTTTGG
>JANMDU010000065.1:0-35149 GCA_031376455.1 Variovorax sp. | reverse complement strand
CGTTTGGATTACGTCTCGATGATGTGCAACGAGCATGCGTATTGCTTGGCCATTGAAAAGATGATGGGCATTGAAGTGCCTGAGCGTGCGCAATACATCCGCGTGATGTACTCAGAGATCACGCGCCTGCTTAATCATTTGCTCTGGCTCGGTTGCCATGGGCTCGATTGCGGCGCGATGGCGATCATGTTGTATGCCTTCCGAGAGAGGGAGGATTTGTTTGACATGTATGAAGCCGTGAGCGGCGCGCGCATGCATGCGGCCTATTTCCGCCCCGGTGGTGTCTATCGTGATCTGCCCGATACGATGCCGCAATACAAAGCCAGCAAAGTGCGCAATGCCAAAGCGCTCGCCAAAATGAACGACAACCGCCAGGGCAGTTTGCTCGATTTCATCGGCGACTTTGCTACACGTTTTGATCAATGCCTGGCTGAATACCACACGCTTTTGACGGATAACCGCATTTGGAAGCAGCGCACCGTCGGCATTGGCATCGTCACGCCAGAGCGCGCGAAAAATCTCGGCTTTACAGGTGCGATGCTGCGCGGCTCAGGCATCGCTTGGGATCTGCGCAAAAAATGTCCTTACGATGTTTATGACCGCATGGATTTTGATATTCCCGTTGGCAAAACAGGCGATTGCTACGACCGCTACTTGGTACGCATGGAAGAGATGAATCAATCGAATCGCATCATTAAGCAATGCGTTGAGTGGCTGCGCGTGAACCCCGGCCCAGTGATCACCGACAACCATAAAGTCGCCGCGCCCGACCGCGAATCCATGAAGGCCAACATGGAAGAGCTGATTCATCACTTCAAGCTTTTCACTGAAGGCTTCGCAGTGCCCGAAGGTGAAGCGTATGCGGCAGTCGAGCATCCCAAAGGCGAGTTTGGTATTTACATGGTCAGCGATGGCGCGAACAAACCTTATCGCCTCAAAATTCGCGCTCCCGGCTTCGCACATTTGGCCGCGTTGGACGAGATGTGTCGTGGCCACATGATTGCCGATGCTGTGGCCGTGATCGGCACGATGGATGTCGTTTTTGGGGAGATTGACCGATGATCGCGGAAGCTACGAAACAGCGCTTCGATGACGAAGTCGCCAAATACCCTGCCGATCAAAAGCAATCGGCTGTGATGGCCTGCTTGGCAGTCGTGCAAAATGAGCAGGGCTGGGTCAGTGCAGAGTCTGAGAAGCAGATTGGCGAATACTTGGGCATGCCAGTGATGGCGGTGCATGAAGTCACCACCTTCTACAACATGTACAACCAAAAACCCGTGGGCCAATACAAGCTCAACGTGTGTACCAATTTGCCTTGCCAGCTTCGCGGCGGGCAAAAGGCGCTGGATCATGTGTGCAGCAAGCTCGGCGTAGAGCCCTATGGCACGACGAAAGACAAAATGTTTACTGTGCAGCCCAGCGAATGCTTGGGCGCTTGCGCGGATGCGCCCGTGATGCTCGTGAACGATCGCAGCATGTGCAGCTTCATGAGCCATGAAAAATTGGATCAACTTCTAGACGGTCTGAAAACCGCAACACCGGCATAACGCTCAAAGGTATTGTGATGACAACAGCAGCTCAAATTCTCTCTCAATTCCAAGCCAATGGCATTGAAACCTGCTTCCACGGCCGCCACATCAACCCGCAAATTTATGCGGATCTTGATGGCAACAATTGGCGCTTGAAAGATTACCTCGCACGCGGCGGCTACCAAGCCTTACGCAAAATCTTAGGATTCGATGCGCAGGGCAACAAACTGCCCACGAGCCAAGATGCCGAAGGCAAAGAAATACCCGCAGGCATGACGGCCGATCAAGTGATTGCAGAGCTGAAGTTGTCAGCACTGCGTGGCCGAGGCGGTGCAGGCTTTCCGACCGGATTGAAGTGGAGCTTCATGCCCCGCCAATTCCCCGGCCAGAAATACATTGTTTGCAACTCCGATGAAGGCGAACCAGGCACATGCAAAGACCGTGACATCCTCATGTACAACCCGCACATCGTGATCGAAGGCATGATCATTGCGGGCTACTCGATTGGCGCATCGGTCGGCTACAACTACATCCACGGCGAAATTTTCAAAGAGTATGAGCGCTTTGAAGAGGCGTTGGAAGAAGCGCGCGCTGCGGGCTTGCTGGGCGACAACGTCGCAAACAGCGGCTTCAAATTTCAGCTGCATGCTTTCCACGGTTTTGGCGCATACATCTGCGGCGAAGAAACCGCTTTGCTTGAATCGCTCGAAGGCAAAAAAGGCCAGCCGCGCTTCAAGCCGCCGTTTCCTGCCAGCTATGGCCTCTATGGCAAGCCCACCACGATTAACAACACCGAAACCTTCGCTGCTGTGCCGTGGATCATTCGCAATGGCGGCCAAGCCTATTTGGAGTGCGGCAAGCCTAACAACGGCGGCACGAAGATTTACTCTGTCTCTGGCGATGTAGAAAAGCCCGGCAACTACGAAGTGCCGATGGGCACGCCCTTTGCCAAACTGCTCGAACTCGCAGGCGGCATGAAGGGCGGCAAAAAACTCAAGGCTGTGATTCCCGGTGGCTCGTCGTCGCCCGTGCTACCCGCAGACGTGATGATGCAATGCACGATGGATTACGACTCGATTGCAAAAGCCGGCTCGATGCTCGGGTCTGGTGCAGTGATTGTGATGGACGAAACCCGCGACATGGTGGAAAGCCTGCTGCGTTTATCGTATTTCTACATGCACGAATCCTGCGGCCAATGCACGCCCTGCCGTGAAGGTACGGGCTGGCTCTGGCGCATGGTCGATCGGATTCAGCACGGCCAAGGCCGCTCGGAAGATTTGCAAAAGCTCGATAACGTGGCCGAGAACATCATGGGCCGTACCATCTGCGCCTTGGGAGATGCAGCCGCGATGCCTGTCCGCGCAATGCTCAAGCATTTCCGGCCTGAGTTTGCGGCCAAGATTGAAGCGGCGCAGAAATCAGCAGCGTCTGAAGCAGTGACGGCCTGATCAGAGAGAAGAATATGGTTGAACTCGATATCGACGGTCATAAGGTAGAAATCACTGAAGGCAGCATGATCATGCATGCGGCTGAGAAGTGTGGCACCTACATTCCGCATTTTTGTTATCACAAGAAGCTGAGCATCGCGGCCAATTGCCGCATGTGCTTGGTCGATGTGGAAAAAGCACCCAAGCCCATGCCTGCTTGCGCCACGCCGGTGACGCAAGGCATGATCGTGCGTACCAAGAGCGACAAAGCGATCAAAGCCCAGCAATCGGTGATGGAGTTTTTGCTGATCAATCATCCTCTCGATTGCCCGATTTGTGATCAAGGTGGCGAGTGCCAGTTGCAAGATTTGGCTGTGGGCTATGGCAAGAGCAGCTCGCGCTACGATGAAGAAAAGCGTGTGGTAGCCAACAAAGATGTTGGCCCGCTGATCTCGATGGAAGAGATGAGCCGCTGTATTCACTGCACGCGCTGCGTACGCTTTGGTCAAGAGGTGGCTGGCGTGATGGAGCTGGGCATGAGCCATCGCGGTGAGCATGCCGAAATCGAAACTGTATTGGGCGAGACGATTGATTCTGAGCTCTCGGGCAACATGATCGATATTTGCCCCGTAGGCGCACTCACAAGCAAGCCTTTCCGCTACAGCGCACGCACTTGGGAACTCTCGCGCCGCAAATCGGTCAGCCCGCATGATTCGACGGGCGCGAACTTGATTGTGCAAGTAAAAAGCAACGCGGTGATGCGCGTTGTACCGTTTGAGAACGAAGCAGTGAACGAATGCTGGATTGCGGATCGTGATCGCTTTAGTTATGAGGCTTTGAATGGCGCGGATCGCTTGAAAACGCCGATGCTCAAGCAAGGAGGCCAATGGAAAGAAGTCGATTGGCAAACTGCGCTGGAATACGTGGCCAATGGTTTGAAGCAGATTAAGACAGAGCAGGGTGCAGACAGCATCGGCGCATTGCTCAGTCCGCATAGCACTTTGGAAGAGCTATATCTGGCTACGCAATTTGTGCGCGGCTTGGGCTCGGACAACGTGGATGCGCGTTTGCGTGGTGCAGAAGTTGCAAAGTTCGAGGGCGTGCGCTGGCTCGGTACTTCAATTGCATCGCTCTCCAGCTTGCAAAGCGCTCTGATCGTCGGCAGCAATCTGCGTAAAGATCATCCCTTATTTGCACAACGAATTCGCCAGTCAGAGCGCAAAGGATGTGCGGTAAATGCTATCAATTCGGTATCGTATGACTGGGCCATGCCTGTAGCCAACACGATCACCGTGTCTGCTGCGCAATGGGCTAATGCTTTGGCCGATGTGGCCGCAGCGATTGCAGCTGAGAAGGGCGTGCAAGCGCCTGCTGCTGGTGAGGCCACGGAGGCTGCAAAGAAAATCGCCAAATCACTCCTCAAAGGTGAGCGCAAAGCAATCTTGCTTGGCAACGCCGCAGCGCATCACGCCAACGCATCTAGCCTCTTGGCTTTAGCGCAATGGATTGGCCAGCAAACGGGTGCAACCGTGGGCTATCTCACAGAAGCTGCCAACACCGTGGGCGCGCAGCTCGTGGGCGCGCAACCTGCAATGAATGGTAAGACCGCCTTGCAGATGACAAGCGGGCAAAGCGGCATGAAGGCAATGATTTTGCTCAACAACGAGCCTGAGCACGACACCGCCGCCAAAGCTGCGGTGCAAGCCGACATGGTGATCACGCTCAGCCCGTTCAAAACCAATCTGGCTTTCAGCGATGTGCTTCTGCCAATTTCTCCTTTCACCGAGACGGCGGGCACATTCATTAATGCCGAAGGCCGTATTCAGAGTTTTCATGGTGTGGTCAAGCCGCTGGGTGAGACGCGTCCCGCATGGAAAGTGTTGCGCGTCTTGGGCAACATGCTATCGCTCCCAGGTTTTGATTTTGAAACCGTGCAAGATGTGGCTGCGACTGCTCTAAAGGGCGACAAGGAATTTGTGAGTGCTGCAAAGCTGAGCAACGCAACAAGCGCTGTCATTGATCTGAGCAAAGTTGCCGATGAACCAGCCACGGCTTCGATCTATCAGCTCGACAGCCTCACCCGCCGAGCCCCTGCTTTACAAGCAACTTCGGATGCTCATGCGGGTGATAAAGCCGGTCAACTCGAAGAGGTTGCCGCATGATTGACGCTTTTCACGCTTGGGCCAATGGCCTGATTGTTGCCAACTGGTGGCAAGGCGCGGCATGGCCTGTGCTTTGGACGCTGATGAAGATCATCGCGGTCGTAGTGCCCGTCATGCTTTCGGTGGCTTACCTCACACTCTGGGAGCGTAAATTTATCGGCTGGATGCAAATTCGCCAGGGTCCGAATCGTGTGGGCCCGCTGGGCTTGTTGCAGCCGATTGCCGATGCCCTGAAGCTGCTTACCAAAGAAATCATTGTGCCCGCTGCGGCGAGCAAAGGCCTGTTCTTCATCGGCCCGATCATGACGATCATGCCAGCGCTCGCTGCTTGGGCGGTGGTGCCATTCGGCCCCGACATGGCGCTGGCCAACATCAATGCGGGCTTACTTTTCCTTATGGCCATCACTTCGATGGAAGTCTATGGCGTGATCATCGCGGGCTGGGCATCGAATTCCAAATACGCCTTCCTCGGAGCACTGCGCGCATCTGCGCAGATGGTGAGTTATGAGATTGCCATGGGCTTTTGCTTCGTGGTGGTGCTCATGGTGGCTGGTACGCTCAACATGACGGGCATCGTCATGAGCCAAGCCACTGGCTACTTTGCTGAGATGGGTTTGAACTTCCTCTCTTGGAACTGGCTGCCGTTGTTGCCTATCTTCGTCGTATACATCATTTCTGGCCTGGCTGAGACCAATCGTCATCCGTTTGACGTCGTCGAAGGCGAATCTGAGATCGTGGCGGGTCACATGGTGGAGTATTCCGGCATGTCGTTTGCGATGTTTTTCTTGGCGGAATACGCCAACATGTGGCTCGTATCGATTCTGGCTGTGATCATGTTTTTGGGCGGCTGGCTGCCTCCGATTGACAGCGCCTTCTTCAATTGGATTCCGGGCTGGATCTGGCTTGGTGTCAAGACTTTCTGCGTGGTCAGCATATTCATTTGGACACGCGCTACCTTCCCGCGCTTTCGCTATGACCAGATCATGCGCTTGGGCTGGAAAATTTTTATCCCCGTCACGTTGGTGTGGTTGGTGGTGGTCGGTCTGTGGATGCAGACTTCTTGGAATATTTGGAAATAAGGCAAGGGCATCATGTCATTAACGACTCTCGCAAATCCTCATACGCCATCGCGCTTTTCTGTCAAAGATTTTCTCGGCAGCTTTTTACTGATTGAGCTTTTTAAAGGCTTTGCATTAACGGGCAAGCATGCCTTTCGACGCAAAATTACAGTGCAGTTCCCCGAGGAAAAAACGCCGCAATCGCCGCGTTTCCGTGGCCTGCATGCGCTGCGCCGCTACGAAAACGGTGAAGAGCGCTGCATTGCTTGTAAGCTCTGCGAAGCCGTCTGCCCCGCGATGGCGATCACGATTGAATCCGAAGTGCGCGATGACGGCAGCCGCCGCACGACGCGCTACGACATCGATTTGACGAAATGCATCTTCTGCGGCTTCTGCGAAGAAAGCTGCCCGGTGGATTCGATTGTGGAAACGCACATTTTGGAATACCACGGCGAGAAACGCGGTGATTTGTATTTCACCAAAGACATGCTGCTGGCTGTGGGCGACCGCTACGAAAAAGAAATCGCGGCCAACAGAGCGGCGGATGCGAAATACCGCTAACCGCGTTGCCCAAGAAGCAGCACGTTAAACAATAACGAAAAAACAAACAATGGATATTAAAACTGGCCTCTTCTACGTGTTCTCGGCGGTGTTGCTTTTTGCAGCCTTCCGAGTCATCACGGCTCGTAACCCGGTGCATGCCGCGCTTTTTCTTGTACTGGCTTTCTTTCAAGCCGCTGCGATTTGGATTTTGCTGAAAGCTGAATTTTTGGCGATCACTTTAGTGCTCGTTTACGTCGGCGCGGTGATGGTGCTCTTCCTCTTTGTGATCATGATGATGGATATCAACATGGATGAAGTGCGCAAAGGCTTTTGGAAGCATTTTCCGCTCGCTGCCGGAGTCGGCGCTCTGATAGCTCTAGAGATGGGCTTCGTGCTCATGGGCGGTTTTCGATTGAGCGAAGGCCCACAAACGCCAGAAGTGTTGGCTGCGCAGGCTAACAACACCAAGGCGTTGGGTGTGTTGCTCTACACAAAATACATCTATCCGATGGAGGTCGCTGCCGTACTCTTGCTAGTAGGCATTGTGGCTGCGATTGCGCTCACGCTGCGTGAGCGCAAGGACAGCAAGCATGTGGATGCCGGCGATCAAGTGCGCGTGAAGGCGCGGGATCGCATGGAGATCATCAAGATGGATGCTACTAAGAATATAGCACCTCGCGCAGATTCTACGCCGGCGGTTGGCCAAAATGATGTAAAAAATGAAGGAGGAAAAGCATGAGCTTGACCCTCGGCCATTTCCTCACCTTGGGTGCGTTGCTATTTGCGCTCTCTGTGATTGGCATCTTCCTCAATCGCAAAAACCTGATCGTCTTGCTCATGGCCATTGAGCTGATGCTCTTGGCAGTGAATATGAATTTCGTGGCTTTTTCCTACTATCTCGGTGATCTGCACGGCCAAGTCTTCGTCTTCTTTATTCTTACTGTGGCAGCAGCGGAGTCTGCGATTGGCTTAGCCATTCTTGTCTTGCTCTTTCGTAACAATGCCAGCATCGCAGTCGATGAACTCAATACGCTCAAGGGATAAAAAATATGAGCGCAACACTTTCTGCAAACACACTCCTCGCTATTCCGCTCGCGCCGCTGGTGGGCTCGCTTCTCGCCGGCATTTTAGGCACGCAGCTCGGCGGCAATTGGATTGGCCGCCGCCTCTCGCATTTCCTCACGATTCTCGGCGTGCTGATCGCTTTCATCCTCTCGGCAAGCACCTTGCTTAAAGTGATTGATGGCGCGAGATTCAACGAAACGATCTACACCTGGATGCAGATCGGCGGCTTCAAGATGGAAATCGGCTTCATGGTCGATGGACTGACTGCCATGATGATGTGCGTCGTTACCTTCGTCTCGCTTATGGTGCATCTGTACACCATCGGCTACATGGAAGAAGACGAAGGCTACAACCGCTTCTTCGCCTACATCTCGCTGTTTACTTTCTCCATGCTCATGCTCGTGATGAGCAACAACATGCTCCAGCTCTTTTTCGGCTGGGAAGCCGTGGGCTTGGTCTCGTATTTGCTGATTGGCTTTTGGTACAACAAACCAACAGCGATTTTTGCCAACATGAAAGCCTTCTTGGTCAATCGTGTCGGTGATTTCGGCTTCATCATGGGCATTGGCCTGATCGCTGCTTATTCGGGTAGCTTCAACTACACCGAAGTGTTTGCAAAAGCCGACGAGCTTGTGAAACTCGGCTTCCCCGGCACGGACTGGATGCTGGTCACTGTGATTTGTATTTGCCTCTTCATCGGCGCAATGGGCAAATCAGCGCAATTCCCACTGCATGTCTGGCTGCCCGATTCGATGGAAGGCCCAACGCCGATCTCGGCCTTGATTCATGCCGCAACAATGGTGACGGCGGGCATCTTCATGGTCGCGCGCATGTCGCCGTTGTTTGAACTGTCTGATACCGCGCTTAATTTGATCATGATTGTGGGCGCGATCACCGCGCTCTTCATGGGCTTTATGGGCATTATTCAAAACGACATCAAACGCGTGGTGGCCTATTCCACGCTTTCTCAGTTGGGCTACATGACAGTGGCGCTAGGAGCATCGGCCTATGCGGGCGCAGTGTTCCATTTGATGACGCATGCTTTCTTCAAAGCGCTGCTTTTCTTGGCGGCCGGCTCAGTCATCATGGGCGTGCATCACAACCAAGACATTCGCTACATGGGCGGCTTGCGCAAATACATGCCAATCACTTGGATCACCTCGCTGCTTGGCTCGCTCGCCTTGATTGGCACACCACTGTTTTCAGGCTTTTACTCCAAAGAAAACATCATCGAAGCGGTGCATTACAGCAATCTGCCCGCATCGCAATTGGCTTTTTGGGCCGTGATGATTGGCGTGTTTGTCACATCGTTTTATTCCTTCCGCATGTATTTCTTAGTGTTCCACGGTAAAGAACGCTTTGATCAGAATCCCGATGTGCATCATGGGCATGACGATCATCATGGCAGCCACGACAGCCATGACGACAAACCCCATGAAAGCCCTTGGGTGGTGACCGTGCCTCTGCTCCTTTTGGCGATTCCATCCGTGGTGATCGGATTCATGACCGTGCAGCCGATGCTTTTTGGTGAGTTTTTCAAAGATTCGATCTTCGTTGAAGCCACCAAGCATCCTGCCATGACCAAGATTGCAGAAATCTTCCATGGCCCGCTGCAAATGGCAGGCCACGCATTCGTGACGCTTCCTTTCTGGTTGGCCGTGGCTGGTGTGGCGCTCTCGTATTACATGTACATGATCAACCCCGCTTTGCCTACTGCGATCAAAGCGCGCGTGATGCCAATCTACACCCTGCTAGAAAACAAATACTACATGGATTGGTTCAACGAAAACGTGCTCGCTCGTGGCGCACGTATGCTCGGTACAGCCTTTTGGAAAGGCGGCGATCAAGGCGTGATTGAAAGAGGTTTCGTCAATGGCTCATGGCAACTCGTCGGCTGGATTTCTGGCAAAGTACGTCGTTTGCAAACGGGCTACATCTATCACTACGCTTTCGTGATGTTGCTTGGCGTGTTTGCCATGCTGAGTTACTTTGTTTGGTTCAACAAATAAGAAAAATAGGAATCAAGCATGGTTAACTCGTTGGGATTATTAAGCGCTGCGATATGGGTGCCAATTTCTTTCGGCATCTTGCTCTTGGCTTTAGGCCGCGATGATCAGGCTCGTGCAGTGCGATGGACCGCATTGGTCGGCTCGATCGTGAGCTTCCTCGTCACGCTCGCTTTGTATGACGGCTTCAAGCTCGGCACATCCGCCATGCAATTTGTGGAATATATGCCTTGGATCACGCGATTCAATGTCCACTACCACTTGGGGCTGGATGGCATCTCGTTTTGGTTTGTGCCACTCACGGCTTTTATCACCATCATTGTGGTGATCGCAGGTTGGGAGGCCATCACAGAGCGCGTCAATCAATACATGGGCGCTTTCTTGATCTTGTCTGGCCTCATGATCGGCGTGTTCAGTGCGCTCGATGGTATTTTGTTTTACGTCTTCTTTGAAGCCACACTGATCCCGATGTATATCTTGATCGGCATTTGGGGTGGGCCAAACAAGATTTATGCGGCGTTTAAGTTCTTTCTCTACACACTGCTGGGCTCACTGCTCATGCTTATTGCGCTGATTTATTTGTACACCAAATCGGGCGGCAGCTTTGATATTCTCACTTGGCACAAATTGCCTTTAAGCGCGAAAGAGCAAACGCTTTTGTTCTTTGCTTTCTTCGCCGCGTTTGCTGTCAAAGTGCCGATGTTTCCAGTACATACATGGCTACCCGACGTTCACGTGGAAGCGCCTACAGGTGGCTCAGCCGTTCTGGCCGCCATCATGCTGAAATTGGGCGCGTATGGCTTCTTGCGCTTTTCCATGCCGATCTTTCCTGATGCTTCGCAAGAGTGGGCTTGGCTCATCATCACGTTGTCTTTGGTGGCGGTGATCTATGTGGGCTTGGTGGCGATGGTGCAGGAAGACATGAAAAAGCTGGTGGCTTATTCATCGGTCGCTCACATGGGATTTGTGACACTGGGTTTCTTCATCTTCAATCCGCTCGGCATTGCCGGCGGCATTGTGCAGATGATTGCGCATGGCTTTGTCTCAGCGGCCATGTTCTTATGCATCGGCGTGCTCTATGACCGCGTGCATTCACGTGAGATTGCCAGCTACGGCGGCGTGGTCAACACGATGCCCAAGTTTGCAGCTTTCGCTTTGCTTTTCGCAATGGCCAATTGCGGCTTACCAGGTACAGCAGGCTTTGTGGGTGAGTGGATGGTGATTATCGGCGCGATTCAATACAACTTCTGGATCGGCTTGGCTGCTGCCTCGGCGTTGATCTTTGGCGCGGCCTACACGCTATGGATGTTCAAGCGTGTGTATTTAGGGCCGGTCACGAACGATGATGTCAAAGGATTGGTGGATATCAACTCACGAGAATTTTTGATGCTCGCCTTGCTTGCTGCTGCCGTGCTGTGGATGGGCGTGTATCCCAAGCCATTTACGGATGTGATGGATACGTCGGTGCAAGATTTGATCAAGCATATTGCAGTGTCTAAGTTGAAATAAGAGAAAAACATGATCGACACCACCAGTTGGATTGCCGCTTCCTCCATAGTTGCTTTTCCCGAAATCGTTTTGCTGGTGATGGCCTGTGTGATTTTGCTCACCGACCTTGCTGTCAAAAGCCCCAGTCGCACGACAACGCATGTGCTGAGCCTATTGACGCTTGGCGTGACTGCATGGATGCATGCCAACTACGCCATGCAAGCGCAGACGGTTTATGCTTTTGGCAACATGGTGGTGAGTGATCCGATGGGCCATTGGCTCAAATGCTTTGCTGCGATCTCGATGGGCGTGATGCTCGTGTATGCGCGCCCGTATGCGCAGGCGCGCGGCATGCTGCGCGGCGGCGAGATGTACACGCTCTCGCTGTTTGCCTTGCTGGGCATGAATGTGATGATCTCTGGCAATAATTTTCTCGTGATCTACGTCGGCTTGGAATTGCTCACGCTGTCGAGCTACGCGCTCGTAGCCTTGCGTCGCGATCATGCGGCATCGACCGAAGCAGCGATGAAGTATTTCATCCTCGGGGCTCTGGCCAGCGGCTTCTTGCTCTATGGCCTTTCGATGCTGTATGGTGCAACCGGCTCGCTCGATATTTCTGTGGTGTTCAAACAAGTGGCCTCTGGCGCATTCAAGCAGCAAGTGCTCGTGTTTGGCCTCGTCTTCATCGTTGCGGGCTTGGCCTTCAAACTCGGTGTCGTGCCATTTCATATGTGGGTGCCCGATGTTTATCAAGGCGCGCCGACATCGGTTACGCTCATGATTGGCTCTGCACCGAAGCTAGCTGCTTTTGCAATCTGCATTCGCTTGCTAGTCGAAGGCTTGATTCCGCTGGCACGTGATTGGCAGCAGATGTTGATGTTCCTCTCGATAGCTTCCTTGCTTGTGGGCAATTTGGCAGCGATTGCACAAACCAACCTCAAGCGCATGTTGGCTTTTTCTACCATTGCGCAAATGGGCTTCTTGCTGCTCGGTTTGCTCTCGGGTGTGGTGTTCACAGGAACAACAGGCAACACCAGCGGCGCAGCAGCAGCATACAGCGCCTCCATGTTTTACGCCATTACTTATGTACTCACCACGCTGGCCACCTTCGGCGTGATCTTGTTGCTCTCGCGCGAAGGCTTTGAGAGCGAAGAGATTTCTGATTTGGCCGGCCTCAACCAGCGCAGCCCGCTGTATGCCGCAGTGATGGCGATTTGCTTATTTTCACTCGCTGGCATTCCGCCAATGGTCGGCTTCTTCGCCAAGCTCTCGGTGCTCCAGCCGCTTCTGGCGTCTGGCCAACCCATGATGCTGGGCTTGGCAATCTATGCAGTTCTGCTGAGTTTGATCGGTGCGTTTTATTATTTACGGATCGTCAAGGTGATGTATTTTGATGAGCCGATCACGGCTGTGCAGCCCTTTGCAAGCACTGAGGTGCGTACCGTGCTGGCGATCAATGGCGCTTTGGTGATCTTGCTTGGGCTTTTCCCCAGCGGCTTGATGCAGCTTTGTCTGCAAGCCATTGTCAAGACCTTGGCTGGTTGAGCGCCTAGGTCCGCATGAAGTCTCAAGTACTGACTGAAACATTGCTCTCATCGCAGCAAGTCTTCGAAGGCGGTTTCCTTGATATACGCCGCGATACTGTGCAATTGCCAAACGGCAAGAGCGCGACGCGTGAGTATGTCGTCCACCCCGGCGCATGCGTGGTGATTCCGTTGCTGGACAACGGCGATGTGATCTTGGAAAAACAATTTCGCTACCCCGTTGGCCGCGAGATGATTGAATTCCCGGCGGGCAAACTCGATCCCAATGAAGATCCTTTGATTTGCGCTTTGCGCGAGCTGCGCGAAGAGACCGGCTACAGCGCCTCAGAATGGGCCTACGCGGGCTGCATGCATCTGGCGATTGCTTACTCCACCGAAGTGATTCATATTTACTTCGCACGTGGCCTCGTGCAAGGTGAGCGCGATTTGGATGAGGGTGAATTCTTAGATGTGTTTACCGCCCCTGCGCAGCAACTCATCACATGGTGTGCAGAAGGCAGCGTGACCGATGCCAAGACAGTCACCTGCGCTTTGCATTTGCAGCAATTTTTGAGCGGCGCTAAGCAGCTTGGTTGGAATGCCGTGCCAAGGATGGCAGAGCATGCGGGCAAGACCGCATGAAAGTGCTCGATCTTGCCTGCCAGCATGGCCACAGTTTTGAAGGCTGGTTTGGCAGCGAAGATGATTTCCAGAGCCAACTGGCGCGTGGTTTGGTGCAATGCCCGATTTGTGATGACTCGAAGATCACGAAGAAGCTCTCTGCACCGCGCTTGAACTTGAGCGGCGCAAAAGAAGCTGCATCCATCAACGCCAAGCCCGGGTCGAGCGCTGAGCAAGATGCTACTCATTCAATAGCGCTTCACGCAGATTCTATGCCGGCTACTAGCCAAAAAGGCTCTGAAAAAACAGTGCAGCCTGCAGAAGCTGAGAACCCTCTGCATGCGCTCATGCGCAACCCCGAATTCCAAGCCGCCTA
Organism: Variovorax sp.; assembly: GCA_031376455.1. Classification (GTDB taxonomy): domain Bacteria; phylum Pseudomonadota; class Gammaproteobacteria; order Burkholderiales; family Burkholderiaceae_C; genus JANMDU01. Next base: position 21,351 of record JANMDU010000065.1, on the reverse strand, counting down.
CATGCAAATGGCCAAAGAAGTGCTTGCGAAGACGGATGATGTAGGCAACGATTTCGCCAGAGAAGCTCGCAAAATCCATTACGGTAAAGAGCGAGATAAGAACAAACAGCGCGGCAACCGTGGTATTCGGGGCCAAGCTTCGCAGGAAGAAACGATGGAGCTACTCGATGAAGGCATCGAGGTGATGCCGCTGCCCTTGCCCAGAGCGCTCAAGGGGACATTGCAGTAAACGTCTTCGCGTGGCTTACGCCTGCAAGCCGCGCCGCATCACCGCTGGCACGATGATCTTGTGAATTGGCCCCACGAAGAACATATAAATCTTGCCCAAAGCGTTGTGCTCATGGACAGCCGTGCTGACAGCCAATTGAGCAGCGCCGTGACTGCTGGGCATTTTGAGCACAGACAGGCGCACTTCCAGATGCTTATCCAAATCACCCAGAATCACCTCTGCATCGCTGCTGTAGAGCAGGGTAAAGACGCCCACGCGATCTCCAACGCGATACGTCTGGCCAGCTTTGACTTCATCAAGCGTGCCTAAATCCTTCAAGCCAAATAACAGCACGATGCGATTGCGTAGATGCATGAGCGCATTGACCCAACTCGGCGTGTTGCCCACGGTTTGCATGAACAAATCAATCGCACTGCGCTCTGGCCAAGGATTGGGGGCGACATAGCAATCAGCAAAATTTGCTTTGCCGGCGAATGCTTTGAGTTCGCTCTGAGCTGGGATGCTTTGGGTTTGAATTCGCATGGTGTTTTGAATCATGGCACAACCAGTAACAGGAAGGTGGATCAAGCGCAGTCGCGGCAATCGTGCAGGTTGCGTCAAACCGTCGCCAGTAAGCCGCGAAGCAACTCGGCAGCAGGCACTGCGCGGCAGCCGCTCGCATTTTGCCCACTCCACAGCGGCGAAAAATCTGCCGAGCCTGCTTTCTCGGCTGCGGCTCGCAAAGGCGCCATCGCGGCTGTGCTGGTGGGGAAGACGGGCGTTGTGGTGTTGATGGCGCATAGCTCGCGCATGATGCGGTTGGTGATGCCGCGTGCGGGGCGGCCTGTGAAGAGGGTGGTGAGCTCTGTGTGGTGTTGCTCGGGGTTTGCGGCACTGCTGACGAGCGCTGCGCGATGCAGCTGGCTGGTGGTGGCTTCATGGCAAGCCATGAAGGCTGTGCCGATTTGCACGGCGGATGCGGCTAAAGCGAGCGCGGCTCGCACGCCTTCGCTGCTTGCGATGCCGCCGGCTGCGATGACGGGGACTTTGACCGCAGAGACGATTTGCGGCACCAAGGTGAATGTGCCTTGCTGCGTTGCGAGTTCATCGCGCCAATCGCTTGGAAAGGTCGCAGACAAGCCTGCATGCAAGCCATGTTCGTTGGCTCGCAAAAACACGCCGCGATGGCCACCGGCCTCTAGACCTTGCGCAATGATCGCGTCGGCCCCATGCGCCTGCAGCCACTGCGCCTCGGCCACGGTGGTGGCGCTCGATAGCACTTTGCCGCCCCAAGCCTTCACGCGCGCCACCAACTCGGGCGCAGGCAGGCCGAAATGAAAGCTCACGATGGGCGGCTTGTAGGGCGCGATCAGATCGCACAGGCTTGCAGAAAACGGCGCGCGGCCTGCGCCAAAGGGGATACCGGCGGGATCAATGCCATGCTCCGCGTAGTAGGGTGCGAGCAGTGTGCGCCACGCGGCTTCGCGCTCGGGTGTGGCTGCATCTGCGGGAGGTGGTGTGTGGCAGAAGAAATTGAGGTTGTAGGGTTTGCTGGTCGCCGCGCGGATCGCTTCGATCTCTGCTTGGATCTGTTCAGGCGAGAGCATCGCGCAAGGCAGCGAGCCTAGAGCGCCTGCTTGGCTCACTGCAATAGCAAGCGCGCTGCCTTGCACGCCAGCCATCGGCGCTTGGATCAGCGGCTGCTGGATGCCGAGTTGCTTACAGAGGGCTTGTGAGGCTGGAGACATGTTCTTCAAAGAATTTTTAAGAGAAAAAGGCTGATCGCCGGCATAGAACCTGCGCAAGCAGCTATCGAATTCATAGTGAATGCTGTTTGACGAAATCGAGCAAAATGCCAGCCGTCTCAGCTGGGTGCATGTCTGGAAAGAAGTGGCCGCCGGGAAGTGACGCGCTTTGCATCTTGCTCAAACGCTTGCGCCACTGCGCAGGAATATCGTAGAGCTTGTTCATCACGCCATGCTCGCCGTAGAAGACGAGGCTCGGGCAATTCACTGTGGTGGTGATGTCTGCCTGATCATTGGCCAAATCCACGCTCGCCGCAGCGCGGTAGTCGCCACACGAGCCAGCAATCATGCTCGGCTTGTTCCAGCAGCGGCGGTAATCGGCCAACTGATCCACATCAAAATCGGTGAGCTTGGCGCCGCCCCAACCAAGCAGGCAAGTCTCGTAGAAAAAATCAGGATCAGCGCCAATCATGCGCTCAGGAAAGGGCGCGGGCTGCGAGAGGAAGAACCAATGCCAATACGCACCTGCTACCTGCCGTGTGACGTTGAGAAAAAGCTCGGTCGCGGGAACGATGTCCATCATGGTTAAAGACAAAACGGCGCTGGGATGATCCAGGGCTAGGCGATGCGCAGTACGTGCGCCGCGATCATGGCCAATCAAATGAAACTGCTCAAAGCCCAGCGCTTTCATGAGCTCCACTTGATCCGCCGCCATCGCGCGAAAGCTGTAGTTGCTCGCGTCAGGCAAACAAGGCGGCTGCGCAGAATCGCCATAGCCGCGCAGATCCGCGCAGACGACCGTGAAATGCTCGGCAAGCTGCGGCGCGATGCGCGACCACATGGCCTTGGTTTGCGGGAAGCCATGGAGCATGAGCACAGCGGGCTTCTGATTCGCGGCGGGCTTCTGATTCACAGCGGGCTTGTGATTCACCGCTGGCTCATCTTGCGCTGCCGAACCTGCGTCAGCATTTGCTTGCCTGATCACGCAGGCGATCTCTATGCCATTCACATTCACGCTGCGAGATTCAAATCCAGAAAACATGCGATGCCTCTTTCGTTTCGTTGATTTATATGAAAAATAGGGCTCTAGCAGGCATAAATACTGCGCAGAGCGCTATTAAATCTATAGTGACCACACTTGCCCCATTCGCGGGCTCAATTGGCCTTTGAGCAAGCTTGCATACGCTGCATTTGATGAGATGGCCGTGTGTGTCTCAACATCCATCCATGTCGCGCCGGGTTGTGCCACCCGCTGGGCAAACGCCTGCCAGCTTTGCACCAAGCGTTCGTTGAGCACCGCGCCGCCCCAATCGTCGCGCCGCTTGGCGATTTGTGCAGGTGCAAAAAACAATGTCGCTTTGGGGCCTGGCAAGCCCTTCGCGCCGCCCAGCTCCTGCACATGCGTGCCGCCGACGGAGCAGCTGTATTTCAAAGCGGTGAAATGCGTGTGGATGCGCAGGCGAAGCGCCGCATTGCCAGCCATATCGACATACGTACAAGGCAGTGAGGCGCTCAGAGTTTCGATCTGGTCATAAGTGACAATTTGGTCGTAGCAGCCCAATGATTCGCAGAAAGCGACGTTGCTTGGCGAGGTGAGGCCAATGATCTTGGGGCGCTCGCTTGCAGGTCGCTGAGCGAGGCAAAACGCCGTGCCATAGGCCGTTTTGCTTGATGCGCTAGAGAGCAATACCGCCTCTGAGCCATAGAAGCTGTTGTCGGCTAAAAAATCGTCAATCAACCAGCTCGTGACGAAAAGCGGGCGCAGCAGGCATTGGATGGCTTCACTGCCGTAGGCGTAAAACGGATCAGTGGCGCAATTGCTGTAACTGTTGTATGCCGCAGCGAGCTCGCCGCGCGGCCCATCGCTCACAGAAAAGCCACTCGGCGAGACGCGAGCGGGCGCAAGCGTCACTGCATCGCTCATGGGAAAGTAGCCATAAAAGCGCTCGCCAACTTCCACGCCTTCGCACAGCGATTGCGTCACATTCGCAAAGCCCCACACCGGGATTACGCCCCATTCATCATCCCGAGGATAAAAATTCCAATAGCTCATCGCATCGCCAAAGCTGGCGTAAGTGATGTTATTAGCGGTGAGGGAAAACAAATCAATCTTGAGCCGCACTTGGCCGCTTTGCAAAGGCGCTGCAACGCTTGAGACGAGTTGCGTTTGCGCAAGATCAGATTTTTTGACGAGGAAGGTGTTTGTGCTTTGGAGCGTGTTCATGCAAACATTCTAGGCCGCTGGGCTGAAGCGCTGAGTATCTTTGGCGACGACTGCTGAGCGCGTATGCTCTGCGCATGACTCAAAAAATTCATTCTTTAGATAGCGAATTAGGTGCTCTGCGTGGCACCAGCGCTTTGGCAATACAAGCTGTGCAAGGCATCACGGATTTGGTGGAGGAGATGCACGGCGCAATTTCCGGTTTGGCGCTACCGCTCGCGGGAAAAAATGCTAAACCACGCAGCACGCGCGGCATCACTGGGCTGGTCTATCGCAGTGTGCGCGGTGTGACGGGCGTGGTGAGCTGGGGCATTGAGCGCAGCTTGGATGTAGCACAAATGCCTGCTGTCTCAAAAGCGCTGGCGCCTGCTGCCAAACAGTTGGCCGCCAAGCTCAAGCTCAAATCCGCTGCCGCCTACAGCGAGACGGTGAAGGCCGCAGCGAATGGCGTGTTGGGCGATAAGCTGGCTTCTTTGAAAAATCCGCTGGCGATTCAAATGCAGTTTCGCCAGCGGGGTTTGCCGTTGCAGGCTTCAACAATAGCAAGTGGCAAGCTCCTCATCCTTGCGCATGGCTTGTGCATGAATGATTTGCAGTGGTCGCATGGAGAAAATGGGGGGCATGATCATGGTGCGATGCTCGCTGAGAAATACGGCTACGAACCGATTTATTTGCACTACAACACAGGTCGCAAGATTGCCGAGAACGGCGCGGATTTTGCCGAACTAATCGAGCGCACCTTGCAAGACTGGCCTGTGCCCGTCGAAGAGTTGGTCATCATCGGCCACAGCATGGGCGGGCTGCTGGCGCGCAGCGCTTGCCATCATGCGTTGCAAGCGAAGCGTGCTTGGGTGAAAAAGTTAAGCAAGCTCATCACGCTGGGCACGCCGCATGCCGGCGCACCGCTGGAGCGTGCGGGGCGCGGCATTGATTTCGTGCTGGGTATCAGCCCTTACACCGCGCCTTTTGCAAGGCTTGGCCTCGTGCGTAGCGCGGGCATACAAGGCTTGCGAGATGGCGCGGTTACGCCATCGGGTGAGCTGCCCATGTTTCCGAAGCATGTGAAGCTCTACACGCTGGCCTGCACGAAGCAGAAAGTGCCTGTATTGCTGCAAAAAGCGCCTGCGTCGCTGCAGAAAGCGCCCCCGTCAAAAGATCAAACCGATCTGGCCGCGCCCTTGAAGCGCTTGCTTGGCGATGGCCTCGTCACAGTGAAAAGCGCATTAGCCTCAGAAGACAAACCTGCGCTGGGCTTGCCGCTGCGCATCCCCGCATCGCGTCAAGCCGTGGTGTATGAAACAGACCATTTTGAAATGCTTGGCAGCCAGAGCGTAGCCAAGCATTTGTTGCGTTGGTTCAAACCCTGAAAGCTAAAGCTTAAAATTTTCTCCTTCAAGTTGCACTTTGCGCAGCAAATCCGCCAGCGTCTTGCCCGCCTCGTCTTTGAAATGCGCCTCGCTCACCTTGAGCTGGTCAATCCGATCCACCCGAAAACTGCGGAAATCCCGCCGCACCTCGCACCAAGCAGCCAGCGTCCAGACTTTGCCCCAATAAAACACGCCCAGTGGCCGCACCTGCCGACTGCTCGGTTTGTCATGGGCATCTCGATACACCGTGCGCTCAGAAATCTCCAGCCGCGTTGCCAGCCAAGCCGCCGTGGTCAGCCGCCGGCCACGGATGAGCTGGACGATTTGAAACAGGCGGTCGGCGCGGCGCATGAAAGCAGTATAGAAGAAAATTTTTAAGAAAAAGTGGCAGTTAGCCGGCATAGGATATGCGCAGAGTGCTATTTAATTTATAGCATGCTTATCTGCGCAGTAGATACCTCACGTCTGCGCATGCAGGCCCACGCGGTTGCCTTCGCTGTCGATCATGTGCGCAAAAAATCCCATGCCTGCGGCAAGGCCGTCTTAGGCACAGCGATAGAGCCGCCCGCTTTTTCTACGCGGCTTAGCCAAGCATCCAGAGAAGGCGCGGCGTTGAGATAGACCAGCGTGCCGACGCTCGCCGGCTTGGCGTGCGGGCTCAATTGAAGGCAACCTTTCAACGCATCTTCATGCGCTGCGGGAAAAGTAGCCATTTCTTCGCCCGGCGGGCCGAAGGCTTCGCGCTGCATCGTGCGACCTGTAACAGCGGCATAAAAAGCCATAACCCGCGTTAAGTCTGTCATAGGAATTTCTAACCAAGTGATCGCGTGTTGCATAAACATTCTCCAAAAAAACACCCCGATTGAGTGCAAAGCGATTCTGCTGCCAAGCTCCTGACAACGTGGTGTCAGTAGGCTTGCAAAAGAAGTGACGTAAGGGTTTGCCATTAAGTGAAAACCTGCAAACACAAAAAAGCACGACCGTTCGATAATTCGCGTCATTCACAACAGGCTGCTCGCGTGCTAAATGCAAAGCGGCTCATAACCCCCGGAGACCTCGAACTATGAAGCGATTGCTTGCCGCTGGCGCACTTTGCGCGTCCCTTTTAGCCGCGCCCACCGCATTGACGGCGGCGGATACCTATACGCAAACCAAGTATCCCATCGTGCTGGTGCATGGCCTGCTGGGCTTTGATGCGCTGGGGCCTGTGCAATATTTTTATGGCATTCCCGCAGAGCTGCGCCGCAGTGGCGCGGTGGTGTACACGGCCAGTGTGTCGCAATCAAACAGCACGGAGGTGCGCGGCGAGCAATTACTCAAAGAGTTGCAAACGCTCAAAGCACGCTATGGCTACACCAAATTCAACCTGGTAGGGCACAGCCATGGCGGTAACACGAGCCGCTATGTGGCGGGCGTCTCGCCGGCTTTGGTAGCCAGCGTCACCACCGTGGGCACGCCGCACAACGGCAGCAAAGTGGCTGATGCGTTGCAGGGCATCACCAGCGCCACGGGCACGACCGGCCCCGTGGCCGCTGTGGTCAACGGCCTGAGCAGTGTGATTGCCTATCTCTCTGGCAGCGGCAGCAATCCGCAAAATGCGCTGGGCTCGTTGCAATCGCTCTCCACCCAAGGCTCGCAAGATTTCAACCGCCGCTTTCCCGCTGGCGCGCCCACATCAAGCTGCGGGCAAGGTGCAGAAGTGGTCAATGGCGTGCGCTATTACTCGATGGGTGGCACTTCCGTGCTCACCAATGTGTTGGATGTGACCGATGGCTTCTTGGGCGCTGCCTCGGTGTTCTTTGGCTTTGAGCAAAACGATGGTGTGGTGGGTCGCTGCTCTAGCCATTGGGGCAAGGTGCTGCGCGATGACTACAACTGGAATCATCTGGATGAGGTCAACCACACCTTCGGCCTGCGCAGCATTTTCAGCTCCGACCCGGTGGCGGTGTATCGCGCGCAAGCTAATCGCTTGAAGAATCTCGGTTTGTGAGTTTATTTTGAAGCAAAAAGAGCCATTAGCCGGCAAGAAATATGCGCAGAGTGCTCTGCTTTTTATAGCGGTTGCCGGTTTGCTGGCTTGGTTGGGTTTTCGTATCCTTGCGCCCTCAGAGTCGCAGGCGGTGGTGCGGCCGGTGGCTGTGACTCAGTGGGGCACAGGGCAGGGCAATCCGTTTGCCTCCGCAGGCTCTGCAACTTCGCCTGCTCCTAGGGTGATGCCCGCTGTAATCGAGGCTGTCATCGTTGATTTAACCAAGTCTTCTTTGGCTGGCACGCAGCCTGATGGCCAATGGGCTGCTGATGCGAATGGCCAATTGCGTATTGATTTCGCGCTACGCCAGCGCTTGGATTATTTCCTCACGTTGCTCGGCGAGCAGCCGCTGGATCAACTGCGCGCCTTGGTCCAGCGCAGTGCGCAGACTGAGCTGCCTGCCGGTGCGGTGGCGCAGCTGATGCAGCTATGGGATCGCTATGTGCAATTGCAGCAGAGTGGGTTCAAAACCAGTGTTGATCTGCGCCAGCCCAGTGGCTGGAGCGCTGCTTTGTTGGAGCGGCAGGCCGTGCGCCGCTCTGCGCTGGGCGCAGATGTGGCCTATGCGTTTTATGCTGGGGAAGAGCGCGAGCTGCAAGTGACGATTGCCCGCGTCAACGATGGCACGCGCACGCCGCCTGAGCAAGCTCAGCCATCCGGCGTTCAGCTCCCTGATGCGCCGCAGCGCGAGGCACAGATGCAGCGAGAATGGAGCGAGTGGGAGCAGCGCATCGCGGCGTCGCGCTCGCAAATGCAGCGCTTGCAAGCAGCGCCTGAGCTGTCAGCTGCGCAGCGGCAGAGCGCTTTGCAGCAGGTGCTCATCAGTGAGTTTGCCAAACCCCATGAGCGCCTGCGTGCGGCGAGCTTGCTCGGCCTGTGAGCTGTCTGCTGTCTGCGCTTCGCGCTATTCACAGCCTGAAGCATCTCGATTACACTGATTCCAAACACCACCAAGGAGCTCTTTATGGCGGCCATCGACATGGAAAAAACGGGTGCATTCATCCGCCAGCCTTGCGCAGATTGCCATGGTACAGGCGAGCTGCGCATCGAGAGCGAAAATATCAACGAGAGTTTCGAGGTCGAAAAGCAAACGGTGATCACCAGTTGCCCGCGCTGCGGCAGCACGGGACTTGTTGCGCCGGGTCAAGAGTCCACAATTCAGGCTACGCTCTAGGCTGTTCACATTCATCACTTTTGGAGATATCCCATGGCTGCATGGATTGCGGGTTTGATCGTATTGGCCGTCATCATTTGGGCCATCGTGGCTTACAACCGGCTGATTGCTTTTCGAAACAGCATTTCCAATGCGCACGGCCAAATCGATGTTCAGCTGCGCCGGCGTTACGATTTGGTGCCGAACTTGGTCGAGGTTGCGCGTAAATACATGCAGCATGAGCGGGAGACTTTGCAGGCTGTAACGCTGGCTCGCGCTCGCGCCGTCAGTGCCAGCGATGCCTTGCGAGCCAAGCCAAGCAGTGCGCCCGCTGCGGCTGCGCTAGCAGATGCCGAAGGCGCTTTGAGCCTCGGCCTAGGGCGATTACTCGTGCTTAGCGAAGCCTATCCCGAACTAAAAGCCAACGAGAGCCTGCGCGACCTGCGCGAGGAGCTCACCAGCACCGAAAACCGCGTTGCTTTTACCCGCCAAGCCTACAACGACGAAGTATTGGCCTTCAATAATGCGCTGCAGAGCTTCCCTGATTTGATGGTTGCAAAAGTATTTGGCTTTGAAGCCGCAGGCGTGCTTCGCTCTACGGACAACGCGCAGCAGCGCGAGACCGTGCGAATTGCGCTGTAGACGCGCTTTTACGGCAACACCCCCGTGCGGATTTGGGAGCATCAAGCTCAAGCGCGTGCGCGATCACGCTGGTTGCTTGTGGCGTTTGCCGGCTTCGTTGTGCTGTTGATCCTGGCCGTCAACGCTGCTCTTTTTCTGGCGATGCTGGCTTGGCCGCTTAATTGGTGGGGTGGTTTTACTTTGCCTCGGTCGTTTTTTGAAACGAACACCTTTGTCGTGTTGCTTTTCGTGCTCGGTGGCTGGTGGCTCGAATCGGGGCAGTTCGCGCAAGGTGGCTTGGCGCTTGCTCAGCGCTTGGGCGCACAACGCATCCCTGAAGAGGGCGCAGACTTTGCCCAGCAGCAATTGCGCAATATCGCTCTGGAGCAAACGCTGGCAGCGAATATGCCCATGCCAACAGTTTTGGTGTTGCCCAGAGTGCAGGAAGTTAATGCGTTTGCTGCGGGCTGGCGGCCGGCGGATTGGGCCATTGTGGTGACAGATGGCGCTTTGCAGGCGCTGAGTCGCGATGAGCTGGAGGGTTTGGTCGCCCATGAGCTGAGCCACTTGCGGGAAGGCGACACCCTGCTCAATATGCGCTTGGCGGGTATGGTGGGCGGCTTAGACATGCTCTACAACTTTGGTCGCAGCATCGCTCAGCCTGATTTAGACAGCCGCGAGCGTGGGCCTTGGGCTTTGTTTGGATTTGCCATCATGGCCTGCGGCTGGGTCGGGCATCTTTGCGGCCAGCTGCTCAAAAGCGCTGTCAGTCGAGAGCGAGAATACTTGGCCGATGCCCGCGCTGTGCAATGGACGCGCAACAAAGAAGGCTTGGGCCGCACTTTGCGCAAGGTCTTGTATTTGCAACGCCAAGATCTGCGCGCCATGCCCACCCATTCTTGCGTGCAACATATGCTGCTCATCGACACCCAAGAAGCGCATGGGCGCTTGAGCGACTGGTTAGCATCTCATCCCACGCTGGATCAACGTATCGAGCGAATCTACGGCGAGCCTATGGATGAGGTTTATGCGCAAACACCGCGCTGAACTGGAATACGGCGCTTTTGTACTGTTCGGCTCAGTTAAAATGAAGTTATATATGTTCAACGCACAAGTCACGGGAAAGGCAGCGCAGGTTATGACACCGCGAACTACGACTGCTTTTATATGCCAAATAGGGCAGAAGCCGGCGTGGAATATGCGCTGAGTGCTACTAATTTTATAGTAAGCGGCTTCTTCCAAGCCGCTTTTTTATTGCCCAAATTCTTTTGATTTTATTTTTCAGCAGGTTTTTTTATGATCCATATCACGCTCCCCGATGGTTCTGTGCGCAGTTTTGAGCAAAGCGCGGTCACTGTTTTTGACGTGGCCTCCTCCATCGGCGCAGGCTTGGCCAAAGCGGCGCTGGGCGGCAAAGTCAACGATGTGTTGGTCGATAGCAGCCACGCGATCACGACGGACGCCAAGCTCTCCATCATCACGGCCAAAGATGCGGATGGCTTAGAGATGATTCGCCATTCCACAGCGCATTTGCTTGCCTACGCTGTGAAAGAGCTGTTTCCCGATGCGCAGGTGACGATTGGCCCCGTGATCGAGCATGGTTTTTTCTATGATTTTTCCTACAAGCGCCCGTTCACGCCGGAAGACTTGGCCACGATTGAAAAGAAGATGATTGAGTTGGCATCAAAGGATGAAAAAGTCGAGCGCCGCGTGCTCCCGCGCGATGAAGCCATTGCGTATTTCAAAGGCATGGGCGAGCATTACAAAGCCGAAATCATTGGCAGCATTCCGGCGGGCGAAGAGGTGAGCCTGTACCGCGAAGGCAAGTTTGAAGATTTATGCCGTGGCCCGCACGTGCCCTCAACAGGCAAGCTGAAATTCTTCAAGCTGATGAAGCTGGCGGGCGCGTATTGGCGCGGCGATCATCGCAATGAAATGCTGCAGCGCGTCTATGGCGTGGCGTTTGCGAGCAAAGAAGATTTGGCGCAGCATCTCACGATGCTCGAAGAAGCCGAAAAGCGCGATCACCGCAAGCTTGGCCGCGAGCTGGATCTCTTTCACATCGATGAGCACAGCCCCGGCACGGTGTTTTGGCATCCGAAAGGCTGGACGCTGTGGCAGCAGGTTGAGCAATACATGCGCAAGGTCTACGAGGACAACGGCTATCAAGAGGTCAAAGGCCCGCAAATTCTCGATCAAAGCCTGTGGGAGAAAACCGGCCATTGGGAGAAATACCGCGAAAACATGTTTGTCACTGAAAGCGAGAAGCGTGATTACGCTTTGAAGCCGATGAACTGCCCCGGCCACATTTTGATCTACAAGCAAGGCATCAAAAGCTATCGCGATTTGCCGCTCAGATTTGGAGAGTTCGGCAATTGTCATCGCAATGAGCCCACCGGCGGCCTGCACGGCATCATGCGCGTGCGCGCGTTCACGCAAGACGATGGCCACATTTTCTGCACCGAAGATCAAATCCAAGCCGAGGTGATTGCATTCACCACGCTCTTGCAAAAAGTCTATGCCGATTTCGGCTTCAAAAACATCATCTACAAACTCTCCACCCGCCCCGAAAAACGCATCGGCACTGATGAGAGCTGGGACAAAGCCGAGCATGCTCTGGCCGAAGGCTTGAAAGCCAGCGGCTGCAATTTTGACTACCTGCCGGGCGAGGGCGCTTTCTACGGCCCGAAGATCGAATACACCTTGAAGGATGCACTAGGCCGCCCATGGCAATGCGGCACGATTCAGGTCGATCCCAATATGCCCGAGCGCTTAGGCGCTGAATTTGTGGACACCGATGGTGTGCGCAAGCATCCCCTCATGCTGCACCGCGCCATCGTTGGAAGCCTAGAGCGCTTCATCGGCATTTTGATTGAGCAGCACGCTGGCGCGCTACCCGCATGGCTTGCACCTGTGCAAGCGGTGGTGTGCAATATCACCGATGCGCAAGCCGAACATGTTGACAAGGTCGCTGCGCAACTACGCGCCGCCGGATTGCGCGTGGCCACCGACACACGCGGCGAGAAAATCACCCGCAAAATCGCCGAAAACGCCGCACAAAAAGTGCCCTACATCTTAGTTCTAGGTGACCGCGAAGTAGAAGCCGGTACGATTGCAGTACGCGCACGTGGCGCTACGCAAGGGACGGTGATGCCGTTGGCTGAGGCTATTGAGTTGATTCAGAAGGCGATTACTGAAAAGGCTTAAGCGCCCGTATGATCTGCGCAGAGCGCTATGGAATACGTAGCAAAAAATGGGGTCAGATCACAATTCAGGACGACGATCTATCCGGCGCGAATTCAAGCACAGCCGAAATTGTGCTCTGACCCCACTTTTTGCGGCACACGCTAGGCACTCAATTTTTGCTCAGGCGGTTTGGGCGCAATACGTTCCACTCGATGAGCTCACCTGCGTCGCACCATCGTGCATTTCCCTCATAAAGTTTTTTGAAAACACACGCGTTTGAGATCATCGCTGTCCAACTTTCTCCCCGAGCGCCTTCCAAAAAATTTCTGATTCAAACGCCCAATGGTTTCCGCTGGTGGAGCTGGGGTTTACGGTTGACATGGATTACACGTGAGAGTCACACGGCGCGCGTAAAAGTGCACAAGTGTCTATAGGCCATTGACTATCATGCCGGCTCGCAGATTATGTTTCATGCATAGAACTCTTCTTCGGTCATGCCTATTACGCGCTCTTTACCTCCAAGATTCCACTTGATTTGTATTGCGGCTAAGAACTTATCTTTGCTGTCTGTGGGATTCTTGGATCGCAACTCTTTCAGATACGCATCGAAATGAAGTTCAATACAACGAACGAAACTCTCTGGATTGATAAGTGCTGACTCCAATTTTCCGTCTGGATCAAACTCACCGTTTTTCTTTGGCCAAGTTATCGTGAAAGCCTCCTTACGTGTTGTTCCGAAATAGATGCCATTGCGGAACATAGCATCGTGCGCAAATCCGCAACGTAGAAGTTCATACAGCCCATTTGCGATGGAATTTTGAAGGAACTCAGGGCCCAGCATAATTGGAGCAAAGATTCTTTTATAGCCTCGGCAGAAGAACTTTTTCGATTTGCCGTTGCTGTCCTTGCCCGAGGCATATATCTCTATGCCCTCGATGTAATTTAACGACAGCGCAACGGCGGCGATAGACCCATGCTTAATCTTGAGAAGCTCCTTCGCAGGTATCAAGAGCCAATTTCGCATTCGGTCTTCAAAAACGTCAACGACATCTTTGTAGAATGGTGGCTCTAGTTTCTCATGTGTGAAGTTGGGGCTGACAAAGTGCTTTGTTTTATGAGGCATAGCGTAATTTACACCTTAGCTTTCAGATAAGGGCGCTATTCTCCAAAGCTCAAACTTCTATCCAGCGGAAACCATTGGGCTATTGAATCAGAAATTTTTTGGAAGGCGCGCGGAGACTAAATTTAGATTGCTAATTCCACAATCGCGTGTGTTTTCAAAAAACTTTATGAGGCAATAGCCCGATGGTACGTCGCAGGCGAGCGGGTAGAGCGAAATCTTTGATGCACTAGAACCCTTTGCCCTTCGACAAGCTCATGACAGGCCAAGCTCAAGGTGAACGGTGGCCATTTTTATAGTGATTTCGGTGCATCGCCGGCATGTCTATTGCACGGAGCGCTATCAAATTCATACCAATGGATTTCGCGAAGCCAACTCTGGCATGCGGCTGTAATCTCGATCAACAGTCCATATTTCTCGCACACCGTTTTCGATGCAGACAGCTGCAATTCTCGCGTCGTGAAACTGGCCGCCTTTCAATTGGCCGCGTTTGGCGATTCTTGAGAGGATGGATATGTGTTGTGCGCCGCCATGTAGCAGTTGCGCACTGGGCGATGCAAGCCACGCCTCTACTTGAGCCAGAGCCAGTTCAGTGCTGGTCGGTGGTTTGAAGTTGCGAAGATTTGTCACGACGCTTAGAAACTCTGAGACGCACGGTTCGGGGATGCCCCAGGGGCGTGAGCCTCCTGCAAGCTCTTGCATCAATCTATACGCTGCTTCGTGGAATGGCAAAGCAGGTTGATGGGTGTAGACCAGAAAGTTGGTGTCAACTGCGATCATGCGCGAGGCTCTTTATGCTGCCCCGAGGCCGCATGATTCAGCTTGAAGCTTTGTATGAGCCATTCAGTTTCCATGTCGCTCCACCGTCGTGGGTCACTCACCAATACTTCTGCACCTGCGCCTGCTCTGCAATCGGGCAAAACATAAGGCTTTGTTGCTCCTAGCGCCCGCCGCTCTAGCGCCAAACGCAGGCCTTCTTCGACTAGGGTGCGTAGTGTGATTTTGTGCTGGCTGGCTGCTTTCTTAGCGGCATGAAACAGGGGGTCAGCGAGGTCTAAGGTGGTTTTCATATGGCTATCCATATCAATGAATATGGGTGTATTGTAATTGATCATAGAAGCCTGTGCTCAAGCTGCTTTGAAAAATCCACGACGGGTTGGAAACTCAAGCCGTCAGCCAGTCTTTTTCTGCTTCTGCAATCAATTCAGCAGCCACGCCGCGCCGCTTGTGTACATCGATCACCGTTGACTGCGAGGACGTCGGAGGCCGCGTGCTTTGAGCAAAAACTCACGCGAGCAATGGCAATAGCCCGATGGTACGACGCAGGTGACCGGTGGGGCGTGAAACGTGAGCCTTGCGAGTACTATTAATTTAATAGCACCCAGCGCAGCATACATGCCGGCTACAGGTCTAAAAGTCATAAAAATGGGGCGCGAGGCTCCATTTGGATGAATGCAAGAGCTGTGGTCAATACGCATCCAACACAGCACCTTTCGATGCGCTAGAGGCATTGAAAGCAAACTTCGCCTGCACACCGCGTGTGTAGCGCGGCTCGGGTTTTTTCCAGGCGGCGCGGCGCTTGGCGATCTCAATGTCTGACACATTGAGCTCCAGCTTGAGTTGCTTAGAGTCAATCGTCACGCTGTCGCCGTCTTGCACTAAGGCGATTGTGCCGCCTTCGTAGGCTTCGGGCGCGCAGTGGCCGACCACCATGCCCCAGGTGCCGCCGGAGAAGCGGCCGTCTGTGATGAGGCCAACGGTTTCGCCCAAGCCTGCGCCAATGAGTGCGCCTGTGGGGGCGAGCATCTCAGGCATGCCGGGGCCGCCTTTGGGGCCGAGGTAGCGCAGGATCATCACGTCGCCATGGGTGATCTTGCCGGCCAGAATCGCTTTAAGCGCGGATTGCTCGTCGTCAAAACATTTGGCAGGCCCGGTCATCACCGGGTTTTTCAAGCCGGTGATTTTTGCGACTGCTCCTTCGGGGCTCAGGTTGCCTTTGAGAATGGCTAAGTGGCCTTCTTTGTACAAGGCTTGCGAGATCGGGCGAATGCAATCTTGATCAGCACGCGGCTGATCGGGCACATCTTTTAAGACTTCTGCAATCGTTTGGCCACTAATCGTGATGCAGTCGCCATGCAGCATGCCGGCATTCAGCAGCACCTTCATCACTTGCGGAATGCCGCCGGCTTTGTGCAGATCAACAGCGAGGTATTTGCCGCTTGGCTTGAGATCGCAAATCACGGGTACTTTTTTGCGCATGCGCTCGAAATCGTCAATCGTCCATTCCACTTCGGCGGCATGTGCAATCGCGAGGAAGTGGAGCACAGCATTGGTTGAGCCGCCGGTTGCCATAATGACGGCTACAGCGTTTTCAATCGCCTTCTTCGTGACGATATCGCGCGGCTTGATGTCTTTCTTGATCGCTTCGATCAGCACCTTGGCTGATTCTTTGGCTGAATTTTGCTTCTCGTCGTGCGGGTTGGCCATCGTGGAAGAGTAGGGCAAGGAAATGCCTAGCGCCTCGAAGGAGGATGACATGGTGTTGGCCGTGTACATGCCACCGCAAGATCCGGTGCCGGGGATGGCACGCATCTCGATTTCGAGCAGATCTTCATCGCTCATATTGCCCGCAGCGTTTTGGCCCACAGCTTCAAAAACGCTCACGATGTTGAGGTCTTGGCCTTTGTAGCGGCCCGGCAAAATCGTGCCGCCATAAACGTAGATCGCGGGCACATTGGCGCGCAACATGCCCATCAGGCCGCCAGGCATGTTTTTATCGCAACCGCCCACAACGACCACGCCATCCATCCACTGGCCTTGCACGCAGGTTTCAATGCAATCGCTGATGACTTCGCGGGAGACGAGGCTGTATTTCATGCCCTCTGTGCCCATGGCCATGCCGTCAGAAATCGTGGGTGTGCCAAAGACTTGCGCATTGCCACCCGCTTCAATGATGCCTTCAATCGCCGCATCAGCGAGCTTTTGCAAGCCAGAATTGCAAGGCGTGATCGTGCTGTGGCCATTGGCCACGCCGACCATCGGCTTGCCGAAATCAGATTCTTTGTAGCCCATGCCGTAATACATGGAACGATTGGGTGCGCGGCTTTTGCCTTCTGTGATGTTGGCGGAGCGCAGGGGAAGAATGGGGATGGTTTTAGTGGTCATATCTGTATTTTAAGTGGCTGATTTGCGTGCTTTGAATGGGCGTTTTGCATTCGGATGCTTGCTACTCCAGTGCCTGTAATTCTTTGATAGTGTTCACATTGGCGAAAGCGTTGAGATCGTCTTGAGGCGCGTCGAACGCCACATGCGCCACTTTGTGTTGCGCTGTCCAAGCGTCAATCTTGCGGCCACCGCCTTGCATGAAGGCCACCAAGCTTTCCATCAAATCAGATCTAAGTAAACAAAACACCGGCTGGGGCCGCACACGCGTTTGCCCGCCATCAGCCGCTTCGGGCGCACTTGCTACGGCGATGTCCGCATCCTCAGCCTCAAGCGCTTTCATCAGCCGCTGCGCCAAATCCAGCGGAAACAGCGGTGTATCGCAAGGCACAGTCAGTAGATAAGGCGTGTCGCATTGCTCCAAGCCCGTCAGGAAGCCCGACAGCGGTCCCGCAAATTCATCGGGCGATGCATCCGGCCACACCTCAACACCCATCGATTCGTAAGCCGACAAATTCCGATTCGCGTTGACCATGCTCGCAGCAACTAAGCCACCTTCCTGCATTTGCAGCCGCATCAGTGCATGCATCACCAGCGGCATGCCGCGAAAATTCTGCAAACCTTTGTCCACCCCGCCCATGCGCGAGCCTCTGCCTCCGGCCAGAACGACGGCTGTAATTTGGCTCATTTTTAGCCTCCGATATAACTCATTTCCACCTTGCGTGCGCCAGTGGAGTTGTCGACCGGCATGTCGCTGCGCAGCTGTGAGTAGCGATCATCGCGGCGTTGCCAGATGTGGCCGATGGCGCTCAGGATGTCTTCATCGCTCGCGCCACCGCGAATCAGGCTGCGCAGATCATGGCCTTGGCTTGCGAAGAGGCAAAGGAAGAGCTTGCCATCGGTGGAGAGGCGGGCGCGGTTGCAGTCGCCGCAGAAGGCTTGGGTGACGGAGCTGATGAGGCCGATCTCGCCTTGCGCTTGGTCATGCTTGCCAAATGCATCTGCATAGCCCCAGCGCTCTGCCGTCTCGCCTAACGCACTGGGCTCTAACTGCACTAATGGCAACTCGGCATGAATGCGTTGCATCACCTCGCGCGAAGGCATGACTTCATTCATCCGCCAGCCATTGGTTGCGCCCACATCCATGTACTCGATGAAGCGCAGCGTGACGCCTATGCCTTTGAAATGCTTGGCCATCGGCAAAATCTCTTGATCATTCGTGCCGCGCTTGACGACCATGTTGACCTTGATGCTTTGGAAGCCCACCGCTTGCGCGGCTTCGATACCTGCGAGCACATCGGCGACAGGAAAATCCACATCGTTCATCGCGCGGAAGATTTCGTCGTCTAGCCCGTCCAAGCTGATGGTGAGACGCTTCAAGCCTGCGTCTTTCAAAGCCTGCGCTTTTTTCTTCAACAGGCTGGCGTTCGTCGTCAGCGTGATGTCGAGCGGCTCGCCATCCAGCGTATCAATCGCGGCCAGCATGTTGATGAGCACTTCGATGTTTTTTCTCAGCAGCGGCTCGCCGCCGGTAAGGCGCAATTTACGTACGCCATGCGCCACAAAGAGGCGAGCTGTGCGCGTGATTTCCTCAAAAGAGAGCAGGGAGCTTTGAGGCAAATAAGCGTAATCTTTATCAAACGTCTCTTTGGGCATGCAATAGGCGCAGCGGAAATTGCAACGGTCCGTGACGCTGATGCGAAGATCGCGCAGCGGGCGGCTCAGCGTATCGGCGAGTAAACCTGTGGCTGCGATTTTTTGCGCAGGAATGCTGGCTTGCAGGGCTGCAAGACGTTGATCGAAGAGGGGAATGACGCGTTCGGACATGGCTAGATTATGAGCGCGTGGACGGCTTCAAAGGCATGGCGCTAACGATATCGGTCAGTGCAAAATTTTCGCCTTTGTAGAGAAGCGGAATATCTCGTGTCTTCGCCAACGCATAGCTGCAGCAATCACCAAAATTCAGACTCGCTTTATGCCGGCCTTTGCCAAAGCGCTCGAAAGCCTCAAATGCAGTCAGCGCCATGGATTCATCGAAAGAGATGATCTGCACGCTGTGCTGCGCTAGCAATTGCGCTGCGCGATGAGATACGCCTTTATTGGCGCTGACGATTCCTAATTCCAAGCGAGTGGGGGCAGCCATCAAGAGCGTTTCGCAATGCGCTAAAAAATGCAAGTGCGCTTCAAAACCGGGTTCTTCAAAACAAATCGCTGAAATAATTGAAGTATCAACCGCAACGGCGCTCATGTGGGCAAGCCATTCTCGTCGTAGCCCAAGATTTCGTCATCGGTGCGAGGGTCGTGAATCATTTCCGCGCGAATCAGTGCTTGGATCTCGCGAGTTTTTGCGATTTTTTGCTCTGGTGTGAGTTTGGGCACGGTGCCCTGTACGGCTTTGTTTCTGTAGCTATCCAGCGCCACAATGACCTGTTTGTTAAACGAGCGATGGTTGGCCGCAGCATCGGCTTTTAAAAATGCATGCAGATCCTCGGGTAAGTCTCGCAAAGTGACAGCGCTCATAAGAGGCTCCTGTGAATGATCAATGATTCTATTCTGCCATCAAAACGGTATCAAATCAACATTAAGGCCGTCTTAGGGCTTCAATGCGCCCTGAACAGCTAACAGCAAGGCGGGAGACAAAGGTTCAATACCTGAATCAAAGCTCTGCACTTGGCCTTTGGCATTCACCAAATATTTATGAAAATTCCATCCTGGCGCTTTGCCGGCTTTGGCAATCAGCTTGGAATACAGCGGATCTCTGCCGATGGGGGTTTGGAGCTTTTCGGCGATGGTAAAACTCACGCCGTAGTTGATCTGGCAGAACTTGGCGATGTCTTGGTTGGAGCCTTTTTCCTGATTGCCAAAATCATTGGCAGGGATACCCACCAGAAGCAAACCTAGCGATTTGTAGCGCTGATGGAGTTTCTCTAAGCCTTCGTATTGCGGCGTGAAACCGCATTGACTGGCGGTGTTGACGATAAGGACAGCTTTGGTTTGTTTGATGTCAAGTTTGCACAAATCAAAGGCTTTGCCACCAATGAGCGGTTGCACGGGATAGCTGGCCAAGCCCGCGCAAAAGTTGCTGGCATGAGCCGCTGCGCTAAGCAGCGCAAGCGTGATTAACAACAGGAGTTTTTTCATCATCTGAGAACTATGTCACGATAGCGATATGCTGGAAGATGGCGGGGTAATATGGCATGAGCTTCATTGAATCCAATCGGCAGCTGCGCGCGTATCCTGATAGCAGTTGATTTGCAATTGCACGTGCATTACCAGTCATTCTCAAGGAAAAAATCATGTCACAAAAAGCTAAGCACTTTCCCTTTTTTCTGGCTTCGCGCCGCAGCGCTCTAGCGCTAGCAGCCGTGGCCACCGCTACCACCATTGTCACACTGGCAGGCTGCGCGAGCATGCCCTCCGAGCCTGTTGGAGCAGCCCGCGAAGAGAAAGCCGTGGCGATCACAACGGGTCATCAGCTGATCAAATTTAACGCTGGCCAGCCGCAAAAAATCCTCTCCAGCGTCGCTGTCAAAGGGCTTGCCGCAGGCGAGGTGATTCTGGGCATTGATTACCGCGTCTCCAAAGACACGCTCTACGCATTGGGCAGCAGCGGCCGGCTTTACACGCTGGACGAAGATACCGCCCAGCTTACGCCCGTGGGTACGTCCAATTTCGCCGTCAAGCTCGATGGCACGATGTTTGGCTTTGATTTCAACCCTGTGGTTGATCGAATCCGTGTGATTACCAACAACACTCAAAATCTGCGTTTGCACCCCGATACGGGCGCTGTGGTCGATAGCAATCCGAATGTGGATGGCGTGCAAATCGATGGCGCGCTGACTTACGCTGCAGGTGATGCGAATTTCGGCAAGAAGCCCGGCATCGTGGGGGCCGCTTACTCGTATAACAAAGCCGATCCGAAGATCACGACCAACTATGCACTCGATGCAGCCACAGGCGCACTAGTGACGCAAGGTTCGCGCGAAGGCACAACGCCAGCGGTCTCGCCTAATACCGGACAGCTGTTCACCGTGGGTAAGCTGGGTGTGAATTTTGAAGATTCAGCCTTTGATATTCAAGCACTGAGCGATGTGGCTTTTGCCGCGCTGAACGGCAAAGAATTGAAGGGCACGCGTTGGTACACCATCAACGTCAAAACCGGCGCGGCGCAATTCATTGGCACGATTGGCGTGAGCGAAGGCATTCGTGCGATGGCTGTGGAGCCTTAATTTGCTTTGATTTAACCTTTTGGTTGACTACCGAAAGAAGAGCACTCTGCGCAGGTTCTATGCCGGTGGAGTGCTCTTTTTGCTTTAAATCTGTTATTTTTTGCGCTCTGAGGTGATTGGCGAGCAGACTGCGCTTGGGCTATCCCCCTCTGCGAATGTCCTCCGCCGGCTTCGCCGTCTCCCCCTTTATTTCGCCGAGGGAGATAGCCCAACCGCAGTCGGCTGGCAAAGACGATTGATCTGCAAAAATTCGAGAGTAAAAAGTTATCCGAGCTACCAGATAGGCCACGAGTTTGAGGCGGGGGGTGTT
>JANMDU010000049.1:0-2929 GCA_031376455.1 Variovorax sp. | reverse complement strand
CGATGTTTTGACTGACAGCGACAAGCAGAGCTTGCTGAGCTTTTTGCAGACGAGCCACGGCACGGCTGCGACGGGTGAGCGCAAGAAAATTACGCTGACCAAAAAATCGACAACCGAGATCAAGCAAGCGGATGCCACTGGCAAGGCTCGTACAATTTCTGTGGAAGTGCGTAAGAAGCGTACTTTTGTGCAGCGTGACGAAGAGGTCATCTTGCCTGTGGCTGCACCCGAGCCAATGCCTGAGCCCTCTCAAGTGTTTACGCCTGTCGCTGAACCAGAACCCATAGAGGTTGTTGCTCAGCCAGCACCTGAGCCAGTTGCTATCGCAGCGGCTCCGCAGACTGTAGGCGTGATCAATGACACAGAGCAGGCTCGACGAGTTGAAGAGGCGCGCCGCCAATCTGAATTCAATGCGCGCATGAGCTTAGAGGCGGATGCCCGCCGCCAAACGGCGCATGGTGCGCGTACGAAGCAGCAAGAGCGCAACGCAGCGACTCCTGTTGCAGACGAAAAGCAGGTGGTAGCCGGCATAGATTCTGCGCAGAATGCTATTGAAAACGTAGCGCCAGTCGCTCCTTCGGTGATTGCAGCACCTGCGCCGCTGACAGCGGAGCAGTTGGCCGCTAACGAAAAAGCGCGTATCGCCGAGCAAGATGATCGCCGCACCAAGGCCTTGGCTGAAGCGCAGGCGATTCGCACGATGATGAGTGCGCCGAAGAAAGTATTGGTCGCGAAAAAGGCTGATGAGCCTAAGCCTGCTACTGCCGTGAAAGGCACGTTGCACAAGCCTGCAGTTGGCGCGAAAAAAGCCGACGGATCACCTGTGGTGATCGCTGGCGCACCGGGTGCAGGTGGCAAGAAAACCGAAGTCAAATCCGAGAAGTTGTCTTCCAGCTGGGGCAAAGATGCCGACGGCAAGAAAAAGGAAATCAAAACACGTGGCGATGCATCAGGCGGCGTAGGCCGCAGCAACTGGCGCGGCGGGCCGCGTGGTGGCAGGCGTGGCCGTGATGATCGCGATCAGCGAGATGATCAAGCGCCAGCCGCACCGCAAGAGCTGCGCGTGCTCGAAATTCACGTGCCTGAGACGATCACCGTGTCTGAGTTGGCTCACAAAATGGCCGTTAAATCATCTGACTTGATCATGAAGTTCATGAAGCTGGGTCAAATGGTCACGATCAATCAGGCGCTTGATCAAGATACGGCGATGATTTTGGTCGAAGAGCTTGGTCACAAAGCAGTGGCTGCCACGCTAGATGATCCGGAAGCGTTCACCACAGAGGAAGCTGGCGAATTTACCGCCGAATTGTTGCCTCGTGCGCCGGTTGTGACTGTTATGGGCCACGTCGATCATGGCAAAACGTCGTTACTCGATTACATTCGCCGCGCAAAGGTCGCCTCCGGCGAGGCGGGCGGTATCACGCAGCATATTGGCGCGTATCACGTCGAGACGCCGCGCGGGATGGTTACTTTCCTCGATACACCCGGCCACGAAGCGTTTACCGCGATGCGTGCTCGTGGCGCGCAAGCGACCGACATCGTGATCTTGGTCGTTGCAGCGGACGATGGCGTCATGCCGCAAACCAAAGAGGCCATCAAGCATGCGAAAGCTGCGGGCGTGCCGATTGTTGTGGCGATGAACAAGATCGACAAGCCCGATGCGAATCCTGAGCGCGTCAAAGGCGAATTGGTGACTGAAGAAGTGATCCCAGAAGAATTTGGCGGCGCATCGCCGTTTGTGTCCGTTTCAGCGCGAACCGGTCAAGGCATCGATGATTTGCTGGAGCAAGTGCTCTTACAAGCCGAAGTGTTGGAGCTTAAAGCGCCTGTCAAAGCCATGGCCAAAGGCCTCGTGGTTGAAGCGAGATTGGACAAGGGCCGCGGCGCTGTGGCCACCGTGCTCGTGCAAAGTGGAACGCTGAACGTGGGCGATCCGATTTTGCTCGGTGCCACCTATGGGCGCGTTCGCGGCATGCTCGATGAAAATGGCGTGAGCATCAAATCTGCTGGACCCTCTATTCCGGTGGAAATTCAAGGTTTGGCCGAAGTGCCCGCTGCGGGTGATGAATTCACGGTGATGCTGGATGAGAAACGTGCGCGAGAAATCGCCACATATCGCGCTGGCAAATACCGCAGCACGAAGCTGGCCAAGCAACAGGCTTCAAAATTGGAGAACATGTTCACCGATATGACTTCAGGCGAAGTCAAGATGGTGCCCATCATCATTAAATCTGATGTGCAAGGCTCGCAAGAAGCGCTGGCCACATCGCTACTCAAGCTCTCAACGGCTGAGGTCAAAGTGCAAATTGTTTACGCTGCGGTGGGCGGCATCAGCGAGAGCGATGTGAATTTGGCGATTGCATCGAAGGCCGTCATCATCGGCTTCAACACACGTGCCGATGTCGGCGCGCGTAAGACGGCTGAAGGCAATGGCATCGATATTCGCTACTACAGCATCATTTATGACGCGGTGGACGAACTCAAACTCGCCATGAGCGGCATGCTCACACCCGATAAGAAAGAAGAGATCATCGGCACGACGCAGATTCTGCAAGTGTTCAAGGTCAGCAAGATCGGCTCGATTGCGGGCTGTATGGTCACCAGCGGTGTGGTGCGACGTACAGCGCGCCTGCGCTTGCTGCGCAACAACTTGGTCATCTACACCGGCGAGTTGGAATCGCTCAAGCGCTTCAAAGACGACGCGAAGGAAGTCAAAGAAGGCTTCGAGTGCGGCTTGAACATCAAAGGCTACAACGACATCGTCGAGGGCGACGTGTTGGAGTTCTTCGAGATCAAGGAAGTGGCGAGGACTTTGTAGTTACTATAAGTTTTAAGAACACGGAAGACACAGAAATTACACGGAAGGCACGGAAAACTCAAATTGTTTTTTCTGTGTCTTCCGTGAATCCTCCGTGACTTCCGTGTTCTA
>JANMDU010000026.1:0-16226 GCA_031376455.1 Variovorax sp. | reverse complement strand
ATTCTTGGCATTGCCCTGGCCACTCAGGCGGCGTGGCATTCTTGAAAAGCCCGATTGGTCAAATGTTTCACCAATTCTTTGGCGAAAACATGCTGCGCGCGGACGTGTGTAATTCTGTCGAAGAGCTCGGCCAACTGCTCGATCATGACGGCGCAATTGGCGAGAGCGAGAAAAATGCCGCGCGCATCTTCAACGCCGATCATTGCTTTTTCGTCACCAATGGTACGAGCACGTCTAACAAAATGGTCTGGCATCACACGGTTGCGCCGGGAGATGTCGTCGTCGTGGATCGCAATTGCCACAAATCAATTCTCCATGCGATTGTGATGACGGGCGCGATTCCTGTTTTCTTGAAGCCCACACGCAATCATTTCGGCATCATCGGCCCGATTCCCAAAGAAGAGTTTGAGCCGGCCAGCATCATGGCCAAGATCAAAGCCAATCCGTTGCTTAGAGGCGTCGATCCAAAGAAGATCAAGCCGCGCGTTTTAACGCTCACGCAATCCACGTATGACGGCGTGCTCTACAACACCGAGACGATCAAAAACATGCTCGATGGCTACGTAGAAAATCTGCATTTCGATGAAGCATGGCTTCCCCATGCCGCCTTCCATCCGTTTTACGGCACGTATCACTCGATGGGTAAAAAACGACCGCGACCTAAAGAAGCTGTTGTGTATGCCACGCAATCCACCCACAAGCTGCTCGCAGGTATTTCGCAGGCCAGCCATGTGCTCGTGCAAGATGCGCAAAATCGAAAGCTGGATCGCGCTTTGTTCAACGAAGCCTATTTGATGCACACCTCCACCTCGCCGCAATACAGCATCATTGCCAGCTGCGACGTGGCCGCTGCCATGATGGAGCCACCGGGCGGCACAGCCTTGGTGGAAGAGAGCATCGCCGAGGCCTTAGATTTCCGCCGTGCGATGCGTAAAGTCGATGCGGAATACGGCAAAGATTGGTGGTTCAAAGTTTGGGGCCCCGATAAGCTCGTGGAAGATGGCATTGGTAAGGCTGACAGCTGGATCATCAAAGCTGAAAAGCGCACCACAAAAAACGGCGACAACGTCGCTCGCAATTGGCATGGCTTCGGCAATCTGGCCGAAGGCTTCAACATGCTCGATCCGATCAAAAGCACGATCGTCACGCCCGGCATGGAGCTGAACGGCAAATTCGCCAAGACCGGTATTCCAGCAAGCATCGTGAGCAAATTCCTCGCTGAGCATGGCGTGATCATCGAGAAGACGGGGCTCTACAGCTTCTTCATCATGTTTACCATCGGCATCACCAAAGGCCGCTGGAATACGCTGCTCGCCGCCTTGCAGCAATTCAAAGACGATTACGACCGCAATCAACCGATGTGGAAAATCCTCCCCGAGTTCTGCCAAAAGCATCCGCATTACGAAAAGATGGGTTTGAAGGATTTGTGCCAACACGTGCACAACCTCTACGCCAAATACGACATCGCACGTTTGACAACCGAGATGTATCTCTCCAGCCTAGAGCCCGCGATGACGCCAAGCGATGCCTACGCCCACATCGCCCGCCGCAAAACAGATCGCGTGGAAATCGACAAACTAGAAGGCCGCATCACAGTTGGTTTGGTCACGCCCTATCCACCCGGCATCCCGCTGCTCATCCCCGGCGAAGTCTTCAACAAACGCATCGTTGACTATTTGAAATTCAACCGAGAATTCGCCAAAGAATGTCCTGGCTTTGAGAACGACATTCACGGACTGGTCGAAGAGGTCGGCAAAGATGGTGTGAAGCGGTATTACGCGGATTGTGTGAGAGCCTAAAGGCTTTTAAGGCTCTAGCCGGCGTGTTAACTGCGCAGAGCGCTATTAAATCAGGAGCGAAATGGGATTCAGAAATTGGGGTCACAGAAATCGAGGTCAGATCACAATTCAAGAGAGTAATTGCTCCGGTGCGAATTCAAATTCAGACGAAATTGTGCTCTGACCCCAATTTCTGAATCCCGTTTCTCGGTGTGCGCCAACCATCTCATTTCTGCGAAGTTGGTTGGAACGCAACCGTCCCACGCCACCATCCCACCTGCGGCCTACCATCGGGCATTTGCCTCAGAAATCTTTTTGAAAACACACGCGATAGAGATCACAACAACCCAACCCTCTCCCCGCGCGCCTTCCAAAAAATTTCTGATTCAAACACCCAATGGTCTCCGCTGGAAAAGAGTGCTAGTAGCTATGGGCTATCTCACTTTGATAAACTTGCTTGTCCGCAAAAATCAACCCTATGCAATTCAGTGGCACCTTGAAAACTTGGCATGACGACCGCGGCTTTGGCTTTATTGAGCCTGCTTTGGGCGGGCAGGAAATCTTTGTTCACATCAAAGCTTTTCCAGCTGGTACGGGACGACCTGTTGTTGGTCAAAAGCTGCTGTTTGAAGTTGGTACTGGCAACAATGGCAAGAAAAGTGCGCGAGCAGTGCAATACCCTGCTCGAAGCAGAGTCATCAACAAACCAAAAATTGAATCCGCTGCGGAGTGGACGTTACTGCGCTCGCTTGCGATCCCGGGCTTTGTAGTGATCTATGCTTTTGTGGCAATGCGGTTTGGATTCGTGCCCGGTGTCCTGATCGTCTATGTAGGCTTAAGCATTTGCGCCATGGTGTTTTATGCGATGGATAAGGCTGCAGCAAAGGCTGGAAGTTGGCGTACGCCTGAGAACACGCTGCATTTGATTGCACTTGCCGGTGGTTGGCCCGGCGCATTAATCGCTCAGCAATTGTTGCGACACAAAACAAGTAAAGCGGACTTTGTTGTCGTGTTCTGGTTCACGGTCTTGCTGAATGTTTGTGTTTTCGTTACTTGGAGCGCCGGGCTTTTGCCTTTTCCGCCTCCAGCAGCAGTTTTTCGGTAAAGAAAATGTTCCCCTATTGCTCGCCAATCAAGTTTCCAGCGGAGACCATTGGGTGTTTGAATCAGAAAGTTTTTGGAAGGCGCGCGGCGAGAGGGTTGGATTGCTGCGATTTCTATCGCGTGTGTTTTCAAAAAATTTGCTGAGGCAAATACCCGATGGTAGGCCGCAGGTGCAAATGGTGGAGCGAAACGATATGCGTGAGTTACTATTAATTCAATAGCATCTCGCGCAGTAAGTACGCCGCCTAGATGCCAAAAACGCTTAAAAAACTAACACTCTATGTTGTCAATCAATCGCGTCTTGCCCAAACGTGCAGCACCGAGCGCGACCAAGCCGCCCACTGCATTTGTCACATCTTGCGCAGTAGGAGTTTGCAGATCAGCGCGGCGGCGCAGGGTTAAATAATCGGGTTGCCAGCCGCGTGCTGTGAGCGCGGTAAGGGCTTGCGTTTCTAGAGCAGCGATGTCTTGATCACCTGATGCATACGCTGCGATCAGAGCTTTCAAAACACGCGAGAGATGCACAGCCTCTGCGCGCTCGGCTTCGCTCAGATAGCCATTGCGTGAGCTCAGCGCCAAACCATCAGGCGCACGTTCCGTTTCATGCCCGATGATCTCGATAGGCATTGCCATCTGCCGCACCATGTTGCGGATGACCATGAGCTGTTGGTAATCTTTCTTGCCAAAGATCGCGATGCCCGGCTGCACGATTTGGAAGAGCTTCATCACGACCGTGCTCACGCCAATAAAGAAACCGGGGCGGAAGTGGCCTTCTAGGATGTCTGCGAGGCCTGCGGGTGGGTGCACTTTATAGCCTTGCGGCTCGGGGTACATATCGTTCTCTAGCGGCGCGAAGACCACATCGCAGCCGGCGGCCTCTAGCTGCGCGCAATCGTGCTCAAAGGTGCGCGGGTAGCTGTCAAAGTCTTCATGCGGGAGGAATTGCAGGCGGTTGACGAAGATGCTGGCCACAGCGGTATCAGCTTTGCCGGCTCGCTTTTGCTGCACCGCCAGATTCATCAGCGCGATGTGGCCGCTGTGCAGATTACCCATCGTGGGCACGAAGGCGGATTTTTTGCCATCAAGCGCGCTGCGCAGCTCATTAATTTTTTTGCAAATCTTCATTTTTTTCTCCCTCTCCACAAACTTACCAGTTACCAAGCATGTTTAGCGTTATCAGGAAACGCACCGCTCTTCACGGCGTTAACGTAATTGACAAACGCTTGCTTCACATCGCCTTGCGTCTCCGACAAAAAGTTATGAACGAACTTGGGCATGCGCCCGAGGTTGATGCCCAGCATGTCATGCAACACGAGCACTTGCCCCGCGCAGCCTTTGCCCGCGCCGATGCCAATCGTGTGGCAGGTCTTCAATTCTTCGGTGACTGATGTAGCGAGCGGTTCGGGCACCATCTCAAGCACGAGCATTTGCGCGCCAGCATCTTGCAGTTCATGTGCATGGATGCGCAATGTGGCAGCCGCTTCATCGCCTTTGCCTTGCACACGATAGCCGCCCAACGCATGCACGGTCTGCGGCGTTAAGCCCAGATGCGCGCAGACAGGAATGCCGCGTTGCACCAGAAAATGAACCACTTCTGCCGTCCACCCGCCGCCTTCTAGCTTGACCATGTGCGCGCCCGCTCGCATGAGCACCGTGGCGCTGCGCAGTGCTTGTTCTTTGCTTTCGTGATAACTGCCAAAGGGCAAATCACCAATCAGCCAAGTCGTGCCATTGCTGCGCTGTAGGCCGCGAAACACGCTCTCGACGTGATAACGCATCGTCTCCAAGCTCACGCCCACCGTGCTAGGCAAGCCTTGGCAAACCATACCGAGCGAATCGCCGACCAAGATGCAATCCACGCCCGCAACATCGATGACGCTGGCAAAGGTTGCGTCGTAAGCAGTCAGCATCGTGATTTTCTCGCCACGCTGCCTCATCTCTGCTAAGCGAGGCAGGCTGAGCGGCTTGCGCGGCGCGGCGATGCTTTGCTTGCCAGCGCCGTAGACGGCTGCTGCTTCTAACGAGGCAGATGTTAATGCGGTTTGTGATGGGGTTGAGGTGGTCATGGCTTGCAGCTTGAAATGCAGAGACCGCGAAGATAACTCACTTTTAAGCGTTGTGGCCGCTTTGGTTGGAGGGAGCGCCCTAGATTTTCTTGTTTTCCCAACTAGGAAAATTCGACCTAGCTTAGCAAATGAGTTGCTACAAAAAAAGAAGCGCCGGAGTTAAGTCCGGCGCTGTTTATTTTGGGGTGGCTGATGGGGCTCGAACCCACGACAACAGGAATCACAATCCTGGACTCTACCAACTGAGCTACAGCCACCGAAGAAATGAAATTATAACCCCAGCGCTCGCTGCTTGGGCATGACGATTACTGCGCAGCCGCAGCCAGTTCGTCCTTTTTAGGCACGGGCTTGGCGGCTTTAATCTCTACCTTAAAGCGCGCTTTCAGCGATTCGTAGTAAGCCAGCGCTTCGGCATTCGTCCACCAAGTGCTCACTTGCTGGCGATCTTGAGCGATGCTGTCCCCTTTGGTCTCGCGCCCCAGCACTTTGTTAACGCGCAATACCGCATAGCCTTGCGCGCCGAGATCGACGCCGACGATTGCTGGCAGCTTGGCGGCGTCTGCGCGTAATGCTGCTTCGATCACGGGTGCGGGCAAGCGCTGAGCCTGCTCGCGCGAGACAGTAATCGCCTCAGGCAGCGTGGCGCTGGCAGGGCTGGCCTGCCAAGTAGCGAGCTTGGCTTGGCCTTCTTTTCTTGCGAGCTCAGCGCCTTGGGCAGCAATCACGCGCTCGCGCACACGATCTTTCACCTCGGCCAGCGGCAAAGTGCGGGCTGGGGTGTGCTGCACGATGCGACCGGAAATCATTTGGCTCGCACCCGTCTCAACCGCTTCTGTATTACGTTTTTTCTCGACCGAGCCGGCAGAGAACAGAGCATCTAAAAAGCGCTTGTTGGCTAAAGCACCCGTCACGCTAGGGCCAGGTGTGCGCTGGATATTGGCGATCGTTTTGACCTGCAAGCCGAGGCGATCCGCTGCAGGCTTCAAGCTCTCGGCTTGTTCGTAAACAGCATTGGTAAAGCCTTCAGCCAACTCTGCAAATTTTTTCTGCGCTTGGCTTTTGAGTAAATCCGCTTCAATTTCGGGCTTCATTTCTTCAAAGGTTTTTTGGCGTGGCGCTTTGATATCTGTCAATCGGATGATATGAAAACCGAAATCACTCTCAACCACTGGGCTGATATCGCCTTTTTTCATCGCAAAGGCAGCTTCTTCAAATGGCTTGACCATCGCGCCTTTGGCAAAGAAATCTAAATCACCGCCATTGGCCGCTGAGCCGGGGTCTTGCGAATTTTTCTTGGCGACATCGGCAAAGCTGTCAGGTGATTTCCGCGCATCGGCAAGGAGGGCTTCCGCTTTGGCTTTAGCGGCTGTGCGCTCAGAAGCCGGCGCATTTTTAGGAGCGGTGATCAAGATATGGCTGGCGCGACGCTCTTCTTGGCCGGAGAGGCGAGCCGCGTTTTGGTCGTAGTAAGCTTTGACGTCTTCAGATTTGAGCACGATGCCTTTTTTGGCAGCTTCTAAATCGAGCACAAGATATTCAATGCTGGCCGATTCTGGCGCTTG
Organism: Variovorax sp.; assembly: GCA_031376455.1. Classification (GTDB taxonomy): domain Bacteria; phylum Pseudomonadota; class Gammaproteobacteria; order Burkholderiales; family Burkholderiaceae_C; genus JANMDU01. The sequence goes on along the minus strand of JANMDU010000026.1, from coordinate 9,716 downwards.
GAAAAGCTGGGGGTTTGCAGCGTAGAACTGATTGAGCTGATCATCAGTGGGCGTGGCTTTGGCGGCAAACTCTGCCGCGCCAAAACGCTGAATCTGCACCTCGCGGCGCTCGAAATAAGCAGCCAATGTTTGATCGGCCAGCGCGGCAGAGTTGAGCCCCGTGCCATTCACCCCAGCGAGCACTTGGCGCGCTGACAAATCTTGTCGCACGCGAGCTTCAAAGCCTTCAGGGGACAAGCCTTGCGACCCCACCAATTGCTTATAACGCTCGACGTCGAGCGAGCCATCGGGCTTGCGCAGGGCGGCAATGTTTGGATTTTCTTGCAGATCGCGCGCTAGGCGCTGATCGCTGGTGGTGAGAAACTGTTTGGCGGCCGCAGCGGCCATCACACGATCACGCACGAGACGCTCTAACGTGGCGTATTTGGCTTCTGGCGAATCAAGCAACTTAGGATCGAGATTGGGCATACTCTGGCGCAGGCGCTCGACTTCTTGCTTATGCGCCTCATCCCATTCGGGCTGGCGAATCGTTTGCCCATCAACGATGGCAACGGGTTCGCCTTTTTCGTTGAAACTGCTGTAGCCATCAATGCCTACCAGCGCAAACGCTGGAAAAATCAAGATAAACAGCGTGAGCTGCATGATGCGTGTGTGCTTGCGGACGTAGTCAAACATGGGCTAAAGACTCAGTAAAAGCTCGAAAAACAGTGAAACAAAAAAGCAAAAAGGCGAACTTGCGTTCGCCCTGTTCTGCTGAGATGGGTGGTGGGTGATGACGGGCTCGAACCGCCGACCTACGCCGTGTAAAGGCGGCGCTCTACCAACTGAGCTAATCACCCCATCGGAAAACTTGTGTGTTGCTTGATCAGTTCAGCGCGTCTTTGAGCGCTTTACCTGGACGGAACTTTGGCACACGGGCAGCTTTGATTTTAATCGCTGCGCCGGTTCGTGGATTGCGGCCTGCGCGAGCAGCGCGTTTGCCTACGGCGAAAGTACCGAAACCGACCACCGAGACGCTGCCGCCTTTTTTCAAGGTGCTCTTCACAGCGCCCAAGGTGGCCTCGAGTGCGCGGGTGGCAGCTGCTTTGGAGATGTCGGCTTGTTTAGCGATGTGTTCGATCAAATCTGTTTTGTTCATTGTGACTCCTCGGGGAAAGACAAAGTGGTAGTTGGTTTGTGCGTGTCTTCAATTAAGCTCGCGTTGTAAATGCCGGCACGAAAGCGAATTCTATGCGTTTTTTTACGCTGGAAATCATTGCATTCGAGGCATTTTTTGTGACTTGCTTCAAGCAGCTCACGGCCTTAAGAGTCAAATACGGCGCGGCTTTGCGGCAGTTTCGCCACGATAGGCATCTACAAACGCAAGTGTTTAAACAAAGCACTTGACGCGCACAATCAACCCACGCTATGCGCGCCCAGACTCAGGCTTCGCGAAAGCTGAGCCGCCATTGGTTTTACAAAGCTGCTGCAATCGCTTTGCCTAAATCTTGCGTGCTCGCTGCGCCGCCCATATCGCGCGTAAGCGGGGCGTGGCTGCCGGGCTGCATGACTTTTTCTATTGTTGCAAGAATCGCGTCATGCGCAGCTTTGTGGCCGAGGTGTTCGAGCATCATGGCGCCGGCCCAGATTTGGCCAATCGGGTTGGCAATATTTTTGCCAGCGATATCCGGGGCTGAGCCGTGAACGGGTTCAAACAGTGATGGGAATTTTTTAATCGGGTTCAGATTGGCGCTGGGTGCAATGCCAATCGTGCCGGTGCAGGCAGGGCCCAAATCGGAGAGGATGTCGCCAAACAAGTTGCTGGCCACCACCACATCGAAGAAATTGGGGCGCTGCACGAAATGCGCGGTCAAGATATCGATGTGAAATTTATCGACGTTGACACCTTTGTAATTCTTAGCCATCTCTTCCACGCGTTCATCCCAGTAGGGCATCGAGATCGAGATGCCGTTGGATTTGGTGGCGCTGGTTAAATGTTTCTTGGGGCGCGATTGGGCGAGCTCAAAAGCGAATTTCAAAACGCGATCGACGCCGATGCGCGTGAACACAGACTCTTGCAACACAAATTCGCGCTCGGTGCCGGGAAACATCTTGCCGCCGATGCTGGAATACTCACCTTCCGTATTTTCGCGCACGATGTAAAAATCAATCTCGCCTGCTGCATAGGGCGTGCCATCACGCTTGACCACAGGCGCTCTCACGCCGGGCATGAGCTTGGCGGGGCGCAGATTAATGTATTGATCAAACTCTCGACGAAACATCAGCAGTGAGCCCCACAGGGAGACGTGATCGGCAATCTTTTCTGGCCAGCCGACAGCGCCGAAAAGAATAGCATCGTGCCCGCCGATTTGGTCTTTCCAGTTGTCGGGAAGCATCTTGCCGTGCTTCTCAAAATAATGCCAGCTCGAAAAATCAAAATGATCGAATGCGAGATCAAGGTTGAATTTGGTCGCTGCGGCTTCGAGCACGCGAATGCCCTCGGGCATGACTTCTGTGCCGATGCCGTCGCCGGCGATGACTGCGATGCGTTGTTGTGTCATATGGGGTTTCCTTAAATGTTTTAGCTGAGAAAAAAATTGTTAGCTTCGGCAAGCAATTCGCCGGGCGCTTCTTCGGCGATGTAGTGGCCGCAGGTCAAGGCGCGGCCAGTGACGTTTGTGGCACGCTCGCCCCAGAGTCTGATTACATCAAAATTCGCACCGACGACGCCATGCTCGCCCCAAAGGATTCGCAGGGGCACGGAGAGTTTTTTGCCGGCGGCGATGTCTGCGCGGTCGTGTTCAAGATCAATCGTTGCACTCGCTCGATAGTCTTCGCAAATGCCGCGCGCGCTGCCGGGGATTTGGATGCAGCGTTCGTATTCTTGCATGGCTTCTGGCGCAAAAGCAGCCAGCCCCGCATGGCGTTTGCCCATCACGGAGCGGATGTAGCGCACCGGATCGCTCTCAATCAGTGCTTCGGGCAGAGGCTGCGGCTGGATGAGGAAGAACCAATGCCAATAAGAGGTGGCAAAAGCTTGTGTCGTGTTTTCATACATGGCCAGTGTGGGCGCAATGTCGAGCAGCATCATGCGTTGCACCATGCCCGGATGATCGGCTGCAAGACGATGCGCCACTCTTGCGCCACGATCATGGGCGAGGATGGAAAATTGCGAAAAACTGAAATGCTGCATGACCGCCACAGCGTCTTTTGCCATCTCGCGTTTGCTGTAGGCGGCATGGTCTGCGTTATCGTCGGGCCGATCTGAATCACCATAGCCACGCAGATCCATCAGTACGAGCTTGAAGCGTTTGGCCAGCTCAGGCGCCACCTTGTGCCACATCGCATGCGTTTGCGGATGGCCATGCAACAGCAGCAAAGGTGGAGCTTGCGAAGGCACATCTGTTGCAGTGCGCCCATGGAGCGTGATGCCGTCGCGCTGAACTGAGAAAGGCGTGAATCCGTCAAACATGACTTGATTGTGCGTGACAACGGGCTTCAGATAAAGAAACAATATGGCAATCGACTACTGCTTTTTTAGAAATAATTAAAATTGCCTCATGGAACGTGTAGATTTAGAACTTGTGCTCAGCATTCGCGACATGGGCTCGCTCACGGCGGCTGCGAGCCAACTTGACGTGGCTGCGCCATCCGTGACCAAGCGTTTGGCCGCTCTAGAAGCCAAGCTCGGCGTGAAGCTGTTTTACCGCACCACGCGGCGTGTGGCGGCGACTGCTGAGGGCGAGCTGCTCTGCGAGCGGGCGGCGGGTTTGCTCGAAGGGTTTGCGCAAGCTGAAGAGGCCTTGCGCGATCAGGCGCGCGAACCTTCCGGCCAGATTCGCTTGGCTGCCACGTTTGGCTTTGGGCGTGTGTGGCTCGGTTCAGCGCTCGCTGATTTTCAAAGGCTGCATTCTCAGGTGCGCATCGATTTGCAGCTGACTGAAAAATTGCCTGATTTGGCTGTCGAGGGCTTTGATGCCGCCGTATGGCTTTGGACGCCGCAGGCGAACCGCACGAGCCAATGGTCTGCCACTTTGCTGGCTAAGAATGAGCGCGTGCTGGTGGCCTCGCCTGCGTATGTGAAGGCGCGCGGCAAGCCGCGCAGCTTGGAAGATCTGGTGGCTCACGATTGCCTGCAAGTGCGCGAGAGCGATACGCCAAGCAGCTCTTGGCACTTAAGCAAAGAGGGTGAGCAAACCCCCACGCAGGCCATCAGAATCAAGGGTGTGCTGGTGAGCAACTCGGGCGAACTGGTGCGCGATTGGTGCTTGGCCGGGCGAGGCATTATGCTGCGGAGTTTGTGGGATGTCGCGCCGCTGATTGCTTCAGGCGCGTTGGTGCGCCTGCTGCCAAGTTACGCCATGCGCAACGCCAATATCCAATGGCTCGCGCCCTTCCGTGCGCAAACGCCCAAGCGCGTGAGGCTGCTGCGCGAGCACTTGATAGCGAGATTTAAGGCGCGTCCTTGGGAGGCATAAAAATAAATCGCTATTATTTTAGTAGCGTATTGCGCAATAAATACGCCGGTTAATTGCCTATTTAGCTTAAATTTTGTGTGCAGCGCTTGGTTTGAGCACGAGATACACCGCATACGCTGCAATCAGCATGCCTATGGTCATGAGCGCCGTAATGCGCTCTCCAAACATGAGCCATGCGATCACCGCTGTGGTGGGCGGCACGAGGTAGAGCAGGGCTGTGACGCGGCTGACTGCGCCGCGCTGGATCATGATGTACATCAGTGAGCTGGCGCCCATGGTGAGGCCGAGCACAGACCAAGCCAGCGCAATCATCGTGTCGCGATTCCAAGTGATCGCGAATGATTCAACGAAGGCGACCGGCAGACTGATGACCAAAGCAGCGAGCAACTGTACAAAAACCGCTGTGCGCACATCGCAGGGCTGTACCCACGCTTTTTGATACAGCGTGCCAACAGTGATGGATGCCAAAGCCAACACGATCCAGAGCATCGGGATCAGTGCTACTTCAAGCGTGCCCAATTTTTCTGACAGTACAAAGGCTAATCCCACCAAGCCCAGCATTAGCCCTAGCCATTGTTGTCTCGATATTGATGCGCCGCGCGAGGAGAGCCAAAGCGCTGTGACGATGGGCTGTAGGCTAACGATCAGCGCAGAGAGCCCAGCGCTCATGCCGAGCTTGACGGCGGCCCACACACCGCCCAAATAGCCTGCGTGCATCAAGACACCAGCGACGGCCAGATGCATCCATTGCGTTTTGCTTTGCGGCCACAGCGCGCTTGCGGGCTTGTCGTTTCTGGGGCGAGTCAACGCAATCCAAATACCGAAGCAAACAAGTGAGGCGGCATAGCGTGCGCTAAGAAAACTGAAAGGTGATGCATATGGCATCGCCAGTTTGGCGCTGACAAAGCCGGTTGACCAAATGAAGACGAATACAAAAGGCATGGCGCTCAGCCACGCATTCTCGCTGCGAGAATTCATTTCACGCGGGCGCGAATCTCGGGCAGGGCTTTTTGCAGGTAATAAACCATGCTCCACACCGTGAGTATGGCGGCAATCCAAATCAACCAAGTGCCCCACAAATGCGTATCGATGATGCCAAAGACTTTGCCATCAAACAATAAAAAAGGAATGGCCACCATTTGTGCGGTGGTCTTGAGCTTGCCGATCATGTGGACGGCGACTGAGCGCGACGCGCCGATTTGCGCCATCCATTCGCGCAACGCCGAGATCGCAATTTCGCGGCCTATGATGATGAGCGCGACGAAGACATCAGTGCGCTGCATATGCACCAAAACGAGAAGCGCGGCGCAGACTAAGAATTTATCCGCCACAGGATCGAGGAATGCGCCGAAGCTCGAAGTTTGGTTGAGCTTGCGTGCCAAGTAGCCATCGAGCCAATCGGTGAGTGCAAAGACGATGAACATGATTGTGGCGACGAGATTCTTCGTCTGCATCGTCATACCATCGCTGTAGTACACGCCCACAATCAGCGGAATCGCAACAATGCGCGTCCAAGTAAGAATTGTGGGAATTGTAAAAAACATAAGCGATTGTGGCACGCTATACCTTTGGTAGTCTGAGCGAAATTTTGTTAGCGGTTTTCTACAATGGTAACCAACTGGAATTTGTTGTTGTTGTTGTACAAAAACGTCTCATTGAATTGCCATGGTTGGGGCAAACTTCCGACAGGCCCATAGTTGGCTGCCCGGCGAACTGCAGCCAAGGCCAAATCATTGACTTGTGGGGAAATACGTGAGCCGCGCATCAGATCCAACGCGCGGATGGAGCCATCGGCATTGATCATGACCGTGACTGTGGCGATGCCGCTCCATTGCACAGGCGGCGTACCGGTGAAACTCGCGCCGGGGTTGCTCGCTAAGATCAGTTGTGCGGCACGGCGTCTGTAATCAGCCCAGCTGGCGACTGTCGGAAGTCTTGAAATCCCAACGGGCGGCGGCACTGGCGCTGGATCAGGTCGAGGCGTAAAAACAGGCTCTGGCGCAGGTATCGGGCGTGGCGCAGCTTCTTCGCTGCGGCGGTTGGAGCAGCCGGTGATCAACGCGACTGTCATGGAAGCATAAAATGCAAGGACTATCGTTTTGATAGCGCTCTGCGCATATTCTATGCCGGCTACACGTTGATTTTTCTTAAATAATGAGCTGCAAACTGATTTGAATTTGCTTGTAGTTTTAGGTTTAATGCAAGGCACGATAAATCTCCTCGGCTAAGTCTTTTGAAATGCCATCGACCGTGGCGATGTCTGCCACGCTGGCTGATGCAACGCCTCGGATGCCACCAAAGCGTTGCAGTAGTTTCGCACGTCTTTTGGCACCCACGCCCGCAATCTCTTCCAATTTGCTACCACCTGTGCGCACTTTGGCACGTTGTGCGCGCATGCCGGTAATCGCGAATCGATGCGCTTCATCGCGGATTTGTGCGATCAGCATGAGCGCTGCGCTGTCGCTGCCGAGATAGACTTTCTCGCGTCCATCGGCAAACACGAGCTCTTCCAAACCGACTTTGCGGCCTTCGCCTTTTTCGACACCGACGAGCAAACCGAGATCTAGACCGAGTGCCTCAAAGACTTCTTTCGCGGAGCTAATCTGGCCTTTGCCACCGTCGATTAACACGAGATCGGGCATCTTGGCCTCGTTCTTCCCGCCAGCTTGACTTGCGGCTGCATGCTTTCCGGCCTCAATTAGCTTGCTGTATCGCCGTGTCAACACTTGCCGCATGGCTGCGTAATCATCGCCGCCTGTGATGCCTTCGATGTTGTAGCGGCGGTAATCCGCGCTCTTCATTTTGTGGCCTTCAAACACCACACAGCTGGCCTGCGTCGCCTCGCCAGAGGTGTGAGAAATATCGAAACATTCAATGCGCAGGAGCGATAAATCCTCAATCGCCAGATCGAGCGAATCAACCAAAGCCCGCGTGCGCGCTTGCTGCGAGCCTTCTTCAGCTAGAAGCCTTGCGAGCTGAATATCTGCATTTTTTTGCGCCATCTCCAGCCAAGCTTTGCGCTGCTCGCGCGGCTGGTGCAGCGCAGTGATTTTGATACCAGTTTGCTCAATGAGCAGGTCAATCAATTCGGTATCAACCTTCTCGCTCAAGATCAACACCGGCGGCGCGGGCACGTCCAAGTAATGCTGCGCAATAAAAGCTTCCAGAATTTCTAGAGCGGGCGCTTCATGCACGTTGGCTGGGAAATAAGGCCTGTCGCCCAAATGCCGTCCGCCGCGCACCATCGCAAGATTCACACAGGCTTTGCCGCCGTTGACTTTTACAGCAAGAATATCGACATCTTTGTCTTCTGCCGTGTCCATAGCTTGCGTGTGCAACACGCGCGAGAGCGCAGAAATCTGATTGCGTCGCTCGGCTGCTTTTTCAAACTCTAGCCTCGAAGCATGTGCCATCATCGCGCCTTGCAGCTCCTCAAGAATCGCTTGTGTATCGCCGCGCAGAAAACGCTCAGCGTTATTCACATCTTGCGCATAAACATCCGCTTCAATATGGCTCACGCAAGGCGCGGAGCAGCGCTTGATTTGATACAGCAGACAAGGCCGCGTACGGTTGGCAAACACCGTGTCTTCACAGGTGCGCAGCTTGAAGACTTTTTGCAGTAATTGGATGCTCTCTTTCACCGCCCAAGCGCTCGGATAAGGGCCGAAAAAGCGATGGCGTTTGTCCACTGCACCTCGGTAGTACACCACACGCGGGAAATCGGAAGGCGCTACGCTTTTAGGAGCGCTGTGCGCAGGTTCTATGACGGCAATGGGTTGTTTTTGCTTTGAAAAAGCTTGTCCGGTCAGCTTCAGGTACGGATAGCTCTTATCATCCCGAAAAAGAATGTTAAAGCGCGGATTCTGCGTCTTGATCAAATTGTTTTCAAGCAGCAACGCTTCGGCTTCGGAGCGCACCACGGTGGTCTCCATCCGCACAATCCTGCTGACCATATGCCCAATGCGCGAGCCATCATGGTTCTTCTGAAAATAGCTCGATACCCGCTTTTTTAAGCTCTTGGCTTTGCCCACGTAAAGCAACACGTTTTGCGCATCAAAATAGCGATATACGCCGGGTAGTAAGGGCAAGGCGGCGACTTGCGCGAGCAACTCGGGGCTGTGGGCGGCATCAGGCTGGGGGGCGAGTTCGGTGCCTTGATCTGCAGTGGTGGAAGTTTTTGGCATAAGCTGAGGTTTTGATTTTGGCAGATCGGCAGAGCGCTTTCTCAGTTCGCACAGGCTGCTGGTTTGAGGCAAGATGCTACGCAAAGATGTTTTTAAGTTACAGTTGACGTTTACGTAAACGTCAATCAGAAATTTCAGATCGTTTTGAGACAAACATGCCCGTTTTAAGCACCCAATTGAGCGCCCGCTCAGCCCAGTTTCTGGCTAATGCGCAGGCGATGAGGGCGACTGTGGAGGATTTGCGCGAGAAAGTCGCCAAGGCGCAACTCGGCGGCGGCGACGCGGCGCGCGCCAAGCACACCGCTCGCGGCAAGCTACTGCCGCGCGATCGGGTGGCGAATTTGCTAGATCCCGGCACACCGTTTTTAGAAATTGCCCCCCTCGCCGCGCTTGGTATGTATCCGGATAAGGATGGCTCAGATTCCGCACCCGCTGCCGGCGTGATTGCAGGCATTGGCCGCGTCAAAGGTATTGATTGCATGATTGTGTGCAACGATGCGACAGTCAAGGGCGGCACTTACTATCCGCTCACCGTGAAAAAGCATTTGCGGGCGCAAGAGATTGCGCAGCAAAACCGCTTGCCTTGTATTTACTTGGTCGATTCTGGCGGCGCGAATTTGCCCAATCAAGACGAGGTGTTTCCTGACCGCGATCATTTTGGCCGCATTTTTTACAACCAAGCGCAAATGAGCGCCGAGGGCATCGCGCAGATTGCCGTAGTGATGGGCTCATGCACGGCGGGCGGCGCGTATGTGCCGGCGATGAGCGATGAGACGATCATTGTGAAGAATCAAGGCACGATTTTTCTGGGTGGCCCGCCGCTGGTCAAAGCTGCGACGGGTGAGGTGGTGAGCAGCGAAGATTTGGGCGGTGGCGATGTGCATACGCGCCTATCCGGTGTGGCGGATCATTTGGCCAGCAATGACATGCATGCTTTGTCAATCGCACGCGATATTGTGAAGAATTTGGCATCAAATCAGCAGTTAGCCGGCATAAATAATGCGCAAAGTGCTATTGAAATAAGAGCAAAAGATGTTGTGATTCCAAGGTTTCCAGCGGAAGAGCTTTATGGCGT
>JANMDU010000158.1:0-3594 GCA_031376455.1 Variovorax sp. | reverse complement strand
AGTACCTTGATCGCTATTGGCATCGCCATGGCCATCTTCATCGTCTTCAATGGCCTGATGAGCTGGGGCAGGCAGTATTTGGTCTTGCACACCGGCAACCGGGTCGATGCCGTGCTGGGCGCAGCGGTGTGGGAGCATCTCTTGAAGCTGCCCACCCGCTACTTTGAGCATCGCCCCACCGGCGTGGTGGCTGCTCGCCTGCATGCGGTCGAGACGATTCGCGAGTTCGTCTCCGGTGCAGCCGTGAGCCTGATCCTTGATTTGCCTTTCCTGCTGATCTGCTTAGCCGTCATGGTCTATTACAGCGTAACCCTCTCAGCCATTGCGGTCGGCATCCTGCTCATCATCGCCGTGGCCAGCTTCCTCATGGCCCCCATCTTCCAGCGCCAGCTCAATGAGCAATTCTTGCTAGGCGCACGCAACCAAGCCTTCGTCACCGAGCACATCGCTGGCTTTGAAACCGTCAAAACCCTGCAAATGGAGCCTCAGCTTCGCCAACGCTACAGCGGCTATCTCGCCACGCTTCTCTCCTCCAGCTTCAAAACCAAGCAAGTGGCCAACACCTACAACACCTTTGCCACCAGCATGGAGCAGGTGATGACGCTGAGTATCCTGATCGTGGGTGCGTATTTGGTGATGACACCCGAGCCCGGCGCAGCAGTCTTCACCGTCGGCATGCTGGTCGCCTTTCAAATGTTTGCCGGCAAATTGAGCCAGCCCGTGCTGCGCATCGTGGGTTTGTGGACGCAGTTTCAGCAAGCCTCGTTAAGCGTCCAAAGACTGGGCGATGTGATGAACGCCCCCGCCGAGCCCTACAGCCTGACTCCCAAGCGCGCCCACGATGGCCAAGGCAAGATTGAGATTGAAGGCTTGGCCTTTCGTTATAGCGAGCAGCATCCTTTGCTCTACCGCAATTTGCAACTCAACATCCGCCCCGGCCAAACACTGGCCATCATGGGGCCGAGTGGCAGCGGCAAGAGCACCTTGGCTAAATTGCTGCTGGGCTTCTATCAGCCCAGCGAGGGCAGCATTCAGATTGATGGCATTGATATTCGCAACCTGAGCGCCAATGAGCTGCGGGCTTACTTTGGCGTGGTGCCGCAGGAGACGATTCTGTTCAGCGGCACAATTCTGGCCAATCTGCAAGCTGGCAACCCCAGCGCCACGTTTGGGCAAGTCACCCAAGCCGCAAAACTCGCTGGCATTCACGAAACTGTTGAAAAGCTCCCGCAGGGCTATGAAACAGAAGTGGGCGAGCGAGGTGTGGGATTGAGTGGCGGGCAAAAGCAGCGCCTAGCCATTGCCAGAGCCCTCATTAAGCGCCCCAAGATCCTGATCTTTGATGAAGCCACCAGCGCCCTAGACGCGCAAACCGCCGAAGCCTTTGCCAAGACGATCAATCAACTCAAAGGCAAGGTGACGATGCTGTTCATTACGCATGCGATGCCGAAGGGGTTGCAGGTGGATGATGTGTTGCATATTGGTAAGGGGGAACTTGCTGTGCAAAGCTCAGCAGTTGCGGTCAATCCCCAACACACCAATGAGTCTCCAAAGTCGGTAGCATGACAGTGCATGAACTAAGTCAATATGCATGAAGATCGCTAATCAAAACATTATTGATATGCCGGCTTCAAAAGCAGAAGTCTGCGTAGAATTGACGTTTTCATGCGAAACACGTTTGGTATACAGGTTGAACCACAGCTGGACTGCGCAGTATTGGGCCTCACTATTGGCCAAGATGCAGCCTCAATTTCTTCGCCGCATGGATGTCAATCACAAACACGGCTTTGCCAGCCCAGCGGAGGTTCGCTCTGCATTGGCACGCCTGCAGCGATGCATTAACAAACTAGGCTTCAGTTTAGAGCCGCTGAGCCGCAGTGATTGGCAAAGTGCGTTAAACCAACTTCACGTCAATTTTCCGGAGTTCTTTAAGCAAGATCGAAATCTTCAGGAGTCCCAACTAGCGCATGAAATGAACTTGCTGATTCATTGGTTAGAGTACGAGTTGCCCAACTATTTCCAAGAAAAGAAGCAGTATATTTTTAATCTTGACTTCAATCATTTTCCACCCGCCTATAGATTGAAGCAAAAATTCCCTGATAGTGAGCTAAGATATTTTTCACCCAAGCTAGATTTTGGAAATTTGCATCTGCACTACATCTATATTGGTCGTCACTACTTAGAAATGTTTGATGCGCGCGATAGGGTATCTCCGCCACATCACTTCCGCGCGCAGCATGAATTCAATGCCACCTGCGGATTGGTATTTTCAGAACCTGTGGATGAAGTGCAGTTAAAGCGAGAAATGCTTGAATACTATGTGCAGCGAGGTGGTAAGAAGTTTTTCGGATTCGACTTCCACGATGAAAAACTTGCTATCGGTTTTTTTAAGCTAGGACAACTGGAAAATTTAGACTCCTATTCCACTACTGCGCATCGTGGAAATCTACGTGATAGATTAAAAGATTCTCACATCGTTAAATGGGAAGTATTGCAATCTAGGCAATATGCACCACCAAGGCTGCCATCATGAGTCACCTCTTACTCGTATGGGAATTGGGAGGCAATCGCGGCCACTTGGAGCGGCTGCAGGTGGCGGCAAAAGTCTTGGTTCAGCAAGGCCACAAAATCACCTTTGTGGTCAGAAATGTCTTGAACGCACAGCCTTGGCTTGCCGAGCGCGGCTGGGCCTGCGTTACAGCACCGCGGTCTGCACAGAGCCAATGGGCGCTTGGCCCGCCCAGTTGTCATGCCGAGTGGTATTTGCGAGAAAGCTTTCATCAAGCCGGAGTTGCCCAGCAATTCCTCCAGCAATGGCGGGCGCTACTTGAAACTGTGCAGCCCGATGCCGCTTTGCTCGATTACGCGCCGTTTGCGGCCTATGCGCTGCATGCGCACAACATTCCCTTCCTCACCCTTGGTTCTGGGTTTTGCACGCCCTCAGAGGCTGCCAAGTCCAATTGCTTCCGGCCATGGGAGGCAGATGCGGTAATGAAGGCAGAAATAGCAGATGCTCAACTCTCACAAGTGTTCAAGCAATTGCAGGCAAGCATTGGCCCTCATGCCGCTGGCCATATGAATGAACTGTTCGCGCCAGAGCGCGTTGCACTTTGCTTGTTTGAAGAGATGGATCATTTTTCTCGCTCGCCGCAACACCATCAGTTTCATGGCGCAATTTGGGCTAGCCATGCGCCAAAATGCGCAGCAGATAGCCCCACTTGGAGCGATCAACTCGCTTTACCCAAAATCTTCTGCTACCTCAACGGATCGCCACAAGAAGTTTTGAGTGTGTTAAATGAACTCCGCCATGCACCCTTTCAAACCATTGCTGTAGCACCCAAGCTGAGTGCTGATGAAGTAGCAGCCTTGCAAAGCCAGCATCTGCAAATCAGCAGGCAAGCGCTCAATGTCCAGCCGCTAATAGCGCAATGCCAAGCCTGCATCTCGCATGGTGGGCTGGCGCTCAGCGCACTGAGCCTCCATCATGGCGTACCTTTACTGATATTTCCGCAATATGCAGAGCAAGTCTTGCTAGCGAGGCAGCTCAAGCGCCAAGGGCTTGCCTTGCCAGCGACATTAAGGCAATCCGCAGGC
>JANMDU010000155.1:0-50892 GCA_031376455.1 Variovorax sp. | reverse complement strand
TCTATGGAAGTGAGGTGCATCATCAAAACGACTCCGCTTCCGCTGCAATCATGATTTGCGGCTTGATCGCCATGTCCGGCTGCACGCCGAGCATGCGCAAAGTTTGTGCGACTGTTTCAGAAAACACGGGCGCGGCCACATCGCCGCCATAGAACTTGCCATTACTCGGCTCATCAATCATCACGGCCACCACAATGCGCGGCTTATCAACGGGAGCGAGACCGACGAACCATCCCCGGTATTTTTTATCGGCATATCCCTTGCCTTCTTGTTTGCGCGCTGTGCCCGTTTTGCCGCCCACGGAGTAGCCACTGGTTTGCGCCAAAGGCCCGGTGCCGCCCTGTGCTGTAGCCATTTGCAGCATTTTGCGTACAGCCTGAGCATTTTTCTCGCTCATGATGCGCACACCGCCAATCACGTCCTCTGTTTTTGTGAGGGTCACAGGAATCAACTCACCATCGCGAGCAAACACGCTGTATGAACGAGCGAGTTGAAATAATGAGGCAGACAGGCCATAGCCATAGCTCATCGTAGCTTGCTCAATGGGACGCCAAGTTTTGTAGGCGCGCAATTTGCCGCTCACCACGCCCGGGAAAGGCAATTGCGGCTTTTGGCCAAAACCAGCCGCCGAGTAAAACTCCCACATCTCGCGTGGCTCGGCACGCATCGCCATCTTCACCGTACCGACGTTACTGCTCTTTTGAATGATCTCGTTGACGGTGAGCACGCCATGTGGGTGCGCATCGGTGATGGTCGCGCCTGCAATCGTGATCTTGCCGGGCGCAGTTTGAATCTGCGTCTCTGGTGTGACCCACTTTTTCTCCAGCGCCATCGCTGCAATGAAGGGCTTCATCGTCGAGCCGGGCTCAAAGGTATCCGTTAAGGCGCGATTACGCATTTGAGCGGGCGTGAGGTTACTTCGCTTACCAGGCACATAGCTGGGGTAATTGGCCAGCGCTAGCACCTCGCCCGTTTGCACATCCAGCACCACTACACTGCCAGCTTTGGCTTTATGTTGAACAACAGCGTCTCGCAATTTTTGATATGCAAAAAATTGCACCTTGCTATCTACTGAGAGCTGAATGTCTTTGCCATCCGTGGGCGCAACCGTCTCTCCAATATCTTCCACCACGCGACCCAAGCGATCTTTGATGACGCGACGCGTGCCGCTCTTGCCGCCAAGTTGGCTATTGAATGCCAGCTCAATGCCTTCTTGGCCTTTGTCGTCTGTATTCGTGAAGCCCACCACATGCGCTGCAGCTTCACCTTCGGGATATTGACGACGATATTCTTTGCGCGTGTAGATTCCTTTGATGCCAAGCGTCGCCACCTGTTGCGCCACGCCTTCATCGATCTGGCGTTTGAGCCACACGAAATTGCTATCCTCAGCCAATTTGGCTTTCAACTCAGATGGCGGCATCTCTAACAATTTGGAAAGCTGCGCCAGCTTGACCTTATCTTGCTCTACATCTTCTGGAATCGCCCAAATACTCGGCGATGGCACACTAGAAGCAAGGATCAAACCATTGCGATCCAGAATGCGACCGCGATTCGCTGGCAACTCCAGCGTACGCGAGAAGCGCACCTCGCCTTGGCGAATAAAAAAATCATTGTTGATCACTTGCACATAGGCCGCGCGGCCCGCCAAGCCCACAAAAGCCAGCGCAATCGCAGCCACGATAAATTTGCTGCGCCACACTGGCGTTTTGCTGGCCAGCAGCGGGCTGGCGCTGCCTGAATAGGCCACGCTTTTTGTATTCACTGGATTGGCTCGCCAATTCATGGCTTGGCCTGCTCAGATGGTGCCGACGTCACCTGCATCATCGGCAGCTTCACATATTGCGTGACAGCTGGCGTAGCCGTGCGCATTTGCAATTGTTCTTTGGCAATTTTTTCGATGCGCAATGGCGTCGCTTGTGAGCGCTTTTCCACTTCGAGGCGCTCGCGCTCTGTCTCTAACTTACGCGAAAGACTTTGCGCTTTTTCTACTTCGACAAACAAGCGGCGCGATTGATACTGCATTTGCACGAGATACATTGCGCTGGCGATGACGGCCGCGAGCAATACTAGATTGAGCCGAATCATGACGCTGCTGTCCTAAGCGCTACGCGCATGATCGCGCTGCGCGAGCGTGGGTTGGCAGCAACTTCTTGAGCACTAGGCTTCACACGCTCCAATGCTTCTAATTTCATAGCACTCTGCGCACTATTTGCGCCGGCCAACATCCAATTTGGATCATTTCTGTCGACAATTTCTCGTGCGTGCTGCGCGATGAACTGCTTGACGATCCGATCTTCCAAACTGTGAAAAGAAATCACCACCAAACGCCCGCCTGTGGCCAACACGCGCAGGCTAGTCTGCAGCGCCGTTTTCAGGTCATCAAGCTCTCGGTTGATAAAAATCCGCAGCGCTTGGAAGCTACGCGTGGCGGGATGCTGGCCACCTTCTCGCGTGCGCACAACATCAGCAATCAAAGTAGCCAACTCCAGCGTGCGCTGCGGCGCAAGGCCCGCATCGACCTTGGCACGAATCGCTTTGGCAATTTGGCGCGCAAAGCGCTCTTCGCCGAATTCTTTGATCACAGTTTCGATGTCTTTCTCTTGCGCCGTCTCAAGCCATTGCGCGACAGTTTGGCCGCGCGTGCTGTCCATGCGCATATCTAGCGGGCCATCGCGCATGAATGAAAAGCCGCGCGCGGCTTCATCAATCTGCGGGCTGCTGACCCCCAAATCCATCAAGATCCCTTGCGCACAGCCGCTGGGCAAATCGGCCAAGCCGGTAAAGCTCTCGTGGCGAATCGTCAGGCGCTCATCGCCAATCTGCTGCGCAGATCGAATGGCTTGCGGGTCTTTATCAAACGCTGTAACGCTGCCTTGCGCAGACAACTTCGAAAGCAAGAGGCGCGTGTGACCACCTCGGCCAAAAGTGGCATCAATGTAATGACCGTCGGCTGCTGTGAGGAGGGATTGAATGGCTTCCTGAAGCATGACGGTGGTGTGTTGGGAGGATTCCACCATGTTTGCTTTCAGAATACAAAATCCTTGAAAGCATCCGCGCCTTGGGAGGAGCCAGCTCGCGCTAAATCGAGCGCCTCTCGGGCCTCATGTTTGGCAGGATCCCACAACTCAAAGAAATCCACCATGCCCAACATCTTCACATCGGTTTGCAAATCAGCCACTTCGCGCAACTCGGGCGCGATCAACACCCGGCCCGTGGCATCGATGCGCACGGGCTGCGCATGGCCGATATACAAGCGCTTCATCCATTGCTGATTCATCGGCACGCGCAGCAGCTTGGCACTGAATTGCTCCCAAGCTGCTTGCGGAAACAATAGCAAGCCGCCTTCATGATTACGGGTGATCACCAATTGACCGCTACAAGCGCCAAGCAACTCATCGCGATGGCGCGTTGGCACAGCCATGCGGCCTTTGGCATCGAGATGGAGAGCGGAAGCGCCGGTAAACATGAGATGCGAGAGAAAGCTGAGGTGAATTGGGCCATCAAGTCGCAAATCAAGCGGTGTATCGAAGGAAAATCCCCTCAAAATCCACTTTTATGCACTTTTCACCACTGTATCAGCATTCGCTTTGTTTCCCTAGCGCAAATGCGTAAAAAATCCAATGAAATCAAGCGATTTTGAAGCTGGGAAAATTGTAAATTCAACCAGTGTTTCAGAAAATTATTGAATTGAAACAAGCATTTAGATGCTGAACTGAAAGTGCATCAAGCCTTGCGTTATTTTGAATCACTCAGACCACGCTCAAGCAGTGCCACCACTTCTTTTGCAAAATCGGCATAGCTGATCGGCCCGCCCGGGCGCAGCCAAGTAAACGTCCAGTTGATCATGCCCATGAGCATCATGGTCAGCGCGGTTTGATTCGCGTCATTCAAGCGCTCTGGATAAGCGCGGCGCATGAAGCGCGTGAAGGCGCTCACGATATCGCGCTGGCGCTGAACGATGATTTGTCGCTGTGAAGCTTTTCCTTCTGGCATCGCATCGCTTAAAAATTTTGTGTCATTCAACAAGGCCACATGCTTGTGCGCAGAGCTTTCATACTCGATCAAAAAAGATTCGATCAGCACATGCAATGCCGCGCGATCATCCAAAGCACGCCGCTGGGCTTGCGCCTGCGTCTCTCCAATGATGGCAAGCAAGCGCTGCGTGTAGCGATCCATCAAATCAAAGAGCAGCGCCTCTTTGCTCTCGTAATAGTGATAAATCCGCGCCTTGCTGGTGCCCAGCCGAGTGGCCACTTCTTGCATGCTTGCTGCGGGATAACTCAATTGCGCGAAGCAAGCCGCAGCCGCGTCGAGAATTTCGTCGCGCTTTAAGTGATGATCTGCGGATTTTGGGCGAGCCATGAGTGCGTCTCATCAATACGGATTGGGATAGCCAAGAGACTGCATGAGCAATACTTCAAGCGCCTCCATCACATGAGCATCTCGTTCATTCGTCTCATGATCGTAACCCTGTGCATGCAAGATGCCATGAATGATGAGATGCGCCCAATGCGCCTCAAGCGTCTTGCTCTGCTCAAGTGCCTCGCGAGCAATTACCGGGGCGCAAAGCACGATGTCGGCAGCGACAAAAGGCTGGCTTGAGTACTCAAACGTCAGCACATTGGTGGCGTAATTTTTCGCTTTGCCGCGATAGCTGCGATTGAGCTCTCGGCCTTCTGTCTCGCCCACGATGCGAATCGTGATTTGATCGGCTTCATGCGAATCGCGCAACGCATGCGCAGCCCAGCTCTGCACGCGAGCTTTGCTGAGCAAGCGTTTGAGTGCGGAAAGCTGATCTCTTGGTTCCGCAACATTAGAAAATTGTAGATCAATCATTTTTATAAGCAAAAGAGTGGTTAGCCTTCATAGATACTGCGTAGAGTGCTATGAAATAAGTAGTAATTTGTGTTCCCTTATTTTACGCAGAACACGCCGAACCTGCAATTTATGGTAACCTTTGCATAGGCAACGGTTATTAATTCAGCGATCAGATATACTGTTATTTCAATCAGCATTTATCAGGAGACTTTCATGAGCTTCGACGAATTCAGTAGCAAAGATTTTGTACATATTTCCGAAGCAAGTAGCTTGTTCGACACATCTTTGGACACCATTCGCCGCTGGGAAAAGAAGGGGCTGATTAAGGCGCATCGCTCCAGCAGAGGGCAGCGTTATTTCTCCCGAGTCGAGATTGAGCGCTTGCAAGGAAAACTAAATGGACAAGAGCAGCATCCTTTTGAAGTGTTGCAATCCAAGAAAAAGAGCAAATACCGCGTGATTGAGCTGTTTGCCGGCGCAGGCGGCTTGGCGCTAGGCATGGAGAACGCTGGCTTGCAATCTGAAATGCTGGTAGAGATTGACAAACACGCCGCGCAAACGCTCAAGAACAATCGCCCGATATGGGATGTGGTCTGCGGCGATATCGCCAAAGTAAATTTCACAGAGCGCAAAGCCGATATTGTGACTGGCGGGTTCCCTTGCCAAGCCTTCAGCTATGCCGGCAAGCGCATGGGCTTTGAAGACACTCGCGGCACCCTATTCTACGAATACGCCCGCACGATTCGCGAAGTGAATCCCAAAATCATCGTGGGTGAAAACGTACGCGGCTTAGAAAAACATGACGATGGGCGCACACTTTCTACCATGCTGGGCATCTTGGATGAGCTGGGCTACCACATGGAATATCGCATCTTGCGGGCTCAGTATCTGGATGTGCCGCAAAAACGCGAGCGCCTGGTGATGATCGGTGTGCGCCGAGATTTGAATTTACCGATTTGCTTTCCAAAAGAGCAGGATTACACGATTGGCCTGCGTGAAGCTTTGGCTAACGTGCCATCCTCGCAAGGTCAAAGCTACACGGCACTCAAGAAGAAAATTATGGAAAAAGTGCCGCCCGGAGGCTATTGGCGCGATCTGCCCGAATCATTGCAGAAAAGCTACATGGGCAAAAGCTTCTTCTTAGGCGGCGGCAAAACCGGTATGGCACGCCGTCTAGCATGGGATGAACCATCGCTTACACTCACCTGCAATCCTGCTCAAAAACAAACTGAGCGCTGCCATCCGAAAGAAACACGCCCTCTCAACGTCCGTGAATACGCCCGCATCCAATCTTTTCCGGACACTTGGCAATTTGATGGATCAGTCTCTTCACAATACAAGCAAATCGGTAATGCTGTGCCTGTCAATCTGGGCTATCACATTGGCCGTTGTTTGATCGCTATGCTGAGCGACAAGCCCGATGCTAAGACGATGGAAGTTTTGGATAAAAAGCTGCTTTGAACAAAGCGCGAACAACCGAACTATCGAGGCTCGATTTCAAGCCACGGATTTTTGCGACTTCGGTAGCAGCGTCAATCAAGTCAGAAAAGACCAATTCCAAAGCATTTTGGTTACCATGAGCTAGAGCGTAAAAGCTGGCTCCATCGATGATTCGCACACGCTCATTTGCAGCCCGCTTGCTGGCTGTTTTGTTATCCGAAGGAGTAAATGGTTTGTTATAGGGGATTGGCTTTTCAGGGATGATCTGCACAAAATATGCAGTGTATCCGTTGTACTTTTGCCCTTTGTCATTCACCTGCGAGAAGAGTGCATCGTACGGTTTTGTGAGACTAGAACCCGATACGGTGTTGTATTTGTTTTTGATCTCGGCAATGATCTTTTTTTCATCGTTGACCACATCAATGATCTTGCCCGTTTGGGCGTTTTCCCAACCCGGCAGTGCTGCAATCAGTTGCTGATGCATGAGACCAATATTGTTTTGTAAGGTCTTTTGAGCTTGGCGTCGTTTTTCATTCTGAGTCCAAGATTGAGTATCCAAGCCAAAGCCCGTAATCTCAAATAATGCAGCGAATGGATCAATTACATTGCGTGTCCAATCTTGCTCAGACTTGGTTAGTGCAGCTTTAGCTGTATCAAATAGATCGTTGGTGACCTTTTGCAAAGTCACAAGATTAATTCCAGAGTTCGTCTTTTTTTTCACGCTGCGTTTCTCTTTCGCACAAACTTACGCGACTGTAGAGCGTCGCCCAGCTTTCGCATCATACGCATCCACAATCCGCGCCACTAAGGGATGCCGCACCACATCCGCACTCGTCAAATGCGTCATCGCAATGCCTTTAACGCCTTGCAACACGCGCTGCGCATCTACCAGCCCGCTGGGCTGGCCTGCGGGCAAATCAATCTGGCTCACATCGCCGGTGATCACCGCTTTGCTGCTAAAGCCCAGACGCGTCAAAAACATCTTCATTTGCTCAGGCGTGGTGTTTTGCGCTTCATCCAAAATCACAAAACTGTGGTTCAACGTGCGCCCGCGCATAAAGGCCAGCGGCGCAATTTCTAGCTGCTGTCGCTCGAAAGCTTTTTGCACGCGCTCAAAACCCATCAGGTCATACAACGCGTCATAAAGTGGCCGCAAATACGGATCAATCTTTTGCGCCAAATCGCCCGGCAAATAGCCCAGCTTCTCGCCCGCCTCCACCGCAGGCCGCGTGAGCACGATACGCTGCACGGCGCTCCTCTCCAGCGCATCGACTGCGCAGGCTACGGCGAGATAGGTCTTGCCTGTACCCGCAGGGCCGATGCCAAAGCTGATGTCATGTGCCGCAATACTGGCCAAATACTGCATCTGATTGGGCGAGCGGGCACGTAGATCAGCTCTTCGCGTATTGAGTGGCACGCCTTCGCCATCCAAAGTGGGCTCTTTGCCTGCGACCATGAGCTGCCACACCTCGGGCGAGATCGGCTTACTGGCCATCTCATAGGCCGCTTGCAACAGCTCAATCGTGCGCTCAGCATCTTTTTTCGCACCATTGACGCGAAAGTCCTCATGCCGATGCGCGATGTTCACATTCAGCGCATCTTCCAAGCGGCGCAAATGCTCATCGTTGGGGCCGCATAAATTGACAAGGCGTTTGTTATTCGCAGGGGTAAAGGCATGTTTGATAATCACCGTATCATTGTACTGTTTAGAAATACACTATACGCATTGAGTAGCATTATGAAAAGAGCCAAGTCATGATCGGTCGCATCGCAGGTAATCTGCTTGAGAAGAATCCCCCGCAAATACTTGTTGACTGCAGCGGCGTGGGATACGTGCTCGATGTGCCCATGAGCACGTTCTACAACTTGCCCGCACTTGGAGAAAAAGTCGCCCTGCTCACGCATTTCATCGTGCGCGAAGATGCGCAAATCCTCTTCGGCTTTGCCACCGCGCAAGAGCGAGAGACTTTCCGCCAACTCGTCAAAATCTCCGGCGTTGGCCCGCGTACCGCACTCGGCATCTTGAGCGGCATGAGCGTGGCTGATCTCGCCCAAGCCATCACACTGCAAGACGTCACGCGCCTGACCAAAATCCCCGGCATCGGCAAAAAAACCGCCGAGCGATTGCTGCTCGAACTCAAAGGCAAGCTCGGCGCAGACATTGGCGCAGGCGCATCCATCCAAAATGACGCACAAAGCGACATCCTTCAAGCCCTAATTGCTCTGGGCTACAGCGACAAAGAAGCGACGCTGGCATTGAAAGCGCTACCCAAGGACGCAGGAGTGAGCGAAGGAATCAAGCTTGCTTTGAAGGCTTTGGCAAAGTAGGATGCTTTAATGAAACAAAGCTTTTTTCTGACCACACTAGCCCTTTTCTTGACCGCCTGCGCTAGCTTGCACGAATCGTTTGCCGAGATCAAATGGCAAGACCTACGCGGTGACCGTGGCCAGCAAGTCATGAAACGCGATTTCACGTGGTGTTCCGATGCTGTCGAGACCCGTCGCTCACTCCACGAGCAATGCATGATCGAGCGCGGCTGGGCATTGTCAAAATGACCATCCAAACCGACAACTTCGCCACTACCGCAGTAGCAGACACACGCGTCATCTCCGCCTCACCCGCCTCTCCACAAGAAGAAGCTATTGAGCGCGCCTTGCGGCCTAAGCTGCTGGACGATTACGTCGGCCAAGCCAAAATCCGTGAGCAGCTGGAGATTTTTATTGGCGCAGCGAAAAAGCGCGGCGAAGCGCTGGATCATGTGTTGCTATTTGGCCCGCCTGGTTTGGGCAAGACGACGCTCTCGCACATCGTTGCGCATGAGCTTGGCGTCAATCTCCGGCAGACGTCGGGGCCGGTGCTTGAGAAGCCGAAAGACTTGGCTGCCCTACTCACGAACCTTGAGAAAAACGATGTGCTCTTCATCGATGAGATTCATCGCTTGTCCCCCGTCGTTGAAGAAATTCTCTACCCTGCCTTGGAAGACTACAAAATCGACATCATGATCGGCGAAGGCCCAGCTGCACGCTCCATCAAACTTGACTTGCAGCCCTTCACACTCGTGGGCGCGACCACGCGCGCGGGCATGCTCACCAATCCGCTGCGCGACCGCTTTGGCATCGTCGCGCGGCTGGAGTTTTACACCACGGAAGAGCTCACCAAAATCGTCACACGCAGCGCGAGCCTGCTAAATGCACCCCTGCAAGGCGAAGGCGGCGTGGAAATCGCTCGCCGCTCACGCGGCACACCCCGCATCGCCAACCGCCTGCTGCGCCGCGTGCGCGACTATGCCGATGTCAAAGGCGATGGCACGATCACGCAAGATATTGCCGCGCGAGCACTTGCCATGCTCGATGTTGACCCGCAAGGCTTCGACGTGATGGATCGCAAACTTCTTGAAGCCCTCATCCACCGCTTCGACGGCGGGCCTGTGGGCCTGGATAACATCGCCGCCAGCATTGGTGAAGAGCGCGACACGATTGAAGACGTGATCGAGCCCTATCTCATTCAACAAGGCTACTTGCAGCGCAGCCCACGTGGGCGCGTAGCGACATTAGCTGCATACAGACACTTGGGTGTCGTGCCGCCGAAATCAGCGCAAGATTTATTTGCTGGCTAGCGAACCAGCAGACCACGGTCTATTGCACGCATCCGCGAGCAGTGACCTCAAAAATTTGCTCGACACGACCGGCGAGCAAACCTCCCCGTACACCTATCATCACATCATGCAGATTCACCGTCGGATCGCAATGCCCGGGAATCAGCCAAACCGTATCGCCGATATCAGGCAAAGCAGCGCCTCGCAAAATACCGTGCTCATCGCCGCCGTTGAAGAATTGCCAATCCGCGTTGTAACCCTGCCAAATGGTGGGTAAGCCAGAATCAATCGCGTGGCTCTTGTGGCCTGCATCGACGATTGCGCGATCATCGGTAGACGTAGTGTGCCTGCTGATCACTTGTGATTTCACAAACAACGCATGCTCGAAGCGAGGCATGCCTTCTTCAGAATCGTTGGCCGCGTAATCCGCATCCATGAAAAGATACGAGCCGGCTTGCAGTTCGCCATAGATGCCGCTCGTGGCCTCATGGATGAAGCTTCCCGTGCCCGCCCCTGTCACGAGCAGCACAACGAAGCCTGCGTGGTGTAAAGCGGCTGTCGTCGACTGTACTTTTTCGATCACCTGCGCAATCGCTTCGCGCCGCTCGACGGCGCTGCGCAAATGCTGCGCCCTGCCGTGATAGGCCTGCAAGCCCGCGAAACGCAAACTCGGATGCTTGGCCATTTCTTGCGCGAGCACAACAGCCGCTGCGCCGGGCTCGACACCACAACGCGCTTGACCGACATCAATTTCAATGAACACATCGATCACTTCGCCTGGCGCAACACGCACCAAAGCCTGCGCCAGCATTCGGATGCCTTGCAAACTGTCCGCCGCCACACTGAGCGTCATTTTTAAAGCATTTTCGCCCTCTGGCCGGCATAGAATTTGCGCAAGGCGCTCACATTTTGAGAGCGATGTGACCACATTGCTGATGTAAACATCACGCACGCCCTGCGCCGCCAGAGCCGCGGCCTCCGATACTTTTTGCACACACACGCCCACTGCACCTGCTTGCATTTGCAGCAGAGCCAGCTGAGCAGATTTATGCATCTTGGCATGTGGCCGCAGCTTGATGCGTTGCTCATCGGCAAAATCTTGCATGACGCGCATGTTGCGCTCCATCGCATCCAGATCAATCACCAAAGCGGGTGTGTCAATCGCCGCGCTGCTTTGCCCGATCAGCGCTTGGAGGGCAGAAGATTCACGCATGTTGCTCGTCCAAGCCAGTCGCAAGATGACTCGTATCGCTCCAGCCCACCAAGCTGAAATGCTCACCATTGAACATCACGCGGTTGATTGACGCATTGCCCAGCTGCCAGCTTCGCGGCGCTTGCAAGTCCAAATGCATGGCCTCGCGGTAAATAACGTCCATCACACCGCCATGGCTGACCACAACGATATGTTTGCCAGCATATTGAGCGGTAAGCCGTCGCAAACACTGCGCCACGCGCTCCCGAAAGATGAGCAAAGATTCACCACCGCCCGGTGAAAAATCGGGCACTCTCTGCCGCCATAGCTTGGCCTCCTCAGGCATTTGCGCTTCAATTTCCGCAAAGGTCTTGCCTTGGAAGCTGCCGAATTCTCGCTCGCGCAGGCCATGATCAGTTTTCACATTATGGCCATGATGCTTGGCCACGGCCAGCGCTGTCTCATACGCGCGCGCGAGATCGCTGCTCACTATCGCGTCAATCTTCTCGCCTGCCAGCGCTTTGCCGGCTTGCTCCGCTTGCCAATAGCCCGTCTCATTCAAACTGATATCCAGCTGGCCTTGGATGCGCGTGGCCACGTTCCAAGCGGTCTCGCCATGGCGGATGGCGGTGATGCGGGTGATGTTGTCGTGGCTGTCTTCCATGGCGCAACTTTACCGCGCTTTAGTGCTGACCTTGCTCGAAACCCTCAATCACATTCACGGCATTGATGCCCAGCTCGTGCGCGGCATAGCCGCCTTCGAGCACAAAAATGGTGGGCAGACCGATGCTTGCCAAGCATGCACCAAGTCGGGAAAAATCTGCGCTGGTCAAAGCGAATTTCGAAATTGGATCGCCGGCGTATGTGTCGAGCCCTAAGGACACGACCAACGCCTGCGCATCGTGCCGCGCGACGCGCGCGCAGGCCAGCTCCAGCGCTTCAAACCACTTCGATGCAGAGCATCCCGCAGGCAACGGCAAATTGAGATTAAAGCCCTGCCCCGCACCCTCGCCGCATTCATCGGCATGCCCGAGATAGAAAGGAAACTCCGTTCGCGGATCGCCATGCAGGCTCACAAAGAGCACATCAGCACGTTCATAAAAAATGCTTTGCGTGCCGTTGCCGTGGTGATAATCCACATCCAAAATCGCCACACGCTCGAACTCGCGTCCATCGCCTTGGTTTCGCAAAGCCTGCGCAGCAACAGCCGCATTGTTGAGAAAGCAGTAACCACCCATGAAATCAGCGCCAGCATGGTGACCGGGCGGGCGTGTGGCGCAAAAGGCCGCCCTTTGTCCTTTTCTTTCGCCGCTCTGCAAATCCAATGCCAATGCCAATGCCTTTGCCGCGCTGGCCGCAGCATCTGCGCCAGCCTTGGCAGCTGCCCAAGTGCCCGCCACCATCGGCGTACCGTTGTCCATGCTGTAGAGGCCCAGCTGGGCGATGAAGTTATCGGGCTGCACATCCGAGCGCAGCGTGCGCACAGGCCAGACAGAGGGAAAGGGCTGCGCTGTGGCATTGGCTGCATCTAATGCCAGCCACTGATCCCAAGCGGATTGCAGAAACCGCAGGTAACGCTCAGAGTGAATTTGGCGCAGCACGGCCATGCTGTCGGCATTCGGCTCGCGCACATCATGACCACGCGCTGTCAGTTGCTCATGCACAAAAGCCACCCGCGAAGTATTCTCAAAACACGGCACTCGCTGGCCGCGATAAAACTCAAATTCTGGCGCATGCAGCGCATGCAACTCAGAGAAATAACTGATCATCGTGGAATCTCAATGTTGACCATGCGCTTGCCCTCAGGCGGTTTAGGAAAGCCTTGCATCGCGGCTGCAAACATGGCGGGCAATACTGTTTTATCATCCGCCCAGCGCCCATCGTGCTGCGCTTTGGTTTCATAAACCACTTTATTCGTTTGCGTATCTCGAATGATGAGGCTGATCTCTCGCACATACCAAGGATGAGAAGCAGGCGGAAACACAGACACGTAAATCACGCGGCCTTGGCCATTGACCACGTAATCACGCCCCGGCAAACTGCCAAACGGACGATACCCATAACCAAAGCCAAAGTCAGCGCTGCCCCAAGGCTCATAGCCCGGATCAAACGGGCCACGCTCTAAGCGCTGAATACGCCCTGTGATTTGCACGCTAAATTTCGCTGGCGCGCTCTCGCTCTCGGCTTGTGGCTTAAAGCCCACCTTGGCCAACGCTAAAGCAGCCATGCTTTCAAGCTTGCTCTGCCGCAAAGCGAGTACAGCGTCCAAATTTTGCTGCGAGGGAAGTCTTTCAAAACGCCAACTGCTCATCTCAGGCAACGACTCGATCTTGGAAAACGCAGCCACTTGGCTATCGACAATGCGCATGCCCGAGCAAGCGCTCAGAAGCATCACAGTAAAAATTGCTATGAATAAATGAGCACCTCGCGCAATAAATACGCCGGCTAACTGCCTAAAACGCTTAAAAAACACGCTTTCACACGAAACGGATGACCTGCTCTGCTGCATCATCCGTTGATGGGCTGCCGCAGGCCTCATCGGCTGCATCAAATGATTCATGATCAAACCCCTTGTCGCCATCAGGTGAGGCGCTTCCATCTGCTCTGAGCGATTTAAAGTCATGAAGTTTCGCATCCATCAAATGCGAAGGCACAACATGTTGCAGCGAACGCAGCATACTATCGAGCCGCCCGGGAAATTTTTTCTGCCAATCGCGCAGCATATTGCCCACCTGCTTGCGCTGCAAATTCTCTTGGCTGCCGCAAAGATTGCAAGGAATGATGGGGTATTGCTGCCACTGGCTGTATTTCACGATGTCGCGCTCGTCGACATAAGCCAGCGGGCGGATCACGATGTGTTTGCCGGTATCGCTTTGCAGCTTGGGAGGCATGCCCTTCAATCTGCCACCGAAAAACATATTAAGAAAGAGCGTTTGCAACATATCGTCTCGGTGATGACCGAGCGCGATCTTGGTGCATTTAAGTTCATCGGCCACGCGATAAAGAATGCCTCTTCGCAATCTTGAGCAGAGTGAGCAGAGCGTTTTTCCTTCAGGTATTTTGTCCATCACCACCGAATACGTGTCTTGATTCTCGATGTGAAATTTCACGCCTTTTTGCGTCAAATAAGCGGGTAACACTTCTTCAGGGAATCCGGGCTGCTTTTGATCCAAATTCACGACGATGATCTCAAAATCAATCGGTGCGCGCGCTTGCAGTTTCAGCAAAATATCAAGCATCGTAAAGCTGTCTTTGCCGCCTGAGAGGCACACCATCACACGATCGCCCTGCTCGATCATGTTGTAGTCCACGATCGCTTGGCCAACTTGGCGGCACAAGCGTTTATCTAGTTTGTTGTTTTCCAATGCGTCACGCGCGCTTTTTTCACGACGGGCAATGTCTGACGTGCAGCTTGGCATATGATCAATTTCAACATAAGCATTCATTTTCGTATTGTCTCATTTTGTGAAATCTAGTCGCCCTCCATCGCGCCGCTGCGCCGAATTCATCAAATTGCTGGCGCTGCTGGTATTGGCATGGCTTTTGAATATTTCGTCAGCGATAGCGCAGCTTGCGAGCGTGCCAAACGCTGGCATCGAACTCACTCAAATCGAGGTGTTGGCTAACGCACCGGCTGGTTTGATGCTCAGCCAAGTGCAATCCGGCCAAGCTGGGGTCTTCATCCCCCATGAAGGGACGCGCATCTCACACTTTCACTGGAACCGAGCGATGTGGCTGCGGCTCGCCCTAAAGAGCAGTCATGCACAGCCCGTCATGCCTGCAAGCGCTGTAATCGCATTGCCGACCACTTATCTTGACAAAGTGCGGTTGTATTCGCCCGGCAAGCTGGCCAGCGATCCTTGGGTCGCGCAGCAAGCCGGCGATTTTTATGCGCCTCAAACTTGGGCCATGCGTGGCTTTTATCCAAAATTTATTTTGCCCAGCGCGGCTGAGCTTGGCGCACAAGCTAACCAACCCTTTGTCATTTATATGCAGATTGAGCATTTCGGCCCGATTGCCTTGCAGCTTGAGCTGATGGAAGCAAAAGCGGCCTTGGATAGCGATCTGTTGCAACTGCTGTTGTCAGGCATCGGTTTGGGTAGCATCCTGCTGGCGATGATCTTGACGGTCGCGATGGCTGGACTGCATCGCGATGCAATTTATGCGTGGTATAGCTTGTACGCGTTGTCCGCTGCATTGGCATGTGCGAGTCATGGGGGCATAGCCATCCATGCGCTTTGGCCCGTTTCGGGCTTTTGGCCCAGCACGGCCGAGCTTTGCTTTGTTTTGATGGGCGGCTTGGCTCAGCTCCAATTTGCCTTGGTTTTAAATACAAAAGACACAACCTCGGCCTCAACGCGCTATCTGATCCACGCATTGAGCGCGACCTGCATCATTCTCGCTCTGGCACTCCCGATCTTTACATCGTATTGGCAACAACTTTATGTCGCTTCTGTGGTTGCCGTAGTCAGTGCCATGATCGTGATTATTTGGTTGATGTCTGTTGCTTGGCATTCAGGTCACAGATTGGCTGGTGTCTGGATTGCAAGCAACCTCCCGCTTTTTTGCAGCATGGTGTTAACCGCTGCGGATAACTTTGGCTTTGTATCGACGGCGCATTGGTCTCGCAACTTGCCCATTTACGCCACCTATCTTGAAGTGATCCTGCTTGGATTGGCTTTGCAGTGGTTTGCTCGTGAACGCCATGGCCAAAAGATGCGCGAAAAAATCCTCGCGGCAACAGATCCGCTCACTGGCTTTGCAACGGCACAAGCGTTTCAAAGCCAGCTGGCGCAAGACTGGGTCAGATTACGCAACCAAAATCAAGACATCGTTGTTGCGTATGTGAGGCTGCAAACCGAGGCCACCAACGCGATTCATTTAGAGCGGCTTCTGAGGCGCAGTGTGCGCGTTTTGCGTACGATCACGGGCACCCATGATTTAGTGGCACGGCTCGACGGCCAACTCTTGGCTATCGCCATGCCGAATATCAAACTCGGGGATGAACTAAGTCAAAGGCTTTCGCGAATCATCGCGCTTGGCCTGATGCCTGACCCCAGCGACAAGCAAGCTCCGATACTGCAATTTCGTATCGCCGTGAGTTCACAAAAATATTTTACGCAACCACTCGATCAGCTCGACTCACATTTGCGCGATCTGCTAGCGCAGCCGCGCGGTTGGGGCAGCAAACCGATCCGCACCACCGATGGCAGCATGAACAATGCGAACACAGGTCTCAAATTGCCAAGTTTGGATGCTTTATGGGATAAAGCGCTTGAGAAAGAACGCCAAGATTCACCAAAGCTGAGTCCATAAATTTTGACTTGAAAAAATCAAACAGGGCTACCACTGCCCTGTCTCCACGGCAATCGCTACTGAGCAATCGCTAAATATCTCTAATTTAGCGATCTTCACACGAACACCCACCACGCCGGGCAATTGCATCAAGCGATTGGCGACTTTGCCAATCAGGCTTTCAAGCAAATTGATGTGCCGCTCGGTGCATTCATCGATGATGATTTGGCGAACTTTGCGGTAATCCAGCACATGATTGATCTCATCATCTTGCGGGGAAAGCGGCTGCATGCCGAGGCTGAGCTCCGCATCCACTTGGATCGGCTGTGGCTTGGTCTTCTCGCTGTCCAAAATGCCGAGATTTGCATCGAAGCGTAGGCCGGTGAGTTGGAGGATTTGTGTGCCGCGCGGGCTGTTTTTTGTGTTCTGCATCGTGTGTTCACATCAGCGAAAAATCGCGTTCAAACTTCATCAAATGTTGGCCGCCATCCACCAGCAAGGTGGTGCCGGTGATGGATGAATTGGTCAGGGCAAAGAGCACAGCGGCGCACACGTCTTCGGGCGTGGAGCTGCGGCCCAGCGGCGACAAACTGTGCAGCGCCTTAAATTTTTCATCGGACAGCATGTGCGACGTCAGCGTCAAACCGGGTGCCACGCCGACCACGCGAACTTGTGGCGCAAGCCCAATGGCCAGCATGGTGTTGGCTGCCTCCAAAGCCGCTTTGGAGAGCGTGTAGCTCAAAAAATCAGGGTTTTGATTCCAGAGCTTTTGATCGAGCATGTTGACCACCACACCTGTGCTTTCGCCTATGCGGCTAGCGGCTTTCAGATGCGCATGCAAAGCCTGCGCGAGCACAATGGCCGCGCCGGTATTGCTTGCGAGGTGTTTTTGCATCGCGGCATAGCTGAAAGTCTCTGGCGCATCGTGCTCAAAAAGCGCAGCGCTGTTGACCACCGCGTCAAGCCGGCCCATTTGTGCGATCACTTGTCCGGCCAATTCGCGCGTCGCAGCCTCGTCCGCCAAATCCGCTTTAAATTTTAGGTGTTTTTTAGGGTTTGCCGGCGCAGAATCTGCGCAAAGTGCTACTGTTTCTATAGCGTCTGCTTCAGAACCACGGTAATGCACGGCCACTTGCCAACCGCCCCGAGCGCATGCCAGCGCGATCTCACGGCCTAAGCGCTTACCAGCGCCTGTGACGAGAACAACACGAGATTCAGAATTCGAACGAGGGTTTAAGGGCATGTTTGCGAGACAATCTACATGTGAACAAAACGTCTTCCAGTGTATCTGACACCACAACGTCCATCATGAATGCGCATATCGCCAAGCTGATCGAGGCGAATGGTGGGTGGCTGCCGTTTGATGCATTTATGCAAGCCGCGTTGTATGCGCCCGATCTGGGCTACTACACCAATGGCCTGCCCAAGCTTGGCGGCGGCGCGGGTAGCGATTTCGTCACCGCACCCGAGCTCTCGCCGCTCTTTGGCCAGTGCTTAGCCGATCAAGCCGCGCAAGTCTTGCAAGCGACCGAGACGCACGCGATCTACGAATTCGGTGCTGGCAGTGGTATCCTTGCGCTACAAATATGTGAGCATCTTGCGCATATTTCATGCCGGCTAGATCGGTATTTCATTGTAGAAATCTCTTCTGAGCTACGGGCGCGGCAGCAGGCGCTGCTTGAGCATTTGGGAGACAAGGTGCAGTGGCTGGATGCGTGGCCAAGTCAAATGCAAGGCGTGGTGATTGGCAATGAGGTACTTGATGCCATGCCGGTGAAATTATTGGTCCGAATCAAAGGGCAATGGCACGAGCGCGGTGTAGCGCTTGAAGAAGATGCATTCGTCTGGCAAGACCGCCCCACCGCCCTGCGTCCGCCGCTTGACATCGCGCTCTCGCATGATTACTTAACCGAAATTCACCCACAGCAAGAGGCCTTCATCCAAACCCTCGCAGATTGTCTGCAATGCGGCGCAGCCTTCTTCATCGACTATGGCTTTCCAGAAGCCGAGTATTACCACCCGCAGCGCCATATGGGCACGCTGATGACGCATCAAAACCACAAGAGCGGCATAGATCCACTCACTCAAGTCGGCAGACAAGACATCACAGCCCACGTGAATTTCACCTCGCTGGCACTCGCCGCGCAAGACGCCGGGCTAGATGTTGTGGGCTATGCCACCCAAGGTCGCTTCCTGCTCAACTGCGGCCTGCTCTCAAAAGCAGAGCAGATTGCGCAAACATCGCGTGGCGCTGTGGCCAAATTGATCAACGAACACGAGATGGGCGAGCTCTTTAAAGTGCTCGCACTCGGTAAAAATTTGAATCTAGAATTAATGGCGTTTTCTCAAGGCGACCGCAGCCATACGCTCTAGCAAATATGACCTCTACCTTTCGCACACATTCCGTCGAACACACCGAACGCCCGTGGGGCTGGTATGAATCCATTGATGAAGCTTCGGGCTTAAAAGTCAAGCGCATCGCCGTGCATCCGGGCAAACAGCTCAGCTTGCAAAAGCACGCCCAGCGCGCAGAGCATTGGGTTGTTGTACGCGGCACAGCAGTCGTCACACTTGGAAACACAGACGGTAGCTTACGAGAAATCACGCTCACTGTTGGACAACATTGCGATATTGCACTTGGCCAAATCCATCGCCTCGCCAATCGCACAAGTGATCCACTAGAGATTGTCGAAGTGCAGTTGGGCAACTATTCGGGCGAAGACGACATTACCCGCCTTGCTGATGATTTTGGCCGCGCATGAATGCGCTCTTGATCTTTTTTAAAGCGTTTAGGCACTTAGCCGGCATAGCTACTGCGCGAAGCGCTATTAAATTCATAGTGATCGAGTAAAGCCATGCGTTGGCTTCTCATCACCGTCCTCGCCCTGTTCCTGCTCAGCTGGCTCGCCCCCCTCTTGCGCCGCTTGGGCTTTGGCAAATTGCCCGGCGATTTCAACTTCAAACTGCGGGGCCGAGACATCAACATCCCGCTGGGTTCGACGCTGATCCTCAGCCTGCTGTTTTCCTTCATCAGCTATGTGATTTAGCCCCCTTCTTTCCACCCCTTTAGAATCAAAGCATGAGCATCAAATCAGACAAATGGATTCGCCGCATGGCCGAGCAACACGGCATGATCTCTCCTTTCGAACCCGGCCAAGTGCGCTCGCGTGAGGAAAACGGCGTGAGTAGAAAGCTCATCAGCTACGGCACCAGCAGCTACGGCTACGACATCCGCTGCGCCCCCGAATTCAAGGTCTTCACCAACATCCACAGCACCGTGGTGGATCCGAAAAACTTCGACGAAAAAAGCTTCGTCGATTTCTCGGGGAGTAGCTGCATCATCCCGCCCAACAGCTTCGCGCTGGCCCGCACGATGGAATACTTCCGAATCCCCCGCAACGTGCTCACTATCTGCTTAGGAAAAAGCACGTACGCCAGATGCGGGATCATCGTCAACGTCACCCCCTTCGAGCCCGAATGGGAAGGCTATGTCACCCTAGAATTTTCAAACACTACCCCGCTTCCCGCAAAAATTTATGCAGGCGAAGGCTGCGCACAGGTGCTCTTCTTTGAGAGCGATGCAGACGATGTTTGCGAGATCAGCTACAAAGACCGAGGCGGTAAATATCAAGGTCAGCATGGGGTGACGTTGCCGAAGGCTTGAGTTAAGTCCTCGCAAAGAAGCTATTGATGACTGCCTTTCTAGCATTCGGAGTTGTTTGCTGGTCGATAGCAATAGTCTCTAGTCTCATAGCTGGAGTTTTTAAAATTCTTATTTTTCGCGATTTCAAAATGGATCAAGCATGGTTCGATTACGAGCCTAGTCTCAAATACATGAATTTCAAGCTGAGAAAAGAAAAAGATTTTGCAATTAAGGCCATTCATTCACTTTTTTGTTTAATCACGAATACTTTTTCGATTATTGGATTCATCTTAATTGCCATTCACTTTTTCAAAAACTGGTAGCCAAAGGTATTGCTCACTCGTTTCCGCAGAATTTAAACAAGTTGCTCGAACTCTGTTCAGTGATAGTCACTTTCCCGCTGATGTCGGATTGCCATGACGGTCACTTCCTGTTCGCCGGTAATCTCAAACAGCGCGACATAACCACTGCTGCCAAATTGAATCACGAGTTCGCGCCAATTCGGATCAAAACCTTTTTCCTGCGCCATGCGACAAATCATCGGGTAGCGGCGCATGGCATCCAAGGCTGCTTCAATCGCTTCAATGGCAGTTTCCGCTAGCTGCTCATCGAACTCGGCTAGGAATTCAAACAACCGCCATAGGTCGTCTCGCGCATACTGCGAGTAAGTGAGTTGATAGAGTTTCATGCCGCCATCTTCTGGCGGCCTTGTGATTTCTTCTGTGCCAAGATATCGCGAAGCCCTTGCATCACTTCTTCGTGCGTGTAGGTTTTCATTTTGCCGGCTTTGATTTGGCTTGATGCTTCGCGTGCTCTCGCATAAAACGCTTCATCTTCTTTGCGCCATTGCGCTTTCTGTTTGAGCGTTTCTTCGATAAAAGTAGATAACGTCTCGCCAGGCCGAAGCACTGACTCAACCAAAGCGCGGTCTTCGGGCGTGGTACGAACTGCGGGGAATGTGGCGGTGCGCATGAGGTGCTCCTTGGGTTGTATCGCAATTGTAATGCATCAGACCTTCAACACATCATGAAACGGTAAGCGGGTTTGCCTTAGAAGCGGCGGTTTTGCAAGCAAAATAGGGGCTGACCAATATGAAACGTGCGCAAGGCGCTCACTAATTCATAGCTATTTGACCGATAAAACGTTTTCCAAAACACAACTCACATGATTGAACAACAGCCTCTAGATTTCACAGGCCACGTGGCTATCGTTACCGGAGCAGGCGGCGGCCTAGGACGGCTTCACGCGTTGGCGTTAGCATCGCGTGGGGCGAAGGTGTTGGTCAATGATTTGGGTGGCATGCTCGATGGCACGGGTGGCTCTCCAGCGGCGGCGCAAAAGGTGGTTGACGAAATCACGGCTATTGGCGGACAAGCTTTGGCCAATGGCGCATCTGTGACGGATTTTGAGGCGGTGCAGGCCATGGTGGCGCAAGCTGTGGCAGCTTGGGGGCGGGTGGATATTTTGGTGAACAACGCGGGCGTGTTGCGCGATAAATCGTTTGCGAAGATGGACATCGACGATTTTCGCTTTGTCGTAGATGTGCATCTCATGGGCGCGGCACATTGCTGCAAAGCGGTGTGGGCACAGATGCTGGCGCAAAAATATGGCCGCATCGTGATGACAACTTCGAGCACAGGGCTCTACGGCAATTTTGGGCAGGCGAACTATGGCGCGGCAAAGCTGGCGCAAGTCGGCTTGATGCAGACACTGGCGATTGAAGGCGCAAAGCATGGCATTCATGTGAACGCGCTTGCCCCGACGGCGACGACGCGGATGACGGAGGCATTATTCCCCGAAGATGTGCGCGAAGCGTTTAAGCCAGAAGCAGTTGTGCCCGCGATGCTCGTGCTCGCACACGAGAGCGCCCCAACGCGCACGATCCTCTGCGCAGGGGCGGGCGGCTTTGAGGCGGCGCACATCACGCTCACGCAAGGCATTCATTTGGGGCTGGGGGAGACCGTGCCTGAGCAATTGGCTGCTGCATTGGCGCAGATTACGGATCGTGCCGGCAGCAGCGCACCAAACAGTGGAGCTGAACAAGGCGGCAACGAAATGCGGCTGGCGCGTGGACGATAATCGTATTCGCTAACGGGAACAAATCTATGCAACTCACCGCCTCCGCTTTCAAAGCCTATGACATTCGCGGCATCGTGCCCAGCGCGTTAAATGAAGAATTCGCACTCGGTTTAGGCCGCGCTTTTGGCACGCAAGCGCTCAAAGAAGGGCAAGCAAAAGTGGCTGTGGGGCGAGACGGTCGCTTAAGCGGCCCCGCCTTATCAGCAGCGCTTGTGCGTGGCCTGCAAGAGGCCGGCGTACAGGTCATAGATATTGGCTTGGTGACCACACCTCTGCTTTATTTCGCGGCCAACACGCTGTGTGAGAGCGGCATTCAAGTCACCGGCAGCCACAACCCGAAGGACTACAACGGCTTCAAGATGGTGATGGGTGGTCGCGCGATTTATGGCGATGAGATTCAAGCGCTGCGCCAAATGATGGAGAGCGAAAGTTGGACTTTGCAATCTGGCGGCTCGGTGCGCAACGTCAATGTGGAAGCGCCCTATCGAGATCGGATTGCATCAGACATTCGCATGAAGCGCCCCATGAAGATCGTGGTGGACTCTGGTAACGGCATTGCAGGCGCGACTGCCCCGGAGATTTTCCGAAAAATTGGCTGCGAAGTGATCGAACTGTTTAGCGAGGTGGATGGCAATTTCCCGAATCATCATCCCGATCCGAGCAAGTTGGAGAATTTGGCGGATTTGATCAAGGCTTTGAAAGAAACCGACGCCGAACTAGGCTTTGCGTTTGACGGCGATGGCGACAGATTGGGTGTAGTCACCAAAGACGGCCAAGTCATCTACCCCGACAGGCAAATGATGCTTTTCGCCCGCGATGTGCTCTCGCGCGTGCCGGGCGGCACGATCATGTTTGATGTCAAGTGCTCGCAAAGGCTCGCGCCAGCCATTGAAGCTGCAGGCGGCATTGCTGAGATGTACAAAACTGGCCACTCCCTCATCAAAGCCCGCATGAAGCAAAACGGCTCACCACTCGGCGGCGAGATGAGTGGCCACATCTTTTTCAAAGAGCGCTGGTTTGGCTTTGACGATGGCACGTATGCAGGCTGCCGTTTGCTTGAGATTTTGAGCGCATCACCCGATGCCAACAAAGTGCTCAACGATTTGCCTACGAGTTTTTCCACACCTGAGCTCAATGTTGCTTGCGAAGAAGGCGAGCCACACGCCATCGTCGAAAAACTGCAGCACCAAGCCAAATTCACAGCGCCTGCGACAGTCAACACTATTGATGGATTGAGGGTCGATTGGCCCGATGGCTTTGGTTTGATTCGCGCCTCCAACACCACGCCCGTACTCGTATTGCGTTTTGAAGGCCACACGGAGGCTGCGCTGCATCGCATTGAAGCAGAGATGATGACGCTGCTCAAAACCGCCAAGCCCGATGCAAAAGTGCAGGCTTCTGCGCACTAACAAATCAAAGCGCAACATGCAAGCGTTTGCGCTCTTTCTCTACAGCATACTCACTGCTGCGCTGCAGCCATTGATACGCCTGCGCCTCAAGAGCCGCGCCATCAAAGAGCCGCTCTACGGCAAATGGATTGACGAGCGTTTTGGCAGGTATGAACAAGCTGCCTCCAGTGGCTGGGTGTGGATTCACGCCGTCTCTCTTGGCGAGACGCGAGCTGCCGCTATTTTGCTGCGCGAGTTGCGCGAGCAACTGCCGGGCATGAAGTTGCTGCTGACGCACGGCACAGCGACTGGCCGCGCAGAAGGCGCGAAGCTACTCCAATCGGGCGAGGTGCAAGTTTGGCAGCCATGGGACAGCACATCAGCGACGCAGAAATTCATTGCACATTTCAAACCGCGCATCGGTATCGTGATGGAGACAGAGGTGTGGCCAAATCTTTGCGCGGCAGCGCGACAAGCGGGTGTGCCGCTGATCTTGGCCAATGCAAGATTGAACGAAAAGTCGTCTTCAAAAGCACTTCGTCTTGCAGCGCTCGCGCGCCCCGCTTACGGCAGCTTCTCACAAGTGCTCGCGCAAACGCAGAGCGATGCGGAACGCTTGCGCCTAGTCGGCGTCGCCCAAGTGCAGGTGCTTGGCAATGTGAAATACGATATCGTTTTACAAGACGATTTAATCCAACAAGGCCAACGATTCAAAGCCGCGATCAAAGATAAGCATGTGGTCTTGCTCGCTAGCAGCCGAGAAGGCGAGGAAGCTTTATTTTTAGAGCAACTTAGGCGTTTTACCGGCGTAGAATCTGCGCAAAGTGCTATAAATTCAATAGCAAATATAAGCCGCACAGAGATTCAATGGATGATTGTGCCACGCCATCCGCAACGCTTTGATGAGGTGCAGCGCTTGTGCGAACAGATGAATTTCAGCGTTTCTCGCAAAAGCGATTGGCAGGGCACACCCCAAGCCGCTGACATCTGGCTGGGCGACAGCATGGGCGAGATGCAAATGTATTACGCGCTAGCTGATATCGCTTTGCTGGGCGGCAGCTTCGAGCCACTGGGTGGGCAAAATTTGAT
Source organism: Variovorax sp. (assembly GCA_031376455.1). Classification (GTDB taxonomy): domain Bacteria; phylum Pseudomonadota; class Gammaproteobacteria; order Burkholderiales; family Burkholderiaceae_C; genus JANMDU01. The sequence continues at coordinate 26,352 of JANMDU010000155.1, read as the reverse complement.
TGAAGCGATTGCCACGGGCTGCCCGGTGGTGATGGGGCCGCACACTTTTAACTTCGCAGAGGCTTGCGAGGCAGCGCAAGACATGCAAGCTGCCCTGCGATGTGCGGATATGGCTGAGGCTCTGACCACAGCGGTATGCACGGTGCAATCGCCTTTGCAAATGACGCAGATCCGACAGCAAGGCCAAAACTGGTTGTCGCAATCGCGTGGCGTAGCACAGCGCATGGCGCAAGTGATTTCAGTACAGCTCAAACCCTAGTACCTGCTGACTGCACGCAAACTGTGCCGCTGCGAGTCGCCTACATCACACGGCCTGCTTCTGAATAGCTCAGGCCGCTCTAAACTCATCATTATTTTCATCAGGCTCTTTGTATGTCCATCACGCTCTGCGGCTTTCCTGTCTCCAACTACTACAACAAAGTCAAACTCGCGTTGCTCGAAAAAGGCTTGGCTTTTACCGAAGAAACCGTGATGACCAGCAGCACAGATGAAGCTGTGCTCGCGGCCTCGCCGCTTGCAAAAATTCCTTTCATCCGCACACCGCAAGGTGGGCTGTGTGAGAGCCATGTGATCATGGAATATATCGAGGCGGTGCAGCCGCTGCCAGCGCTCTTGCCCTCAGAGCCGTTTGCAGCAGCTAAAGTGCGCGAGCTGTGTACGTTTATTGATTTGCATCTCGAGCTCGTGGCACGCGATTTGTATGGCCAAGCCTTCTTTGGCGGCACAGTGAGCGAAAGCTCAGCGGCGAGGGTGAAAAAGCAACTGGAGAAAAATATTCCTGCGTTTTTGAAACTCGCCAAATTCTCGCCCATGGTGGCGGGCGGCGAGCAATTTACGATGGCCGATTGCGCAGCTTGGGTGAATTTGCCACTCGTGGGCATGGCCACCAAAGCCGTGTTTGGCGAAGACATGCTGATCGCTTTAGGCTGCGATTACAAGCCGTATATCAAGCTGATTGGCGAGCGGCCTGCGGCGCAAAAAGTGGCGGCGGATCGCAAGGAAGCAACTTTGAAAGCCGCTGCAGCGGCTAAAACGTCAAGCTAGTCGCCTGTTGTTGCTTTGCTTTTCGTTGGGTTGTGCGCCGGCAAATCGTCTGCCTATCGTCCACGCTTAACGCGCAAGATTTCATCCAAGATCAGGCAGGTCGCACCAACGGTTATGGCACTGTCGGCGATGTTAAACGCGGGGAAGTGCCACGTGCCGTAGAAGAAATCTAAAAAATCGACCACGTAGCCGTGGACGAGGCGATCAATCACGTTGCCAATCGCGCCGCCTAAGATGCAAGCGAGCGCGAAGGCAAAGAGCTTTTGGCCGTGATGGCTGCGCAGCATCCAGAGAATGAAAATTGTGGCGACTGCGCCAATGCCCGTGAAGAACCAGCGCTGCCAACCGCCTGCGCCTGCTAAGAACGAAAATGCTGCGCCGGTATTGTGAGCACGCACGATGTTGAAAAAACTCGTGGCAGGCGTACTGTCGCCCAGTTTGTAATAACCCACAATCAAAGTCTTGGTAAATTGATCGGCCAAGATGATGATGATCGCGAGGATCAGCCAAGGCAGCATGCCTTGAAAGGTGGTTTTGCTTTTAGGCATGGCTGCGTTTTTCACCTTCACCGTATAAATTACTCACGCAACGCCCGCAAATCGTGGGATGCGCCGCATCAGAGCCCACATCTTCCACGTAATGCCAGCAACGTTCGCATTTCGTGTGTTTCGAGGGATTTGCCGAGATGGATAGTGCCAAAACGTTATTTACAGCTATTAATTCAATAGCGGACGTGATGAAAATGAACTTCACATCTTGTCCTAGGCTTAACAGCAGCGCATAGTCATCTGCTGGCAAGGTAAGTTGCACCTCAGCTTGCAGTGAACTGCCGACTTCGCCTGCCGCGCGCAGAGTTTCAATCGCTTTGTTCACCTCATCGCGGATGGCGCGGATGCGGCTGTATTTGGCGATCAGCGCATCATCTGCACCTTCAAAATTCCAATACGTTTCAGTAAAGATAGTGCCAGATTCTGAACTGCCGAACAGCGTCCACGCCTCCTCCGAAGTGAACGAAAGAAAGGGGGCCATCCATCGCAGCATCGCTTGCGTGATATGCCAAAGTGCGGTTTGCGCGCTGCGACGAGCGTGAGATTTTGCAGCAGCGGTGTAGAGGCGATCTTTGAGCACATCGAGGTAGAAGCCTCCCAAATCTTCGCTGCAATACAGCTGCAATTTGCTCACCACGGGGTGGAATTCGTAGATCTTGTAATGTGCCAAGATCTCAGATTGCAATTGCGCAGCGCGTGCAACAGCGTAGCGATCAACTTCGAGCAATTGATTCAGCGGCACAGCATCGCTCAAAGCATCAAAATCACTCACATTGGCGAGCAGAAATTTCAGCGTGTTGCGGATGCGGCGATACGTATCCACCACGCGCGCTAAGATTTTGTCGTCGATGCTCAAATCGCCGGAGTAATCCGTGCTCGCGGCCCAGAGGCGAATGATCTCTGCGCCCATTTTGTCGCTGACTTCTTGCGGCGCGACAACATTGCCCAAGCTCTTGCTCATCTTGCGGCCTTGGCCATCGACGGTGAAGCCATGCGTGAGCAAGCTGCGATACGGGGCGCGGCCATACATGGCCGCCGCCGTCAAAAGCGAGGAGTGAAACCAGCCGCGATGCTGATCGTGGCCCTCAAGATACAAATCCGCTTCAGGGCCTTCGTTGTGCGCGTTCACGAAAGTGCCATCCGCATTTTTATCGCCGTGGCTGCCTTTGAGCACGGTCGTGTGCGTTGTGCCCGAGTCAAACCACACTTCCAAAATATCCGTGCTCTTGGTGTATTGCTCAGGATGCTCCGCGCCGACTTTTGCAAAAATCTCTGCTGTGCTGGCCTTGCTCCATGCCTCGATGCCGCCGGCTTGCACCATCTCAGCCGCCAGATCAATCATCGCCATGGTTTTGGGATGCAAAGCGCCCGAATCCACATGTGTAAAGAGCGGCAGTGGCACGCCCCAGCTGCGTTGCCGCGAAATACACCAATCAGGTCGGCCTGCAATCATGTCGCGCAAACGAGCTTTGCCGTTTTCGGGGTAAAAGCTGGTTTGCTCGATGGCATCAAGCGCAGTTTCGCGCAGCGATTTCGGCGCTTTGTCTGTGGTGAACACGCCCTCGCCCCCTTGGGTAGTTGCATCGTCCATACGAATAAACCATTGCGCTGCAGCGCGATAGATCACCGGTGTTTTGTGCCGCCAGCAATGCGGGTAGCTGTGCGTGATGTCATAGGTGGCAAACAAGCGATTGTTGTCGCGCAAAGTGTTGATGATCTCGGGGCAGGCTTTCCAGATGTTGAGGCCACCAAACAAAGGCAACTCTGCTTCATAGCGGCCATTGCCTTGCACCGGGTTCAAAATGTCTTTGATCGTGATGCCATTGGCGACGCAGGAGTTAAAGTCTTCCACGCCGTAGGCTGGTGAAGAATGCACGATACCTGTGCCGTCATCTGCTGTCGCGTAATCGGCCACAAAGATAGGAGAGAAGCGGTCGTAGCCCGCATGCACGTGCGCGAGCGGATGCTTGAATTTGATCTTGTCGAGCGTTTTTCCCAGCGCGGTGGCCACGACCTGGCCGGTGAGCTTGTAGCGCTCCAAGCATTTCTCCACCAAAGATTCAGCCAGCATGATGAGGCCGCGTTCGGTGTCCACCAAGGCGTAGGTGAGCTCGGGATTCAGGTTCATCGCCTGGTTGGCGGGGATCGTCCACGCGGTCGTCGTCCAAATCACGGCAAAGGCTTCTTTGTCTAACTTTGGCAAACCGAAAGCTGCAGCGAGTTTCTCTGGCTCTGCGCAGAGGAATCCCACATCGAGCGTCGAAGATTTTTTATCCGCGTATTCAATCTCGAATTCAGCCAGCGATGAGCCGCAGTCAAAACACCAATATACCGGCTTCAAGCCGCGATACACAAAGCCGCGCTCCATCACGCGCTTGAACGCGCGGATTTCGTTGGCCTCCGTTTGAAAATCCATCGTGCGGTACGGGCGATCCCAATCGCCGAGCACGCCCAAGCGCTTGAAATCTTTCATCTGGCCGGCAATTTGCTCAGTAGCGAATGCGCGGCACATGGTTTGGATATCAGCGCGGGATTGCAGGGACGACAGGCCGCTCCCTAGGCCCAGTGCCTGCGCAGCCCCCTCGGGGGGCAGGATGCCATCGGCAGACGTGGGGGTCAGTTTCTTGCCATGTAATTTTTCAATCGCGTTCTCAATCGGCAGGCCATGGCAATCCCAGCCAGGAATATATTGCGCATCAAAGCCATCGAGCTGGCGAGCTTTGACGATCATGTCTTTCAAAATTTTATTGACGGCGTGGCCGATATGAATGTTGCCATTCGCATATGGCGGGCCATCGTGCAAGATGAATTTCGGCTTGCCCACGCGCGAGGCACGCAGTTTTTTGTAAATGCCTTTGTCGTCCCAGTCTTTCGCCCAAGCCGGCTCGCGCTTGGGCAGATCCCCACGCATGGGAAACGGCGTATCGGGGAGATTGAGGGTTTTGCGGTAATCGGTACTTGTGGCTTCGGACATGATGGTGCGGGGCGAAAAAGGTAACGCAGAAATCACAGAAAAGAAAACACGGAAAAAATTCAAGCTGCTTTCTTGAAACGATCAGCTCTGCAAGCTATCGCATGAGGTGGACAAAGCGGGGCAGATGCCCCTTCAAATTCGAGCAGTGTTCGATGCAAAGTAAGCACGCGCAGCTACTACATCGCGGGCGATACCTTCAGTTAAGGCATGCAGGCCATCGTATTTCAGCTCTTCGTGTAGTTTGTGCAGGAGTTCCACACGAATGATTTTACCGTAGCCAAATTCCGCGCCTAGCGCTTCAGGCCAATCCAAAATGTGCGTCTCCAGCAATACGCGCCCCCCATTCACATCGCTCGCATCAAGCGAGGGACGAATGCCAAGATTCGCCACACCGCTGAGTGATCGCTCACTGAGGCCATGCACACGCACACAAAAAATCCCGCTGGCAGCGCTGTTCCAAGCATGGGTTTTGGAGGAAAAGCGAAGATTCAGCGTACGAAAGCCTCCTGGTAAATGTGCGTCTTTACCCAGTTCACGCCCGAGCTTGCGCCCATGCACCACATGGCCACTGATGCTGTACGGACGCCCTAGCAGCTTGGCGGCATCACTCATGCGCCCTTGAGAGAGCGCCTCGCGCACGGCGGAGCTCGACACGCGAAGCCCATGCACTTCATAGCTTTGCATGCGCGCTACATCAAAACCAAGCCGCTGCCCTTGCGCATCCAGCGTCGCGTAATCACCCGCACGCTTTGCGCCAAATCGGAAATCGTCGCCCACCAGCACGTATTTCGCGTTAAGCCCTTTGACCAAAACCTCATCCATGAAAGCCTGTGGCGAAAGGCCAGCAAGTTTCGCGTTAAACGGCAGGATCACAGTTTGATCCACGCCACAGCGCTCCAATTCGGTGAGCTTGTCACGCAGGGTGGCAATACGCGCTGGTGCAAGCTCTGGTTGACCTGCGAGAGCAGCAAAGTAATCGCGAGGATGCGGCTCAAAACTCAGCACGCAGCTAGGCACGCCCCGGTGCGCAGCTTCCGAGCGCAGCAGCGCAATCATGGCTTGATGGCCGCGATGTACACCATCAAAGTTACCGATCGTCACCGCACATAATGATGCTTTGTGGGTGTGGTTTAAGCCGCGAAAGACGTGCATAGCAAAATATGAGCTCGAAAAGTTTCTCTATGAAATTGATAGCGCTTCGCGCATATTCCATGCCGGCCAGTGAGGGTATTCGGTCATAAAAAAGGCGTAAAACTAATGTATATTGTCACTTAAGACGACAACTAGCATTTTCTGGTCAGCAATATCGACTACTGGAGGTTTGTTTTGAAGGTCTTGAAGTTATCGGCGCAAGGGCTGCCCCAGAGCTGGATCAGCATGGAGCAAGCGGTGATTCACTACGCCTCCGACGAGGTGCGCTGGGAAATGGGCGAGCGCGTCGCCACGTTTCGCGGCGGGCACAATGCCATCACTGGCGAGCAAAGCATCATTCACATCAGCTCAATTGTCGGCACAAAAGGCGTGCCCAACATCAATCCGTTCGACCTCCGGCCAGGTCTTACCAACAGCAAACTCTTCGTGCGTGATCGCAATGTATGCGCCTATTGCGGTTCGCATTTTCATGAAGAAGACCTAACGCGCGAACATATCATTCCCTACGCTCAAGGCGGCTTGGATGGCTGGATGAATGTCGTCACGGCCTGCAAAAGCTGCAACCACCGTAAAGCCGCTCGTACTCCTGAACAAGCTCATATGCCGCTGCTTTACACGCCTTATGTACCCAGCCTCTGGGAAGATTTCATCCTACGCAACCGCCGCATCTTGGCCGATCAGATGGAATTTTTGATGGCGCACTTACCAAAAAGCTCAAGGCTTTACATCTGAGGCGATTCAGCAGGAGCTTTGCACTTCAAAAAAAGATCATTGCTGCGATAACTAAATCCCAGTGGCTGTTACACCACATCGGACGACCAAGGTAATACTAGAATTTGGCGGGAAAGAAGGTATCGTCGTAGAAGATGGCGCGAGCACTTGCGCTGGGGTAGCAGGGCAAACGGCTGGCGTTGGTGTGCCAGCACCCGTGCAAGAGACGACACTGCAATTGCTTAATCCCGCGCCGGGCAGGTCCTGAATGCGCGAGCCGTCTCCAATACCGGGCCCGAAATTGCTGTACGTCACCGTGTAATTCCTCGTTGAGCCCGCTGCGGTCGTGGTGACACCATCGGTTTTGCTGACCGTCAGGCTTACTGCGGGTTGCACCGTGGCGGTGACTGTGCTGATCGTGAGCGAGGGTGTTGAGACCGTGAGCAAGGTGCTTGTTGTGCCGTTGGCGACGTTCGTGAGTGTGCCCGTGAAGGTGGATTGCAATACAGCCGTGATGGTGTATCGCACCGTCCCGTTAATGGAAAGCGAAGCTGTCGTGTTCAGGTTGCCCGTGCCGCTTGCAGCGGCGCACGCTGTCGTGACGACTGTAGTCGTCACACCTGGACTAAGCACACCACATACCCAAGTGACCGTTTGGAACGCGCTGGGCAGTGTGTCTTGCACCCCAACGTTGCCAGCAACAGCAGGGCCAAAATTGCGAATGTCTACGATGTATGTGACGGTTTGCTGCCCTTGGATGAGCGCAGTGGGTGTTTGATTTTTAGAAACAGACAGGCCAATTGGAAAGCCACGCGACAGATCAGAGAATCTGGCAAAGTCAGTGGTGGTGAGCGTGGTGGCGACAAATGTCGTGGGGCTAACGCTATACACAGCCGTTTGATTAACTGCAGACGATGCAAGGAATTGCCCAGAGGGCGTTTCCGCCAAGCCGTTAAACGCTTGGGTAGAGGTAATGTTGCTGTTGGCAATAAAAACAGCTGTCGAAGTGAAGCCACCTGCAACGGAAAGTTGGGCAGCAGTCACCCGATACAACTGATAAGGCCCCGTCGCTGCCGTTGGCACCGTCGATTGCGCAACGACTGACAAATCTCCATTGCTGGTACAAACAATATCTCCTGATCCATTGCCCGGCACATTAGACAAAACGATCGTGCGAATCAACGCTGCGTTGGCCGGATTGATTTCGTAAATTTCTGCGCCTGCGCCAGCGCCAGCGCCATTTGCAGCGATGTAAAAACGACCATTGGGGCAAAAAGTTGCACGCAGAAACCCAGCAATCGTTCCTGGAGTCCCCGCATTGCCGACCAAAGCAGATACCCCCGTGTTGGGATTCCAAGTGACGATTCGAGGGTTAGCCACTGCACGCTCTACCAAATAAACGAGGCCGTTGATTGGGCTCACCGCCAGCGCAGCAGAATCGGTGATCGGCCCAAAAGTATTGGCGACGGTAGGTGTGGAAGCCAAGCCAGTCGTTGGGTTGACAATGAAAATACGATCAAAAACTAAATCTGAATTTAAATCGGCCACGCCATAAACGATTTGCGCTGACGCTCCCCAAGACGTGAGCATCAGCAATGCAGTTAACAGTCGCAAGCAAAGCAAACGGCTTAGTGTGTATGCACTCGCAAACGAAGCATGCTGTGTCATATGTTGATTTCTCGAATACAAATATTTTTTGTTACATTAACTATCTTACATTATTGTAGATGGAAAGTGTTCATTTCAACGTTTGAGTTGGAGTCTAACCATGACACCGCAGACACGGTATCAGCGGTGTCACACCCGATCACACCGAAATATGTGATTTAAATGACGCTTAGTCGTCAATCATGCAATTCAAGCAAACTGACCCGCCCTTGCGCAGCAGGCCACGTGCGGCCAACGAGTTTTTGGCCATTAAATTCTGCGCTGATGCTGCGCTGCGCTGTGCCTGATGGAAGTTTGATTTTGGAGGCAGCAAGACCCGCGCCTACGCCTTTGGCTATAGCCGGTGGGGGGGTGATGCCATCGAAGCTCAGATTGTCGCGATCTGCATCGAAATAACCGCGTGGACGCGTAAAGTTGGCGATGCTGCCGGCGTCTTTGTCGGCGTCAGCGATGCGCTCGGCGCGAATGTGGAGCACTGAGCTGGAGCGCGGGAAGGCGCTGCGATACATGTGGAGCGTGGCGTAACCGGGGGCTGAAGCAATGAATTCGTAGCTTGCTCCGGGCTTGGCGGTGAATGGGCCCCATTGGCCGTCAGCGCTGGTGGTCTTGCGATAAGCGGCTTGGCCTGCTCTCTCTCCAGTAGAAGTGGTCTCGTAAATTTCTACTGTGGCTGCGTTAACAGGCAGATTGTTCACGAAGCCGCCGCTGGCTGGGTTGTTGCTGTCGAGCCCTAAACCGGTGATACGCCCATTGAGCGTGATGCTGGGCTCAGGCGTGAAGCCGGTGGTCACAGGCGCTTTACCAGTGATGAAACGATAGGCTGCATCGAAAGCGGCGGGGCTGTAGGAGGTTTCGCGATGGTCAATTTTAGGAATCACCACATTGGTTGCGCCCTTGAGTTCCGGGCCAGCGAAGGTGACGAAAGTCCGTGTGCCGCGCATGCCGATCCACAAACCATCGGGCTGGGCGAATTTGTCGTTGTTGTCTGAGCGAATCGTCATCCATTTCACGGGGCCGGTGACTTCATCGCCCACGGCATTTTTCGGCGCGTTAAGTCCTTTCAAAAAGGGCCCTGTGCCGGAAAACTCATTGCCTTCGCGAAAGCCGGGAATCGCCCAAACGCCATGATTGGGTGTGCCGCCCAAAATCGCGTGGCTGACTTTTGCCGCACCGCCGCCATTTTGAATGTAGTTGCGCACTGCATTACCGCCACGGGAATTGGCAAAAAGCACGACTTGCTTCGCACCCGTGGCCGCCAAGACCTTGTCAACTTCCGCGCTGAGATAGGCCATGTGCTCTTGCGTGGACGTGCGTCCCGGCTGAGGTTTGCTATCGTCGTCCCTCGCCAGCGGGTAAGGCACTTCTATTGCGTGCAAGCGATCACGCGGCCAGCCGTTGGATTCAAAGCGCCAAAGCGTCGTCATCCACAGCGCAGCGGTATCGCCGTTGCCGTGGACGAAGACGATGGGCGGTGTGTCTTGCACTGAACTGTTGAGATTGGCACAAGCAGCGAGCGCTAGAGCCGCAAATGCTGCCGCCCCCTGAAATAGACAGCGGCGGAGCAGTTTCATCTAAAGTTTCCTGTGATTTATGCAAACACACCGGCGGTGTCTTGCATGCGATTTGATACTTCGCCCAGATGATGCATCGTGTCGCCAAAGCTCATCTCCAGCTGCGTGAGCGTTTTGAAATAGTGGCTCACGATGTATTCATCGGTCACGCCAATGCCACCATGCAACTGCACGGCTTGTTGGCCAACGAAGCGCATGCTCTGGCCCAATTGCACTTTGGCTTGCGATGCTGCTCTGCTTCGCTCGGGCGCTGGGCTGCCCAGCTTCATGTTGACGAAATAACTCATGGAGCGAGCCAACTCGAGCTGCATCTTCACATCGGCAATGCGGTGGCGCAGTGCTTGGAAAGTGGAGAGCGTGGCGTTGAACTGCTTGCGAGTGTTCATGTAATCGGCTGTGACAGAAATGGTTTTGTCCATCACACCCACGGCGTAAGCGCACGTGTTGGCGATGCCGCAATCGGTGGCCAGTTGCAGGGCGGCAGCTCCGTCTGCAGTGATGAGTTGCGCCGGCGCATGGGTCAGCGTGACATCTGCTGCGCGTGAGCCGTCTTGACAGCCGTAGCCTTTTGTCATCACGCCGTCAGCAGTGCGTTCCACGAGGAACAGTGCAAGCTTCCCATCCAGCATTGCAGGCACGATGAATGCATCTGCATGATCACCTACAACTACTACGTTTTTAATAGCACTTAACGCATATTCTTTGCCGGCTACCACCGCTTTTGCTTCACATTTATCTAGGGAAAAACGTGCTTTGCGTTCTTGCGTAGCCAACACAACAATTTTCTCGCCACTGGCTATTTGCGGCAGCAAGGCTTGCTTCATCGCCTCGGGCGCGAAGGCTTGGATCAACACGCCGCTGATGAGATTGGCAGAAAGTGGCTCTAGTGCGATCCCACGCCCCAGCTCCTCCATCACGATCATGCACTCCACAGGCCCCATACCCATCCCGCCGTAGATGTCGTTGATGCACAGACCAGTTAATCCTAGCTCGGCAAGCGATGCGTAGGCAGCGCGATCAAAGCCTCCTTTAGCAACTATTGCTTTGCGATGCTCGAAGGTATAGACCTTGTCGATATAGCGACGCACCGCATCGCGCAATGATTCGTGATCTTCAGTAAATTCAAAATCCATGATGTTTTGCTAACTTTTTAAGTGAATGAGGATTGATGAACACGGAAGGCACAGAGGATGCACGGAAGACACGAAAAAACCAAATAAATGCTTTTTCTCTGTCTTCCGTGTAATTTGTGCGCCTTCCGTGTTCATTTCTTTGATAGAAAAACTCAGCCGAGAACAACTTGAGAAACGATATTGCGTTGAACTTCGTTCGATCCGCCATAGATCGTTGTTTTGCGCATATTGAAGTATGTCCCTGCTAGCGGTGCGCAATGTACGGCTGAGCCGGGGTAGTCGCCCTGCCAGCCGGCTTCCATCGCTTCATCAATCAGCGGCACAGCATACGGCCCAGCGGCCAGCATCATGAGTTCGGCGTAGCGCTGCTGGATTTCGCTGCCGCGAATTTTCAGAAGACCGGCGATATCAAGGGACTGCTTGCCGGATTTCTCTGCCGAGAGCACGCGCAACACCATCATCTCCAGCGCCACGACATCGACCTCAAGCAAAGCAATCTGATCTCGGAAACGAACATCGTCATACACGCCTTCTTGCTTGGCAATTCGTTTCAAGCGCTCTAACTCTCGCTTAGCGCGGTTCACATCAGCGATATTCGTACGCTCATGCGCGAGCAAGTATTTGGCATACGTCCAGCCCTTATTTTCTTCGCCCACCAGATTCTCAGTCGGCACTTTCACGTTATCAAACCACACCTCGTTGACTTCGCATTCACCATCGAGCAGCTTGATCGGGCGCACGGATACGCCCGGTGTTTTCATATCAATCAGCAAAAAGGAAATGCCCGTTTGTGGCTTGCCTTCGCTGCTCGTGCGCACGAGGCAAAAAATCCAATCGCCATATTGGCCAAGCGTCGTCCAAGTCTTTTGGCCGTTGACGATGTAGTGATCTCCGCTCCTCTCAGCCTTGCATTTGAGCGAGGCCAAATCTGAGCCCGAGCCCGGCTCGCTATAGCCTTGGCTCCACCACACTTCGCCGCTGCCAATGCCGGGCAGGTGGCGCTTTTGCTGCTCGGGTGAGCCAAACGCCATGATCACAGGCGCAACCATCACGGGGCCAAAGGGAATGATGCGAGGCGCACCGGCTAGGGCGCATTCTTCTTCAAACAAATGCTTTTGCACGGCATTCCAACCCGGGCCACCAAATTCAGCCGTCCAGCCGTAGCCCAGCCAGCCTTTGTTACCGAGAATTTTTGCCCAGCTTTGCTGATCATCGCGCGTCAGGCGAAGGGCGTTGTGTACTTTGTGAGAGATCTTCTCGGGCAGATTCGCATGCACCCAGCTGCGGATGTCACTGCGAAACTGTTCTTCTTCGGGGGTAAAGGCTAAATCCATGAATTGCTCCAAAACAACCTGCTTTTTAGCACGTTCGTTCTCATTTGGCTGTCACCTAGTTTTCAGGCGCTTTCGCTGGCATCGTCATGAGAACACTGAAATCACGGAAGTTTCACGGAAGGCTCGGAAAGTTTCCGTGATTTCCGTGTTTAAAAAACTAGGCGTGCGCACTCATTAAGGTTCTGCATCCATCGTGATGCCCAACTGCTCGCAGACGTTGCGCAGCGTGGCTTGTAGCTGCGTGTTGGAGGCTTTAAGCAGTGCAACCTCGTTTTCCAGCTTGGTGATCCGCCCCAAGCTATCGTCCGTAGGGATAAAAGCGCCGGCTGATTGGGACATGGCTGCCAGATCCACCTCGCCGCAGAGCAAATGCGCCCAGCGGTGTTCGCGCGAGCCGGGAATTTTAGGCAGCTTGATGACGCTTTGCAGCCCGCCTTCATCGCCGCGCTTTTGTAATTCCTCAAGTAGCGCTTCCACCGCAGCGCTGTCTGCGAATTTCGTCCACCGATCCCCATTGGTGCGAAGCTCGGCACTCGTTTGCGGGCCGCGCAGCATCAGCAGGCCGAGGATGGCACCTTGATCGTCGCTTACACCCATAGCGCGATAGACGTTGTGCTCAAAGCGCGGCACGCGGCTGGAGCTGGCTTCAAACACGAGGCTGCGGCTTTTGAGTGCATCCAAAGCGGCGCGCGCATCATCATCAGAGACTTCCATGATCGGATCTCGGCTGGTTTTTTGGTTGCAACCGAGCACGAGGGCGTTGAGCGAAAGCGGATAGCTGCCAGGTACGGTGCGGGCTTTTTCCATGAGCGTGGCCAGCACGCGGGCTTCGATGGGCGTCAAAATTTTCATAAGAGCAAAGGATAATCCATGGATGCGAAACATCGTGATCTTAATTTCAGGCGTCGGCTCCAACATGGCTGCCATCGTGAAAACTGCACAGCGCGAGCGCTGGGAAACCATGCTGGGCGCGAAAGTGGCTGCTGTGATCAGTAATCAAGCGCAGGCCAAAGGCTTGGAATTCGCTGCCAGCCGAGGTATTCCTGCTCGGGTGCTTGATCACAAGGCTTTTTCCAACAGAGAAGATTTCGATATAGCTTTAGCTGAGCGCATCGACGAATTCACGCCCAGTCTTGTCGTGCTCGCCGGCTTTATGCGCATCCTCACGCCCGGCTTTGTCAATCACTTCGCGGGGCGCTTGATCAACATCCACCCTTCTCTTCTGCCTGCTTTTCCCGGCTTGCACACCCACGAGAGAGCCATTGCGGCCGGCTGCAAATTCGCCGGCGCGACAGTCCACCAAGTCACCGCCGAACTCGATCATGGGCCGATTCTTGCGCAGGCTGCTGTGCCCGTGTTGCCCACTGACGATGCGCACGCCCTCGCTGCCCGCGTGCTCACGCAAGAGCACATCATTTATCCGCAAGCTATAAAAAGCTATTTGCTATCTATTCAATAGCGCTTTGCGCATATTCCATGCCGGCAAAGCGCTGTTTTTCTTAAAACACCTATTAAAGCAGTTAAGAGCCTGCTGGCAAGCCAGTGAACAAAGCAGCCGCCTTTTGCTTGAGCTCTTCTAGCTCAGATGCCGTCACAGAATACTGACCCGTGGTTTTGTTCACTTGAATACTGAACTCCACATCTTTCCCAGCATTCGAGAGCTTGCCGCAGGAAAAATCGTATTCCTTGTTTTCCCAAGGCAGGCCGCTTGTGCCTTCGTCATAGTCTTGATACTCTACGCGCGTGATCTCACCGCTTGCGATGTTGAGCAATGCGCTGGCATGGATCACTTCATCAAACAACTCGTCATCGATTTGAATGGGGACTAAAAGATCGCCTTTTTTACTCATACTATTTTCCTAAATCTGGGTTGCTGGATGCCGTCAATCACAACATCCTCGTTAAACATTGCCGCTGGCCGCACCCATAAGCCTTGTTCGCCGTACAGAGCGCGATAAAGCGTCAGAGATTCGAGCGTTTCGCTGTGGCGCACTGTGCCCACCACATCGTATTCCATGCCTTTGTAATGCCGATAGCGGCCGGGTGGCGTGACGATCCATGGGGGCATGATTTCTGAGCTCATGCCTCGATTATCCAACCTGAAGATTCTTTTGCAGAAAATCCAGCAATGCGCGCAGCGCGGCACTGTTGTGGCGACGCTGCGTATAAGCCGCCATGAGCCAAATATCGCTGGGCAGATGTTCATCCAGCGTCGTCTCCAGCGTGCCTTGGGCAATGTCTTCTTCGATGATTTGGCGCGGCATGTAAGTAACGCCCAAACCAGCCAAGGCAAACAGGCGATGCGCGCGACCATCGGTAGCATCAAAGCTGCCCCTGACGTTCACGGCGTAAGTCAAGCCCGGCGATTTCTCAAACAACCATTGAGACTGGCCGCTGCGGTTGGAATTGTCTTGCGTGTAGATCAAGCATTGGTGGCTGGCCACATCCTGCGGCGAGCTGGGCTTGCCATGCGCCTTCCAATAAGCGGGGCTGGCAGCCAAGGCGAAGCGGACGGGGCGCAATTTGCGCACAATCAAATCGGAATCTGTGAGTCGTCCGACCCGGATGGCTAAATCAACGGCCTCATCTACCAAATCAACCTGTCGGTTGGTGTATTCAATGCTGAGATGCACTTTGGGATAGAGCTTGGCAAACGCTGCAAGCAGTTCAGTGAATTCGCCATCGCCCAACGAACTCACCACGCTCATACGCAAGCGCCCGCTGGGCTGCGCGGCCATGCTCAGTAAATCCTCGCGCGTGCTGTTGACCATATCGAGCAACGGCTCACAGCGCTCTAGCAGCAACGCGCCCGCATCGGTCAAGCTCACGCTGCGGGTTGAGCGATTGAGTAAACGCACACCAAAAACATCCTCAAGTGCAGAGACGTATTTGCTCACGTTGGCCTTCGAGCTGCCCAAGGCTTTGGCGGCATCCGAGAAACTACTGCGGTGCGCTACCTCACGGAAAGCGCGAATCAAGATCAAAGAGTCCATGAGCTGCCTGATGAGCGATATGTGATGTGTTGTGCGAAATGCGTGAAGTTCAATAAGATTTCAAATAGAAACAATAAATCTCATAAAACGCGTAAAAAATCACATACTCATTGCTAACTACGCCTTGATGCTGAGATTGGTTTCACTTTATTGTATCTTTTTTAGAAACACACAGTCTAGCAAATACCCTGTTGAGTTCAGAAACTCTTGCCCAAATTAACTCCCTAACAAGCACAACAGTTCAACAAAACATTGCGCTTGTTGCTACCGGCAGCGCTGCTGGGTGGAGCGAGAAGCATTTGAGATCTTCACGCTTCACGCTTTACCCAACAGTGCTGCCATTTTTAAAAACGTTTCTTTGAAAGACTTATCATGAAAACTTCTCACATCGCCGCTTTGGCTCTGATCGCATCCGCTGCTACTGGCTTCAACGCCTACGCACAGTCTGCTGACGTAGGTATTGATCCTGCACAAAAATTCGTCTCAACGGCTAGTGCAGCAAAAGTGAGTGCTGAGGCAGTTCAAGCGAATGCCGAGCGCATCCAACGCGGCTACAGCTATGAAAGTGGCGAATTCCTGAGCGGCACGCCAGCATTCAAGAGCAGCGTCACTCGCGATGTGGTGCGCATGGAAGCTGTCAAAGCCAGCCGCACATCGCGCCTGCAAGACGCTGGCTGATCGCCCCTGCGCCTCGCCAAAGGTTTGACCACGCGCGTGGTCAAACCTTTTTGTCATTTGTGAAGGTGGGACAATACACGCATGCACCCACAACAACTTCTCGAAGGCTGCGCCGAACTCGTCGCGCTTGTCATGCGCTTTGACCATCCGGCCGACAGCATTATTTCTCGCTTTTTCAAAGAGCATCGCGGCTTAGGGCAGCGCGAGCGCGCCGTTTTGGCGGATACCGCTTATGGCGTCCTGCGCCATCGCGCTTTGTATGAGTTGATGGCGCGAAGTGCGCCTAAAGGCATGGGCAGCGTGCATCGCAAGCTGGCGATGCTCAGCTTTGCTGCGCCGCGCGACTATTTGGTGGGTGGCATTTTGCCGCTAGAGCGCGCATGGCTGGAGACTTGTGATGCGCAGATGAAATCAGGTGAAGGCCTTTTAGATTTGCACAAACATAATCTGCCCGAATGGCTCGCTGCGCTGCTCAAAGCACAGCTGGGCGATCAATTTTGGCCCTTGGTAAAAACGCTCAATGCCACAGCGCCGCTTGATCTGCGCGTCAATACTTTTAAAGGAAATCGTGAGGCAGCCAGCAAAGAGCTTGCGCAAGCTGCTATCAAAACAGAAGCAACGCCATTTTCCCCTTGGGGCTTGCGCATTGCAGGCAAGCCAGCTCTCAATACACTTGCTGTCTTTAAAGAAGGCCGCGTCGAGGTGCAAGATGAAGGCTCGCAACTGCTGGCGCTGCTCACGGGCGCTAAGCGCGGGGAGATGGTGGCGGATTTTTGCGCAGGCGCGGGTGGCAAGACTTTGGCACTCGGCGCGATGATGAAAAATACCGGGCGGCTTTACGCATTTGACACCTCGCAAAAGCGGCTAGACGGCATGAAGCCGCGCTTGTCTCGCAGCGGTTTGTCGAATATCCATCCCGTCTGCATCGCCCATGAGCGCGATGAGCGCATCAAGCGTTTGGCTGGGAAAATGGATCGCGTGTTGGTCGATGCGCCATGCAGCGGCTTGGGCACTCTTCGGCGCAATCCCGATTTGAAATGGCGGCAAAAAGAAACCGATGTGGCCGAGCTGGCTGCACTGCAAGCCAAGATTTTGCAAAGTGCATCGCGTTTGGTGAAAAGCGGTGGCCGCTTGGTATATGCGACGTGCAGCCTGCTGCGTGAAGAAAACGAAGCCATTGCTGAGGCGTTTGAGGCCGCGAATCCAGATTTCATGCCGATGCTGGTTGGCGAGATTTTGGCAACACAAAAGATCGAAAAAGCTGCCTCCCTTTGCAGCGGCGCAGAAGATGCGCCCGAGCAATATCTGCGAATGTGGCCGCATGTCCACAGCACAGATGGATTTTTTGCGGCGGTTTGGCAACGGAAATAAGAAGATTGATTTTCCAAAAGGAAGAATACGGAAGACACAGAAGTTTCACGGAAAGCACAAAAAAGAAAAACCAAAGAGGATTGTTCCGTATCTTCCGTGCAGTCTCCGTGCCTTCCGTGTTCTATTTCAATAGTTCCGAATCATCAAAATAATTTAAGCAAATCTAGCATCTGCGAATCATCCGCATCGCCCATACCTCGCACCAAGGCCTGCGCAAACAAACCCGTCGCGACTTCGCCTAATGGATTGTTGCAGCCAGCTTGAAGTGCCGCCTGCATCGCTAGCTGCGTGTCTTTAGCCAGCAGCGTCATGTGAGCGGCCGGAGGGTTAGTTTGGCCTCCAATGGCGCGGCGCATGCGGTCTGAGCCGATCCAGCTTTGGCCGCTGGATTGCTCGATCACATCCAGCGTGCGCTCTGCATCGAGTCCCAGCTTTTGAGCCATCGCCATCGCCTCGGCTGCTCCAGTCAGGTTGATGGCAGCGAGCAGATTGTTGACCAGCTTAGTGCGCGCGCCATCGCCGATGCGCTGGCTCACGTGGAAGAGTTTGCTGGAGAGATCGCGCAGCAGCGGTTCATGCTGCGCGAAGAGATCATCAGAGCAAGCCACCATCAAGCTCATGCCGCCATCTTGCGCGCGAAGTGGTTCGCCACTCATGGGCGCTTCGATCATGCGCACGCCGTGATCAGCTAGCAGCTTAGCAAACCGCTGCGCATCTTGCGGCGAGATCGTGGGGCAGAGCACCACAGTGTGTGTTTGCAGTGCTACAGGTTCGGAGTGAAGCAAACCATCCGCACCAAGCAGCACATGGTCGATCTGCGCGGCATCGACCACACAGACAATCGTTACTCCTGATTCAATAGCGCTTTGCGCAGGTAAGATGCCGGCTACTGCCCCTTTTCGCATAAAAAATGCCTCTTGAGCAGCATCGACATCGCAGACATGCACAGAATAGCCACGAGACAGCAGATTGAGCGCCATACCGCCGCCCATATTGCCTACGCCGACGATCGAGACAGCTTGGATCATGCCCATCTCAGGTTTGCATGAGGCGTTTTGATTTCGCAATCGACATCAAAATGCCGAGTCCCAAACCCAGCGTCACCATCGCCGTACCGCCATAGCTGACAAAAGGCAGTGGCACGCCCACCACCGGCAAAATGCCGCTGACCATACCCATATTAACGAACGAGTAGGTGAAGAAAATCGTCGTCACAGCGCCTGCAAGCAAACGCGAAAACATCGTGGGCGCATCCAAAGCAATCATCAGGCCGCGAATGATCAAAAAGAAATAGCAGGCAATTAGCAGCAAATTTCCTAGCAGTCCAAACTCTTCCGAGAAAGCCGCAAAGATGAAATCGGTGGTGCGCTCAGGGATGAATTCAAGATGCGTTTGCGTGCCTTGCATAAAGCCTTTGCCAAACACACCGCCCGAGCCAATGGCGATCATGCCTTGAATGATGTGAAAGCCTTTACCCAGCGGATCGCGCGTTGGGTCGAGCAAGGTGCAAACTCTCTGCCGCTGATATTCATGCAGAACGCGCCAATCAACGCCATCCTCGCAAAGCGGATCGCCGAATACCACGATCAAAATCAACCCAATCGCACCTAAAATCACCGGCGGCGCGATCAATCTCCAGGGCAATCCAGCAAAAAAAATCACAGCCAAGCCCGCAAAAAGCACCAAAAGCGCTGTGCCTAAATCGGGCTGCTTCATGATCAGCCCCACGGGCACCGCCAGCAGCACGGCAGCCACCAAAAAATCCAGAGGCCGCAATTGCCCCTCACGCTTTTGAAACCACCAAGCTAACATCAACGGCAAGCCGATTTTCAGAATTTCGCTGGGCTGAATTGTGATGCCGACGTTCACCCAACGCGTCGCGCCTTTCTTCGTGATGCCGAACAGCGCGACAGCAATCAACAAGGCGACGCCCGCCACATAAATGGGCACCGCAAAACTCATGATGCGCTGAGGCGAGACTTGCGCGACGATAAACAAGCATGCCCCGGCAATGAGCATGTTGCGCCCATGATCCACAAAGCGCGTGCCGTGATCGTAGCCCGACGAATACATGATCAGCATGCCCGCAAAAGCCAGGAGCAGCACGGCAATGGACAACGGCCCATCAAAGCCTTGGAGCAGCGGCATCAGGCGCTGATACCAACGGGGCTGATCAAAGGCGGTGCGCATGTTGGATGGTCAATCTTGAAGTATTTCGCGGCTACAGCCCAAGCGCGACGCGATCCAGCGTGTAGTTCTGCCCGCCTTGCGAGGCAATTTTGATCGCGCCAATTTTATTGCCCAATTCGCAGCAGCGCACCAAATCCCAGCCACGTTCCAGCCCGAAAAGTAATGCAGCGCGGAAAGCATCGCCGCAACCAGTCGGATCAACCACCGCCGTCGCAACTGTTCCGCTGACATGCACTTTGCTGCCCTTCGTCCACACCTCGCAGCCCTGATCAGCCAGTGTCACCACCAAGCCTTTGACCTTATTCGACACATCAGCCATCGACCAGCCGGTTTTCTCCGTCAGCATCGCACCTTCGTAATCGTTGACGGTGACGTAATCAGCCATTTCGATGAGCTCTTTATGCTCAGCGCCGTTGAACACTGGCAATTGCTGGCCGGGATCGAAAATAAAGCCGATGCCCGCGGCTTTGAATTGGTGGGCATGTTCCCACATCGCATCACGGCCATCGGGGGAGATGATGCCAATGCTGACACCTTTGGCTTTCTCATCTGGCGCGATCAGATTTTTATGCGCATTGGCCATCGCACCGGGATGAAAGCCCGTGATCTGGTTATTGCCTTTGTCGGTCATGATGGTACACAGCGCCGTGTAGCTGGTGTTGTCAACCATGATGAGACGCGTATCGATACCCATTTTTTTAAAGCGATCCAGATAATCGCCAGCGTCCGGGCCAACAGCGCCCATCGGCAACGGCTCACCGCCGAGTTGCATCAAACCATAGGCAATGTTGCCCGCACAGCCCCCATATTCTTTGCGCATGCCGGGCACATAGAAAGAGACGTTGAGCTTGTGAATTTGATCGGGCAGGATTTGTTCGGAAAAATCCCCCATAAAAGTGAGGATGGTGTCGATAGCGATCGAGCCGCAAATAATGGCAGACATGGTTTTTGTATTCTTTCAGGATTTAAAAGCTAGGGATAAAAAGCCAAGACGCGGTAGCCTTGAATGCGGCTTGCTGCGAGTTGTGTTGTGTCAATTTGAAGGGTGACACTGCCCGGCATGTCTTGCGAGGGTGCGAGAGCGCTCAAGCTACTGCCTAAGTCTGCTGGCGACAGCACACGACGCAAAATAGTTATATCCTGCGCATCTTGCAAGCTGAGCTCCACATGAGGCAGCGCCACAGGTAAAGTGCTGACGTTTTTAAGCGTCACGGATAAGCGGTAGCTTTGTGTGATGGCTTCTAGCTGGGCGTTGTTTTTGTTGATGCGATTGAAGCTTGACGCATCAACCGTCATCGCTTCGATGCGTCTGAGTGCTTGGACTTTGCAGCCAAAGTGCAGGCAAAGCTGATCTAGCGCAGGCTTGGCCTCGGGCCATTGCGCTGCGATGCGATCTTTGTCATGCAGTGCGATTTGGAGTGCCAGAACAGCCACCAAACCCAAGCACACCAAACTAAGCCCAAGACGCACCCAAGGCGAGCGCCAGCGCTGCGCACGCTGGGCTTGCACCACGAAGCTCGGCGCTGCAGCCTCAGACCCCAGCACGGTTGCAGGCAGCGGCTGCGAAGTCTCGATAGCAGGCATCGCAGAATCAGGCGCAATTGAGGCAGGCGCAGGAGAAAACGTGGTCGGATCATCGCTGTACAAGTTCGAGCTGCCCGGTTCATCACCATAACTTGCAGCCGTTTGCTCAGGCTTGATGTCGGGTTGCGAAGCCGGAGACTGAGCATGTAATACAGCGGCTGATGGGGGCTTTGATAGGGTATTTGGTGGGACGTCTGGCACTTGGCTTCGGGCGTAATCACCCAGCATGCCGCTGCCCTCCCATTTGCTGTCGCGAAAAGACTGAATCTCAGAGGAAATGTCGTCGCCCGAGTGATCATGCGCCGCTGCATCCGTTAGTTGCACGTTGCTCTTCTCATGCGTCGTCAACTTCGTCAAGGTGACTGACGCAGTGACCGGCGCACTAGCCGCGTTTTCTGTTGTCACCTGCGCCTGAATTTCCGGCGCAGGCTGCGTGTCGCTGCCTTGGAGCTGCACCAAATTGGCTTGGGCATCAAACACGGCGGCACATTGACCGCATCGCACCCAGCCTTGGGAAATTTTGAGTTGATCCGCCACCACCTTGAACAGGGTGCCACAAGAGGTACAGCGGGTGACGAGACTCATGTTGCCGATTGTAGTTGGGCGCTTATGGGGCGCTGATAACAAAAAACCGCCGAATGGCGGTTTTTTCTTTCAGCCAAGTCATCTCATTTCGGAGCAGATGCGGCCGAAGCCGTCGCAGCAACAGCAGGGTTTGTTGCTTCAGCAGCTACAGCGCGATCTGGCACAGGAAACTTACCACCGGCTGCATTGGTCATGTAGACCACCGCACGACCGATTTCAGCATCTTCCCAATCGCCGCCGCCTTGCGCGCCCATCGCGCCTTTGCCTTTGAGTGATGAAGTCAGCAGAGCTTCATAGCCCGTTGCGATGCGAGGCGCCCAAGCGCCTACATCACCAAATTTTGGTGCGCCTGCAACGCCTGCGCCATGGCATGCCACGCATTGCGCTTTGTAGACCGCATCGCCAGTGTTTAACGCTCGGTTGGCATCACGAATCTCCACCGCACCGACTTTGGCAATACGCGTTTCAATACCCTTGATGAGCTCAGCTTGCGTGAGCCCACTGAGCTCACTACCCGAGCTGGCTGGCTTGGCATAGGAGATCACAAAATAGACCAGGCCAATGATAATAAAAATCGGGGCAACCAAGGAGAAAAACGCAGTAGCTAAGGCTTGACCAGCGGTTTTAATAGGGCCTTCGTGTGAATCGTGGTCTGTACTCATGGAGATTTTCAAAAATTAATAAATAGTAGGTTAGATTATAGCTGCGCAAGCCCTTCGCTCAGGGGTAAACCCTGCGCATTTCCCGATCCTGTGCCGATCCTTTCCCGATATAAAGATCACATTCACCGGTGCGCCGAAATTTCATGCTTTGCCGCTCTTGCCTAACTTGAGCTCTCCCAACGCAGCAAAAGCTTTGGGCTTTTCTTGCAAGGCCGCTTCAAAATCAGCGCTGCTGCTCAGTAGCTTGACGAACTCGGGGCAAACCTCATGCGCAGGCGCAAAGGGCAGTGCCAAAATCAGCTCGTCTTCGATCAATTCAAGCAGATTGAATTGCTTAGAAGCGACCAGTAAATCTTCCTCGGCATCGTCATCTTGGGCGTTGGCCTCGGCCTCATCGCGTACGAAGCGGAAAGCGAGATGCAGCTCGATAGGCTGATCCATACCCGTCAAACAACGCTGACATTGCAGGGGCACACTGCCTTGCAAACTTAAATGAAGCCAGCTTTGCGCCACGCCGCCAGCCACCAGTTGACTTCTGCCACGCGCTGTCCAGCGTATCGTTTTGGTATCGAAATCATTGCTTTGCCGCCATATATCCTGCGTAAGACGCTCTAATTTTGATAGCAATAGCGTGTCAGACAGCTGCGCTGCGTTTTGCGCAAAAGCGCGCACGTCTAGCGAGTCGGGGCGAAAAGTGGCTTGTGTCATGGCAATCTCAAATCAACTCAGAGTGTAAGAGAATCACAGCTATGACCTCCGCTTCTCGATTGCTAGTTCTTGGTTCTACATCCCGATATCGCAGGGAGCTGCTGGGTCGATTGAATGTTCCGTTTGAAGTGTCTGCGCCGGATGTGGACGAAACACCCCTGCCCGGTGAACAACCCGCCATGCTCGCGCAGCGCCTCGCGCTGGCCAAGGCGAATGCGGTAGCGAAGAAGTTTCCGCATGCGGTGGTGATCGGCTCCGATCAAGTTGCCGATTTGCATGGCCAGCCTTTGGGCAAGCCTGGCACACACGAACGGGCAGTTGCACAGCTCCAGCAAATGCGCGGTCAGACTTTAATTTTCCAGACGGCGCTGGCAGTCATTTGTTTAGAAACCAATTTCTTGCAGCAAGACATTGCAGCCGTGCGGGTGGTGTTTCGCGATTTGAGCGATGCAGAAATAGAAAACTATCTGCGCATCGAGCAGCCCTACGATTGCGCAGGAAGCGCCAAAAGTGAAGGCCTGGGCATCGTGCTGTTGGAGCGCATCGACAGCGATGATCCGACGGCACTGATCGGCCTGCCGCTGATTCGCACGGCAAGGATGATTCGCGCCGCTGGGGTCAAATTGCTATGAACACGTTGATCCTCGTTCCGGCTCCGCTTGATTTCGGCTGTGAGCTACAGTCGCCAATCACAGATGTGTTGCCGCTCGCCACGATTCAAACGGCCAGCCGCATCACGCACTGGATTGCGGAGAATGCTAAGAGCTGCCGCGCTGTCATCAAGCGGATTGGCGAAGTGCAGGCGCTGGCTTTGCCGCTGCAACAACACATCATCACTGAGCTGCCACGCGAGGTGCATAAAAAAGGCGATCATGGCGGCAGCTTCGATGCGAAGCCTTTGCTCCAAACGGCCATGCAAAAAGCGAAATCTGATGGCGCACAAGTGATTGGCCTCATCAGCGAAGCGGGCATGCCTGCTGTAGCTGATCCGGGTAGTTCGATCGTTCGCGCGGCGCATGCGCTGGGCATCACGGTTCAGCCACTCGTAGGCCCAAGTTCCTTGCTGCTCGCGCTGGCTGCCAGCGGGCAAAACGGCCAAAATTTTGCTTTCGTAGGCTACCTACCTATCGACTCAACAGATCGCATGCAACGCATCCGAGCTTTGGAAGCGATTGCTAAGAAAACCGGCCAAACCCAGCTCTTCATTGAAGTACCGCATCGCAATACCGCGCTGTGGCAAGCATTGCTTTCAAGCCTGCAAGCCAGCACCTACCTAACAGCCGCCAGCGGCCTGAGCCTGCCTGCGGCAAACATCTACAGCGCGACGGTCGCCGATTGGAAACACCGCGCTGCGCCAGATGCTGGGTTGCCCTGCGTCATGGCAATTGGAACTTAACCCTTCTAGGTAACGCGAAAAACGCGAAAGGCCAAACCAAAAATCGCTAAAAAAGATAAAAATATGGTCATGCTGAATTTAAATTATTGAATCTTTTTGCGTTTTTCGTGTTCTTTTCGTGCTTTTCGCGCTTTTCGCGTTACCTAGCTTTCACCTCAAAAAATACTCAACCCCATGAAAATTATCATCCTAGGCGGCACAGGCTTCATTGGCCGCCACATCTGCGAAAAGCTCATCCGCGCTGGTCATCAAGTCACTGTGCCCACGCGCAAAATTGAAAACGCCCGCGAGATTCAAACACTGCCTGGCTTGATACCGGTGCGTTGCAATGTGCATGATGCGGTGCAACTCGCTCATGCTGTCGCAGGGCATGAGGTGTTGATCAATCTGGTGGCTGTTCTGCATGGCAGCGAAGCGGAGTTTGAGCGCGTCCATGTGAATTTGCCGACATCTATCGTTGCGGCTTGCAAAGCAGGCGGCATCAAACGCATCGTGCAAATGAGTAGCTTGGGCGCTGCCTTGGATGCACCCTCACAATATCTGCGCAGCAAAGGGCGCGGGGAAGAGGTGTTCGCGAGCAGTGGGCTAGATGTTTGCACCCTGCGCCCAAGCGTGGTGTTTGGCGAAGGCGATAAATTGCTCAACGTATTTGCGCAGTTACAGCAGACATTTCCCTTCGTGCCGCTAGCGGGCAGCACGGCGCAGTTTCAACCCGTCTGGGTGGAAGATGTGGCGCAAGCCGCTGTGCAATTGGCGCTGCACCAGAACTATAAAATTGATAGCACTTTGCGCAGCATATACGCCGGCCAAGTGCCTAAAACCTTTGAAATTACGGGCGACCAAGTCATGAGCCTGCGGCAATTGTTTGAGCTGGCCGGGCGCTGTGTCGGTGCATCACGACCTATTCTTCATCTGCCTAATCGCTTGGCGCGCTGCCAAGCTTGGGCGATGGAGAAGATGCCGGGGCCAACACTGATGAGCCGCGACAATTTAGATTCCATGAATTCGCCTAATGTGGCCAGCGGCAAGTTGCCCGGCTTGCGCGAACTGGGCATCGAGCCCTCTAGCATGGAGGCGATCGCGCCCACCTATTTGCAGCCCAAGCGCAAGATGGATCAATTCCGCAAAGCTGCATCGCGGTAAATCCAAAAAAAACGCATCAGTTCTGGCATGGTTTAGCATCAATCCGCTGCGCTTTGCATGGCACAGTAACGATAGATCAGGGCATCTCATGAAACTCTACATTGGCAACAAAAATTATTCCTCATGGAGCATGCGCCCGTGGGTCATGCTGAAAAATGCAGGCATCGCGTTTGAAGAGATCAAATTGCGCTTTGACAGCTTCAACAAGAACTCAAAATTCAGAGCCGACGCGGCGAAAATCTCACCCGTGGGCAAAGTGCCGGTGCTTGTCGATGGCTCGCTGACCGTTTGGGATACCTTAGCCATTGCCGAATATGCCGCAGAAAGTTTCCCCGAAAAGCAACTCTGGCCAACAGACAAAGCTCAACGCGCCCGCGCCCGCAGCATCTGCGCCGAGATGCACAGCGGCTTCACGAATCTGCGCGGCGCTTGCATGATGAATATTGAAGCAAGTTTGCCCGAAGTCGGCGCATTGGTGTTGCGCGACAAACCTGCTGTAGCTGCGGACGTGGAGCGAATTGAGTCGATCTGGAGCGAGCTGCTGAGTGCCCAAGGTGGCCCCTATCTCTTCGGCTCACGTTTCACGATCGCTGATGCGTACTTTTCGCCAGTTTGCATGCGCTTTAATACTTATGCGCTATCAACCAAGCCGCAGATCAATGCTTATGTCGAAGCGATTCGCAGCGCACCGGGCGTAAAAGATTGGATTGCGGATGCGCTTGTAGAAGATGATTTCCGGGATTTTGAAGAGCCATTTCGGCTGCGACGCTGATCGAGCGCTAAACAAAAGAACACGGAAGGCACGAAAACTACACGGAAGACACAGAGAATACATTCAAAATTTGGCTGCATTTCTTCTGTGACTTCCGTGTAGTTTCCGTGTCTTCCGTGTTCGTCAATTCAAGCC
>JANMDU010000061.1:0-3639 GCA_031376455.1 Variovorax sp. | reverse complement strand
CAAATTTCGGCGGAATATGCCCATGAAGTGCAGCATGACACCCTGAGCACATCGTTTCACATAGATCAAATGGATACTGCCATGGCTTATGGCCAGGAAGATATTCTTTGTGATGAACTTGCAAAACAGCGCCGTTTGCTGAACTACGTCCGCAAGTGAGGCAAATGTCGCCATCAAGTCGTATTACTTTGGCGCGAAAAGCTCGCCAATCAGCCGTGCGATAGTGTTGCATAAGCCCACAATTTAACGCAAGGCACGATGCATATCTAGGTAGCAAAATGATTATCCAGCGGAAACCATTGGGCGTTTGAATCAGAAATTTTTTGGAAGGCGCGCGGGGTGAGGGTGGGATAACTATGCCCTCTATCGCGTGTGTTTTCAAAAAATTTGCTGAGGCAAATGCCCGATGGTACGACGCAGGTACCAAAGGTGGCGTGAAACGGTCGTGTGCACAATGTCTATGCAAACTAATGGCTTAATTCGATTACTGAGTTAATATCCAGTTCACACCTGCCCAAAATAGCAAAACGAGATTAAACTCAAATGTGATTTAGT
Source organism: Variovorax sp. (assembly GCA_031376455.1). Lineage (GTDB taxonomy): Bacteria > Pseudomonadota > Gammaproteobacteria > Burkholderiales > Burkholderiaceae_C > JANMDU01. Next base: position 3,084 of record JANMDU010000061.1, on the reverse strand, counting down.
GCCGAATTTGAGACTTGATGTGCGCCCGAGCGATGGGGCGAGCTCAGGCGAAGGAGATGAAGTTGGGAAAACGCGTATTTTTAGATTTTGAGCAGCCGATTGCGGAGCTGGAAGGCAAGATTGATGAGCTGCGCTATGTGCAGGGGGAGAGCGCAGTGGATATCTCTGATGAAATTGATACGCTTTCCAAGAAGAGCCAGCAGCTGACCAAAGACATTTACAGCCAGCTTTCTCCTTGGCAAATCACCAAGATCGCGCGGCATACCGAGCGGCCGTACACGATGGATTACGTCAATGAAATCTTCACCGATTTTGTGGAGATGCATGGCGACCGGCATTTTGCCGATGATCAATCCATCATGGGCGGGCTGGCGCGATTTAACGGGCATGCCTGCATGGTGCTGGGGCATCAAAAAGGGCGCGACGTGAAAGAGCGCAGCTTGCGCAACTTTGGCATGGCACGGCCTGAGGGCTATCGCAAGGCACTGCGCTTGATGAAGACGGCAGAGAAATTTAAATTGCCAGTATTTACGCTGGTGGATACGCCCGGTGCGTTTCCCGGGATCGATGCGGAAGAACGCGGGCAGAGCGAGGCGATTGGGCGTAATATTTTTGAGATGGCGCAGCTTGAAGTGCCGATCATCTCGACCGTGATTGGCGAGGGAGGCTCAGGCGGAGCGCTGGCGATTGCGGTGGCTGATCAAGTGTTGATGATGCAATATTCGGTGTATTCCGTGATCTCGCCAGAGGGCTGCGCGGGCATTTTGTGGAAGACCTCAGATCGCGCGCAAGATGCCGCTGAGGCGATGGGCATCACGGCGCATCGCTTGAAGGCACTCGGCTTGATTGACAAAATCGTGAGCGAGCCCGTCGGTGGCGCGCATCGGGATCACAAGCAGGCGGCGGCTTTCTTGAAACGAGCACTCACGGATGCTTATCGCCAAGTGGCGGATCTGAAAGTCAAAGAGCTGCTGGATCGGCGCTATGACAAGCTGCAGGGCTTTGGAAAATTCACGGATACGAAAGCTGACGCAAAGGCTTGATGCCTGAGCAGAGCGCTTCGCACTGTGCATGAAAACTGGGCTTGCCGCACTTGCGCAAACATCGCCAATTGTTGTGGCCTACAGCGGCGGCGCGGATTCGACGGCTTTGCTGCTTATGGCGCTTGAGGCTGCGCCGGGCAGGGGCTTGGTCAGCGCGGTGCATGTGCATCATGGTTTGCAGGCAGCGGCTGATGATTTTGCTGCGCACTGTGAAGCGTTTTGCGCTGAGCGCGACGTGCCGCTTACTGTGTTGCGGGTCAATGCGAAGGCGGCAGTTGGGCAGAGCCCGGAGGATGCGGCTCGGCGTGTGCGGTATGCGGCAATTTCTGAGCATATTTTGAAGCGAAAAGGACGGTTAGCCGGCATAGAATATGCGCATAGTGCTACTGAATTGATAGTATCTGAGCCAACGGTTCTTCTCGCGCAGCATGCAGATGATCAGGTGGAGACGCTGCTTCTGGCGCTGTCGCGTGGCGCGGGTGTGGATGGGCTGGCGGGGATGGCGGCACGGTATGAAAGGCATGGGCTGCAATGGGCGCGGCCATTTTTGATGCCAGAACACTTCATGAGCGCAGGCCAAATCCGCGCATGGCTTGCCGAGCGCGGGATGACGGGGCGCATGCCGGGTAGCGCGAATCTTGGCCAAGGCTGGGTAGAAGATCCAACGAATCAATCTCAAGATTTCATACGCAATCGCATTCGTGCGCAGATCTTGCCAGCGCTGCGAGACGTGTTTCCGCAATACCGCGAAACTTTCGCGCGCTCAGCAAGAAATATGGCTCAAGCCGTTGATCTACTTGCGCAGAGTGCTATAAGTTTGGTAGCTACAGTTGGCTTACCACCGAGAATCTTAGCGCTGCAAAATTTGTCGAAATCCGTGCAAACGAACTATCTGCGTCATTGGCTCAAGACGCAGCATCAGGCGATGGGCTCAGAAGCGCAGATGAATGAATTGATGGATCAGATTGCGGCTTGCACGACGCGCGGGCATCAGATTCGCATCAAGGTGGCTGGCGGCCTTGTGATGTGCGAAAAGGGTGCAGATGTGCTGAGATTCGAGATCTAAAGCAACTGCCCATCGCTGGTGAGCAAAGACTGATCGAGTTTGGCCATCAGTGCGGAAAGACGCGCATCAGGCCCATAGTTGGCCGCATGCGATGCAGAAGGAGATGCAGATGCAGAGGAAGGCGCAGGGGCGCTCGAAGCTGTTGTTGCAAAATTTGCTGGATCGGTTTCAAACGCCAAATTCAGTGCAGCGAGCACAGCAATTCGATCACGCGCTTTGACCTTGCCTGCATCGCGAATGCGGCACATGGCGGTATCGACTTTTTCTACGGCGGTGAGCAAACGCTGCTCGCCGCCTTCAGGTGCGGCCAGTAAATAGCTCTGCCCCATGATTTGTACTTCGAGTTGTTTCATGAGGCGTTCACATCAACTGCGGGAGTTTGCTCTGGCAAGCGCTCAATTAATGCGTCAATGCGCGAGCGTGCTGCACTCAAGCGAGATTTGAGCGTGTCGCGGTCATGCGTTAAAGCACTCAGCTGGTCTTGCAGCAGCGCATTGGTGCGCGTGAGCTCTTCGTGGCGCAGCAGCAAGCGCTCGGTGCGCTCAATGATGGCATCAATCTGCGCAGACATGGCTTCGGGGGCTTCTTGCATGGCGTTTAGTTACTTTGAAGAATTTGCTGTTAAAGCCAAGTGTAAGTTGTTGATTTTAGGTTAAGTTTTTGGATGATTGCAAGCACATCGGGCCGCATGTTGCGGCTTTAGTGAGCAGTAATGATGGCTCAGTGACATTTCGACAACGGTTTAGAATCGGGTTGTTGGTGCTCGCGGCGCAATTCTGTGCCGCAGTTCAACGGGAAGCGGAAGGGCATGCAAATGCCTGAGCCCGCGCTGCCCCCGCAACGGTGTATGGACGGTTGGCCTCTTCGGATGCCAGCCTGCTTGCTAAAACGAGAAGCCACTGAATGCCCCGCGCATTTGGGAAGGCTTTAGCAGGTTGCAATCCATCAGCCCGGATACCGGCCAACAAGGCGATG
>JANMDU010000046.1:0-5460 GCA_031376455.1 Variovorax sp. | reverse complement strand
AGGCTGAATCACGATCTGACCTTCCAGCCCGAGTGTGGGTTGCTTATCGCGCTCAATTTCTTTGAGCAGCGCCACATCTTGGCGGTCTTCAATCTTCAACTCAGCAGCAGGGCGCTGGCATGCCTTCATCGTTGCGTCAATGATTGGCTTATAGCCCGTGCAGCGGCAGAGGTTGCCGCTCAGCGCATCGTTGACCTGCGCGCGGCTCGGGCAGCTATTGGTTTGCACCATCCCTGCAAGCGACATCACAATGCCCGGCGTGCAAAAACCGCATTGCGAACCAAAGCAATCAACCATTTCTTTTTGAATCGGGTGCAGCGTGCCATCGGATTTTTTCAGGCTCTCTACCGTTTTGAGTGATTTGCCATCGAGAGACGGCAAAAGCTGCATACAAGAATTGACTGGCACGTAATCAACGCCTGATCCCGACGCGTTGAGCTGACCAACCAATACGACGCAAGCCCCACAATCACCTTCCGCACAGCCCTCTTTCGTGCCCTTGCGATCCAAGCCCTCGCGCAAATAATCCAGCACAGTCGTCGTGCGGCGCTTGCCTTGGGCTTCCACAATTTGCCCATCAAGGACAAAGCGAACGGTATTGGTGACTTGGCTCATTAATAGATGACCTGTTTAGCTAAACACTATTTTATTTGGTTTAGCGTATACAACTTATACGATATTCAATATATCAGCCGGGCTTAGCCCGCCTGCAAGCTTCGGAGCAATATTTCACACTCTCCCAATTCTTCTCCCAGCTCTTGCGCCAAGTCATCTCCTTGCCGCATACCGTGCAGGGCTTGCTGGGCAAATAGGATTTATTGCCTTTGAAATTTCCGCTGGCTTGTTTTTTGTCTGGCATGACAGCAGTTTGCCAGATGCGCCAACGTTCAATTCAAGGTATTGAAATAGTGATGCGTATCGGTGCGGTAATAGCCGCGCCGTAGCTCCATCGGCGTATCGCGATACGTGTAAGCCACACGTTCAACGAAGAGCAGGGGCGTATCTTGCTTCACTTTTAATAGCAAACTTTGCTCATGGGATGACGGCAAGGCGCGGATTTTCTCATCGGCCCGGAGCATGCACACGTTGTATTCAGTCTCAAACAACGCATACGATGGCCCGGGGTGGTTGGCAAGTTGCTCGGCAGTCAACCCTTTGAAAGCAGCGGCGGGCAGCCAAATGTCTTCCAAAATCGTGGGCACACCATTAAAGCCGAGTATGCGGCGGATTTGCAAAACGGCGTCTCCCGCGCGCATGCCCAACAACCTAGCAATCTCAGCCGTGGCTCGCGTTTTCTTGCATTCCAGAATCTCGCGCTCAGCCGGGCCTTCGCTGCCGGGCTTGCCATCATCGGGCACGAGCTTCAAGAAGCGAAACTGCACTTGTGTCTCGTTATGCGTGGCGACGAAAGTACCTTTGCCTTGGCGGCGATTTACTAGATTTTCAGCCGCCAGCTCATCAATGGCTTTGCGCACCGTGCCTTGGCTCACGCGGTAGCGCGCGGCCAAATCAATCTCGCTGGGAATCGCATCGCCCGGCTTCCACTCGCCCGCCTGCAAACTCTGCAAGATCAGAGTTTTGATCTGGCTGTAAAGCGGCGTGAACGAAGGCGCATCGAGTGCGTCAGTGGGAAAAGCCATGACTGGGGAAATAATGATTGAATAGTCATGAGTTTATCTTATATAAGACATAAGACAAAACGCCGCCTAGCCACTTTCAAGGGTAAACTCTAGGGGTTTTGGTGCAGCGGTACGACAAGCAAAAGCGCACAGCGCTTTTATGCATGCGGATTTGCTGAATACCCATCATATTTTCATCATTCTTCAGGAGTCTCCCATGAGCAAGAAACCCGTTCGCGTAGCCGTCACCGGCGCTGCTGGCCAAATTGGCTATGCCTTGTTGTTCCGCATTGCCTCTGGTGAGATGCTGGGCAAAGATCAGCCTGTGATTCTTCAACTGCTTGAAATCCCTGACGAAAAAGCACAGAACGCGCTCAAGGGCGTGATGATGGAATTGGAAGATTGCGCCTTTACATTGCTCGCTGGCATGGAAGCGCATTCTGATCCGATGACTGCATTCAAAGACACCGATTACGCCTTGCTAGTGGGCTCACGCCCACGCGGCCCGGGCATGGAGCGCGCTGAGCTGCTCTCCATCAACGGTGCGATTTTCACCGCGCAAGGCAAAGCACTCAATGCTGTCGCTTCACGCAACGTACGCGTTCTCGTGGTGGGCAACCCAGCCAACACCAATGCTTACATCGCCATGAAGAGCGCCCCCGATCTGTCGCGCGAAAACTTCACCGCCATGCTGCGCTTGGATCACAACCGCGCTGCTTCGCAAATCGCTGCCAAGACTGGCAAGGCCGTGGGCGATATCGAGAAACTCTGCGTCTGGGGCAACCACTCGCCCACGATGTATGCCGACTACCGTTTTGCACATGTCGCCGGCGCATCGATTAAAGACATGATCAACGACCAAGAATGGAATGCCAACACCTTCTTGCCTACCGTCGGCAAGCGCGGCGCGGCCATCATTGCAGCGCGCGGCCTGTCTTCAGCCGCCTCAGCAGCGAATGCAGCGATCGACCACATGCGCGATTGGGCGCTCGGCACGAACGGCAAATGGGTCACGATGGGCATCCCATCCAACGGCGAATACAGCATTCCGAAAGACGTGATGTTTGGCTTCCCCGTGACCTGCGAAGGCGGCGAATACTCCATCGTTGAAGGCCTAGCCATCGACGCATTCAGCCAAGAGCGCATTAACCTCACGCTCAAAGAGCTGACCGATGAGCAAGCTGGCGTGGCGCATTTGGTTTGAAGAAAGACACTGAATGCAAATGTCAAAAAAAACTGCACTAGTAACTTTCGTGCTACTAGTTTCATTGACTAATTCGACTTGGGCGCAACAAACCTACGAAGCGCCAACATTCAACATCGGCGATAGATGGGTGTACAAATTTGTTGACAATTGGAACAACACAGAAACTGGCCGGCGTACTGAGCTAGTGACTGAAATGTTAGCTGACGGCATAGGTTTGTCTATGAACAGTGGCGCTAACTGGTACAAAGGTGAACTAAGCAAAGAAGGCTTGCTTAGAAAAGTCGGAGGGTCAACGACAACACCTCATGATGCACGAGCCGTTTTCCCTGCTAAAGAAGGAGCACGGGCTAATATCGAATATACGTTCCAAAGATCCAGTGGAGCAACTAGTCGTGCACAAAACGATACCAAGTTTGCACGTTTTGAGAAAATCGCCTCAGCTGCTGGGGAGCTAGAGACTGCGAAGTTCGTAGTAGCTGGTCGCTGGTTCGTGAACTCAGATTCGGGCAACTTTTCTGATGAAAACTGGTATTCACCCGCAGCAGGGAGAATTGTTAAGCATTCGCACAAAGGTTACGCAATTAATTCACAACTACGTGATCAGACTGGCTTTGAATTGGTTGAATACCGCAGGTGTAGCACACAGCAGGTTATCGATCCGCTAGCGCTTCTAGGAACATACAAATTTTTGATTGAAGACGATGCAAAACCACGGATATTGCGAATCGAATCGCCGAAAGATGCCTCCGAGAATTCACGAATTTCTGCGGTTTATGGTATCGAAGATGGCTCAATGAACCCAACTAAGATTGAATTGTTGCTAAATAGCTCTACAGTCGTTGTTTCTCCTAATTCAGGCAGCCGCGTCTACCTGACTATTCAAGCTCAAGGTGCTGTTTGCGGCACTTTTGAATATCCTAAAAAAGGACGAACCGTTGGGATCGCAGGCAACAAACTCTAACTACAGTCCACGCGACGTGCTGCTCGGCTCTCAGGCAGCGGCTTTTTCGCTGCCCGTGGTCGATCATTACTGCGGCGTGGAAGCTCGGATGCGCAAATCGCTCGCACTGCAAGCTGAGTTGATCGAGGAGTTCGGCGCTTGCGTGATGGATGTGACGCTGGATTGCGAAGATGGCGCGCCTGTTGGCAAAGAGCTTGGGCATGCTAATTTAGTGCTAAATACACTGTTAGCCGGCACAGAATATGTGCAGAGTGCTATCAATAGTATAGCTCCGAGAATAGGTGTGCGCGTGCATGCGGTTGATCATGCGGCATTCGCAGATGACGTACGCGTCATCGTAGGCGGCGCGGCTCAGTATCTGGCTTATGTGATGATTCCCAAAGTCGAAAGCGCTGCTGATGTGGATTTAGCTGCCAAAGCGATTGACGCAGCCAGTGGTTCTCATTTGCCCATTCACGTGCTCATCGAATCTAGCGCAGCCGTATCAAAAGCCTTTGAAATTGCTGCCCATCCCCGCGTTCAAAGCATCAGCTTTGGACTGATGGATTTCGTCTCCAGTCATGGTGGCGCGATTCCTGCCAGCGCGATGACAGCAGATGGGCAGTTCACTCATCCGCTCGTCGTCAGAGCAAAATTAGAAATCGCCGCCGCCTGCCACGCGCACGGCAAAGTGCCCAGTCATTGTGTGGTCACGGAGTTTGCCGACACTGCAAAAATGAAAGAAGCCGCCGCGCAAGCCAGCCAAAAGCTAGGCTACAGCCGAATGTGGAGCATTCATCCAGCTCAGGTTCGCCCGATCCTGCAAGCTTTTGCGCCTAGTCATCAAGCCATCGAAGACGCTACAAATATAGTAGCGTTTGGCGCAGAAAATTCTTGGGCTCCGGCCAGTTTGAATGGCCAGTTACACGACAGAGCCAGTTATCGCTACTATTACCAACTGCTGGAGCGTGCTCACCGAACGGGAGTCGCCCTCTCGAATCAAGCGCTCGCTTGGCTCGATCACCCCTCACAACCTGCAACATTGAAGTAATTTAGCCATGAAAATTCTCTTGATTTCGTTTGCAATCTTGCTATCCAACAACCTCTGGGCGCAAACCGCTCCCGCCGCTAAAAAGCCTGCCTCCAAACTCGCCCCTTCCGCGCAAAAAGCCGTCGAAGAAGTCACGCCGATTGACGATGATCCTTCTATCAAGCTCGATGAGATGGATTTGGCGATTGCCAAAATCGTTCATACGGGTGAAGTCAAATGCGAGCTGGGCACAAGCGTGACAATCACACCATCCAAGCGCGATGGATTTTTCATCGTCACGACCAAAGGCTATCGGTTTAGCATGCATCCCGTGCAAAGCCGCACCGGTGCCATTCGGCTTGAAGATCCAAAGCGCGGCGCGCTATGGCTTCAATTGGCGAATAAATCAATGCTAATGAGTCAAAAATTGGGCAAGCGCCTTGCTGACGAATGCGCCAATCCCGATCAACTTCGCACTGCCGAGCAATTAAAGCTCAATCCCCAAATCAGCGTGTTGGATGCGCCTGCACCTAGCGCGCCTGCTCCCAAATAAATTTTTTTGATCACTAGGAGAACTCTATGGCATCCCCCTTCCTCACCACTTACCAAGCCCACGTCGCCGAGCGCGCAGCCATTGGCATCAGCCCCCTGCCGCTCACGGCCA
>JANMDU010000023.1:0-3173 GCA_031376455.1 Variovorax sp. | reverse complement strand
CGCCACGAAGCGATCCATGCCTTGATACGCTGCCGGGCCGTTCTCGTTGATCTTGGCGTCCAGCGTGAAGATCGTGATCAGTGGCAGGTTGTGGCGCTGCGAGCAAGCGTAGTCGTTGAAATCGTGTGCGCCCGTGATCTTGACGCAGCCAGAGCCGAAATTGCGATCCACAAAATCATCGGCGATGATCGGAATGGAGCGGTTGCACAACGGCAGATCAACGCGCTTGCCCACGAGATGTTTGTAGCGCTCATCTTCAGGATGCACGCACAGCGCGCCATCGGCCAGCATTGTCTCGGGGCGGGTCGTGGCGATTTGTAGGCCGCGCGCTTTATGCGCGGGCTCAGCTTCAGTTGCGCCAATCATCTGATCGCCATCTGTGAACGGGTACAAGATGTAATGCATCTTGCCATCGGCCTCTTGGCTCTCCACTTCCAAATCGCTCACTGCGCTTTTCAACACGGGATCCCAATTGACCAAGCGTTTGCCGCGATAGATCAGGCCTTGCTCATACAGTCGCACGAAAGTCTCGGTCACGACTTTGCTGAGCTTGTCATCCATCGTGAAGTATTCGCGGCTCCAATCCACGCTCGCACCAATGCGCCGCATTTGCGTGGTGATCGTGTTGCCGGATTCTTCTTTCCAGTCCCACACGCGGGCGACGAAATTCTTGCGTCCTAAATCGTGCCGCGTCTGTCCTTTGTCCTGCAGCTGCCGCTCCACCACGATTTGCGTGGCTATTCCCGCGTGATCCGTGCCGGGAATCCATGCGGTATTAAAGCCCCGCATGCGGTGATAGCGCGTGAGCGAATCCATGATCGTTTGGTTAAACGCATGGCCCATGTGCAGCGTGCCGGTCACATTCGGTGGCGGCAGTTGGATGGAAAAATTTTCTCCCTTAATTGCGGCTTCCTCGCTAGGAGCGCCCGTGCCGCGCGAGCCTGCTTGTCCGTAGCCCCGTTTTTCCCATTCGGGCCCCCAGCACTCTTCAATCGGCTTGGGATCGAAGGATTTGGCGAGGGCGTCTAAGCTGGGCTGAGCGGGTTTTTGTGTTTCGAGAGTCATGCGTCGATTTTACTGGGGCGAGTTTCATCAATTCTTAGTTTTTGCCAATGCAACGGCGAGTTCTGCACCGACACGCGCATTGTTTTTTACCAAAGCAATGTTGGTCTTCAGGCTCGCGCCTTGCGTGAGCTCATTGATCCGCTTGAGCAAATATGGCGTGACTTGCTTGCCCGAGATGCCTTGCTCTGAGGCTTCTTTTAAAGCGGCTTCGATGATTGCATTGATCTGTGACGCTGGAATTTCCATGTCAGCGGGGACAGGGTTGCTCAGCAACACGCCGCCTTGCATGCCCAGCGCCCATTTGGTGCGAATGAATTTCGCTTGGCTGCTGGGTTCGTCGATGTGAAAGTCTGCTTTTAAACCGCTATCGCGCACAAAAAACGCGGCGAAATTTGCCTGCCCCGCGCTGATCACCGGCACACCAAGCGTCTCTAAATATTCCAACGTGAGTTGCAAATCCAGAATAGATTTCGCACCAGCGCAGACCACGGCCACGCTGGTGCGCGAGAGCTCCTGCAAATCCGCAGAAATATCAAAGCTCTGCGCTGCCCCGCGATGCACGCCGCCAATGCCGCCCGTGACGAACACTTCAATGCCCACCATCGCCGCGCAAATCATCGTGGCAGCCACAGTCGTTGCGCCCGGCTTGCCCGTGGCCACTGCATAAGGCAAATCACGCCGGCTGAGCTTCATCACATTGGGCGTGCTTCCCAGCACTTCAATCTGCTCGCGAGACAGCCCAATGCAAATCTTGCCTTCGAGCACAGCAATCGTGGCGGGAATGGCACCATACGCGCGAATTTCCGCCTCAACTTCCGAAGCCGTCTGCACGTTTTGCGGATACGGCATGCCATGCGCAATGATGGTCGATTCCAGCGCGACGACGGGCAGACCTTGCGCCAGTGCCGCCTTGACTTCCGGATCAATATTAAGAAATTGGCTAGTCAATGTGTTGTTCATTCAACAGAGCTTAGCTAAGTTTTCATCTCAAAAATGAAAAAAGCCTGCGATCACTCACAGGCTTTTTAAATTTTGGTGGGACCTGCGGGGGTCGAACCCACGACAAACGGATTAAAAGTCCGCTGCTCTACCAACTGAGCTAAGGTCCCACGTCTGAACCTAGAAATCTTGCGATTTGTGCAGCACAGCCATAAATTATAGCGCGGTTTTTTCGGGGCACGAAACGTGCGAGTCGGAAAATTTGTGTTTTGGGAGCTGCACCTAGGCCCGCTAGGTGCGTTTCGCGTGGCACACTCTCGCGCTTCTATCCTGAGTAGCACACTTGTGCCAATAGCCTCCATGCAAAGCATCATCCGCAAAATAGCGCAAGAAATCAAAGTCAAAGAATCGCAGGTGCAATCCGCTGTGAGCTTGCTCGACGGCGGGGCGACCGTGCCCTTTATTGCCCGCTATCGCAAGGAGGCCACTGATGGGCTGGATGATATTCAGCTGCGCGAGCTGCATTACCGTTTGGGCTATCTGCGCGAGATGGGCGAGCGACGCGAGGCGATTTTGAAGAGCATTGAGAGCCAAGGCAAGCTCACGCCTGAGTTGCATGCGGCCATCGAGGCCGCGCCAACCAAGCAAGAGCTGGAAGATTTGTATTTACCGTTTAAGCCGAAGCGCCGCACCAAGGGGATGATTGCGCGCGAGGCGGGCATTGAGCCACTGGCTGATTTGCTTTTCGCAAATCCTGAGCTTGTGCCTATGGCGGAGGCTGAAAAGTTTGTATCGCCTGCGGGCAGCTTAGATGGTGAATTAGGAGGCGCAGATTTTTCTACGGCGCTTTCTGTGCTCGATGGTGTGCGAGATATTTTGAGCGAACGATGGGCCGAAGATGCGAGCCTCGTGCAGAGCTTGCGCGAATGGCTTTGGAGTGAATCTGCTTTTGTCTCTAAGCTACTGGAAGGCAAAGACGCGAAGAACCCAGATGTGGCGAAGTTTCAAGATTATTTTGATTACAGCGAGCCTATTTCGCGAGTGCCTTCGCACCGCGCACTGGCTGTGTTTCGCGGGCGGGCAGCGGAGTTTTTAGAGGCAAAACAGGATGTGCCCGCCGTGGAATCTGCGCACGGCGCTACGAATACAGTAGCAAAGCCCGTCAGCCT
>JANMDU010000016.1:0-12397 GCA_031376455.1 Variovorax sp. | reverse complement strand
GCCATGATAAATATCCTTGATTAGAAAAAACAGTTGCGGCGTAGCGAGAAGACTTTAGGCTAGGCGCGAGATTGGCGCGAAACCGGAGCAGCCTGTAACGGCTGTGAGGATTTCGCGGCAAGCTCGCAACGACGCATAAAGCCTTCGCAGTAGCCGCCAGAATTTAGAAGCGGAAGTGGGAGAACGCCTTATTGGCCTCTGCCATACGGTGAACTTCATCGCGCTTTTTCATCGCGCCGCCACGACCTTCTGATGCTTCCATCAACTCGTTGGCTAAGCGCAATGCCATGGATTTTTCGCCACGCTTGCGAGCGGCTTCCTTGATCCAACGCATAGACAGAGCCAAGCGGCGCACGGGGCGCACTTCCACAGGCACTTGGTAGTTTGCACCACCCACGCGGCGGGATTTCACTTCCACCATCGGTTTGACATTGTTGATGGCGACGCCAAACAACTCCATCGGCTCTTTGCCAGATTTCTTTTCGATTTGCTCCAGCGCACCATAAATGATGCGCTCGGCGACTGCTTTTTTACCGCTCTCCATGATGACGTTCATGAATTTTGAGAGCTCGATGTTGCCGAACTTTGGATCCGGCAGAATTTCACGTTTAGGGACTTCGCGACGACGTGGCATATTTCACCTCTTATTTGCTTCAGTTGGTATTCTTTTGGAATACCGCGAAAGTTCTGAGAACCTTCACTTACTCGATTCGGCAGACACGATTGCTGCTTGGAATCACTACGCTGCGTCTCCGCGCCACGCGGGAAACAGCACCTTGAATTTTTTTGAGCCGGAGCTCAAGGCAATTACTTAGCCTTTGGTTTCTTCGCGCCGTACTTGGAACGCGATTGCTTACGGTCTTTCACGCCTTGCAAATCGAGCGATCCGCGCACGATGTGGTAACGCACACCGGGCAAGTCTTTGACACGACCACCGCGCACGAGCACCACAGAGTGTTCTTGCAGGTTGTGGCCTTCGCCTCCGATATAGGAGATCACCTCAAAACCGTTGGTCAAGCGCACTTTGGCAACTTTACGCAGAGCGGAGTTAGGCTTCTTAGGGGTTGTGGTGTAAACACGGGTGCAAACGCCACGACGTTGCGGGCAGTTTTGCATCGCGGGAGATTTCGACTTGATCGTCTCGACCTCTCGTCCGTGACGGATGAGTTGATTGATGGTTGGCATGGTTCTACTAAACGTGAATGGAAAAACGAAAAGCCACCCTCGGCTTAAAACCTAGGCGACTTCCTCACTACATCGTCAAAGGCAGCGAAGCCTTCTATTTTAGCCTGAAATGGGCTTATGCATCAAGGGCTTAGCTGCGTTTGCTCAGCACAAGCCTTGCAAATGCAAGCCTTCTTTTGTGCTTCTGGTGGCAACTTAGACAGCAAATCGGCGCTGAAATCCATGCCAACACACCAACAAGGGCCGCTCGTTACACCCGTTTTTTGCGCGATCTCCATAGCGCATTGGTTCGATTTACCGCAGAGCGGGCACTTACTTTTATCAAGCATCGACCCCTCCTGCGGCATTGACCAAGCGTCCCGCCTCGAATACCAAGAGAGCGCCAGGCTCAATTGCCGTCCAAGCCTCATCGAGAGTCAGCGGTTGCGTGACCACCACAGCCACGCGGTCTTGCGGCGTGGCGAGCTCGGCGAAATTCACCGCGACATCGTCATCGGCCAGCCGCGCGTGAGCAAACGGATGTGCTCGCTCTACGTAATACAGATGTGTGGAGGCATGCGCCCAGAGTGCTTGACCGCTGGAGAGTAAAAAATTAAACGTGCCGTGCGAGGCAATGCGCTTAGCTAATTCCCGCAACGTGATCGTGAGTTCGTAAATGCTGGGCATGCCCTCATGTGATTTGGCCAGCTCTTGCAAAATATAGCAAAAAGCACGCTCGCTGTCCGTCGTGCCCACCGGGTGGAAACTGCCATGCAGCCGAGGCGCAAAATCCTTCAAATCGCCGTTGTGCGCAAAGACCCAATAACGCCCCCAGAGCTCTCGTACAAACGGATGGCAATTGGCCAGACTCGCTTCGCCCTGCGTCGCTTTGCGAATATGCGCAATCACATTCTCACTTTTGATCGGATAGCGGCGCACCAGCTCAGCCACCGGAGATTCACAGGCAGGCAGATGATCGACGAAGTGGCGCAAGCCTTGATGCTTGCCATCACGGCCACCTTCAAAAAACGCGACCCCCCAGCCGTCCGCATGATGATCTGTGCGCCCGCCGCGCTGCGCAAAGCCAGCGAAGCTGAACATCACATCGGTGGGCGTGTTGCAATTCATTCCGAGCAGTTGACACATCACACTATTGTCTCCGATACCATGCGTCTCAAATTACTATGAATTTAATAGCAATTTGCGCAATAGATACGCCGGCTACTTGCCTATTTTGCTTAAAAATATCCATTAAAATCATGCGATGAAGCCTCTTGCCTATACCCGCGCCCAACAGCTGCCCGCCATTCTCGAAAACCGCATCGCCATCCTCGATGGCGCCATGGGCACAATGATTCAGCGCTTCAAGTTGAATGAAGCGCAATATCGTGGCGAGCGCTTTGCGGATTTTCCGAAAGATGTGAAGGGCAATAACGAGCTGCTGAGCATCACCCGCCCCGATGTCATCGCTGATATCCATGAAGGCTATCTGGCCGCCGGCTGCGATTTAATCGAGACCAACACCTTCGGCGCGACGACGATTGCGCAAGAAGATTACAAAATGGCGCATTTGGCGCGCGAGATGAATTTGCAATCCGCGAAAATTGCCCGTGCCGCTTGCGACAAGTTCTCCACGGCCGACAAACCTCGCTTCGTCGCCGGCGCCCTTGGTCCCACACCAAAGACGGCCAGCATCAGCCCCGATGTCAACGACCCGGGCGCTCGGAATGTGACTTTTGAAGAGCTCCGAGCGGCCTATTACGAGCAAGTGGAAGCGCTGGTGGAAGGCGGCTCGGATTTGCTGCTGGTCGAGACGATTTTTGACACACTGAACGCCAAAGCCGCGCTCTTCGCCATTGACGAGTTTTTTGAAAATTCTGGCGAGCGCCTGCCGCTCATCATCAGCGGTACCGTCACCGATGCATCCGGTCGCATTTTGAGTGGCCAAACCGTGACAGCCTTTTGGCACAGCGTGCGCCATGCACGTCCGCTGGCGGTCGGCCTCAATTGCGCTTTAGGTGCGGCGCTGATGCGTCCTTATATACAAGAGCTGGCCAAAGTGGCTGGTGATACTTTCATCTCTTGCTACCCTAATGCCGGCCTGCCCAACCCGATGAGCGAGACGGGTTTTGACGAAACACCCGATGTGACATCGCGTCTCTTACAAGAATTTGCCAAAGAGGGCTTGGTCAATATCGTAGGTGGTTGTTGTGGCACCACGCCTGAGCATATTGGCGCGATTGAGACGGCGGTTAATGGCGTACGACGCAGAAGCTTACAGCGCGAATTCTTCTACCGCGAAGCCGCCTGAAACCACCTAAAGCAGCATGCGCTACTTGGGCTCGGTTATTTCTTAACAGGCGCTGAAGCAGGCACAGCGGATGTAGTCGGTAATGCTGCTTGCGCCCAAAGTTTTTTCAGGCGCACCAATTCTTCATCAAAGCGCAAATTAGCGCGCTTTTTCTCGTCGTCTTGATCACCAATAAATCGTCGTTGCACCGCTGTACTTTTCTCGTTATCTTCAATCTGCCGACGCAACGAAGCGGGCGTCTTGTTCGGGTCTTTTTTGTAGAATTCCAGCTCAAAATTAATCGCCTTGCGCTGATCAGCCAGCTCACCGATGCGCTTCTGTGCAGCGGCAATCACTTCATCGACTTGTGCAAGCGCCGTGGCTCGCTCTTTGTCATGCGTCGCTTTGGTTGGGTAGCGAGATAGCAAGGCGCGATTTTTACGCCGCTCTTCTTCGATCTGCGCCCTTTCTTCGGCTTCTTGCTTGAGCTTTTGATCTGCGACGCGCTGCTCGTCAGCCGTCATCGTTGGTTTGACGATGCGTTTGACCGTACCGCTGGCATTGAGCTCTTTTTGATCTTGGTTGGCGCATTCAGCAATCGGGCGATCTGAGGTGATCTTCCGTCCACTGGCTGAGGTGCAAGTGAATATGCCTTGCGCCACCACAGCACCTGCCCCAGAGAGCCAGGCCAGCATGATCACCGCTTGCATCCATTGCATCTTCATCACAATAGTTAACCTTATGTAACGCCGTAGCGCTCACGATACGCCTTGACTGCTTCACTATACGCAGCAGACTGCGCATCCGATGCGGCAGACAGCTTTAAATATTGAAGTAAATCGGCCAACTTCGCAATGGCACAAACCTGCAACCCCAGCACATCTGTGACATATTGCACTGCGCTGTGGCGAGCGTCACGCTGACCATCCGGTGTCATTTCCGTGGCTTTTTCTTGTCGATCCAGCGCAATGGCAACCGCACATGCCTTGGCGCCGGCTTTTTCAATGATGGCGATCGATTCGCGCGCCGCTGTGCCCGCGCTCATCACATCATCGATGATCAGCACACGGCCTTTGACGGGCGCGCCCACTAGCGTGCCGCCCTCGCCGTGATCTTTGACTTCCTTGCGGTTATAAGCAAACGGATAGTTGTGCCCCAGCCGTGCCAGCTCCATGCTGACCGCAGCAACCAACGGAATGCCTTTGTATGCTGGGCCAAAGAGCATGTCAAATTGAATGCCGCTTTGCAAAATACTTTGGGCGTAAAAGCTAGCGAGCTTGCACAACTTTGCACCATCGTCAAACAGCCCCGCGTTAAAAAAGTAGGGGCTGAGCCGCCCGGCCTTGGTTTTGAACTCACCAAAGCGCAACACGCCCGATTCGACGGAAAATCGCACAAAATCAACCGCTAAATCATCTTTCTCGTTGGCCTTGCTCAAAGCACATTCCTTATGAATAAAAACCTGTTTCGCATCACCAGCCTCAATTTCAACGGCATTCGCTCGGCGGCTAGCAAGGGCGTTGCCGCTTGGGTTTCGCTGACTGCACCTGATTGTATGTGTGTGCAAGAAGTCAAAGCGCAAGCTGCTGATCTGGGCGATTTGGCTGCCATGGGCGGCATGACTGGGCATTTTCAATTTGCTGAAAAGAAGGGCTATAGCGGGGTCGGCGTGTACACGCGGCATGCACCCAGCGATGTGCTCATAGGCTTTGACGGCGGGGAGTTTGATCGCGAAGGCCGCTATGTAGAGCTGCGCTTTGATACGCCAACGCGAAAATTCTCCGTGATCAGCAGCTACTTCCCCAGCGGCTCAGCAGGCCCTGAGCGACAAGCGGCGAAGTTTCGCTTTTTAGATGCAATGTTTCCGCACTTGGCTACGCTCAAGAAAAAGCGCGAATTTGTGCTTTGCGGTGATATCAATATCGCGCATACTGAAAAAGACTTGAAAAATTGGAAATCCAATCAAAAGAACAGCGGCTTCACCCCCGAAGAACGCGCTTGGATGACCCAACTTTTAGACGATGGCAAGACAGGCGGCGGACTCAAAGATGTCTATCGACAACTGCATCCCGATACGACCGACGATTGCTACACTTGGTGGAGTCAGCGCGGGCAGGCCTATTCGAAAAACGTCGGCTGGCGCTTGGACTATCACTTGGCTACGCCAGCATTTGCCGCCTCGGCGCGTGAAGTTAGCATCTACAAAGCTGAAAAATTCTCAGATCACGCTCCTGTCACGGCAAGCTACGATTTCAAACTATGAAGCCGCATCTTTGCGACAAAAACATGATTCATAGGGTTTTCACTTAGACACAGTAGGTTTTGGCCTCTAAAAAGGGGCATCAAGCCCCTCTGCTGAACACAAACGCCAGATTTGCTGCAAAATAGCACGATCGTTCTATTTTAAGAAATTCAGCAAAACCATGGCTATCTCTCTTGTTGCCAAAGCTCTGCCTCTCGTCTCTGAGGCTGCGCCTTCCAAAGGCCAACTGAAAGGCGAGAAAACCAAAGCCGTCATCGTCGATGCCGCTTTGGGCTTGGCCACGCAAATTGGCTTAGAAGGTCTGTCGATCGGCGCTCTGGCTGAAGTCACGGGCATGAGCAAATCAGGCGTGTTCGCACATTTTGGCTCGCGCGAGGAGCTGCAAATCTCCGTGGTGCGCGAATATCACGCGCGATTTGAAGCTGAAGTGTTTTATCCCGCCCTGGACACAGAGCGCGGCCTGCCCCGCTTACAAGCCTTGTTTGCCAACTGGATGAAGCGTACTTCTGTAGAAATTGACTCAGGCTGCATTTATATCAGCGGTGCGGTGGAGTTTGATGATCGCCCGGGCCCAGTGCGTGATGCCATTGCCTCGTCGGTGCGCACATGGTTGGCCGCGATGGATCGCGCCGTGCGCCAAGCCCAAGACCTCGGGCAGCTTGAGCCCCAAGCCGATCCCAGCCAGATTTTGTTTGAAATTCACGGCCTGATTTTGGCCTTGCATTACGAAGCGCGCTTCCTGAAATCACCAGGCTCAATTGAGCGAGCCATTAAGGGCTTCGACAGCATCTTAAAGCGCCACTCAGCTGGGATTTTTAAGCCAAATAAGCAAGTAGCCGGCAAGAAATCTACGTAGCACGCTATTAAATATATAGCAATATTATTTTATTCCAAACCATTTTGTTTGACTGACCTGAAGCCCACTATGCCAACCTACACCCCACCCATCCGTGATATGCAATTCGTCATGAACGAAGTGCTCAACATTGCAGAAGATCTCAAAGCGATTCCTAAATACGCCGATGCCGACACCGACACGATCAACGCCGTGCTCGAAGAAGGCGGCAAATTTGCCAGCGAAGTGGCCTTCCCGCTCAATATCAGCGGCGATGAAGAGGGTTGCAAGCTTGACATTAAGACACATGAAGTCGCGACGCCGAAGGGCTTCAAAGAGGCCTATGCTAGATACGTAGAAGGTGGCTGGCCTGCGCTTTCTTGCGATCCAGAATTCGGCGGCCAAGGCTTGCCGTTGGTGGTCAACCAGTGTTTCTATGAAATGCTCAACAGCGCCAACCAAGCTTGGACGATGTATCCCGGCCTCACGCACGGCGCACACGCGGCCCTGCACACGCACGGCACAGAAGAGCAAAAGCAAACCTACCTCCACAAAATGACCAGCGGCGAATGGACGGGCACGATGTGCCTGACCGAGCCACATTGCGGCACTGATCTGGGCTTGATGCGCACGAAAGCCGAAGCCTTGCCTGACGGCACGTACAAAATCACCGGTAACAAGATCTTCATCAGCGCTGGCGAACACGACATGGCAGGCAACATCGTTCACCTCGTGCTCGCGCGCTTGACCGATGCGCCAGCTGGCATCAAAGGCGTCAGCCTCTTTGTCGTGCCGAAATTCCTCGTCAGCAAGGATGGCACACTGGGTGCTCGCAATGGCATCTACTGCGGTGGCTTGGAGCACAAGATGGGCATCCATGGCAACTCCACTTGCCAAATGGTGCTCGATGGTGCGATTGGCACGATGGTGGGCTTGCCCAACAAAGGCATGAATGGCATGTTTGTGATGATGAATGCCGCGCGACTTGGCGTGGGCAATCAATCGCTCGGCCTCACCGAAGTGGCGTATCAAAATGCGCTGGCTTATGCCAAAGATCGCATTCAAATGCGTTCGCTCAGTGGCCCGAAAGCCAAAGACAAACCGGCAGATCCCATCATTGTGCATCCCGATGTGCGCAAAATGTTGCTAACTGCAAAAGCCTATGCAGAAGGCGGCCGCGCATTGGCCACCTATTGCGCTGTGTTGCTCGACAAAGAGCACAACCATCCGGACGAGAAAGTGCGTAAAGACAGCGGTGAAATGCTCTCTCTGCTCACGCCCATCGTGAAAGCCTTCATCACCGACAACGGCCACATCGCAACGAATGCTTGCATGCAGGTCTTTGGCGGCCATGGCTATGTCAAAGAGTGGGGCATGGAGCAATATGTGCGCGACAACCGCATCAACATGATCTATGAGGGCACGAATACGATCCAGTCGCTTGATCTGCTGGGCCGTAAAGTGCTCGGAAATAATGGTGCAACATTAACGAAATTCGGCAAACTGGTGGGCAAGCTGGTCATCGATGAAGGCGTGAACGAGAAGATGGCTGAATTCATCACGCCGATTGCGATACTGGGCGAGCAGATGACCAAGCTCACGCAAGAGCTGGGCTTCAAAGGCTTCCAAAATGCCGATGAAGTGGGCGCAGCGGCAGTGGATTATTTGCGTATTTGCGGCCACCTTGTGTTTGGCTACTTCTGGGCGCGCATGGCGCAAGTGGCACTCAAAGAAATTGCGGCCGGTAACAAAGATCCCTTCTATCAAGCCAAGCTGCAAACCGCTCGCTTTTACTTCGCCCGACTTTTCCCTGAAACAGCGACGCTGCTCAAAACAGTGCGTGCAGGCTCAGCGTCCCTGTTGGACACCGAAGCAGCGTTTGCTTAAAGTATGTGCTCTTTAACTTTTTTTAAGGTTTGACATCATGAATCGTTTTTTTGCAGGTTTTGCATTCATCGCTTTGGCCGCTGCTGCATCTGTTGCTGTGGCGCAAAACACGCCTGTTGGCAAGTGGAACAGCATTGATGACAAAACCAAAGAAGCCAAGGCCGAGATCACCATTACCGAGTCGGGTGGCGTATTGAGTGGCAAGATCACCAAGCGCTTGACCAAAGATGCCAAACCCGATGACAAGTGCGAGGAATGCAAAGATGCTCGCAAGGGTCAACCCATCATGGGCTTGGAGATCGTTCGCGGTGCAAAGAAAGATGACGGGGCAGATGTCTGGAGCGGCGGCAAGATTCTTGATCCAGAAAATGGCAAGGAATATTCGCTGAAGCTCACGCCACAAGACGGCGGCAAACAGCTCGCCGTGCGCGGCTCCATTGGCCCATTTGGCCGCACGCAAACTTGGGTGCGTGTGCAATAAGCTACCCCGCTATTGACGCATAGAAGAAAAGAAAGTCACGAATGTCTCGTTTTAATGTTTCAAAAGTCGCCGTACTAGGCGCGGGTGTCATGGGTGCGCAAATTGCTGCGCATTTGGTGAACCTGAAAGTGCCTGTTGTTTTGTTTGATCTGCCAGCAAAAGAAGGCCCGAAAAATGGCATCGTGAGCAAAGCGGTTGAGAGCCTGAAAAAGCTCAAACCTGCACCGCTGGGTGTGCCCGAAGACGCTGCGCTGATCGAACAAGTCAATTACGAGGAGCACCTTGAGACGCTGCGCGGCTGTGACCTCATCATCGAGGCTATTGCTGAGCGCATGGATTGGAAACTGGATCTGTACAAGAAAATCGCGCCCTTCGTTTCTGAAGGAGCGATTGTGGCTTCCAACACTTCGGGTCTGTCCATCACCAAGCTGTCCGAAGGTTTGCCTGACAGCATCAAACCGCGCTTTTGCGGCATTCATTTCTTCAACCCACCGCGCTACATGTATTTGGTGGAGCTGATCAACACGCCGACCACACAACCCGTAGTGCTCGACCAGTTGGAGACCTTCGTGACTAGCGTGCTCGGCAAAGGTGTGGTGCGCGCGAAAGATACGCCCAACTTCATCGCCAACCGCATCGGCATTGCCGGCATGCTGGGCGTGATGAAGCAGGTGGAAAATTTTGGCCTCACCTATGACGTGGTCGACGATCTGACCGGCAAAAAGCTCGGCCGCGCAAGCTCGGGAACCTTCCGAACAGCAGATGTGGTGGGCTTGGACGTGATGTTTCACGTTATCAAAACCCTGCAAGACAATTTAGACGAGAAGCGCGATCCGTTCTACGGCAATTTCGGCACGCCTGCTGTTTTAAAACAACTCATGGACGCCGGCTCGCTCGGCCAAAAAGCCAAGGCCGGCTTCTTCAAAAAAGTAGGCCGCGATATTTTGCGCTTTGATGCGTCAGTAGCTGATGGCAAAGGCGATTATGTTGCCGGTGGACAAAAGGCCGATGAAGTGTATGGCCGCATGCTTAAAAAACCTGCCGCCGAGCGCCTTAAGCTCTTGCGCAATGCAGAAGGTGTTCAGGGCCAATTCCTCTGGGCAATTTTGCGCGACAGCTTTCACTATGCTGCAATTCATCTTGAGAACGTGGCCGAGACCGCACGCGATTTAGATCTGGCCATGCGCTGGGGCTTTGGCATGAGCCAAGGCCCGTTCGAACTCTGGCAAGAAGCAGGCTGGCTTGAAGTGGCCAATATGGTCAAAGAAGATATTGACGCAGGCAAAGCCCTGTGCAAAGCACCGCTTCCCGAATGGGTGTTCAAAGGTGCAGTGGCTGACAAGGGCGGCGTGCATCAGGCTGAAGGCTCGTGGAATCCTGCGACAAAGACGTTTGAAGCCAAGCGCCAATTGCCTGTTTATGCACGTCAGCACTTCCCTGAGACGGTGAGTGGCCATGCACAAGGCATTGGCCATGCCAACTTCGCTGTTGCTGGCAAGACGCTGCATGAAGACGACGACATTCGTTTGTGGACGCTGGATGAGAACAACGACAGCCCCTCCGGTAGCGTAATCATCGCCAGTCTCAAGACCAAGATGCACGCCATCAGCATGGGCGTGGCTGAAGGCTTGAACATGGCTGTGGATATGGCCGAGAAAGATTACCAAGGCGTGGTGATTTGGAGCGGCGATGAGCCCTTTAGCGCCGGCGCAGATTTGCAAGGCATGTTGCCGGCGTTCATGATGTCGGGCGTGAGCGCCGTGAATGAAGCGGAGCATGAGTTGCAAAAGACCATGCTCAAACTTCGCTACTCGCGCGTGCCTGTGGTGTCAGCGATTCGCGGCTTGGCGCTTGGCGGCGGTTGCGAGTTGGCGGTGTATTCAGCCAAACGCGTCGCTGCGATGGAAAGCTATATTGGTTTAGTGGAAGTCGGCGTGGGCTTAGTGCCGGGCGCGGGCGGTTTGACCTATATTGCCCGCCGCGCGGCTGAGAATGCTGCGTTTTCTACCGGCAAAGATCTGTTGCCCTTCCTCACGGAAGGCTTCACCTGCGCAGCAACTGCGAAGGTCGGCACGAGCGCGATTGAATCTCGCAAGTTGGGCTTCTTACTTTGGAGCGACACAATCGTGGCCAACAAAGATGAGCTGCTTTATGTGGCGATTGCAGAGGCCAAAGCGATGTTTGCCACGGGCTACCGCGCGCCTGCTAAGCGTCTCTTCCCCGTGGCTGGCCGCTCAGGCAAAGCCACGATCATGGGGCAACTTGTGAACATGCGCGATGGCGGGTTTGCTTCTGGGCATGATTTTCATATCGCCACTTTGATTGCGAATGTGGTGTGCGGCGGTGAAGTAGATACGGGTACTTTGGTGAGCGAAGAATATTTGATGAAGCTCGAACGCGATGCTTTCTGCGGCCTGCTCACGCATCCGAAGACGCAAGAGCGCATCATGGGTATGCTCTCGACGGGCAAGCCTGTTCGGAACTGAAGACTAGATGCACCGGATGATGAACCGTCATTCAATCCAATTTGGAACACGGAAGACACAGAAACACACGGAAACCACGGAAGTTTTCTGTGTCTTCCGTGCAAACCTTCGTGCCTTCCGTGTTCTTCTTAAATAGCATGCAAAACACTCCTCCCAACCGCCTCCAACGGCAGCTCGCCAGAGTCAACGAAGCGCCAGCCTTCATGCGTACCTTCGTGCGCTCGCTCGCACTTGGCCGCGCTGTGCCGTTTACCGGGAGAGCGAAATTACGCTACGAAGAAATGTCACCCAGCAGAGTGCAAATATTTGTAGCCAATGAGCGCATTGTGCAAAACCATATCGGTGGCGTCCACGCCGTGGCTTCCACACTAGCCGCTGAGACAGCTACAGGCATGGTCATGGGACTCAACGTACGAGACGATTGCATCCCGGTCGTGAAAGACATGCGTGTGCAGTTTAAAAAGCGCGGCCAAGGCGCAATGCGTGCTGTGGCCACTTTGAGCGATGCACAGCGCGAGTTGATTCAAAGCACCCCCAAAGGCGAAGTGACTGTGGCCGTCACAGTGACGGATGAATCGGGCAACCAGCCGATTGAATGTGAATTTGTCTGGGCGTGGATTCCTGCCCAGCGTCCTGCAAAACCCAATACCGAAACTCAAGCTGCCTGAATACAGGCGAAAGAAAACTCATGAGCAAACAAATCCAAGAAGCCTACATCGTTGCCGCCACGCGCTCGCCGATTGGCAAATCGCATCGCGGTTTTTTGCGCAACATGCGCCCCGACGACCTGCTAGCCGCTGTGTTGCGCAACGCGATCTCGCAAGTGCCTAATCTCGACCCGGCAGCGATTGAAGACATTGTGGCCGGCTGCGCGATTCCCGAAGGTCAGCAGGGCTTGAATGTGGCGCGTGTGGCTGCTGTGCTCGCAGGCTTTCCAAAGAGCGTGGCAGGCATCACCGTCGATCGTTTCTGCGCGGCAGGTTTGTCGGCA
>JANMDU010000005.1:0-23561 GCA_031376455.1 Variovorax sp. | reverse complement strand
TTTATAGCCATGCTTGTGCCATTTCTTCAGATGGCCGGGTGGAATGCGATACACCGGCTGGGCATACACCACAGGTTGATAGACGGGCTGCACCACCACCGGCGCGGGCTGATAAACAGGGTAATACGCCACAGGCGGCGGGGCATACACCACTGGAGGCGGCGCGTAAATCACTCTCGGCGCGGGGCGCGGTGAGCCCACGGTGATCGTCCAGCTTACATCGCTCGCTTGAGCAGCCCCAGTAGCCAGAGCCGTAGCCGCAATAGCAGCCGTCATCCATGCTTTCATGATGTTCTCCTTTAAAGTGCAGTGCATCTTCAACGGCCAGCAGCTCACGGCGTTGTCATCCTTTGTGCAAAGACGGTATCAAGCTGTAAACAAGCCGCCACGCCCTCTAAAATCAAAGCATGACAGTATCTCCCACCTCTCCCGCTATTCCCGCAGCAGACTTAAGCAAACCCAGCAACTTCCTGCGCCAAATCATCGAAGCCGATTTGAGCCAAGGCAAGCATTCAGCCATCGTTACCCGCTTCCCGCCCGAGCCCAACGGCTACCTGCATATTGGCCACGCCAAAAGCATCTGCTTAAATTTCGGCTTGGCGCGTGATTACAAAGGCATCTGCAACCTGCGCTTTGACGACACCAATCCAGAAAAAGAAGAAAAAGAATACGTCGATTCCATCATCGATTCTGTGAAATGGCTGGGCTTCTCGTGGGGTAGAGATGGCTCCAACCAAGCCCTGTTTGCCAGTGATTATTTTGACTTCATGTACAAAGCCGCCGAGCACCTGATTGAGCGCGGCCTCGCTTATGTTGACGAGCAAACGCCCGAAGAAATGCGCGCCAACCGAGGCGACTTCTCTCGCCCCGGCACAGCCAGCGTCTTCCGTAACCGCACACCAGCGCAGAATTTAGAGCGTTTTAGAGAGATGGCCGCCGCAAAACATGCCGATGGCGCTATGGTTTTAAGAGCAAAGGTCGATCTCGCATCGCCCATCATCAGCATGCGCGACCCCACCCTCTACCGCATCCGCCGCGCCACGCACCACAACACCGGCGATGCATGGTGCATCTATCCCATGTATGCCTTTGCGCACCCGATTGAAGACGCCATCGAAGGCATCACCCACAGCATCTGTACGCTCGAATTCGAAGAGCAGCGCCCTTGGTACGACTGGCTCATGGATCGCCTCGTGGAAACGACAACACTGCCCGACGGGCGCGTCGTAGGCAGCCTCATCAAAGCCCCCCAGCCCCGCCAATACGAATTCGCAAGGCTCAACCTCACCTACATCGTCACCAGCAAGCGCAAGCTCGCCCAATTGGTAGCTGAGAAAAAAGTCAACGGCTGGGATGATCCCCGCATGCC
Source organism: Variovorax sp. (assembly GCA_031376455.1). Lineage (GTDB taxonomy): Bacteria > Pseudomonadota > Gammaproteobacteria > Burkholderiales > Burkholderiaceae_C > JANMDU01. The sequence goes on along the minus strand of JANMDU010000005.1, from coordinate 22,192 downwards.
AACAATAGTCGGCCTGCGCCGCCGTGGCTACACGCCCCACGCCCTGCATCTCTTCGCCGAGCGCATCGGCGTCAGCAAAGCCAATGGCTGGATCGACTACAGCACCCTAGAAGGCTCGCTGCGCGACACCCTCGACCCCATCGCCCCCCGCGCCATGGCCGTGCTCGATCCTGTCAAACTCATCTTGACGAATTGGGAAGAAGCCTTTGGCAGCGCAGAGCATCTAGAAGATTGCACCGCCCCCGTCCACCCCCACCTGCCCGATCTCGGCAAACGCAGCTTCAAAATCGGCAAAGAAGTCTGGATCGAGCGCACCGACTACGAAGAAATCCCCAGCAAAGGCTTCTTCCGGCTTTATCCGCCCCGGCTAGGCGCGGATGGCGTCATGCTCCCCGGCAACAAAGTCCGCCTCAAATACGGCTTCGTGATCGAAGTCATTGGTGCAACGTATCCAGAAGGCACATCACAAGATGCTATCAATACAGGAGCTGCTCGCGCAAATTCTATAAGGGCTAGAGTGCTAAAAGACACCAAATCCGGCACACCCGGCTCCGATGCAGTCAAAGTCAAAGGCGTCATCACCTGGGTAGGCGCAGCAGATGCAGTCCCCGCAGAAATCCGCCTCTACGACCGCCTCTTCACCACCGAACACCCCGACGCAGGCGGCAAAGACTTCCTCGAAGCCTTAAACCCAGACAGCCTACAAACCATCACCGCCTACGTCGAACCGTCCCTAGCCAACGCCAAGCCCGACGACAAATTCCAGTTTGAGCGGCATGGCTACTTTGTGGCGGATCGGGTGGATCATGCAGCGGGCAAAGCGGTATTCAATAAGATCACGAGTTTGAAGGATACTTGGGCAAAGTAAGCCCGCACAAGAACATCGCCCCAAACACACCATGTTGACCGAAACCCAACTCACAGCACTCCTCTCAGAGCTTGAATCTGACTTAGTGGAGCGCACAGAATCGGTGAGCAACACCGACAAGTTTGGTCAAGCCATTTGCGCCTTTGCCAATGATTTGCCTAATCATCGCCAGCCCGGCTATTTGCTAATCGGCGTGAAAGACAATGGCTCGCTCTCTGGCCTGCAAGTCACCGATCAACTCCTCAAAAATCTTGCCAGCATCCGCTCGGATGGCAACATATTGCCCCAGCCCATGTTGCATGTGGCGAAGTTTTCGTTACAAGGCGGCGATGTGGCTGTGGTGCAAGTGCATCCGTCTGATTTGCCGCCCGTGCGCTACAAAGGCACGGTGCATATCCGCGTAGGCCCGCGCAAAGCCATTGCCAACGAGCAAGAAGAGCGCCTCCTCACCGAGCGCCGCATCGCGCTGGCCAAATCATTCGATGCCCAGCCCTGCACAGAATCCAAAATAGAAGATTTAGCACTTGGCCAATTTGATGCCTACCGCCGCGAAGCAGTAGATGCAGACACGATCGAAGCGAATCACCGCGGAGTAGAACTACAACTGGCCTCTCTTCGCTTATATGATCTGGACAGAAAATGTGCAACTAACGCAGGCATTTTATTGATCGGAAAGAACCCTCGTTTTTATATGCCTGGTTCGTATATTCAGTATTTGGAGCTCCCAGGAATTTCATTAATTGAAATACCCAAAGACCAAGCTGAAATTTCTGGCGATTTGTATACGGTCATCAAAGAGCTTGAGAGCCGCGTCAAATTACTCATCAAGACCTCGATGGTAAAAATTAGCTCTTTAGAAGAAAGGCTAGTCCCGAGTTATCCCGAAGGTGCTATTCGGGAGGTATTGATGAATGCAGTCATGCATCGCAACTACAACAGTAATTCGCCGATTCGTTTCTATGTCTTCGAAGATCATCTTGAGATACAAAGTCCAGGCGGTCTGTACGGCGAAGCAACAATGCAAAACTTTCCAACAAGAAACAGCTATAGGAATCCTGTGATAGCCGAAGCATTGAAGTCGCTTGGCTTCGTTAACAGATTCGGCTACGGAGTACAGCGCGCTCAAGCATTATTGGTTGAAAACGGGAATCCTCCTGCGGAATTTGAGTTTGATGAGCATTCAGTACTAGTCAAGATATATAAGAAAAAAGCATGAAAACAGTCGCATTTTTCAATAATAAGGGTGGGGTTGGCAAAACTTCACTTGTGTATCACTTGGCTTGGATGTTTGCAGATCACGGGCTCAAAACATTGGCCGTGGATCTCGATCCGCAAGCCAACCTCACAGCCATGTTTTTGGAGGAATCTAGATTAGAAACGCTATGGCCTGAAGGCGACCATCCACAAACGCTTTATGGCGCTATCAGCCCTATTTTGCGTGGAACTGGTGATATCGGAACACCACATATTGAGAAAATTTCAAGTCGACTGGGATTAATTCCAGGTGATCTCGGTCTTTCTAGGTTTGAGGATAAGCTATCCGAAGCTTGGCCTAGATGCCACAACAGAGATGAATCTGCGTTTCGGACAATGACTGCTTTTCATCGACTGATACAACATGGTGCTGAGCGTCAAGCAGATATCGCTTTGATTGATGTCGGTCCAAATCTTGGTGCTATCAATCGTGCTGCCTTGATTGCATCTGATCAGGTTTGCTTACCGTTAGCGCCAGATTTGTTCTCGATTCAAGGTTTAAAAAATTTAGGTCCAACGCTGCGAGACTGGCGAGCAGTATGGTCAGATTTATTGACAAAATCTCCACCAGGTCTCCCGATGCCAAGCGGTGCGATGAATCCTATTGGCTATGTTGTTATGCAGCATGGGATCTTAGATAACAGGCCTATCAAAGCTTACAAGCGATGGATGGACAGAATTCCCAGCACTTACAAATCTGCAGTACTTAATGAAAGTGAAGATGCGCCGCAAACCATAGCCGTTGATGATCATTGCATTGCACTTCTAAAACATTACCGTAGTTTGATGCCTATGGCTATGGAAGCTCGTAAACCTATTTTCTTCTTAAAGTCTTCGGATGGAGCAATCGGGGCTCATAGCGAAGCAGTTAGAAACTGTTATGCAGATTTTCAGGATTTGGCTGGAAAGATTGCATCATCAGCTGGTGTTAATTTCGTCTGATACTCGTTATCGTGTATTGCCTTGTTGTTACTCACCACCAAATATGCCTGATATCCAAACAACCAAGGCAGTTTGGTGGATTTGGGGGCGGCTAAGCTGCTGGCGCTGCTCAATTTGTTGGGCATTGAGTGGAACGCATCGCTTCGGCCTGTGCGGGCGGCGCGAGAGGCACAGGGTGGTGCGCTGGCGCTGCTCGTTCAGACGGCGAGCGTGAGTTATCGGCATGCCTTAGCGCCCGCTGCGCTCTCGCAGGCTTTGGTGGATGGCACTTTGCCAGAGGCCATCACCCCGCAAGTGGCCACGCTACTCGATGAAGCGCCGCTGCCGCTGATTCTGGCCGCTGTGGAGCTAGTGGCCAAGCAAACGCGCACGCCACCCAAAACGCTCTGGAAGCATCTGGCGCAATGGGCGCAAGCCTTGCGATCGCCTCGCGCGGCGTGGGCTTGAAGCGCGTGGCGGCTCTTCATTCGCTATTTATTTCATAGCGCTCCGCGCATTATTCTTCCCAGCTACTTGCCTATTTCGCTTAAAAAATCATTTAAAAACCCAGATTGGGCATGATCGCACCCAGTTTGGGTTTCCATGCGCGGAGGCATGCAAGCAGCACGTCGCATAGAGCGCTAAACTGTGCGAATATGCAAGCCACTGACATCTTCCACTTCTGGTTCACCGAACTCACCGACAAGCAGCATTTCGTGAAAGACGCAGCGCTGGATGCGTTGATTGCGCAGCGCTTTGGCGCGGTGCTGGAGGCAGGCTCGCGCTGTGAGTTGTTTGGCTGGCGCGGCTCGCCCGCTGGGCGGCTGGCGGAAATTATTGTGCTCGATCAGTTCTCGCGCAATGTGTGGCGCAATCATCTGGTACATGGGCCGCGCGCCTTCGCGCAAGATGCGCTGGCTTTGGCGCTGGCGCAGGAGTTGGTGGCGCGGGGCGATGATGCGCGGCTTAGCCCGGAGCAGCGCTACTTTGCCTACATGCCCTATATGCACAGCGAATCATTGCGGGTGCATGAGGAGGCGCTGCGCTTGTTTACCGCTTTAGGCAATGCCAACGCCCTGCACTACGAACAACACCACCAAGCCATCATCCAACAATTTGGCCGCTACCCGCACCGCAACTTAATCCTAGGCCGGGAATCGACGGCGGAGGAAGTTACGTTTTTGCAGCAACCGGGGTCAGGGTTTTAAGTGGATTGCAACCCTTGCTGAAGGTAGCCAATTTGGAGGACTCTTTGATTGAGCTGCTGATCGCGCGATGTCGAGAAGTCAATGAGAAAAAGTGGGCAGTCCAATGATCAGTGCAGCAACCGATTGACTCTGCGTCCTCCAGGTGTACGATATTTTGATACGGAGAATACACATGATGAGAATGAAGAATACCGCTGCCTCGCTGCTCGTTTTGGCTTTGCTCGGCGGCTGTGCCAGCGTAAGCGGGCCAAGTTCACGCACAGAGCCTGCCAAGCTAGAGCCGATTACTCAAGTGGCAAAGAAGCGCGCGGTCACAACGGCGCATCCCTTGGCAACAACGGCAGCTTTGAACATCTTGGAGCGTGGCGGCAGCGCGATTGATGCGGCGATTACTGCGCAAATGGTGCTGGGCTTGGTCGAGCCGCAATCTTCAGGCATTGGCGGTGGGGCGCTGGCGATGCATTGGGATGCGAAGGCCGCGCGGCTGACGAGCTTTGACGGCCTATCTGCCGCGCCAAGCCGCGTGACGGCTGCTCTCAGCCAAGATTTTGATGGCAAGACCTTGAAGAGTGAGGATGTGGCGCGCGGCGGGCGTTCAGTGGGTGTGCCGGGTGCGCTAAGCGTTTTGAAGCTGCTCCATGAGCAGCAGGGCAAGTTGCCTTGGGCGAGTTTGTTTGAGCCGGCGATTCAGTTGGCCACGAATGGCTTCCCCTTCCCGCGCTACATGCACACGATCCTCTCTGCGCCGACTGCGGCGAAAGATCATCCTGAAATGTTGGCTTTGTATTTCGATGCAGCGCAGAAGATTTTGCCACCTGAGACCTTGATCAAAAACCCGGCTTACGCCAACACCTTGAAGCGCATTGCGCAGCAGGGCTCAGTAGGATTTTTGGCGCAAGGCGGCGCGGCGAATTTGGTGGCGGGCGTGCAGCGCGGTGCGCATGCTTCGATGATTAGCGAGGCAGATTTGCGCGCTTATCGCGCTGAGCCGCGCGAGCCTTTGTGTGCGCCGTTTTTGGCCTACAAGGTCTGCGCGATGGGGCCTACATCGTTTGGCGGGGTGGTGGTGTTGCAAATGCTTCAGATGCTGGAGTCGAGAGTTGGCAGCCCAGCGCCTGCTGGGGCATTTAATTTCGCCGATCCGGCGTTTGCGCATCTGTATGCCGAGGCCGGGCGGCTCGCGCAAGCAGACCGTTTGCATTACATCGGTGATCCCGCATTTTCCAAAGTACCTTCTGCGGCTCTGATTGCTGCGCCCTATTTGAAAGAACGCGCTCGCTTGATTGATCCAACAAAAAGCGCCGCTTCGGTGAGCCCCGGCGTGATGGACGCCAAAGCGGCGAAGTTGGAAACCGCCCCCAGCGGCGAGACGATGGATGCCACCAGCCAGATGGCTATCGTAGATGGCGAAGGCAATGCGCTGAGCGTGACGACGACCAACAACTTGAATTTTGGCTCACGCCTAATGGTGGACGGCTATGTCCTCAACAACGCGATGACGAATTTTGCTGCCCTGCCGCGCGCAGCGCAAGCCTCACCCAACAAAATGGAGCCAGGCAAACGCCCCGTGACTTCTATGGCGCCCGTGATCGTGTTTGATGCAGCGGGCAAGCCCGTGGTGGTGGGCGGCTCAGCGGGCGGCTTTCAGATCGTGGACTACATCACCGGCAGCTTGATCGAGATGCTCGCCAACCAACGAACCCCCGCGCAAGCCTTGGCGCGCGGCAATGTGTCTTCCGCCGCCGCAGGCAAAGTGCAGTTAGAAAAAGACACTCCAGCCGCCGCTCTCGCTCCTGCGTTGACGGCAAAGGGCCACACGATTGAAATCGTGCCGCTCATCAGCGGTCAAGGATTTTTAATGCGGCAAGGCGATGGCTGGCTCGGTGCCGCAGATCCGCGCAGGGATGGTGTGGCGATGGGGTATTGATGAAATGATCACCAGCCAGAGCTATCACGGCTTACCGGAAACGTCTGGCTCAAGCGACTATTTATCAAGCGCTTCTTGTGCAAGCAATGCCTTGTATTCCTCATAAGCTGCCGGATCAGCGCTGGCGCGAGAAAGTAGCTCGGTTTTGCGCTCTTGCATCGCTTTGCGGCGCAGCTCTTTCATGATGCTAAAGAGTTCTTGCGGGTCGTTTTCGATATCTGCGGGCAGCGCTTGGATCAATTTACTCAGTAGAGCTTCTTGCGGGCTGCCTTGTAATGCAATCGATAGCGCTGCCCAAGATTGCGGGCCGTGCTCTTGGCTTTGGGCATCGAGCCACGTGAAGGCTGCGCCATGCGGAGAGGGCAGATCGCAGAGCATGTGGTGATCATTGCTGCTGAGTTGCTCCCATGCGCGCTCATCGAGCACAACGAGTTGCAACAAGCGATCAGCTCGGCTGGGCGGTGCGTTGCGGCCAATCACGCTGCCGGCGATTCGGCTGCTGCCTTGATCGCCATAGCTCTTTCTGCTAAAACTTTTGGAAGAAAAAGCACTATCGCCGGCGTATTCATTGCGCGAGGCGCTTCCCTTTTGATAGCGTCCTTCGCCTCGACTGCCCACTGCTTTGCTGTAGGTTGGCGCTGGCGCTGGTTTCCACAAATCTGCCAGCTCGCGTTCATCAATCCCGATCAAGCTCGCGAGTTCGCGCAAAAGTTGCTTTTTCAATGCCCCATCAGGCAGCGCCGTCCACATCGGTTTGGCGTTCGCTGCCAGATGCGCCCTGCCTTCTGCCGTATCAACTTCCAAGCCCTCGCGTGCTGCATCAATCAAAGCCACAGACAATGGCTTGGCGCTGCTGACAAAGCGCAGAAAAGCCTCCGTGCCATGTTCGCGAATGTAGCTGTCTGGATCATGCTCTTTAGGCAGCGTCAAAAATTTCACGCTGCGCGTGTCGGTGGCATAAGCAATGGCAATGTTGAGCGCCTTGGTCGAAGCACGCTGGCCTGCGCTGTCGCCGTCAAACGAGAACACGATGCTATCGGTGAAGCGAAACAGCTTTTGCACATGATCGGGCGTGCAGGCCGTGCCCAGCGTGGCTACAGCATTCGGGAAGCCCAATTGCGCAAGCGCCACCACATCCATGTAGCCCTCGGTCACAAGCACATAGCCGGCCTTGGCCAGCGATTCGCGCGCTTCAAATAAGCCATACAGCTCACGCCCTTTGCTAAACACCGGTGTCTCGGGCGAATTCAAATATTTGGGCTCGCCCTTATCCAGCACGCGGCCCCCAAAGCCAATCGTCTCGCCTTTGACATTGCGAATCGGGAACATCACGCGATCTCGGAAGCGATCGTATTTACGCTTTTCTGAATTCGGATTGTTCTCATCTTCCAGTCGCTCAATCACCATGCCGCCTTCAACCAGCAGCGGATCGTCGTAATCTGGAAACACGCCGGCTAGAAAACGATAGCCCTCGGGCGCATAGCCGAGGCCATATTTCAATGCGATCTCTCCCGACAAGCCCCGCCCTTTGAAATAATTGACGCCGCGCTCGCTGCCTTTGAGTTGCTTGCGATAGCCCTCAGCGGCTTTTTCTAAAACATCGGTGATGCTGGCCTGCCTCGTACGGATCTGTGCATCTCTAGCCCGATCTTGCGGGCTACGCTCATCTTCAGGCACAGGCATGCCCATGCTCTGCGCCAAATCTTTCACAGCCTCGATGAAGCTCATGCCCTGAAACTCCATCATGAAGCTGAGCACATTGCCGGTTTTGCCGCAGCCAAAGCAATGGTAAAACTGCTTGGTAGGGCTCACGGAAAACGAAGGAGATTTTTCTCCGTGAAAGGGGCACAGCCCCATGAAATTCGCGCCACCCTTTTTGAGCTGCACATGCCGCCCCACCACATCAACCACATCCGCGCGGGCGACGAGCTCTTGGATAAAACTGTTGGGGATGGCCATAAGAAAGCAAGATTGTGGCGCTATGAATTAAGGAGCACTCTGCGCAGATTCTATGCCGGCTACCTGCTGATTTTCTTTATAAAAGAGCTTACCGACGCTTTTTTGCAGGTGCAGCTGCTGTTTTAGTGGTGCGCTTGCCTTTTGCCACAGCCATGCCGCCTTTGCTGCTTTTTCCAGCCTTGGCATTGGCTCTTCCTTTGGCTTTCACTGGCAAATACATCACCACGCCTTGATTGACTTTGAACGCTGCGCCGCTGCTCACTTTGTTCCACTGCGCCACCTGTGCAGCGCTCACGCGGTAGCGTGTCGCGATGCTGGCTACGCTATCGCCTTTGCGTGCTTTCACCGTGGTTTTGCGCAAGACGATTTCTGGTGCGAGAGAAATCTGCGCCGTATCAGCCACCTGCGCTGACACATCTTGGTTGCGCTCCGATGAGCCGCGCGGCACGAGCAATGTGGAGCCCGCTTTGATCAGCATTCGCGGCGGAATATTGTTCACGCTTCTGAATTGCTCCTCCTGCATGCCAAAGCGTTTGGCCGCCTCACCAGTTTTCATCGTGGATGGGACGCGCCATGCTGTCCAGCTCGCGCTTTGGCCGCGATGGCTTTGTAGATTGCGAATGAACACATCCGCATTGTCCCAAGGCAACAAGATTTGCGGTGTGCCCGAGGCGAGCATGACGGGCTTGTTGGCAGAAGGATTAAGCGCACGAAAATCCTCGACTTTCATCTCCGCCAAACGCGCAGCCAGCTGCACATCCATATCGCGCGAGAGATTCACGCTTTGAAAATACGGATGATTGGCAATCGGCGGGAGTGTTGCATTGAAGCGGTATGGATCAGCCACGATATTTTTCATCGCTTGCAACTTAGGTACGTATTGGCGCGTCTCGTTGGGCATGTTGAGGTCTGAATAGCTTGTGCCCAAACCGTTGGCTTGATTCTTCTTGATCGCTCGGCCAACCGAGCCCTCGCCCCAGTTATACGCAGCCAGCGCTAAATGCCAATCGCCAAACATGCCGTAGAGCTTTTGCAAATAATCGAGTGCAGCGCGAGTCGATTGCAAGACATCGCGGCGATCATCTCTGAATGCGTTTTGCTTCAGATCGAAGAATTTCCCCGTGCTCGGGATGAATTGCCACATGCCGGCTGCTTTCGCGCTCGATACAGCTTGCGGGTTGAATGCAGACTCAATGAAAGGCAGCAAAGCCAGCTCCATCGGCATCTGGCGGCGCTCCAGTTCATCCACGATGTAGTAGAGATATTTGCTGCTGCGCTCTGTCATGCGCGTGATGTATTGCGGCTTGCTGCCGTAGAACTGCTCCTGACTCGCCACGTACTGGTCGTTCAAATCGTTCATGCGAAAGCCCGAGCGAATGCGCGCCCATAAGTCTGCATGTGCTTGCGGTTGCACAAACACGGCGGTGGCTGTGATCGGCGTGGAATTGTCGATCAACACTGCGGGCTCTTGCGGCTGAGCAATAGGCGAGGCAGGCGCTGGAGTAGCACTGACTCCACCGTCTGCCTCTTTGAGTACTTTACTCACATCGACAGGCTTGGCATCTGAGACGGCTACCAAAGGTGCTACAGGTGCTTGCGCCCACACAAGCTGAGATGAAAATACACAAGCCAGCAGCGTGGCGCGACAATTAAGAAAAGACAAGTGAAACGTCATTTGAATTCGTTTTTCCATTCGCGCAAAGCTGCAAAACACGCCACATCGTCCATATGTGACGACGGATATGTGGCTGTTTGACCTTTGCTTGAATTGTGTTGTGCGACAGCTTGTTGGATAGAGGGCAAGCGGCTTCGCAGAAAAGGGTTGATTTGAAGCTCCAGCTCCATCGAGCTGGGCAGCGTAAACAAGTGATTGGCTCGCAATGCGATACATTGTTCCTCGTATTGCGCCAGTGCTTGATTATCAGGCTCAACGGCTCGCGCAAAACGCAAATTGCTCAAAGTGTATTCATGCGTGCAGCAAACGCGCGAGTTGCCGGGCAATGCGGCGAGGCTATCAAGCGATGCCAGCATTTGAGCCGGTGTACCTTCGAACAAGCGCCCGCAACCGCCGGAGAACAAGGTGTCACCGCAGAACAAAAGGGGCTTGCCTGCAAACGCTTTGCAGTAAAAGGCAATATGCCCCGCTGTATGGCCGGGTACATCCATCACTTCAAAGATATGCCCCATGGCCTCCACGCGCTCGCCTCCCGAGACGCGCTCGAGCGGCTCGGGCATCTTTTCATACGCAGGCCCGATCACTTGGCAACCCGTCAGTTGCCGAAGTTCATCCACACCACCGGTATGGTCAGCATGATGATGCGTCAGTAAAATGCCTTGCAGTTGTAGAGAAAATTGTGCCAAGGCTTGGGTGACCACATGAGCATCACCCGGGTCGACCACCCATGCAGATACCCCATCGTGGAACATCCATACATAGTTATCGGTAAAAGCTGGCAGAGCAATCAAATTCATGAGTGAGCCTATTATAAATTTGCAGCAGTGGCTTGAAACCGCGCCTGGCCAGGCCTTACTGAACTGGGAACAAGCTCAGATTGATGCTGCCGTGGCCGATGTGTTTGGCTACCATGCCTTGCAGCTGGGCATGCCGCAAATGAACGCCTTGCAAGCCAATCGGATGCCGCATCAATGGCTGGCTGACCGTGAAGACAACCTGAACACGCCGCATTCCTTGCAGCTGCGCTGTGATTTTGAAGCCCTGCCTTTTAAAGAGGCGACGCTTGACCTCGTCGTCATGCCGCATGCGCTGGAGCACAGCTTGGACGCGCATGCCAGCTTGCGCGAAGCGGCGCGCGTGCTCGTGCCTGAGGGTCGCGTGGTGATTTGCGGCTTCAATCCCACCAGTTTATGGGGCTGGAAACAGCAACGCCAGCGCTTTTATCAAGGCATGGGCTTGGGATTCGGCCAGCTTTATTTGCCCGAATCCGGCGAATTCTTAGGCTATTGGCGGCTGCGCGATTGGTTGCGATTGCTTGGCTTCGAGGTCGAGTCCAGTAATTTTGGCCTTTGGCAGCCTGCCGCGCGATCCCAAGCTTGGCTGTCTCGCTTGGATTGGATGAATGGGTTGGGCAGACGCTATTGGCCGATTTTGGGCGCTGCGTATTGCGTCGTCGCCGTCAAACGCGTGCAAGGCATGCGTTTGATCAGCCCGTCTTGGAAGAAACTGCCCCAACGCGCAGGAGCGCCAGTATCCGTTGCGCCGCGTTCAGGCACCTCTTGATCAATGACGCCATTCAAAGAATTTTTGAACACGGAAGGCACGGAGCTTTCACGGAAATCACATAAAAGATAAAAAAGCAACTCTGGCCTTTTCAGTGTCTTTCGTGTAGCTTCTGTGGCCTCCGTGTTCTTCTCTTCGCCAACCCTTCAAACTCAATTTTCTAAAGCGCAGCTCACACAGTGAGCATCCAGCAGTTTCACGCAAATCTTCGGATCAATGTTGATCAAAAATCCGCGCCGCCCGCCATTGATGAAAATGCGCGGCAGTTGCAAAATCGTTTTCTCAATGAAGACCGGCATCTCGCGCTTGGTCGCAAAAGGAGACGTGCCGCCCACCAGATAGCCTGAATGCCTGTTGGCTACCTCCGGCTTACAAGGCTCGACCGATTTTCTTTCAACCTGCCGTGCTAAATTCTTTGTGCTGACTTTGTGATTACCGTGCATCAGCACGACGAGTGGCTCTCCAGCTTCGTCTTGCATGATCAGCGTTTTGATCACGATAAAGGGATCTTGTCCCAAGACTTGCGCGCTGTGACTCGCGCCGCCGTGCTCTAAATAGTCGTAAGGATGCTCGGTGAATTCGATCTTGTGTGCTCTGAGCAAAGCGGTCGCAGGCGTTTCAGAGATGTGAGGTTTCTTGGACATGCAGGGTCAACCCAGTAGCCGCCCTAACCTGTAGATGCCGCATCTTCCGGCCAATCGCGGATGTAGGCTTTTAGCATTTTGTTTTCGAAGTTTTGAGCGTCAACAACGGCTCGCGCGACATCATAAAAACTGATCACACCCATCAGCATGCGGTTGTCGATCACGGGCATATAACGGGCATGGCGATCCAGCATCATGCGGCGCACTTCATCAAGCTCGGTCGCAGGCGTACAGATCAGCGGGCCATCGTCCATGGCGCGATAGACCGTGGTGGTGCCTACGCTACCGCCATTTCTATTCACCGCCACAATCACTTCGCGAAAAGTCAGCATGCCCACCACGAGGCCATGACTCATCACCACCAGCGAGCCAATGTCTTTCTCGGCCATCAGGTTCATCGCGCTTTGCAAGCTGTCTTCAGGGGTGGCGGTGTAGAGCGTACCGCCCTTCACGCGCAAAATATCACTAACTTTCATGGTGTACTCTCTTCAAATCTAAGCTCAAATATAGCCCACAATCGCGCTTGAACTGCATCTCCGTTTTCATAGGAAAAACCCATGCCCGGCTACTCTGACCCCGGTTTTGATACCCTCGCTCTGCACGCAGGTGCATTGCCAGACCCGGCCACGGGCGCGCGAGCCGTACCGATTCACTTGACGACGAGTTTTGTGTTCGAGTCCAGCGAGCATGCCGCTTCGCTCTTCAATCTGGAGCGTGCAGGGCATGTGTACAGTCGTATCAGCAACCCGACGAACGCCGTGCTGGAGCAGCGTGTCGCTGCATTGGAAGGAGGCATCGGCGCGATTGCCACCGCCTCTGGCCAAGCTGCTTTGCACTTATCGATTGCCACATTGATGGGCGCAGGCTCACACATCGTCGCATCGACAGCGCTTTACGGCGGCAGCCAAAATTTGCTGCATTACACGATGCGTCGCTTCGGCATCGACACGACTTTCGTGAAGCCCGGCGATATTGACGGTTGGAAAACTGCAATTCGCCCGAACACCAAGCTGCTGTTTGGCGAAACGGTGGGCAACCCCGGCATGGATGTGCTCGATATCCCCACGGTTGCGGAGATAGCCCACGAAGCTGGCTTACCGCTACTGATTGACAGCACGCTCACATCACCTTGGCTCATCAAGCCTTTCGAGCATGGTGCGGATATCGTTTATCACTCGGCCACGAAATTTTTGAGCGGCCATGGTACGGTGATCGGCGGCATCGTCGTTGATGGCGGCTCGTTCGATTGGGAAAAATCGGGGAAATTCCCAGAGCTGAGCGAAGCTTACGAAGGCTTTCACAACATGGTTTTCACCGAAGAATCCACTGTAGGCGCATTCTTGCTACGCGCCCGCCGTGAAGGCCTACGCGATTTCGGCGCCTGCATGAGCCCACACTCCGCGTGGCTCATCTTGCAAGGCATCGAGACGCTGCCGCTGCGCATGGCGCAACACGCGCGCAACACGACAAAAGTGGTGCAATTCTTAGCAGCGCATCCGTTTGTGAGCCGAGTCGGCCACCCCATGCTCGAATCTCATCCCAGCTACGCGCTTGCACAAAAGCTCTTGCCGCGCGGCGCAGGCAGCGTGTTCAGTTTTGACATGAAGGGCTCACGCGAACAAGGCAAAAAATTCATTGAAGCGCTGAAAGTGTTTTCGCATTTGGCTAACGTCGGCGATTGCCGCAGCTTGGTGATCCACCCCGCCAGCACCACACATTTCCGCATGACTGACGAGGCGCTCAGCGGCGCAGGCATCGGCCCGGGCACGATCCGCTTGTCGATTGGCTTGGAAGATGCCGATGATTTGATTGACGATTTGAAGCGGGCTTTGAAGGCAGCGGAGAAAGCGGCGTGATGCACATCCGCGCCTTTCAGCTCTCAGACGAACCTGCTGTGCTTGCGCTTTGGCAGGCCTGCGGCCTCATCCGCCCTTGGAACGATCCGCACAAAGACATGGCTCGCAAGCTCACCGTCCACCCTGAGCTATTCGTTGTGGGCATCGAAGGCGACGAACTCATCGCCAGCGCCATGTTCGGCTACGAAGGCCATCGCGGTTGGGTCAACTACCTCGCCGTCGCGCCTGCGCATCAGAGGCGCGGCCACGCAAGCGCGATCATGCAATGGGGCGAGCAAGTCCTAGAAATGCGCGGTTGCCCCAAAATCAACCTGCAAGTGCGCAGCAGCAATACCGCCGTGATCGCCTTCTACAAAAGTCTAGGCTATGGTGACGATGAAGTCATCGGTTTGGGCAAGCGCTTGATTTCAGATAATTGAGGTTTTGCATGTACATCACAGTCAATCAACAAAAAATCTACGCCTACAGTGGCGGGAAAGCTTTTGATGCAACCAAGCCCACGCTGGTGTTCATCCACGGCGTGCTCAATGATCACAGCGTTTGGATTTTGCAGACCCGCTACTTTGCGCATCATGGGTTCAACGTGCTAGCGGTGGATTTACCGGGGCATGGCAAAAGCGAAGGCAATTGCCCAAAGACTGTGGAAGAGGCGGCGGAGTTTGTGCTTTCGCTGCTTTCTGAGATGAAGGTCAAACAAGCTGCGCTGATTGGCCACAGCTGGGGCAGCTTGATTGCGCTACATGCGGCGAGCATCGCGCCTGAGCGCGGCTTGCACATATCTCATCTTGCGATAGTAGGTACGGCATATCCGATGAAGGTCTCACCTGCTTTGCTGGATGCATCACTCAATGAGCCGATGAAGGCGATTGAGATGGTCAACACATTTAGCCACAGCATGCTCGCGCCTCCGCCTTCAGCGCTGGGGCCGGGCACTTGGCTGTATGGTGGCTCGCGGGCGCTGATGCGCCGCGTCTTCAACACTGCAATGGCGAACAATACGCGAGAAAACGTGTTTCATATCGGCTTCAATGCCTGCAACAACTACGAAGGCGCATTTTTAGCATTAAATCGAGTGGTAGCCGGCATAGAACCTGCGCAAAGCGCTATCATTTTCATACTTGGTGCTTCGGATCAAATGACAATCCCCAAGGCCGCTCAGGGCTTGATTGATCTTGCACTGGGTGCGAAAGTTGTAAAAGTATCAGGCGGTCATCAGCTGATGACCGAAGCGCCGGAGGAGACGCTGCAGGCGCTTGTCCGTTGGCTGAAACAATCGCCTATGCAAACTCCAAACCAAACGCTTGCGTGAATTTGTCTGAATTCAAACCGCTGTGCGCAGGCCGCTTGGCTTTCATGGGGAAGCGGCTCGCGGGCACGGGCTCCATCGTGGCTTTTACGGCGATGCCTTGCTGCTTTAAATCTGCGGCCACAAGTTGGGCAAATTCATAACGACTCATCACCTGCGGCGCGCTGAAGTGATACAGGCCGCGATGCTGCTGGAAGAAAGCGTGGCAGCCTGCCTCATGCGCTTTGGCTTTTGACAGCCACGCATTCAAAACTCTTGCGAGATTCGTCACATCGTTGGGTGTTGAGGTTTGATCGCTCACGATGGGCAGATGGCGCTCCTCTTGCAGCCAGTTGCGTACGCCACTGAAGAAATTTTTGCCGGCTGAGCCATAAAGCCAGCTCACACGGAATGAAAAATGCGCACCCGCGCTGGCCAACACGGCTTGTTCGCCTGCCAGCTTGCTCGCGCCATAAACGCCCAGAGGATTGGGCAAATCTGCTTCAACATAGGCCGCGCCTTTAGTACCATCGAACACAAAATCCGTCGAAAAATGAACGAGGCTCGCCTGCACCGCATCGCAAGCGGCAACGAGGTTTTGCACGGCGAGATAATTCAGTGCGATGGCCGCATTGGGCTCATCTTCAGCCGTATCCACTTGGCTGTAGGCCGTGCAGTTGATCACAACATCGGGCTTCTGCGCTGCCACCCAAGCGCCCACGGCTGCATGATCAAGCAAATCCAACTCCGCATGCCGGGGCGCTATGAATTCATGAGCACCTTGCGCAGATATTGCGCCGCCTAGAAGCCCATTTGAGCCTAATAAAACAATTTTCATGCTTCGCTTTATGATGTGTGGATGGAATTGAAGATTGTAGAGAAAACGCGGATCGATAAATATCTCTGGGCTGCGCGCTTTTACAAGACGCGCAGCTTGGCCAGCGAGGAAATCGGCAAAGGCCGCATCAAGATCAATCAGCAGGTGTGCAAGGCTTCACGCGAGGTGAAGGCCGGCGATCAAATTGAGTTGCTACGCACGGCTCTGGTGACGGTGATTGACGTCTTGCAGGTCAGCGAGCAGCGCGGCGGCGCACCTCAGGCGCAAACTTTGTATCTGGAAACTGCTGAGAGCCTACTAGCGAGAGAAAAGGCGCAGGATATTCGGCGCTTTACGCACGAGCCAGCTGCTGCGATGACTCAGGGAAGACCAACGAAGCGGGATCGGCGCTCTTTGGAAAATGCGCGCGATGGCAGTGCAGCTTGGAATGATCGATGGAGCGCAGGAATTTAGCGGTTTTTAACGCAAACACCCTGCCCCTGCGCGGTCTCGCGGAATTGGCTTTTCCAGCTCGGAATACTCATATCAATCTCGATTCGTTCGTTGTCTAAATGCGTGCCGATCTGCGTGCCACTGGCTGAAAAACCATGCGCTTTGACGCCATCAATGCGCAACTCAACAAAATTTTTCTTGTCGTAATCAATCTCCAGCTCACGCACCCACATCGCACGAGACGGTTCATAAACAACGCGGCAGGTGTAGCTCAGGGTTTTGAGTTTTTTTGCTAACTTCGAAGCCGTTTGCGCACCCACAGCCGAGCACAAGCAAAGCGTGAGGCCAGCCGCTAAGCTGCGTTGGATGATGGAAAAAAATGTCATTCGAGTGAGTCGTGTAACTCGCCTGATTATTTCACTGAGACAAGTTCTTTGATCTGCAACAGCGGCGCGGGATCATCCAGCGTGGCCAGATCGCCTGCGTCTCTGCCTTCACAAATCGCCTGAATCGCGCGGCGCAGGAGTTTGCCGGAACGCGTCTTGGGCAGAAGGGTGACGAAATACACACGCGATGGGCGAGCTACTGCACCCAGATCGCCATCGACGATTTTCATGATCTCGCCTTCCAGCTTCAGGCGCGCCGCATCAGAATCCAGCCCGGAAGCATCTTTGGCCACCGCAAACGCCATCGCCACTTGCCCTTTGAGCTGATCGGCTACACCCACGACCGCCACCTCCATCACATTCGGATGCGCAGCGATGCTCTCTTCAATCTCGCGCGTTCCCAAGCGGTGGCCTGCGACATTGATCACGTCATCCGTGCGTCCCAGAATCGTGTAGTAGCCGTTGGCATCGCGAATGCCCCAATCAAAGGTGGAATAAACCATTTTTCCCGGAATACTCTTCCAATACGTGTTGACAAAGCGCACATCGTCGCGCCACACGGTTTGCATCGCGCCGGGTGGCAGCGGCCCTTCAATCACCACCACGCCTTTCTCGCCGTGGCCTTTCAATTCCTCCCCCGTGCTTTCATGTACGAGCTTGAGCTTGTAACCATACATGGGCACGCCGGGGCTGCCGAATTGCGGCTTGGGGCCATCTAGCCCGCCGCCATTGGCTGTGGCAAGAATTGGCCAACCGGTCTCGGTCTGCCAATAGTTGTCAATCACCGGCTTACCGATGCCAGCAGAAATCCAGCGCGCGGTGGGTTCATCAACCGGCTCGCCTGCAAGAAACAGCGCTTGCAACGACGACAAATCGTATTTCGTCAAATGCGATTCGTCTTGTTTTTTCAGCACGCGAATCGCTGTCGGCGCGGAGAACATATGCGTGACTTTGTATTTCTCCACCAAGCGCCACCAGATGCCGCCATCTGCTCCGCCATCCATTCCTCGCACCGGTGTGCCCTCGTAGAACAGCGTCGTCATGCCTGCAATCAATGGGCCATAAACGATGTAGCTGTGGCCTACCACCCAGCCGATGTCGCTGGTGGCAAAATACACTTGGCTGGGCTTGCAGTCAAAGATGTATTTCATACTCGCAGCGAGCGCGACGCAATAGCCGCCCGTATCGCGCTGCACGCCTTTGGGCTTACCTGTGGTGCCGCTGGTATATAAGGTGTAGCTGATATCGGTGGCTTCTAAATGCGCGCAAGGTACTTCGGAATTTGAGTGTTTATGCCTTGCAGCCGAGTAATCTACTGCGCAGAGTGCTCCTAAATCGATAGCCGATAAGCCGCGATCAACAATCAAAATGCTCTCAGGCTTCGTGCCAGCCAGCGCCACTGCCTCCCTCAAGAGAGGCGTGTAAGGCACGATCTTGCCAGCGCGTGAGCCCGCATCGGCGGTGATCACCACACGCGGCGCGGCATCGTCGATTCGCGAGGCGAGCGAGCCACTGGCAAAGCCACCGAAGACGACCGAGTGAATCGCGCCGATCCGCGCACAAGCGAGCATCGCAAACAGCGCCTCGACAATCATCGGCATGTAGATCAGAACGCGATCACCTTTTTGCACCCCCATCTCTTGCAATATGGCCGCCATGCATTGAACCTCAGCGTGCAGCTCGCGGAAAGAGTAGGTTTTTTCGGTGTTCGTCTCGGTGCTGACGAAGACAACGGCAGGCTGTTCGGCGCGATCTTTAAGATGACGATCTACTGCGTTGTGGCATAGATTCGTTGTGCCGCCTTTGTACCAACTGGCGAAAGGAGGATTGCTGTCATCGCAAATCTGCTCAGGCTCTTTAAACCATTCGATCAACCCAGCTTGCTCCTTCCAAAAAGCTTCGGGTTGGTCTATTGAACGCTTGTAAAAATCAGCATAGGCAGTCATGACTTGTCTCTCTTTGGCTTTTGAATGTCAACTAGGAATTATGGCGGCTTGACTTGCTTTGATCTGACATTTTTACGTGCCAAGGATTTTGAACTTCTAGGCGTGGCTAACACAGCCCAAACACGCCAAACGCGCTAAGATAACTAAAACATGAGGTAACAAACATGGCCAAAGACTTCACCCAGATGGAAGACAGTAACTGCTCTTCCAACCCCAGCATTCACGATATCAGCCGCCCCGAGCGACGCTTATTTCTGGGTGCATCCAGCGCACTCGCACTAAGCACCCTACTTCCTGCTTGTGCGCAAACTCCCGTAGCCCAAGCCGCTACGCTCAGTTTCAAACCCATTCCCATCGGCAAGACAGACCAATTTATCGTCCCAGAGGGCTACACAGCGCAGCCGCTCGCGCCTTGGGGCGAGGCAGTGGGCCTGGCAGGCAACATGCCAGCCTTCAAAATGGATGGCAGCAACAGTGCTGCTGAACAAGCCATGCAGATGGGTATGCATCACGATGGCTTGCATTTCTATTCGTTAGAAGGCAGCAAGCGAGGCCTGCTGGCGATGAATCACGAGTATGTTGATGATGGTTTGCTGCATGTGGGCGGCATGAAAGATTGGAGCGCGGAGAAAGTGCGCAAATCGCAAGCGGCGCATGGCATTAGCGTGATTGAGGTGCAAGACACCGGGCGCGACTGGCAAATGATTCGCCCAAGCATTTACGCTCGCCGTATTACGGCCAATACGCCGTTCGCTATTCAAGGCCCTTGCCGAGGCCATGCGCTCATGCGCACTGCAGCAGATCCGCGCGGCGAAACGATTGTCGGCACACTGAACAATTGCGCCAGCGGCAAAACGCCTTGGGGCACTTATCTCTCCGGCGAAGAAAATTTTGCGTTTTACTTTGGCAATGCCAATTTGGAAGACGCGCATCAACGCCGCTGGGGCTTGCGCAAAGATGCTTTCTTCAAATGGCCGGAACATGATGCGCGTTTTGATATCAGTAAAACGCCCAATGAGCCCAATCGATTTGGTTGGGTGGTCGAAGTTGATCCGATGGATCCGAGCAGCACACCGATTAAGCGCACCGCTTTAGGTCGAGCCGCACATGAAGGCGCATGGGTGGCGCTTACGAAAGACAAGCGCGCTGTGGTTTACAGCGGCGAAGACGCACGCAACGAATACATCTACAAATTTGTGAGCCGCGATGCTGTTAAGCCTGCTGGTCATGGCTTAACGCAAGCGCAGGCCAACCGAGAGTTGCTCGATCACGGTACGCTCTTTGTGGCCAAATTCAATGCAGATGGCAAAGGCAACTGGCTGCCGCTCGTGCATGGTCAAGGCCCGTTGACTGCTGCCAATGGCTTCGCCGATCAAGGCGAAGTCTGCATCAAAGCCCGCCAAGCCAGCGACATTCTTGGCGCTACGAAAATGGATCGCCCTGAGTGGCTCGCCATCGATGAAAAATCCGGCTGGATCTATTGCACACTCACCAACAACAGCTCACGCGGCGCACCGAATATGCCCGCAGTCGATGCAGCCAACCCACGGATTGGCAATGCCCACGGCAACATCATTCGCTGGAAGGAAAACGGTGATTTTGACCAAGCAACGTTTGAATGGAATCATCTGCTTTTCGCAGGTGATCCGGCAGCCGCCAGAGCCGAGGCCAAAGGCAATCTCAAAAGCGATTTATTCGGCTGCCCTGATGGCATCATGTTTGATCCCGCAGGGCACTTGTGGATTCAAACCGACATGCATGCCAGCCAAATGTACAAAGGCGAATTCGTCAATTTGGGCAACAATCAAATGCTCGCCTACGATGCTGCCACAGGCCAAGCCAAGCGCTTCCTCACAGGGCCGACCAATTGCGAAATCACGGGCGGCACCTGGACGCCCGATGGCAAAACGCTTTTTATCAACGTGCAGCATCCTGGAGAGACAGCAGGCGATCGCTCCGATCCCGCCGAGCCCGGCAAATTTTCCAACTGGCCAGACTACGCGCGCAGCGGCAGACCACGTTCATCTACTGTCGTGATTCGCAAAACAGATGGCGGTTTGATTGGCACTTAGGGGCAATTTAAAAACCTGAGCGCACACCGCATTTGCGTTCGCGGGCATACTGCTGTGCATTCAAAATGTATCGCAGCAAAATTCCATGAAACTCGTAGACCTAATCGGCCTTCCCCCACATCTCCAGCATTTCGAACCCTCGCGCGAGGCTGCTCTCACACGAGTCGCCACCGTCTCGCCCAGCTCGTATGCGCGAACGCGCAATGCACTCGACGGTGCCGTCTCTGGCCTCTCACCCTATTTCACGCATGGCATGGTGACCCTACCCGAAGTGGCTGCGCTGGTGGCGCAAAAGCATCGTTTGAGCTACGAAGACAAGCTCATCTTCGAATGGGGCTGGCGAGAATTTTTCCATCACGTTTGGGAAACATCGCCTCGCCCGGATGCGATTCTTTCAAATATGCGCGATATGAATTTATGGCGCGCCAATTATGCTGCTGAACTACCCGCAGACATCAGAGAAGGCCGTACAGGGGTGCCGTGTATTGACAGCGCCGTGCGCCAACTCTACGCTACTGGCTACATTCACAATCATGCCCGCATGTGGATCGCCAGCTATTGCGTGCATTTCCGCAAAGTGCATTGGCGCGCTGGCGCAGATTGGCTGTATGCGCATTTGCTCGATGGCGATGTGCCCAGCAATCATTTGAGCTGGCAATGGGTGGCCAGTAGTTTTAGCAGCAAGCCTTATCTTTTCAACGCAGAAAATGTGGCGCGATATGCACCGCAGAAAGCGTTCAAGGCTTGGATCAGCAAAGGCACGGTGATTGATACGAGCTACGAAGAACTCGACGACATGTGTCGCTCGCAAGCGGATGTCGGCGCAGAACCGGGCGAGCATGCGGCCATCGAAGAGAATCGCATTCTTCGCTCCACTGATGCAGATTTTTATGAGCGTTTAGAGCAGTTAACCGGCGTACTCTCTGCGCAGAGCGCTACAGAATTAATAGTGAACGCACTACAGTCGAATCCAAGCCGCACCGTCGAACTCGTCCACCCATGGGCGATGCATGGCGAGAAATCACCCAGCGTATTGCGCATCGGCATCATTCACACTGCGGCGCACGCCAAGCTGCCGTGGAACGAGAAGCGTTGGCAATTCGTTCTCACGCGCATGCAAGCCGCCTGCGATGCTTTATGGATCGGCGATATCGGCAAGCTTGGACTTTTGACAGGCTGGCCCGGCAAATCAAAAGTCGCATCGCAGGCCACGCTCTTCGAAGGCTACCGAGACATCTTGCCACGCATGGCACAGGTGCAGCCGATACCCAAGCTCTTCATCCAGCCGCAACGCCAATGCAACTCCTTCAGCAAATTCTACGAGCAAGCACAACGCAGCGAACGAGAATTCAGCAAAC
>JANMDU010000128.1:0-7458 GCA_031376455.1 Variovorax sp. | reverse complement strand
CGTGTAGTTTCCGTGCCTTCCGTGTTCTTAAATTCGTTGAGCGAAAAAAGATCAAGACTTAGGTGCGTTAGAGCCCAGTGCAATCTTGAGCAGATCAGCCACCGTATTCGCGCCCAGCTTTTCCATAATGTTGGCGCGGTGGGCTTCCACCGTTTTGATGCTGATGCCCAAATCGTCGGCGATTTGTTTATTCAGCCGACCTGCGACGATACGCTCCAAGACTTGCGCCTCGCGACCCGTCAATTTAGCCAACAAGGCATCACGGCTTGCGGATTGCTGGTGGCTGCTAAAGCTGCCCTTGGCTTGCTCCAGCATCCGCTCCACCAAGCTGACCAGCTCCGGCTCTTTGAAGGGCTTCTGGACAAAATCCATCGCACCTTTTTTCATCGTGTTCACGGCCATCGGCACATCACCATGCCCTGTGATAAATACAACGGGCAGCGGGCTCTTGCGCTCAAGGAGTTTGTCTTGCAGCTCCATGCCACTCATGCCACCCATGCGGACATCGACAAGTAGGCAGGCCACTTCGCGCGGATCATAGCGGGCGAGAAAAGTCTCAGCGGAATCAAAACAGCGCACACGGTAGTCTTTACCTTCGAGCAGCCATTGCAGCGAATCTCGCACAGCTTCGTCATCATCGACCACATACACTGTGCCCTTTTTTGGGATCAAGCTCATGAAACACTGTCCTTTTTACAACAAAATCACTCAAAGCTAGCGTAGCATATGCGTAAGGTGCTCACTCATTGATAGTAAGCGTTGATAGCCATCTCAACTGGGCAATGCCGCAAAACTGCCCGTGCGTCCGCTATCAAAAGCCAATGGCTGACAGGGCAGCCAAAAACTAAACCGACAACCTGTTACTTCGACACCATTGTAGAGGTTCTCGGCCTGCATCCGGCCTTGGTGGCTCTCCACGATGGAGCGGCATAAATTCAGGCCAATGCCCATGCCCTCAGCTTTGGTGGAGAAAAAGGCTTCAAACAAGCGCTGCATGACTTCTGGCGCTAAGCCTGGCCCAGTATCCGTCACGATAAATTCAACCACTTCGCCGATTCCTTCCATCTGCTTAGAGATCACGCGCAGATCAACGCTGCGCCGATGGTTGCTTTTGTTGCGACTGTTTGGGCGGTCTGCGGCATCGATCGATTCGGCTGCGTTTTTCAACAAATTGACGAGCACCTGCTCAATCAAAATGGGATCGACCATGAGCGTTGGCAGCACACTAGCAAGATAATGCGTTAGCCGTACATTGCGCCGGCGCAGCTCGATCTCGGCCAATTCGAGTGCTTCAGAGATCAAATGCGAAACTTCGCTCCTCGTGCGATTCGGCGCAGAGCGCTTCACGAAGCTGCGGATGCGCTGAATGATTTGCCCCGCACGCTGAGCCTGCCGCGCTGTTTTTTCAAGCGCGACGAGCATTTCTTCCTCGGTGATTTGCTTGGCGTGAATGCGGCTGACCATGCCGGTGCAATAGTTGGAAATCGCTGTCAGCGGCTGGTTAAGCTCGTGAGCCACGCTACTTGCCATCTCGCCCATGGTAATCAGGCGGCTCGCGTTCTGTGCCTTTTCTGCTTGTAGCGCGGCTAAATCCTCTGCCATTCGGCGCGGCGTGATGTCCGTGGCAATCACCATTTGCGCCAAGCGGCCATCGGTCCAGTTCAAGTAGCGCGAGCGCACTTCCAACCACTTACCCAATGCAGGTATGAAGATTTCGGCATTCTCACTTCTTGCCGCAGTAATTTCCTCCGTGGGCAAGCCGGCCAGCGCATCCACGCTGTCGCCTGCTGTGCTGTCTTTAAATTCTGATGGCTCGACGCCACCATCGATCCTGCCGGCCTGCTCCATTAGGCGTAGGTGATCCGCGGATTTGCCGCCAAACCACAGCCGATACATCTTGTTGGCAAACAGCAGCTCATCGCCACCCAATGGCGCGACAGACACGCTTGCATCCAAGCCCTCCAGCACCGTGGTAAACCGCTCATAAGACTCAGAGAGCTGCCGGCGCACGCGATTGGGCTCTGTGATGTCGGTCATGGCTGTCATCCAGCCGCTTTGCACGCCCTTGCCATCGACCAGCGGCGAGACATACATACGTGCATCAAAAATGCTTCCGTTACGGTGCTTCACGCGCACTTGAAAACCGCCCGGCGTCGTCTTGCCGCTGATTTCTTCTTCAAGACGCGCAGCCAGCAATTCGCGATCATCTTCGGGCCAATAAGGAAAAGGCGCTGTCAGCCCCACCAATTGCGCTTCGCTCCAGCCCGTCATCTGGCAAAAAGCCGGGTTCACATAGGTGATGCGGCCTTGCAAATCCAGCGCCCGCATGCCGGTGAGCATGGAATTTTCCATCGCGCGGCGAAAGCTAGTCTCCTGCACGAGCGCGGCTTGCGTGCGAATGCGCCGGCGGGTGTGCCGCCAAGCGCTCACCAGTAAAAAAGCTGTCATCACTGACAAAAAAAGCACCAACCAAAACAGCGCGCTTCCAATCACGCCGAGCGAAGTTCGATATGCCTCTGCGCGAAGCACCAAGCTGTTGCCCACCGGCGAGACTGGCACGTCATACTCAATGTCTTGCTGCACCCAAGGCAGTAAGCGAGCAGCGGCGTTGCGCTTCGGCGAAGTGTTGCCCGAGAGCACGCGATTTTGATGGTCTATCAACGAAATCGCGTACTTTGCGGAAATCTCTGCGGGTACGCCATAACGCAGTAGCCCATCAATTTGATATTCCCCCATCACTACGCCCGCAAAGCGTACGCCGTCCGACAGCGGCACTTGCACTTGCAATACTGGCAGTGTCACCGTGCCCACGCCACTGGGCACAGCAAACGGCACGGAATACATCGGCTGGCGTACATCGCGCACCAAGTTGTACACCGCTTCCGTCTCGGGATAACGCAGTGTGTCACCGCCCGAGCGAATATTAAGTCTTGGCATGCTGGGTGAGGTGTAGCTCACGCGAACGCGCTTTTTCGCGTCAATCCACACCACAGATTGCAGCTCTGGGTATTGGCGCACCAAGCTTTCAGCTTGGGTCACAAAATCCTCCGAGTCAATTTGCTTGTTGCTGATCTCTGAGGCTAAGCGCTGCAATTGCTCTTGGCGCTCTAATAACCGCAGCCGAAGGCGCTGCTGCGCATACTCCACATCGCGCTGCACAGCTTCTTGCTCACGCGCCATTTCCTCCAGTCGCAAATAGCCAAAGCTGGCCACAATCGCCATCAGAAATACAGCCACCGCCGCCAAAGGAGCGATTAACGCAAAGCGATCTTGCCGCGTCGGCGATTGCGAACGCCACCAGCGCACCAGCCCATTGTGTTGATTCTTTTTCGCTGGCTCGCGCAGAACTGCCTTGGCTTGGGCAGTGCTACCTGCTCGATCCATTGATTCATGGGTCACTATGTCTGTCATGCAGCAATTGTCGTGCAGAGGGCTCGCTTTCGTTTCAACAAAAAATACAGCATTATTTTTCATATTATAAAAACACGTAACACTATTTGAAAAATGATAGATATTTGTGAAATAATAGAGATGAGACACTAAATTCGAGGCAAGCTACATAGCTGCTTAATCAAAGATATTTCCATTGGAGACAACTATGTCGGCATTGCCCAAAGACATCGATCAAGACAAGCAAGAAACCCGAGAGTGGACGGATGCGCTATCCGCCGTGATCGCATCGGAGGGCAAAGAGAGAGCGCACTTTTTGCTGGAGCAATTACTAGAGCATGCCCGTCAAAGCAGTATCGACATGCCGTTTTCTGCGACCACGGGTTATGTCAACACCATCGAGCCCGATCAAGAAGCGCGCAACCCCGGTAATGTCGAAATTGAAGAGCGCCTACGCGCCTACATGCGCTGGAATGCGATGGCGATGGTGGTAAAAGCCAATCGGCACAACCCAGCAGACGGCGGCGATTTGGGTGGGCACATTGGCTCGTTTGCATCGCTGGCTAATCTCTTTGGCGCAGGCTTCAATCATTTCTGGCATGCAGAAAGCGCCGAACCGGGTAAAGAGCATGGCGGCGATTGCATCTACATCCAAGGCCATGTCTCGCCCGGCGTGTATGCCCGCGCGTATCTCGAAGGGCGCTTGACCGAAGAGCAACTCCTGAACTTCCGCCAAGAAGTTGACGGCAAGGGCCTCTCAAGCTACCCGCACCCCAAACTGATGCCAGAGTTTTGGCAATTTCCCACCGTGTCGATGGGCTTAGGCCCTCTCATGGCGATTTATCAAGCGCGCTTTTTGAAATACTTGCATGCTCGTGGCATTGCGAATACTGAAAACCGCAAGGTCTGGGTCTTCTGCGGCGATGGCGAGATGGACGAGCCGGAAAGCTTGGGCGCAATTGGCCTCGCAGCACGTGAAAATTTAGACAATTTGATCTTCGTGATCAACTGCAACTTGCAGCGCTTGGATGGCCCGGTGCGCGGTAACGGCAAGATCGTGCAAGAGCTAGAAGGTGAATTCCGTGGTGCGGGATGGAATGTGATCAAAACCCTATGGGGCAGCAACTGGGATCCCCTGCTCGCCCGCGACAAGAACGGCGCGTTGCGCAAAATCATGATGGACACGCTAGACGGCGACTACCAAGCCTTCAAAGCCAACGATGGCGCTTTCGTGCGCAAACATTTCTTTGGCCGCAGCCCCGAGACGCTGGAGATGGTCTCGCACATGAGCGACGATGAGGTGTGGAATTTGAAGCGTGGCGGTCACGATCCGCAAAAAGTGTTTGCTGCATTTGACGCTGCTGTGAAGCACAAGAATCAGCCCACCGTGCTGCTGATCAAAACCGTCAAAGGTTTTGGCATGGGCAAAATTGGTGAAGGTAAGAATACCGTTCACCAAACCAAGAAGCTGGCCGACGAAGACATCAAAGCCTTCCGTGATCGCTTCAACATCCCGATTCCTGATAGCCAAATTGCAGACCTGCCTTTCTACAAGCCGGCTGACGACACGCCCGAGATGAAATACCTGCACGAGCGGCGCAAAGCGCTCGGCGGCTATCTGCCGCATCGCCGCACAAAAGCGGATGAGTCATTTACAGTGCCCGCGCTGGATGTTTTCAAATCAGTGATGGAGCCCACCGCTGAAGGCCGCGAAATCTCCACCACGCAAGCCTACGTGCGCTTCCTCACGCAGCTCCTGCGCGATCAAGCCCTGGGCCCGCGCGTGGTGCCGATTTTGGTCGACGAAGCGCGCACTTTTGGTATGGAAGGATTGTTCCGTCAAGTCGGAATTTACAACCCGCTCGGTCAGCAATACACGCCTGTCGATAAAGAACAGGTGATGTACTACAAAGAAGATGTCAAAGGGCAGATTCTGCAAGAAGGCATCAATGAAGCCGGCGGCATGAGCAGCTGGATTGCAGCGGCTACGAGCTACTCCACCAGCAACCGCATCATGGTGCCGTTCTACGTGTATTACTCGATGTTTGGCTTCCAGCGCGTTGGCGATTTGGCTTGGGCTGCAGGAGATATGCAAGCGCGCGGCTTCTTGCTCGGCGGCACGTCCGGCCGCACGACGCTGAATGGCGAAGGCTTGCAACACGAAGACGGCCATAGCCACATCATGGCCGGCACAATTCCTAATTGCATTTCATACGACCCGACCTTCGCGCATGAAGTGGGCATCATCTTGCATCACGGCTTGAAGCGCATGGTGGAAAAGCAAGAGAACGTGTATTACTACATTACTTTGCTGAATGAAAACTACGCGATGCCTGGCCTCAAAGTTGGCACGGAAGAGCAGATCATCAAAGGCATGTATTTACTGCAAGACGCTGCGAAGAAAGACCACACGGTTAACCTGCTCGGCTCAGGCACGATTTTGCGCGAGAGCATCGCTGCGAAAGAGCTGCTAGAGAAAGACTGGGGCATCGGCGCGAATGTCTGGAGCTGCCCCAGCTTTAACGAGCTCACACGCGATGGCCAAGCGGCAGATCGCACCAACCTTTTGCACCCAGAAGCCCAGAGCGTGAAGAGCTTTGTAGAAACGCAATTGGCTCAGACGACTGGCCCGGTGATCGCATCCACCGACTACATGAAAGCCTACGCCGAGCAAATTCGCCCCTACGTGCAAAAAGCGACCGCCGATGGCAAACCGACCCGCACCTACAAAGTGCTTGGCACAGACGGCTTTGGTCGCTCAGATTTCCGCAGCAAATTGCGCGAGCACTTTGAGATCAACCGCCACTACATCGTGATCTCAAGTCTGAAAGCTTTGGCAGATGAAGGCAAATTGCCGATGAGCAAAGTGACAGAGGCGATTAAGAAATACGGCATCAAAACCGACAAAATCAACCCCTTGTACGCATGAAATTAAACGGGGTCAGATCACAATTAATTTTGATCACTGACCCCGCTTGAACACCAACAATCAAATTAATTGTGCTCTGACCCCATTTAATTTCGCGACGCGAAGCGGCGCAAGGAATGCAAAAAATGTCTCAAATAGAAATTCAAGTTCCCGATATTGGCGATTTCGACGAAGTTGCCGTTATTGAGTTACTGGTCAAACCGGGCGATGCCGTCAAGGCTGAGCAATCTCTCATCACCGTCGAATCTGACAAAGCGTCGATGGAAATTCCATCGAGCCATGCAGGAGTGGTCAAAGAGTTGCGCATCAAAATTGGCGACAAGGTCAAGCAAGGCTCGGTCGTGCTCACGCTAGAAGCGGCGGGCGCAGCGCCTGCGCCATCTTCCGCTCCTACTCCTGCTCCAGCCCCAGTTTTAGAGCAAAAAGTGGCTGTAGCCGGCGTAAATACTGCGCAAACAGCTATCAATTCAATAGCATCTCCCACTGCGCAGCAATCTTCAGTTATCGAAGTCAAAGTCCCCGATATTGGCGATTTCAAAGACGTGGCCGTGATTGAAGTCTTCGTCAAAGCTGGCGATGCGATCAAAGTGGAGCAATCGCTCGTTACCGTGGAGTCCGACAAAGCGGCGATGGAGATTCCATCGAGCCATGCCGGCGTGCTCAAAGAATTGAAGGTCAAAGTCGGCGACAAGATCAATATTGGTGATTTACTGGCGATTTTGGAAGGTGCTGCGCCTGCGGGCGCTGCAGCCGCAACCGCCGCAACAAGCGCTCCTTCCGTTCGGGCTGAGCTTGTCGAAGCCCCCGCCAGCCCTTCGACAAGCTCAGGGCGAACGGAGGTTTCAACTCCCGCACACAACCCAACCACCGCGCCATCAGGCGCCTTGCCCCACGCCAGCCCCAGCGTGCGCAAGTTCGCTCGCGAGCTGGGTGTGCCGCTTGAAGAAGTCAAAGGTTCTGGTCTCAAAGGCCGAATCACGGAAGCAGATATTCAAGGTTTCACCAAATCCGTGATGAGCGGTGCAGTGGCTACCAAAGCCATCGCAGCGAAAGCCCCAGCAGCAGGCAGCGGCGACGGTGCTGCACTCGGATTGATCCCTTGGCCGAAGATTGATTTCACCAAATTCGGGCCGATCGAG
>JANMDU010000126.1:0-9701 GCA_031376455.1 Variovorax sp. | reverse complement strand
CTGCAAAACACCATAACCGAATGCCGCTGCGCGCGCTCCACCGCCAGACAGTGTCACGGCAGCAAGCACTGAAAAATCATCCGCACTCGCCTTGCCGAGAGACGCAACATCGTCCGGGTCAGCCGCAACTACGCCACCGGCCAAAGGTGCGTTGATCCAAGGGCGGGTTGTAGAGCATGCGGTGGTGCTAGCTAGCAAAGCCGCAGCAGCCAGAAATATTGCCCAGCGCTTCAAATGTGAAATTAAATTCATGTAGCTATTGTCGGCAGAAACTGTGCAGTTTGTGTCAACAAAATCGAGACTAGATTTGCTGTTATTTCAATAAAACCATCGCTGCGCAATTAGGATGGCACTGCGCCACCGGAGAAATTAGATCAACCGTGTTGCGGTGCCAGTAAAAAAAGCACATCACGCCACACCTTCAGGCCGCCACTGCAAAGCTAAGAAAGCTCTTGGCAAGCGGCGTGCTGTGGTCTCTTATGCAGCTTTCTTAGCCCAAGCGCTGCACCAGCCTTTGGATGCAACTTGCTTGCCAGCAAACAACGGGCAGCCGCCTTGCGCCGAGCCTGTTGCACCTTGGTAGAGCGCGCAGTTGGAGCAGTTTGAGCCAGTGGCATACTTTGGATATTTGGTTTTATCTGCCCTTGTGGCATCAGCTACATAGCCAAGACCAACAGCAGCTGCGTCTTTTTCATCGAGCGCTGGCCCGGTGGCTGCTGCTTGTGGTGCGGGTGCGGGTGCGGCAGCTGGTGCAGGCGCTGCAGCAGCTGCAGGTGTGGTCGGCGCAGCAGCTGCAGGCGCTGGCGCGGGAGCTGGTGTGGCAACAGGTGCAGGTGCTGCAACTTCAACCGGTTTCTTCTCACCACATGCTGCTAGCAAGGCAGTAGCACCAGCAACAGTCATCAATGGCAGGGCCGGAACGATCCGGATAATTTGGCGACGTGACTTCATAAAAATTCCTTTGGCTTATGGCTAATGGGATACCAACACAAATAACATGCAAATGCTACCGCGCAAATGCGAGTGCCGCGTCGACATACGCTAATTCTCTACCAGCCGCGTTGCCTCAGAGCCACAGCACGGGCTTGTAAAGACGAACGAGAACCGCTTAAAACGCTGCGCCTTGTCTTGTGGTGAACCTGACGCTCATCAGCTTTACATTCTGCGGTGTGGTGCGAATTTTCGCCACAGAGGCCAACAAATGGCCTCCATGAAAAATGCGCCATGTCTAAGATACTGCCATGCGTAAATGGTGTGGCTATTCCCACTCGCGACCTAACATGGGCGCTTTTTTCCCCGCGACCAAATTGGTGATTGGAATTTCCATCATGATGACTTTGGGTTTCTCGTCTTTGAGCAAGACGACGTTTAAAAACAGTGTGCCTAGGCCTTTGCCTGCACGCCAAAATTTCAAGCCGTGTTTTTTGTTTGCAAGTGCCAGTACGTCAGACTCGGTCCATTCTTCGGGCAAGGGCAGATAGCTGTAGGCCTGCTCGCGGTGTCTCAACATCACATTGGTATAGCTGTAGCCGGGAATAGCGTGGCCATCCGCGCCGATGGGGCGAAACTTGATCTCATAGTCACCCGTTGCAGAATTGCCATGCGCGAATCGCCCGCCACGCAAACCATCTGCAAACTTAAAGTTAGGTCGACCTATCACCAATGGAGAATCCATCAGATTTCGCAATTCGATGTTGAGCACGTTGGGATAGTTTTTGTGTCCTGTATTGAGCGAATACGTGAGGAAAACTGAAAACTCGGGAATTTTCTTTTTCCATTTGCTAACGAGTGCGGTCGATATGAGCAGTCCAGCACCAGCAGTGATGAAATCCCAAACACCTTGATCTTTGGCCCACTTGATCCAAGATAAAGGTTGTTGAAGCAGTATCCACAGTTCATTTAAAAAGTTCATCAAGCTGTGTCTCAATTTTTGTGGTCAACGATGCGGCTGAGAAGCATCGAATCGCCATAGCTGAAAAATCGATATTTCTCATTGATAGCGGTTTTGTAGAGCACCATGATAAGCTCATAATTAGAGAAGACGCTGACCAGTATCCTCGACGTGCTTTTGGGGAGATAGAAATTGATGACGAGCATGTCCGCGATTTGGAAGTTGAAACCGGGCGTGATGAAGATGTTGGTGTCGCCGCTGGTGTATTGGTTTTTTGCGTAACTTTCTAATGCGCGAACTGTTGTTGTGCCGACAGCGATCACACGGCCACCTCTTACTTTGCGTTGATGAATGACCTCCAGCGTTTCAGGCGGGATGCTGTATCGCTCGAAGTGCATGGTGTAATCCGCGAGGTTTTCGGTTTTGACGAGCTGGAATATGCCTGCGCCTACATTCAGCGTGCCGAAGGCGCGTTCAACTCCTTTCGCCTCTAGCTGAGCAAACAAAGCTTCATCAAAATGCAAAGCTGGCTCGACGACGAGCCATGCTTGGCTAAAAAGCTGCGCAGTATCCGCATCGGTGATTAAATTCTCATCACTGGTCAGCTCGCAAGCTATCGGGTCGCAAGTGGCAGTGGCATTGCTCGGGGCACGAGCACGGTGCGTACTGACACCGGTAACTGCGCATGTGAAACCATTTTTTGAATAAAGTGAATGTTTTGCGCTCCACGCCTATGTTCTGGCGCTACTTGATTTGATTTGCTTCGCTGGGCATGCTGCTCGCAACGGGGCTTGGGTTGATGGCGCCGTATCGTGCGTCAACGTAAGCGATCAATACTGTCGTCAAACCAACGTTGACCAGTGTGTTCAACTGTTCCTGCTGAATGTTTCAGCACTCTAGGTTTTAGTCGTAGTGATACATGGCTACTCTTCTGTCATTGCCATCTTGAAATGGTCAAGCAAGGGCTTGAGCAAATAATTCATCATCGTTCGCTCCCCTGTTTTGATAAACATATCAACGGGCATGCCTGGCCGAATCTGTTGCTTGACCAATAACTTGATGCCTTCAGGTAGAACAACGGCCTTCATGCTGTAGTAAGGCTGCCCGGTCTTTTCGTCAACTAATCGATCGGCGGATACTTGCGTCACTCGCCCAGGAATGTGCGGCGTTTGATTTTGATTGAGCGCTGTGAACATTAACTCCACAGGCAGATTGGGGTGAACTTTGTCGATTAAATGCACTGGCAGCTGGCCTTCCACGATCAAGCTATCACTGCTCGGGACGATTTCCATCATTCGAAAACCAGGCGCCACCACACCGCCTTGCGTAAATACGCTCAAGCCCACAACAGTACCATCTGCCGGTGCCCTGACCAAAACGTTCTGAACGTCGTAGTCAAGCGCGCTCAGTCGGCTCAGCAGTCCAGCAGCCTCTTTTTGACTTTCGGCAAGTTGCGTTCGCACTTCCTTTTGATATTCTTGTTGCCGTTGTGTACGACGCAGCTTAAATTCGGAGACTTGCCATTGGCTACGACTCAAATTACTGAGGTCTTCACTTGCGGACGTATTCAGTTGGGAATAGGCACGCTCTAGGTCTAGTAACTGGTTACGCGATACGAAGCCTTCTGTGGCTAAATTTCGTGAGGTGTCGAGTTGCTCTTTTAGAAATTTCAATTGGATAAGCCTGCCTTGATGCAATTGCTCAAGGCCTTTGCTTTGCTGAACTAGGCCGTGCACGCTTTCGTCCAGCGCTGCCAATTCACTCTGAATAGCCACAATGCGCGCAGCAAGCAATTGCTGCTGTAGCAACACACTATTGGCCACTCGCGCGTCACTTTTCTCACGCTCTAAGTCGACTGGAAAGCGAATTGTTTTCTGCCCATCCCGTTCTGCCTCCCAGCGGGCCTCGGCGGCACGGGCGCTGAAGTATTGCACCCTTACGCTTTCCGCGTTGGCTTTTGCCTGCACGGCATTCATACGCACCAGCACATCCCCGGCCTTGACGACGTCGCCTTCTTTGACCAAAATTGCATCAATCGTGCCGCCCGCCACATGCTGAATGGCTTTCTTGTTGCTCGAAACGGTCACCGTCCCGGCCAGCGGAACGCCTTTGTCCAGCGGGGCAAAATAGGCCCACAACAAAAAGCCGAGTACGCCAGCAAGAACAATAAACCATCCCAAGCGGATGAACCGTACGGCATCGGTTGCAACGCTTTCGGCACATTCGCCAGGTGAGGTGAGTGCAAAAGTCGTAAGGGTTCGGTTCACTGCGTTTTTCATCATGTTGTCTTGGTTCGTCATTCTTTTCGATTCGTGGTGTCACTTTTTGCTCTATTCCGCCGCTCGCACCGCGGCCTGTGCCGTCGTCGGGACTGGCTTTAGAGGGGCTGATTTCGGGGGCGTTGTCGGCTGCGGTATTGCGCTGCCTAAATCGGTCAGCACTTGCGCGGTAGGGCCAAACATTTGGGCCATGCCGTTGTGCAGCAAAAGCAGCTTATTCGTGACCCCGATGGCGCTGGTGCGGTGCGTAATCAGCACCACCGTTTTGCCCAGATTGCGAAATTCTCTGATAGCACCCACCAGCGCTTGTTCACCAACTTCATCGAGATTGGAGTTGGGCTCATCCAGCACAAGCAGAGCCGGGCTGCCGTACATCGCCCGAGCCAGACCAATACGCTGCTTTTGCCCGCCTGATAAACCCGCGCCGCCGTCGCCCAGCACCATATCGTAGCCCGCTGGGAAAAGCAGAATCATCTCGTGTACCCCGGCGTACTTGGCTGCAGCAATCACTTTTTCTGCATCGACGGTGCCGAATCGCGCAATGTTTTCACTGACCGTACCTGCAAACAACTCAATGTCTTGCGGCAGGTAACCAATGTGCGGCCCCAGTATGTCTTTGTTCCACTGGTACAGGTCGGCGCCATCTAGGCGCACGGTGCCTACAGCCGATGGCCAAACGCCCACCAAGAGCCGCGCCAATGTTGACTTGCCAGAGCCGCTTGGCCCAATCACGCCCAATACATCCCCAGGTGCGATGGCAAAGCTGAGATTTTTTATGACGGCTATGTGCGAGCCGGGTGGCCCCGCAGAAACCGCTTCAACCGACACTTGACCCAATGGAGTCGGTAGCTGCATGCCAGTGACGCGTGGCTGATTGGCATCTAGCAGGTCGTTCAAGCGCTGGTAAGCAGAACGGGTGCTGCTCCAGGTTTTCCACACCCCAATCAGTTGCTCAACGGGGCTG
The DNA here is from genome assembly GCA_031376455.1 of Variovorax sp. Classification (GTDB taxonomy): domain Bacteria; phylum Pseudomonadota; class Gammaproteobacteria; order Burkholderiales; family Burkholderiaceae_C; genus JANMDU01. The sequence goes on along the minus strand of JANMDU010000126.1, from coordinate 4,567 downwards.
AGCGTTCTGCCCATCAAAATCGACGACACGATCATCATGCCGCCGGTAATTTTGCCGTCAAGAACTAGCAATGCCCCAAAGCCCAAAACCAGCGACTGTTGCGACACGCGCACAAACTTGGTCAGTGCAGTGATGACACCTGTTTTTTCACTGGCTTCGGCCTGCAACCGTAAAAAGCGTTGGTGTTTGTCAAACCATCTTGCCATCAGGCTGGGCAGCATGCCCATTGCTTCAATGACCTCGGCATTGCGCAAATTATTGGTCGCTAAATTGCCTGCAGCAATCGCCATTCCTGCAGCTTGCTCTAAAGGTTTTCTTGACACAGCTTCATTTAAAAACGCCAGAAAAATCAAAACGGCCGTGCCGCACAGAGCAAAAACACCCAGCGCCGGGCTGAACAAAAATATCACGACCAGATAAACCGGAAACCAGGGCGCATCAAAAAAAGCAAACAGCGCATTGCCCGTTAAAAACTGCCTAACGGTTGTCAGATCTTGCAGCGCCTGTCCTGCGTTGCCGCCCTCTTTCTTTAAGTTTTGCTCAAATGCAGCGGTGTAAATTCGAGTGTTTAAAGCCATGTCCATTTGGGCACCAACTCTTATCAGTACAAAACTGCGAATAAGCTCCAGCGCGCCCATCAACAAATAGGCGCCCAGCATCATGCAAGTGAGCATTAAAAGCGTGGTCTGGTTTCTGCTAGCCAGTACGCGGTCATACACCTGCAGCATGTACAAGGACGGCACCAGAAGCATTAAGTTGATGATGCCGCTGAACATCCCGACACTCATGAATACGCCTTTGAATTGCGAGATGACTTGCGCCATCTCGCTTTTCGGGCGACGCTGTTTTTGAAACATACGGCGCTAGCTACAAAACGATGTCTTGTGGAGCAAACGTATGGTGGCCCACCAAGGCGACTTGAAAGTCTGTTGCCAGGTTGCCATTGACGTTGCCCTCCACCACCGTGTATTCCACGCCGCCTAGTATTTCGTAATGAAACACCAGTTGCCCGGCGGCAGTAAAAGCCGCACCGGCTGTCGTGTTCAAGCTAAATGCCTGATTGCCAGCTATGCCAGTGATGGCGTCAAGCGTAGAGAAATCCAGCTTGTCGATGCCACTTAAAAAGTCCGTTACTGTGTCGCGCACCGCTGCGCCGACACCAGACTCATTGACAGTGTTGAAGTCAAATACGTCTGCGCCAGCTCCACCTGTCAGGCTGTCCTGACCAGTGCCGCCAATCAGTGTGTCGGCTCCGTCGCCACCACTCAAGATGTCGTTACCCGCTAGGCCGCTGAGCGTGTCGTTGCCTAGCCCGCCAACCAGCACATTGATTGCTGCGTTACCTGTGATGGCATCGTCACCTGCGCCACCCGTGAAGTTTTCAATCGTCGTGATCACATCGCTGGTGGCTGCGGTGCTGCCGCTGCCGCCGACGACGGCGTTGTTGGCGATCGTCACCGTCAGGTTGCTTGCAAAAGCTGTGTAGTCCGCTGTGTCGCCCGTACCGACACCGCCGTTTACTGTGTCCCGCGAGTCGTCTGCAGTCATAGCGAAAGTGTCGCTGCCCGCGTTGCCGACCAAGTTGTTGCTGCCCGCACCGTCGGTGATGGAGTCGTCGCCGCTGCCGGCGTTGATGTTTTCTACACCGCTGAGCGTGTCAACGCCGGTGTCAGCGCTTGACGACACACCCGTCGTCAAGTTGACGGTTACCGCTGCTGACGTGACCGACATGTCGTAGGTATCCACGCCAGCCCCGCCAATATAAGTATCGTTACCGTCACCTACGGTGGCCCGCAATGTGTCGTTTCCAACATCGCCATCTACCGTGTCATTGCCCGCGCCGCCCGTGAGATTGTCGTTGCCGCCTAGGCCCAAAACAAAATCGATCCCAGCTGTGCCAACCAACGCATTGTTGGCCCCTGATCCAACCAATGCGGTTTCACCAGACACAACGGTAACTGCGCCAAAGGCATCGGTGTAAGTGCTGCTGGCTCGCACCGTTGCGTTGGTCTGGTTAACTAACGTGGCAGCCGTGCCTGCGGGCGCAACAATGTTGACCCACACGCCACCAACCAGCCGCTGCCACTGCGTGACTGGCACCAGCAGCGGCAGATCCGCATCTGCAATCGTGTTGGTTGCCGTCAGATTGGCGGTGGTCAATGTGTTGGTGTAGCTGGCAATATGTAGCTCGCCGGTGGTGGGGTCGTTGAACGCAACTTGCTGGTAGCTTTGCACTGCGGGGGTGATGCCGCCGTGCCCATCGACCACGTTGTAGGTCAAGGTCACCAAGCCGGCAAAATTAGCAGTTGGGCTAACGGTGTAACTCAAGCCGCCCGGGTTGAGCGTCAACGTGCCGTTGCTGGTCGCCAGTGCCGCTATGCTCAGCGCATCGCCCTCCACGTCAGAAAATCCAGCCAGCAAGTCTGCAACGCTGATCACGTAAGCCAACGGATTCAGCCCAGCGGCCAATACAGCCGTAGGCGCACCGACAGGCGCATCATTTACCGCCGCTACGTTCACCGTTACCACGGCGGCGTTGCTCACCGCATTGGTGAATTGGCCATCGCTGGCTTGGTAGCTAAACGTTGCTGCACCATTAAAGTCAGGATCAGGCGTAAAGCTGACTGAGCCGTCAAGATTGAGCACCGCAGTGCCGCCAGTAATGTTGGTCAGTGACAAGATGGTCAGCGGGTTTCCGTCTGCATCGGTATCGTTGCCCAGCAATTGCGCTGCGGTAAAGGTGACTACCGTGTCTTCAGTTGCAGCCAGCGTGTCAGCCACCGCTGTAGGGGCGTGGTTGGTCAGGCTAATGGTGCGGTCTGCAAACTGCAAGCGCTCAATATTGCGAATTTGATCAATCCCATCGTTGGTCAAAACACCTGCTGCGCGGTTGTCTGTAATGGTGTGCGTCCCATTTGCGTTTTGAACAATTGAGTAGTCAGACAAATTGCCGTTGTACACCGCGGTGTCAATGTCGGTTGTAGCTGTGCTGGACTGCAAGATTTCGCGCACGATGTGCAGCTGACCTGGATTGATTTCGCCTGTCAGCATGCGCGCCTTCAGCTGGTTCATGCTGTCGACGGTGAACCATTCATTGGCAGCAGTATTGTCATCAAGCTTGTTGTGCGTCACACGAATTCGGACATTTAGCCAAGCATCGCCATCAATATAGTCGTTGCCTAAGTTGCCTTTGATGATGTCGTTGCCGCCCCCGCCAATGATGACTTCAGCGCCCTGCGTAATGTCGATCACCGAAGTGTTGAACGGCATGGCAGCAATTTGCGCCGGGGTCAGGCCCAGCAGTTCGGCAAAGCCATTTATCAAACTGATGTTTTGCGATTTAAGGTCACTTTCATCCGGTGGGTTGCCCGCGCCAGCGCCTGCTCCTCCTGCTGCCCCCTTGAGTACCGCTGCACCCGTCAGCTTGTCGTTGTGTACCCATCCTGACAAGCCTTCAACTGAGTCAAACCGGTCGCGTAGTGTGAACTGCGGCTGGCCCGGGAAGAAAGGAATGCCAAGGTCTGAGTCAGCCTCGCTGGTATCGCCTTTATGAATGCCCCAGTCGAAGCCAAACATGCCGTTGCTGCGCGTGATGCCCACCGTCTGCACCATGATGTCGTCACCCGACTCGCCGTCGTAATCGGTGTCATTGCCTTGGCCGTTGAGTACATCGTGGCCAATGATTGGGCTGTTGAAGAACAGCTCGGAGTTTTCGCCGGAAAGGCCATCAAAGCCTTCACCGCCTTCAATCCAGTCATTGCCTTCATTGCCCATCAAGACATCAGAACCGTTTCCACCCAAAATGAAGTCGTCACCAAGGCCGGCAAACACCTCAGAAAAATCGTGTCCGGTAAAAAGAAAATCTTTGCCGCCGCCGCCAAACAAAAGGTCGTTGCCCATACCGGCTGAAATAACGTCGTTGCCTTCGTCGCCGTGCAAGAAATCAGCGCCACCTGCGGGCGTGCCTGAGTCAGTGATGATGTCGTCACCGTCTCCGCCGTGAACTTGGTCGGCCTCATTTCCGCCGTCTAGCCGGTCGTTGCCACCGTCGCCCCACAGCGTGTCAATACCCAAGCTGCCGATCAGGGTGTCGTTGCCAGCTGTGCCGCCCAGTACGACGTGCTCGCCGCCGGTAAATTGAAGATAACCACCGTCGGCCTGGCCGTCACCATCCACGTCTGCGCCAGGCGCACGGCGGATGACCTTCGGATGCAAGATTTGCAGTAAAGGGTCGTCTGTTATGGGGTCGGCTCCGATCTGCACGCTTTGATTTAACTCAAGGATGTAGCTAGCCGTTTGAAACACTAAGCTGGAAATGTGCGACGAACCGGGGGTACCTAAGTCAGTGTTGCGCATGATCAATTTGGAGAAGGTGTTGTTCTCCAGTTCGTTCAGCATGTTCGTGCCCTGCGTGCGGCTGAGGTAGTAGAAGCGGTCGCCGTTTTGCAAGTTCTCCATTTGCTTTTCGAAAACATAGTTGAATGTCGAACCCAACATGCCGCCAAATTCATTTTTGCGTTCTGCCAAGCCACCAATCCACAAATCAACATCGTTCAGGCCTGAGTTG
>JANMDU010000112.1:0-13241 GCA_031376455.1 Variovorax sp. | reverse complement strand
GCTCAAGATAAGCGGCGAGTTGGTCTTGAAGGTCTTGGTCTAACATGGGAATACTCCTGATTTCATAGCACTTTGCGCAGATTCTATGCCGGCAAAGTGCTCAAAAAGCTTAAAAATGACAACAAAAAACCAGACGCCGTGGCATGCAGAGCATAGATAGCCAAAGCGATGGTGCTTTGGCAATTAAATGCGCAAATGATCGGTGGTCTGGCTCAGATTCAACAGCGAGATTTAGATCTTGCCAACCAACTCCAGCGATGGCTTTAAAGTCTTCGCGCCATCGTTCCATTTAGCAGGGCAAACTTCACCGGGATGCGCTGCGGTGTATTGCGCAGCTTTAAGCTTGCGCACAGTTTCTTTTACATCTCGAGCGATTTCGTTGGAATGGATTTCCGTTGTTTTGATCATCAACTCAGGGTTGATGATGAAGGTGCCGCGCAGCGCGAGGCCTTCTTCGGGAATGTGGACACCAAATGCGTTGGTCAATGCATGCGTTGGGTCGCCCACCAGTGGGAATTTGGCCTTGCCCACAGCAGGAGAGGTCTCGTGCCAAACTTTGTGAGAGAAATGCGTGTCCGTGGTGACGATGTACACCTCTGCGCCCATTTTCTGGAAATGCTCATAGTTGTCAGCCGCGTCTTCAATCTCGGTGGGGCAGTTGAACGTGAAAGCGGCTGGCATGAAAATCAGCACCGACCATTTGCCCTTGAGCGTTTGATCCGACACAGTAATAAATTTGCCGTTGTGGAAAGCTTCGGTTTTGAACGGTGCAACTTGCGTATTGACGAGGGACATGATGATATCTATGAGAATAAAAGTTTTGTGGAAGGAGCTAAGTTACTCCTTGTCGTTGATTGGTTGTTACATTGAAATGGTTAATGCAATATTTCAATCGCCGATAGCATGATCATAAATCGAATCTATTGCGCAAGCACATTTTTACCGATTGCTTGTCTAAAAGAGGTCGATAGCTAAAACCCTATCGCCTTTTTCCAATTCACTGTTTTCAGGCTAGCCAGCGCTGAAGAGCCAGCAAAGCATGCAACGCGGCCATGCCCGAGGACACCGTGATCAAGATATCGCCTTTGTAGCGTACAGCAACGCCCAAGGCAAACGCTGCCGCCGCAAAACGAGGCCAATGCGTGGGGCTGGCCACCTCACCGCCCACAATCGCCACGCCGCTGGCCACAATCGCCGCAAAAATTGCTGGCACGATGAGTTTCAAGCCGTGCGAGAGCCATTGGGGCATGTCTCGGTTGGCAAACAACCCAATGAAGGAATAGCGAATCAAGAATGTGCCCAAGCCCAAAGCGAACACCACGCCCCAGCTCTCGTAAGCGCTCATAGGCTGGTCTCCTGTTTTGGATGGGGCGCAAGCCGCTCGGCTATCAAGCCTGCGAGCAAGCCAGCCAAGCAAGCCGCAATCATGCCCAGCTTGAGCGGCAGCGTGAACAACACGACACTCGCCACGGCGCCCGCCACAGCGGCCGCAAAGAGCGGCATGCTGCGCACGGTCGTCGCCAAAGTCGCGATAAAGGCCAACGGAATCGCAAAATCTAGCTGCCAGCTAGCGGGAATCACGCTGCCGAGCAAAGAGCCTGCGATACAAAACGTGATCCACGCTGGCCAGAGCACGCAAGTCAATCCTGCGTAGTAAGCCAACAAATGATCGTTGCTCTCATCGGGTTGGGCTAACTTGCGTTGCTCCATGAAAGCAAACGCGTTATCCACCAAAAAAGCCGCACCCAGCATTTTGCGCGGCAAGCTTAAATGGCGCAGCCGTGGCGCCATGGCTGCGCTGTACACGGCCATGCGCAAATTCACCACCAAGCCAGAGAGCACTGCCACCCAGAGCGAAGAGGCGCTTTGCAGAAACTGCGTGAGCACGGCTTGTGAGCTGCCGCCGTAGACCAAACCGGGCAGCGCCAAAGCAGCTGGCAAGACCAGCCCCGCATTAACTGCCGCTACACCGCAGACCAAGGCAAACGGCAAATACGACGGCACGATCACGAGCGTCTCGCGCACGCCATCCATAAAAGCGGGGCGACTGGACGGATGAAGAAATTTCATACTATTATTTTAGGAGCACTCTACGCATACTCGATGCCGGCTACTGGCCTAAATCATTCATTTTTTGTTGCGCCAACCATGCTTTCAAGCGATTCACGCCTTCATCCAAGCGCGCGAGCTCTTTCGAGGCAAAACACCAGCGCAGCCAGCTCTGGCCTTCTGGTGCGAAGGCATTTCCCGGTGCGAGGCCAATGCCTGCCTCCAACACGAGGCGTTTGGCTGTGTGCAGTGCATCTGTGTGCCCTGCGATTTGGAAGAACGCATACATACCGCCAGGCGCAGCAGCAACTCTCACGCCGGGAATATCTTGAAGCGACGTAACGAGTTTGTCGCGGCATTGATGCAAATGCGCCACCACGCGCGGCGTGACTTCAGCAGTGCGCTGCAAAGCCAGCGCCGCTGCTTTTTGTATGAACACGGGGCTGCACGAGGTGTTGAATTCAATCAGCTTGCCCACTTGCGCGCTCATGCCCTCGGGCATGATCAACCAACCCACGCGCCAGCCTGTCATCAGAAAGCTCTTGCTCATTGAGCCCACAGTGATCACGCGATCCTGCGCTGTTGCAATATCCAAAAAACTTGGCGCACAACCATTCGCAGTATCCCCTTTGAAATAAAGCCGCTCGTACACCTCATCGGCCAAAATCCAAGTGCCAGTTTTTCTGCAATGCGCGAGGATCTCTTTCTGCTCAGTGCGCGTGAGCGTCCATCCTGTCGGATTATTCGGCGCGTTAAGCACCAGCAGTTTCGTCGATGCCGTGACCGCATCAAGCAGTTTTTGCATATCCAACTGCCAAGCGCCATGCGCATCTGGCACGAGGCTGATGCAGCGCAACTTCGCGCCCATGATCAGCGGCTGCGCAGTCAGGTTCGGCCATACGGGCGTGACAGCGACCACCTCATCCCCTGCATCCAGCAAAGTCTGGCAGCTAAGCATCAGCGCATTGACGCCTCCTGCCGTGATGCCAACCCTCTCAGCTTGAATAGGCTGATGTAAGCCAGAAGCGTATTGCGCGACAGCTTCGCGCAGCGCAGGCAGCCCAAGATTGTGTGAATAAAACGTCTCGCCCATTTGCAAAGAATCGATGGCCGCACGCCGAATAAATTCTGGCGTCACCTCGTCGCTTTCGCCAAACCAAAAAGGCAACACGCCTTCTCTGCCCAGGCCAGCATTGGCGACTTCGCGGATTTTGGATTCTTCTAGGGATTGGATAATGGATCTCATCAAAGCATTGTCATCTGAAAAACCGTGCTGCTTATTGCTCCAAAGCGATCAACTCTTGCTTTTTAGTGCGCGATTCATTTAGGATTAGCAATAATCATCCTCAACGCATCATGGCAACAAAACGCAAAATTACCCCGCCAGCTCTGCCTAAAAAGCAACCCTTGCAGCTCAAAACCCCTGAGCCCGCGCCAACGACCGCTGAAGTCGAAGAAGTGCTCTCCGGCCTAGACCGCTACGACATTCGCATCCTACGCGAGCTACAAACCGATGGCCGCTTGACGAATGCCGATCTCGCCAGCCGCATCGGCCTCTCCCCCGCACCCTGCTGGCGACGCGTGAAACGCTTAGAAGCCGAGGGCTACATCAGCGGCTATCACGCATCGCTCAATCGCCACAAACTCGGCCTCGGTGTGATCGCTTTCGTGCGCCTGTATGCCGATGTGAACACGGGCGCTGTCACAAGGGAGCTACGCCAAGCCCTCGTCAAACTACCCGAAGTGATGAACGTGCATCACATCTCGGGCGAAGGCTCATTTGAGATCACTGTGCTGGCCACCGATTTGGAGTCGTACTCACGCTTTGCGATGGAGACGTTGATCAACTTGCCGCATGTGAAAGATCTGCATACAAGCTTTTCATTGGGCGAGGTTAAGGCTTCAAATGAGTTGCCTCTCGGGCATTTGTTTGTGCGCTAAGTGTTAGCTCGCCGAGGTTTTTTTAAGTCGACTGCGCTTGGGCTGTTCTACTCCGCGAATGTCCTCCGGGCTGGCCTTCGGCTGGCCCTCCCCCTTTATTTCGCTACGTAAAACAACCCAACCACTGTCGGCGCAATCGCCGTTGGTACTCAAGTATTTGCCGTGCAAAGTTTTGCTGATTGCCAACAGGGCGAAAGTATGATTCGACGTGATTTGGGTATCTTACGTAGCGAAATAAAGGGGGAGGCACGCGCGTAGCGCCAGCCGGAGGACATTCGCGGAGTAAGGTGCCCGAAGCGCGGCGAATCAAACTTGAAGCCGCACTTACCAAACCGCTAACGACTATAAAATCAATAGCAATCCGCGCAATAAATACGACGGCTATCCGACAAAAAGGCTTAAGAATTCAACCAATTCTCACGAATCAGTGCCACCATCTGCCGCGCAGAGATTCCTCGGTGACTGATTTGATTTTTATGCGCAGAATCGAGCTGCGCCATCGTCTTGCCGAGTGATGGAATGAACATTACAGGATCAAAGCCAAAGCCGCCATCGCCGATCTCTTGCGTCGCAATTTCGCCATGCACACGCCCCACAGAAATCAGAGGCTGCGGATCAAGCGGCGACAACACAGCGACTTGCACGCTGATCATGTTGGCTCTGCGATTTTTCTCTTCCGCCATGCGCTCCAGTACAGCGCGGCGGTTGTTATCGTCGCTTTTTTCGTAGCCCACCGTGGTGCAAAAATACGCCGTATCCACGCCCGGCAACCCGCCCCACGCCTCGATGCACAAACCTGCATCATCAGCAATCGCTGGCAGTCCGGTGTGCAGCGCGGCGTTACGCGCTTTGGTCAGCGCGTTTTCTACAAATGTTTTGAAAGGCTCAGGCGCTTCGGGCACGCCTAGCGAGCCTTGCGTAATGAGCTCCACGCCGAGTGGGGCAAACATCGGCAAGAGCTCAGCGAGTTTGCCTTTGTTATTTGATGCAAGAACTATTCTCATTGATTTCCAAGCCAAATCAGCATGCAGCCGGCATGTATACTGCGCAAGATGCTATTAATTTAAGAGCGATTGTTTTTGCAGCGCGATCAGTTCTGTGATGCCCTTCTCGGCCAAACTCAGCAATGCATCCATCTCAGCGCGCGAAAAAGCCACGCCTTCTGCCGTGCCCTGCACTTCCACATAATGCCCCGCACCGGTCATCACGACATTCATATCCGTATCGCAACCCGAATCTTCGGTATATTCCAAATCGAGCAGCGGCTCGCCTTGCACGATGCCCACGGAAATCGCAGCCACAGGCGCAGTGATCGGGCTGCCAGTAATTTTGCCTTGCGCGATCAACCAGTTGACTGCATCAAGTGCAGCGACATAAGCGCCCGTGATGCTCGCTGTGCGTGTGCCGCCATCGGCTTGTAATACATCGCAATCCAGAGAAATCGTGCGCTCTCCGAGTTTTTTCAAATCAAAGACAGCGCGCAGGCTGCGGCCAATTAGGCGCTGGATCTCTTGCGTGCGCCCGCTTTGCTTGCCTTTGGCGGCCTCTCGGCCTGAGCGATCATGCGTCGCACGCGGCAGCATGCCGTATTCAGCCGTCACCCAGCCTTCGCCCGAGCCCTTTTTGTGCGGTGGCACGCGCTCCTCCACGCTGGCTGTGCAAAGCACTTTCGTGTGGCCCATTTCAATCAGGACTGAGCCTTCGGCATGGATGGTGTATTTGCGGGTGATTTTGACGGGGCGAAGCGCATCGGCGGCGCGGTTATTGGAGCGTTGATAGGTCATGATTTTGTAGGTTTGATATTTAGGGAATTGAGAACACGGAAGGCACAGAAACTACACGGAAGACACAAAAAATTAAACAGCATCTGAGATTTTTCCGTGACTTCCGTGAATCCTCCGTGACTTTCGTGTTCGCTAGTCTGTGTAAGTACAAACCAAAAGCGAAAAGTTAAGGCTTGATCGATTTAGCCGCCGTCTTGCGGATCGCTTCGTTGATCTCAGCAATCGACCGCTCAATCGCTGCATCATCCAAATCGTCAACGAAATTCTCCAGCCCGCCCGCTTGAATGGTCGAGGCAAATACGCCGTCGTTGATGCTATCGGTCGAGATACCTTGCGTCGCTTCAAACGCATCGGGCGTTTCCCATTCCATCGCGATCACCGTCACGTTGTCAGAGTGCTCGCCACCTTGGCGCAACGCCATTTCGACCACATCGGGCACCACAGCAGCTACAGGCCCTTTGCACATGGTGTAGACAATATCGTTGTCGTTGACACTGCCCCACAGACCATCTGAGCAAAGCATGATGCGGTCACCTTGCTGCAAGTTATGCGGCCCGGCGATATCGTAGACAGGCTTGGTTGGCGATCCAAGGCAGGTGAACAGCACATTACGGTTTAAGCGATCAAGTTTGATGATGCCCGCAGCGTGTTGCTCTGCATAAGAATGATCGCGCGTTCGCGCAACCATTTGCCCATCACGCAAGAAATACAAACGAGAATCACCGCAGTGAATCCATGTAGATGTGCCGCCCTGCACGACACAAGCCACAAGCGTCGTACGCGGCGTATCGAGCATGCCTTTTTCACTGGCATAGCGGATGATTTGGTGATGCGCAGCCATGAGCGCGCGAGCAAGAAATTCCGTCACATTTTGAATGACCGGACGCGCTTCTTTCTGAAAAAGCGCAGAGAGCGTTTGCAAAGCCAATTGCGCGGCCACTTCACCTTCTGGATGGCCGCCCATGCCATCAGCGAGTGCAAACATGACAGATTCTCGCGTGTAGCTGTAGCCCATGCGGTCTTCGTTGTTCTCACGCCCGCCCTTGCGACTGATCTGGAACACCGAGAACTTCATGGCTTTGCCGCTTTTCATACTCACTTACCAAACTTCGTGGCTTTGCCCACAGCTTTTTTCGTGTCGTTGACGACATTGTCGAACTGCAATCGCACTTTCTCGCCCACCGACAAACGCGTGTAGCGGCGCTCGCTTTCTTGAGAGAGCTCTTTTTGCAACGCAAACACCGATTGCGGCCGCGAGAGCGGATCGAGCGACATGCACCACTCCACCACCTCGATCAAATTATCTGAATAGACGCCTCGCAGGCGAGACAATGCAAGCGACAAGCGATCTTTTTCTAAACGCTGCGGCGCATCATTGGGCGGATAGCCTTGCATGCTGGCATAAATGCAGGCACCAATGGCGTAAATATCGGTCCAAGGCCCCATGCTCGAATCACGGCGATACATCTCAGGCGCAGCAAAGCCGGGCGTGTACATCGGGCGAATAAAGTTGCCCTCTTTGCTCAGCACCTCACGCGCCGCACCGAAATCAATCAACACCGCTTTATTGTCTTCAGTGATAAAAATATTCGCTGGCTTGATGTCCAGATGCAGCATCTTGTGCTGATGCACGATGCGCAAGCCGCGCAAAATTTCGTCATACAGACTACGAATGGTGGATTCGCGGAAGACTTTTTGCTTTTTCAATTCCCGCGCCGTGATAATGAAATCTTGCAGCGTGGCACCTTCCAGATAATTCATCACCATGTAGACCGTCTCGTTTTCGCGGAAGAAGTTCAACACGGAAACGACGGAGGGATGCGAGATTTGCGCCAGCGAACGGCCTTCTTCAAAAAAGCTCTTCAAGCCGAGGCGATACAAAGACAATTTATCCGGTTGCACTTGCGGCAGCAGCTCGCCAGGCGCGCGCGTGGCCAGCGAAGAAGGCAAGTATTCTTTGATGGCGACCTGCTGGCCTTCGCTGTCTACCGACAAATACACCACGCCAAAGCCGCCTGCGGAGACTTTGCGAACGACCCGGTAGCCGCCAATCACGGTGTCGGGTGGAAGTGATGCGGGTTTAACTTTAGACATAATGCGCCTTATGTCAGTTTACAGCATGACAGGCTACGCAAGCCTGCAAACCACACCCTCCTTCACTTCATCTGGGGTCAGCGCAGAAGTGCCTACAACCCATGCCACACCGAGGCTGGGCATCGAACTGCGATCAGTGAACAGCCGTTTTCTTGACCTCAGCTTCAAACTGAGCGATGAGCTACGCAGCCACGAGAGCGCTATGCGTGAGCTACTCACGCAAAACTTAAAGCGCGGCAAAGTTGAGCTGCGCGCCTACGTCGCGCTTGAAGCAGGCAGTGCCGCCGTGCAAAGCACGCCCACACCCGCCTTGCTGCAGCAGCTTGCGCGCGCACAAGATCAAATTCAGGCTTGGCTGCCTAAGGCGCAAGCTTTGTCGGTGGCTGATGTGCTGCGCATGAGCAACAATACCGTCAGCAACAACCCACCAGTCGATCTCAGCGCAGTACTTTTGACGCTTGCTAAAGAGGCCTTAGCGCAATTTATGGCCTCTCGCGAGCGCGAGGGCGCTCGGCTTGCAGCCATGCTCTCTGGGCATACCCAGCAGTTGCGCCAACTCGTCAAAACAGCCCTGCCCCTCGTACCGACGCTGGTTGCTGCGCAGCAACAACGCTTTGTAGAGCGTTTCACAGAAGCCTTAAAGCAGGCTGATAGCACCGGTCAACTCTCTGGCACAGCAGCTCAGGAACGCGCCTTGACCGAGGCTGCCGCCTTTGCCATTCGCATCGATGTGGCCGAAGAGCTGACTCGCCTGAACGCCCATTTGGATGAGATTGATGATTTGCTGGCTGGCAAACTTCGCAGCTCTGCGAAGACCAAAACCTCCGCGCAAACCGCAGAACTGGGCAAACGCCTTGATTTCATCATCCAAGAGCTGCACCGCGAAGCCAACACGCTCGGCAGCAAATCATCGACGCTGGAGCTGTCTCGCATCAGCGTCGATATGAAGGTACTGATCGAGCAAATGCGTGAGCAAGTGCAAAACATCGAATAACTCAGCTCACTATTAATTTCATAGCGCTTCGCGCAGTTTAGATGCCGGCTAGGTGCTCAAAACGCTTAAAAAATCATTAAAATACGCTATGGAATTTCCCGGCAACTTATTCGTCGTCGCAGCGCCCAGCGGCGCTGGCAAATCCAGCCTTGTTAAAGCTTTGATGGAGCTTGATTCTTTGGTGCAGCCCAGTATTTCTCACACGACCCGAAGTGCTCGTGGCCAAGAAAAACACGGACGCGAATATTATTTCATCAGCGATGCGGAGTTTGACACGCTCGTCAATGGCGAGGCATTTTTCGAATGGGCGCATGTGCATGGCAAGCGCTACGGCACATCGCGCATGGCCATCGAGAGCCGCCTGTCGCGTGGGGAAGATGTGATTCTTGAGATTGACTATCAAGGCGCTTACCAAATCAAGAAGCTCTTCCCAGAAGCCGTACAAATTTTCATATTGCCGCCTTCGTTGGAAGAGCTCAGAGGCCGCATCGAGAGGCGTGGCGAAGACACGCATGAGAGCATTGAACTGCGTATGCAAAATGCGCGCGACGAGATCAGCCAGGCTCGAAATTTCGATTTCGTTATAATCAACGAAGTTTTTGAGAGAGCTTTGTTTGATCTTAAAGCCATCGTCTCTGCCCAGAGGTTGAAATTCGTGGCGCAGCGCCGAGCGCGAGCCGCAACCTTTCTTGCTCTCAACATTCATTGAAAGTTTGCTGTAGCAAACTTAATTTCCTTCTTTGTTACTTTTGGAGTTATCCCATGGCCCGCATCACCGTTGAAGACTGTCTCAAACAGATTCCAAACCGTTTTGAGCTCGTGCTTTCAGCCACTTACCGTGCTCGGATGCTCAGCCAAGGGCACACGCCTAAGCTTGAGAGCAAAAACAAGCCCTGCGTCACCGCCTTGCGTGAAATCGCAGCAGGCAAGGTTGGCACTGAAATGCTCAAGAAAGTCCCGCTCTGATCAGCAATCACATCAATTTCTTAAAAAAGCGCCTATTTAGGCGCTTTTTGCATTGATTTCTTTCTCTTGATACCATCAAGAACACATGAGCGCAGCTATCAAACCTGTTCGGGCTAAAACGCCTGAAAAGAAATCAACGAAGAGCCAAAAGCTCTCCGTGGATGCTGCCAACGCTGCCGCTGCTAGCTTCGCGGCCCTGATGGCCAAGCTCGACTATCTGGCTGCGGAAGATGTTGAAAGTATCCGACGCGCCTACCGTTTCGCCGATGAAGCACATCTAGGCCAAATGCGCGGCAATGGCGAGCCCTACATCACGCATCCCATCTCTGTAGCATCGCAATGCGCCGAATGGAAGCTGGATGCCGGTGCTTTGATGGCAGCGCTGATGCACGACACGCTAGAAGATTGCGGCGTAAGCAAGACCGAAATCATCGAAAAGTTCGGCTCGGCTGTAGCAGAGTTGGTCGATGGACTGACCAAACTCGATAAGCTCGAATTCAACACGCGGGAAGAAAACCAAGCGGAGAGCTTTCGCAAAATGCTACTTGCGATGGCGCGTGATGTTCGCGTCATCCTCATCAAGCTAGCTGATCGCAGCCACAACATGCGCACGCTGGATGATGTGCCCCGTGAGAAATGGGCGCGCATCGCCAAAGAGACGCTCGATATTTATGCGCCAATTGCGCACCGCCTCGGTCTCAACACAACATACCGCGAGCTCCAAGATTTGAGTTTTCGCCATCTTCACCCGTGGCGTTACGCCACACTGACGCGCGCTGTCCAAAAAGCACGCAGCCGGCGCAGAGATTTGATTCAAAAAGTTCAGAGAGATATTGAGGCAAGTTTTGCGAGTGCGCATCTGCCAGTGACGATCTCTGGTCGTGAAAAAACGCTCTTTTCTGTATATAAAAAAATGGATGCGAAGCACCTCAGCTTTGCTCAAGTCACCGACATCTATGGCTTTCGTCTGGTTGTCACAGGTGTCACCGATTGCTATACAGCCTTGGGCGTGCTGCATCAGTTGTATAAACCGGTGCCCGGAAAATTCAAGGATCACATAGCGATCCCAAAGATCAATGGCTATCAATCGCTGCACACCACGGTGGTAGGCCCCAGCGGAGTGAACGTAGAGTTTCAAATGCGCACCGAGCCCATGCATGTGGTGGCTGAGAGTGGCGTGGCCGCGCATTGGCTCTACAAATCCAACGGCAAGCAGCAAGCGCTCGTTGGCGTGGAGCTACCGCAGACTAGCGCTGCTGCCCAAGCAGAGCGCTTGGGCACGCAATGGTTGCAATCGCTTTTGGATATCCACAGCGAAAATCGAGAGCCCGGTGATTTTTGGGAACATGTGAAAGTTGATCTGTTCCCAGAT
This sequence comes from Variovorax sp., assembly GCA_031376455.1. Lineage (GTDB taxonomy): Bacteria > Pseudomonadota > Gammaproteobacteria > Burkholderiales > Burkholderiaceae_C > JANMDU01. The sequence continues at coordinate 2,041 of JANMDU010000112.1, read as the reverse complement.
GCCGTTTATGTGTTTACACCCAAAAGCACCATCATGGCGATGCCGCGCGGCGCTACCATCGTCGATTTTGCCTACGCCGTACACACCGATGTGGGCGACCACACGATGGGCGCGAAGGTCAATGGTGAGCAAGTTCCATTGCGGACAGAGCTAAAGAATGGCGATGTGATTGAAGTCATCACCGCTCCGTTTTCTAAGCCCAATCCAGCATGGCTTGGCTTTGTACGCACTGCTCGGGCGCGTAGCCGCATCCGCCATCATTTAAAGACACTTTCGCAGAACGAATCGCAGGATTTAGGCGAAAAACTTCTCTTGCAAGCACTTCGCTCAGAAGGTATCGCTGCACTACCGGCCGACGATGAGCTGGGTCATGCTTTGTGGGCCAAAATTTTGCGCTTTTCAGGTAACCAAAGCCGAGTAGAAATGTTGGCGGATATCGGCATGGGCAAACGCGTTGCCACCATAGTGGCCAAGCGCTTGGTTGCGCTGATGACCGGAAATGGTCAGAGAATCGACCCCTTGCTGATGAGCAAAGAGCGCTTCACTGCACACGAGCAGATTTCCCAGGGTGCGATTGTGCTCGATGGTCGTGATGGCGGTACGGTGCAATACGCTTTGTGCTGCCAGCCTATACCGGGCGATGCGATCACAGGCTATCTTGGCCGAGGAGAAGGTTTGCAGGTGCATACCAGCTCTTGCAGTGTGGCGGCTAAGCTGATACAAAAGGACAAAGAGCGGTTCATCGCCGTCGAGTGGAGCGATGAGCCTTTAAGAGCTTTTTCCACCACAGTTGTCATCACTGTGCAAAGCGGTAAAGGCGTGCTGGCCAAGGTGGCAGCAGCCATGGCAGGCGCGGAGGCTGATATCAAAAGCGTTGACCTCGGGCGAGACAGCGAGGTAGGCGCGCCTACTGCCGATTTGCGATTTGTGATTGATGTGCGTGATGTGCAGCATCTGCAAGTCGTACTGCGCGCTCTGACACGGACGACACATGTGAACAAAGCCCTCCGACTTTTGGGATGATCACCCAGTTATTGGGCCAAATTGCGCATTAATCTGTGGCCTAATACTGGGTTGAATCTATTTTCCCTTGGAGTATCCTCATGGCCGACAAAATCAGAACCGAAGCAGACCGCAAACGCAGCCCTAAACCTGTGTTGCCCAACGGCGTATCCATGCCCGTGAGCCGTGGTCAAAAGATCAGCTTGGAGCGCGGTGCCTCCACACGCAACAAGAAAAATGCTGGTAAGCGCCCGAAAAAAGGCGGTTGATCTCTTTTTAGTGGCACGGCTACCGATAGGCGTGATGGCTTTCTAAGCCTCACGCTTTTTCTATTTTTACAGCGCAGTATTTGAATTCTGGAATTTTCCCAAACGGATCGAGCGCAGCATTGGTGAGCAGATTCGCTGCGGCCTCAGCATAGGCGAAGGGAATGAAGACGGTGTTTGCAGGTGTCCCATCGTCAATCCTTACTTTGAGTTGAATGCTTCCACGACGCGAAGCAACTTCGGCACTATCTCCTGCACTGATTTTGTTTTTTGCAGCCATCGCGGTGTTCATTGAAACGGTGGCCTCAGGTTCAATCTCGTCAAGAATGCCGGCACGCCGCGTCATGGAGCCGGTGTGCCAATGTTCGAGCTGGCGGCCTGTGATGAGCACATACGGAAACTCTTGATCTGGCACTTCATCGGCTGGAATGAAACCTGCAGGCACGAGCTTGATGCGCCCGTCTGGCGTGGGTACTTTGTCTTGAAAGACGATGGCCTGACCGGGATCGTCTTCGGCCAGGCACGGGTAAGTCACTGAGCCCTCTTTTTCAAGCCGTGCCCATGTGATGCCTGCAATTGCGGTGTGCATCGCTTGGCGCATTTCTTCATAGACGGCCGCCGCACCACTGCCTTGGCTCTCGTCATTTTCGCCTTCGTAATTCCAATTCAGACCCAATTGTTTGGCCAGTTGCTGGATGATCCACAAATCATGCTTAGCATCTCCAGGCAACGGCAGCGCTTGGCGGCCAAGCTGCACCATGCGATCGGTGTTG
>JANMDU010000100.1:0-19944 GCA_031376455.1 Variovorax sp. | reverse complement strand
GTCGATCTGATCGTAGGCCTTTGCCGTGCCGCCGAACTTGGCTGCAAGCACGGTGGTGATCGCTGCGGTCAGCGTGGTCTTGCCGTGATCGACGTGGCCGATAGTGCCGACGTTGACGTGCGGCTTGTTGCGTTCGAATTTCTCTTTTGCCATTTTTTGCTCCGAAAAAATTACTGATATTCAATTAAAAAACTGGTGCCCTTTGCGGGAATCGGACCCGCGACCTCTCCCTTACCAAGGGAGTGCTCTGCCACTGAGCCAAAAGGGCGAAAACTAACTCTTTGCCAAAGGGCGACTAAACTCTTTCACGTAACCTGCATGCACTGCCAACACAGCATTTATGGAGCGGGAAACGGGAATCGAACCCGTGTCATTAGCTTGGAAGGCTAAGGTTCTACCATTGAACTACTCCCGCATTTGGATTATTTAGTTTGCACTCAACAATTTCAAAAACAGACGAATTCCGTCACGCTCTACAAACACTTCGCTGGTGGAGAGGGCTGGATTCGAACCAGCGTACTCGTAAGAGGGCAGATTTACAGTCTGCTGCCATTAACCACTCGGCCACCTCTCCGGCGAACCCACGATTATGCCATGGTTCGGTGACATCTGGCCAAGCTAATACGGCCGTACGCTCTGCATTAACGCTGGGTTTTTACTCAGCTCGTCAGCGAAACACCGCACTGACGGGTTAGCGGAACACCACTGTCCTGTGGCCGTTTTGCAAAACGCGATGCTCGCTGTGCCACTTCACGGCGCGGGCGAGCACCTGGCTTTCAGTGTCGCGGCCTCGGGCTGTGAGGTCATCCACCGTGTCGGAATGATCGACGCGAGCGACATCTTGCTCAATGATCGGGCCCTCATCCAGATCAGCCGTGACGTAATGCGCTGTCGCGCCAATCAGCTTCACGCCGCGATCATGGGCTTGGTAGTATGGTTTTGCGCCTTTGAAGCTAGGCAGAAAGCTGTGGTGAATATTGATGGCGCGGCCAGCGAGCGCATGGCACATGTCGTTGGAGAGAATCTGCATGTATCGCGCCAAAATCACCAGCTCTGCGCCTTCGGCGTTGATGATCTCAATTTGCTGCGCCTCAACTTGCGCCTTGCTGTCTTTCGCAACGGGCAGATGGTGAAACGGCACGCCGTAGCTGCTGGCAAGCTGCTCAAAATCTCGGTGGTTGCTCAAAATTGCGCGAATATCCAGATGCAGAAACCCGCTTTTCCAGCGAAACAGCAAATCATTCAAGCAATGGCCTTGCTGGCTGACCATGAGCACCGTGCGCATCGGCTGCGCGGCCGCATGCAGCTTCCACTGCATGCCAAAGTCTTGCGCAAAGGTGGCCAGCTCAGCTTGCAATTGCGTCTGCGGCAGGCTGCACGCAAAGCTAACACGCATGAAAAACAGCCCCGTATCGTGATCGTTGTATTGCGCGGCCTCTTCGATGTTGCCACCGTGAGATAGCAAAAAGCCAGAGACAGCATGCACGATACCCATGCGGTCGGTGCAAGTCAGGGTTAGGATGTAGGTTGGAACAGGTGACGGGCTCATAGCGCTATTTTCCATGATTTTTTAAGCAAAATTGGCAGAGAGCCGGCATATAACCTGCGCAGAGTGCTATTTAATTGATAGTGATCACAAATTGACGACTTAGGTACAAACATGACCACAACTTTCAACATGGATAACCAATGGCTGCCCTTCACGCCGAACCGCCATTTCCGCAAAGATCCGCGCGTCTTCGTCAAAGCAGACGGCATGCACTTCACCACGCACGATGGCCGCCAAGTGCTCGATGGCATTTCGAGCCTCTGGTGCGTCGGCGCGGGACACAACCGAAAGCCGATCAACGAAGCGATCAAAAAGCAGCTCGATACGCTCGACTACGCCACCGCCTTCCAAGCCAGCAACGATCAAGCCTTCAAAGCCGCCGAGATGATTGCCACCATGTGCCCGGGCGATTTGAATAAAGTGTTGTTTTGCAACTCCGGCTCGGAAGCCGCAGACACTTCGCTCAAAGTGGCACTCGCCTACTATCGCGCTCGCGGCCAAGGCCACCGCACGTTGTTCATTGGCCGCGAAAAGGGCTATCACGGCGTGAATTTCGGCGGCATGAGCGTGGGCGGGCTGCCGGCGAACCGCAAGGCTTACGGCACGCAGCTTTTGCCGCGCGTCGATCACATGCGCTTTTGCCACGACGCCACCACGACTTTTTACAACGGCGCAGCCCCGCAAACCGACACCGATTTTCTCGATGATTTAGAAAAGCGCATCCTCCCGCTGCACGATCCAAGCAACGTCGCTGCCATCATGGTCGAGCCGATTGCGGGCAGCGCGGGCTGGTATGTGCCGCCGATGGATTATTTGAAGCGCCTGCGCGCCATTTGCGATCAACACGGCATTCTCTTGATTTTTGACGAAGTGATCACTGGCTTTGGGCGGCTCGGCGTGAACTTTGGTGCTGATTTTTATGGCGTCGTGCCCGACATGCTCAACTTTGCCAAATGCGTGACCAACGGGGTCATCCCGCTGGGCGGCGTGGTTTGCCGGGAGCATCTCTACGACGCGATGATGAACGCCGGCAGCCCCGAGCACGTGGTGGAATTCTTCCACGGCTACACGTACAGCGGCCATCCGGTCGCTTGCGCAGCAGCGATTGCTACTTTGAATCTTTTCAAGGAAGAAGACTTGTTTGCGCGTGCAGGAAAAATGGGCAAATTGCTCGGCGATGCAATGCACAGCGCGTTCAAAGATATGCCGGGCGTAGTGAGCATTCGCACGCTCGGATTGGCCGGCGCCATAGAGCTTGCGCCTTTGCCTGGCCTGCCCGGCAAGCGAGCCTACGATATTTTTCTAGACTGCTATCACCATGGCCTGCTGTTTCGCCCAGCGGGTGAGAATTTGGTACTTTGCCCACCCTACATCGTCAGTGAGGCGCAAATTGCGCAAATGGTGGAGATGCTCGCCACCAGCGTTAAAAAACACCTTGCGGCTTAATTGCTGGCTCAATTTTTATACTTTTTCGACATGTGGCCGGCGTGTTTACTGCGCAGAACGCTATCTTTTTAGTAGTTCATTTCGCCTTGCTGATTATCAGAACTTCGCAAAACGCATTGAATGGCCTTGTATCGCCTCCTGTCGTCTCATCTGCATGACATCGCGCCGAGCGGATTCGCAAGCTAAAGTCGTTTGATGGTGACTTGGTTACGTACACATTTCTCGGGCTTGCTACTTTGCGGCGCGATCGCGCTGGTGGCGACGTTTTTAGCCACCCATTACGGCGGACCGCAACTGCTGTATGCGCTGCTGATCGGTTTGGCGATGCATTTCATGGTGAAAAAATCAAGCATTAAACCGGGCGTGGATTTCTGTGGGCGCACGGTACTGCGCCTAGGTGTCGCGCTGCTGGGCGCGCGCATCACGCTGGGGCAAGTCGCGCAGCTCGGTTGGAGCTCAGCGCTGCTCATCATTAGCGCGGTGGCGCTGACTGTGGTGTTTGGCTTGTTGCTCGCAAAATGGCTGAATCGCCCGCGGGATGAAGGATTTTTGAGTGGCGGCGCGGTGGCGATTTGCGGTGCATCAGCGGCATTGGCTGTGGCCAGCGTGTTGCCACAAAATCCGCGCAATGAGCGCTTTACGCTTCTCACCGTGGTCGGTGTGACGGTGCTGTCAACGATTGCCATGATTGTTTATCCGTTTACGCTGAAATATCTCGCCACCTCGCCGCAACAAGCGGGGCTGTTTTTAGGCGGCACGATTCATGATGTGGCCCAAGTGGTGGCTGCGGGCATGATGCTCGGGCCTGAGGCGGGAGACACGGCCACCGTGGTCAAACTCTTTCGCGTGATGCTGCTCACGCCCGTCGTTGTCGTGATCGCATTGGTGTATCGACGGCAAATGGCCGATGCGGCGGCAGCCGTTGCGGCGGACGGCCAAGCCGTGAACGCCACAACCGCGTCTGTGCCTTTGATTCCTAGCTTCTTACTGGCGTTTATCGTGCTGATGCTGTTGGCCAGCAGTCAAGTGTTTCCCAAAACCTGGGTGGATGGCGCGAGCGATGCCTCACGCTGGTGTTTGGTCGCTGCGATTGCGGCAGCCGGTGTGAAGACCAGTTTTGAAGACCTTTTGAAACTGGGCTGGCAGCCGGTCATCATGCTGGTGGCAGAGACCGTGTTTATTGCAGGCTTGGTGGCTGCGGGCATGATATTGATGCGCTGAGCCGCACCCTTATCAGCAACAAATCAGTGCAATACCACCGGGTTTTGCGCGAGCTGGGCGTAGCACTCAAGCGTTTCTTCCACTTCATCTTGCGTGGGCGTTTTCACCTGCCAAGCGACGATTTGCTGCTGAAACAATTCGGCCCATGAGCCATCGAGATAGACCTCTTTGCCCGAGCGTTTATCGACAATTTCAAAGCCGTGGCGGGCTAAGCGGTATTGCGGTTTGGCATTCTCAAGGGATGGGGGTTGCTCTGCCATGCCATCGAGCGGAATGCCCTGCATCGCCACCATCACAGCATCACGCGCAATGTTGCTCTCTTGCGGCTCGGCCTGAAGGTGAACCACCACAAAGGATTCGGAATCGTAGAGCATTTGCATGAAGGGGTTGCTTTCGTGAGGCGAGCTATTCCAATGACTGTATCAGGATATGTATAGTTATGAACGCGTGTTGAGATTTCAAGGGCATCAGGCTGATCTCTGCATGTGTTGTCAACGATTCAGGGGCTAAACCGCCGGCAGCAGCGGGCGCTGCGCTGGCAACACGCGCAGCACCAGATCGAAGAAATCTTGGTCGGGCGCAGTGACAGAGCTTTGGCGAATGCGGACGGGAAGATAGCCCAGCTGGGGCGAGAGCCAAATCTCCAAGCGTTGATCGAATTCATTGCGTGGCGTGCGGCTGAGTTTCAAGGCTTGCATATTGGCAGCGGGTAAGTTGATATCGCTGATGCCTTCCAAATTGAATTCCCAAATTTCAGCCTTGTCCAAGTCGGCGACTTGCATCTGAATGCGATTGACGATTTTGAAACGCTCGGGATCGCCGCCGATGATGCCGGCGAGTTGAACCAAGGCACTGAGCCGATCTTGCGCACCCACCATCAACACCGCATCGGGTTTGTTATTGCTGAATTGGATTTTGCCGATCTCAGGCCGGAAATGCGTGGCCTGCTCGCTACGGCCTGTGCGCTTGCTGCTGTAAGTTTGGGGCGCAAGGCCCTGCGGCGAGAGTGTGCCCAAGCTCAATTCAGTTTGGCTCAATATCACCAGCGCTGTGGCCTCTAGGCTCAACACGTAACTCGTGCCATCAACCGCCCATGAGAGCAGGCCGCTGCCGGTTTGCGCGCTGCCTCTTCGCATGAATGTTCCATCAAACTGCAATTTGGCACTGGCTGGATAACTGAGTTTCAAGCCCGGCAGCGCAGGCGCGCCGCCGACGGGCTCTGGGAGGGCAGATGGATCACCGGCCACGATTGGCGTCGTCGTTGCTACAGTATCAGTAGCACTCTGCGCAGATTCTATGACGGCTAAAGGCTGTTTTAGCTCATTTTTTACCTCCCTTTCTAGAGGTGTGAAACTGCTGTCTGAGCGCGCTGGTTCTGGCGGTTGGCTGTCTGCCGCAACGCGAGGCGCTGGCTCTTTCACCTTGCTCGGCGCCGGCGCAGGAATAGGAGTGGGAGGCAGCAATGAAACCGGCGCAAGTTCGATCATCCGCGTTGTGAGCGTCGTGTTGTCAGCCGCATTTTGAAAGCTAAACGCAAAGCGGCTGGTGGCCAGCATGAGCGCGATCACATGCGCCAGCACAGCAGCCATCAACGCGATGCCCAAACCGCGCCATGGCCAATGCGCCCGATCGCCAGACGCGGCCGCTTTCATCTTTTGCTGCCCAATTCGCTGCTCAGTTGCGCGCCACATTGGCGCAGCGCTTTCGCAATGCTACCTTTGTAATCCGCATCAAAACTAGCGCTTGATCCGAGGCTCACCAAGCAAAGGCAGATGCGCTCGCCCGCATCCCACACGGGCACAGCCATGCCGCTGATGCCGGGCAGCAGCGTATCGACCACGCGCGCCATGCCTTGCTTACGCGCCTCCTGCAAGATGCTTTGCGCCTCTGCGGCGTTGCGCGGCATGCCAGCTCGCTGGCTTTTGCTCAGCTGCGAGATTTCTGTTTTGAGCAACGGCTGCACGAGCGCGGAAGGCGCAAACGACGCAAAGCAGCGCCCGGTGGCTGAGCCGAGAAGTGGCATCACATCGCCGAGGCGCAAATTCACCGTCACTGCTCGCGCAGGCTCTTGCCAATGCACGATCACGGGCCCATGGTTGCCCCACACGGCAATCGCCACGGTATGGTCAATGAAGTCCATCAGCGCATCCATGCGCGAGCGCGCCATCGCCACGGCATCCAGCCGCGATAGCGTAGCCAGCCCCAGCTTGAGCGCAGCAGGGCCGAGATCGTAGCGCGTGGTGCTGCTCGTCTGCTGCACCAGCCCCAGCCGTTGGTAGCTCACCAAATAACGATGCGCCTTGGCCGGGCTCATGCCGGCGGCCTGCGCCAAATCGCGCAACATCATGGGACTACTTGCTTGGCAAAGCGCATCCAGCAAAGCAAAGCCCACCTCGACCGATTGAATGCCGGATTGTGATTTCGGAGCTGTCAATGTGGTTTTTGGCGATGATTTTTTGGTGGGCATGATAGATTCAAGACAGGCTAGAATTACGCAATAGTAAACGCGTTTACCTTATCGTAATTTCAGACTCACGATTGAAAGAAAAATTCCCATGAAACTCGCCACCCTCAAAGACGGCAGCCGCGATGGCGCATTGGTCGTCGTCTCGCGTGATCTGTCGACTGCTCATTATGCAACCGGCATCGCCGCCAAGATGCAACAGGTCTTGGACGATTGGAATTTCATCTCACCTCAGCTTCAAGATTTGTACGACACGCTCAACCAAGCCAGAGACCAAGTAAAGGCCCGTCACGCCTTCCCCTTCGATCCCAAGCAATGCATGGCTCCCCTGCCCAGAGCCTACCAATGGGCGGACGGCAGCGCGTATATCAACCACGTCGAGCTCGTGCGCATGGCGCGCAATTCCGAAGTACCCGCAAATTACTACACCGAGCCCCTGATGTACCAAGGCGGCAGCGATGATTTTCTCGGGCCCTGCGATGACTCCACCGTGCCCAGCGAGGATTTTGGAATTGACTTTGAAGCCGAAGTCGCCGTGATCACGGGCGATGTCAAGATGGGCAGCACGCCCAATGAAGCGCTCGATGGCGTGCGCCTACTGATGATCGCCAACGATTGGAGCTTGCGCAACTTAATCCCCGATGAGCTGGCCAAAAGCTTCGGCTTCTTCCAAAGCAAGCCCGCCACCGCATTTAGCCCCGTGGCTGTTACACCGGATGAAGTGGTGTACAACGGAGAGAGTGCGTGGAAAGGCGGCAAGCTATTGCTCACCATCCAAAGCCAATGGAATGGCCGCACGGTCGGCATGTGTGATGCAGGTCAAGAGATGACTTTCCATTTCGGCCAACTGATTGCCCACATCTGCAAAACCCGCAACGTCCGCGCTGGCAGCATCGTCGGCTCTGGCACAGTCAGCAACCGCGCTGTAGAGAAAGACGGCAAAAAAGAATGGATCAAGGGCTATAGCTGCATCGCCGAAAAACGCGCGATTGAAACCATCCTAGACGGTAAACCCAGCACCGCCTACATGAAATTCGGCGACACGATTCGCATTGAAATGAAGGGCAAAGATGGGCAGAGTGTGTTTGGGGCGATTGAACAGAAGGTCGTTTCGCTCCTGTAAACAAAAGGTCGCTTCACCTCCATGACCCAAAGGTCGTGCAACAAACAGCTTAATATTCAAAGCATCGAATCACGGGAGCACGCTGCTCCCGTTTTCTTTTATTGCACAATACTTTGATGAAAAAACATGATCGAGCCGGCAAGAAACCTGCGCAAGACGCTCCTAAAAAAGTAGCAAGCACTGCATCTGAGCAATTGGAGCTGCGTGAAGGCCAGAGCTTGGAGTTGCTCAAAAGCCTGCACATCCTCACACCTGACGGCAGGATCAATCAGGATTCGAGGCGCAAGCTCAAGCAGGTCAATCATTTGCTGCAATTTATTGAGCCGCTGCTCGCTAAATTGCAGGCTGCGCACGGCGCGGTGACTTTGGTCGATCATGGGGCTGGCAAGTCGTATTTAGGGTTTATGTTGTATGACTTATTTTTTAAATCAACACAAGACGGGGCGACTAGCAAAGTGATTGGCGTGGAGGTGCGCGATGAGCTGGTGGCGCGCTCGTGGGAGCTGGCGGCGCAGTTTGGTTTTACTGGCATGTCGTTTTTAAATCTGTCGGTGGAGCAGTCTAGCAAAGCCTTGCCTTCGAACATTGATATTGTGACTGCGCTGCATGCTTGCGATACGGCCACTGACGATGCGATTGCGTTTGGATTGAAGCACAATGCGCAGTATCTGGTGCTTGTGCCTTGCTGCCAAGCAGAGGTGGCCAGTCAACTCAAAGCGGGCAAGGCGAGTGCTTTGCAAAATAATCCGCTGGTCGAACTTTGGCGCAGGCCATTGCATACGCGTGAGTTTGGCTCGCAGCTGACCAATGTATTGCGCTGTTTGCAGCTGGAGGCGCATGGCTATGAAGTCACGGTCACGGAGCTGGTGGGCTGGGAACATTCGATGAAGAATGAATTGATCGTGGCCAGCCGTCTTAACCAAGGGAGCAATGCGCAGTCAAAGAACGGCACCAAGCGTTTGAGAGCCATGCTCGATCAACTAGGTCTTGCCGACATGCGCCCAAGATTCTTCACGCCCTTGATCGAAAAAGAAGTAGCATGAAAACCGCCATCATTATCGGCGGCGGGCCTGCGGGCTTAATGGCAGCTGAGGAGCTTGCACTCGCTGGTGTGCAAGTGGATGTGTATGACGCGATGCCCTCTGTGGGACGAAAGTTTTTGCTGGCTGGCATTGGCGGGCTAAACATCACGCATGCAGAAGATTTGGATGCGTTTGTATCGCGTTATGGAAATCGCGCACAGCAAGTTGCGACATGGCTTGGTGCGTTCAGCCCAGATGCCTTGCGAGAATGGGTGCATGCGCTGGGCATCGAGACGTTTGTGGGCACATCGCAGCGCGTTTTTCCGAAAGACATGAAGGCTGCGCCGCTGCTGCGCGCATGGCTGCATCGCTTGCGCGGCCAGGGCGTGCGGTTTCATGCGCGGCATCGCTGGCTGGGCTGGGATACCCATGGCGCACTGCGATTTGCGCATGCTCAAGGTGAATCCTTGATCAAGGCCGATGCGACAGTGCTAGCGCTTGGCGGTGCAAGTTGGAAAAAGTTGGGCTCGGACGGCGCTTGGGTGGCATGGCTACGCGATGCCGGTGTGGTGGTGAACACATTGCAGCCATCCAACTGCGGCCTTGACCTAAAACAGCCTTGGAGCGAGCATCTGCGCAACCAGTTTGCGGGGCAGCCCTTGAAGCCTGTAACGCTGAGTTTTTCCGATTCGCAAGGCAACACTTTTCACAAGCAAGGTGAATTCGTCATCACCGAAACGGGCGTAGAAGGCAGCTTGATTTATGCGGCCTCTCGCTGGATTCGCGATGAAATGACTGAGCGTGGAGAGGCGACGATCTATCTTGATCTTTTGCCTGCCTTCACGCATGAGAAAGTCTTGGCGGAAGTCAGCCACCCGCGCGGCAGCAAATCGCTTTCAGCACATTTAAAGAGCCGCTTGAATTTGCATGGCCTCAAATCTGCGCTGCTGCATGAGACTCTGAGCAAAACGCAAATGCAAGACGCGCCCTTGCTTGCAACAACCATCAAGGCTCTGCCACTCATTCTCGGCACTGCACGCCCGATTGACGAGGCGATTTCCAGCGCAGGCGGCGTGGCATTCGATGCGATGAATGATCAGCTCATGCTCAGCAACCTGCCGGGCACGTTCTGCGCAGGCGAAATGCTCGATTGGGAAGCGCCTACTGGCGGCTATTTGCTCAATGCTTGCTGGGCGAGTGGACGCGTGGCGGGGCGCGGTGCGGCGGCTTATCTGAACAACTAAGCCGGATTGTCAATATCCACAAACTCGTGCTGCAAGCCCAGCTCTTGCGCCACATGCGCTGCGACTGCCGGCGCGCCATAGCGCTCGCTCGCATGATGGCCGCAAGCGATGTAGGCCACATTCATCTCGCGCGCATAGTGCGCCTGCGGCTCAGAGATCTCGCCGGTGATGAAGACATCCGCCCCCGCAGCAATCGCTGCTTCAAAATAGCCCTGCGCCCCGCCCGTACACCACGCTACTCTTTTAATAGCGCCTTGCGCAGGTTTTATGCCGGCTACCGGCCGATTTAGCTTCAAATTTAAGTGATTGGTTAAGCTTTCGAAGCTGAGCAAGTCCGTCATGCCCAGCCATCCCAGATCTTGTTCGCCAAAGCGACCAAATTCGCCGCCCGCCAGCGGCATAAAACCCAAAAGTTTGCCCAGCTGCGCGTTGTTGCCCAGCGTCGGATGCGCATCGAGTGGCAAGTGGTAGGCATACAGATTGATGTCGTGCGCGAGCAGCTTTTGTAGCCGCCGCTTCATCCAGCCCGTGACGCGCCCATCTTGCCCGCGCCAAAACAAGCCGTGATGCACGAAGATTGCATCGGCATGTTGATCAATCGCCGCATCAATTAAAGCTAGCGAGGCTGTCACGCCGCTAACGATTTTCTTAACCTCAGCTTTGCCCTCCACTTGCAAACCATTGGGCCCATAGTCTTTGAAACGCTCGGGTTGCAAGAGCTGGCTGAATGCATTTGTGAGTTGTACGCGGGTGGTCATGCCAAATGCTCTGGAAATATGTTGATAAATACAGTATAAACAGCAGATTGCTTCTGCTTAGAATGGAGTTTTATTGTGCAGCTCGAAATGAATTTAGAACTACTTGACGCGAAAAATACTGCCGCTAAAAAGAGTACTGGCGGAACAAAAAAAGAGCATGATCAAGACAGCCGCGTTATTAGATTCATTGATCTTTTTGCCGGTATGGGCGGCACAAGGCTGGGTTTTGAACGCGCTTGCCAAGAACTAGGGCTAAAACACGCTTGCACATTTACCAGCGAAATTAAAAGCCATGCTACTAAGGCTTACTCTGAAAATTTCTCCGATGATCGTATTGCTGGCGACATCACCGCTATTGACCCAAAACAAATTCCAGCCTTTGATTTTTTATTGGCAGGTTTTCCATGCCAGCCGTTCAGCGCCGCAGGCAAGCGCAAAGGCTTGCGAGATGACCGTGGGAATTTATTTTTTAACATCGTGGACATTCTTGAAGTCAAGCGCCCAACAGGCTTTTTGCTAGAAAATGTTGACGGTTTGGTCACGGACAACAACGGTGAGACCATCGCCTTGATCGAGCATGAGCTGTGCGCTCTGGGTTACAAAATCAGCTGGCGCGTTTTGAATGCAGCGGATTTTGGTGTGCCTCAGCAAAGAAAACGCCTCTACATCACGGGGCATATGCACAAAACGGTTGATCTAAGCAACTTCACGCCAGTGAAGAAAACTTGCTCTGTCGCTATTGAACAAAGCGTATTTGATCACCCCATCGCATTTGGTCAATTGCTGCGCAAGTATTTTTCACATGAAAATTTACAAGGCATGTCGATCAAAGACAAGCGAGGCGGGAGCTCTAATATTCATAGCTGGGATATTGAATACAAGGGGGCAGTCACACCCGCGCAGAAGCAGTTGCTTAACGCCATGATGACGCAACGCCGGCAGAAAAAATGGGCGATTGCGAAAGGCATGGCATGGATGGATGGTATGCCCTTAACCCATGATGAAATCGCCAGTTTCTTCCCAGCGGTTGACTTACAAAGCATGCTTAATAATTTGGTGCGTAAAGGCTACATCAAATTCGAACATCCAAAAAGCCTGCATGTCATCAATGGTATCCGTACTCGCGTGCAAGATCCACGCATCCCGAAGGGATACAACATCGTCACAGGTAAGTTGTCTTTCCCACTGACGAAAATTCTGCATCCTGATGAATTTTCACCAACTCTGGTCGCCACTGAAGCCGGGAAAATTGGTGTGTCGCTGCCGCAAGGCGTGAGGCCAATTACCGTGCGTGAAGGTTTACGCTTGTCTGGATTTCCTGATACGTACAATTTGAGCTCAATTGCCTACAAAGAAGCATTTGATCTTTTGGGTAATACCGTGATGCCGCCAGTTATCTCTGCTGTGGCTAAGAGACTGCTGGCATGAGCGCACAAAAGCTCTTCCAAGCGCTGCAAGATCAAGGTATCGTTGGATCGCACGGCAAAACCACATTCAGTCTTGGAGGCATCACAACCACAGCCAAAGACATCAGTGTGATTGGCAATCTGATTCAAGACTGGTTGGCGCAGTTTATGCAACAAAATGAAATCGAGTTCACTCAGCCAGTCAATAGCCAAGAGTTTCCAGATTTTTACTTATCCGATTCGAAGACGCAAGATCTTCTAGAGGTTAAATGCTTTACTAAATCGCCGAATTTCGATATTGCAAATTTCAATGCATATTGCCGATCTTTAAGAAGCTATGCACATCGCTTAGATGCAGACTATTTAATATTCAAATACAAAGCGCATACCGGGTACGTAGAGATTCAGAATATTTGGCTAAAAAAAGTTTGGCAGATTGCATCTGCATCAAAGCGAGCTGAACTCAAAATTCAGTGGAAACAAAACCAAGCAGTGAATATCAGACCCGGGGTTTGGTATTCCAGCAAAACAAAATATCCCTGTTTTGAATCACGCCGAGAGTTTGTTCAAGCTATTGAAAAAGTGCAAAATACACAGAGCAATCATGTTCCCAAATGGCTAATCGAAGTCGAAACTAGCTTTCAAACTACAACTGGTAAAAAAATCTAGGCATTTACTACGTATTGCACTTTCTGTACGCAAGCCTCGTTACATGCAGCGCCCCAACATCATCTTCATCGTGGCCGACGATTTAGGTTATGCCGATCTGGGCTGCTATGGCGGGCGTGGGTTTGACGGCGCGGGGCGTGATTCTGTTTCGCCGAATCTCGATCAACTTGCTGCGAACGGCATGAGGTTCACACAAGGCTACAGCAACTCCCCCGTTTGCTCGCCCACGCGCTTTGCGCTCATGACGGCGCGCTGGCAATACCGCTTGCGCGGTGCGATGGACGAACCCATCAAAAGCTCCAGCAAAGGCAGCGCTACGCTGGGTCTGCCGCCGTTGCAGCCCACCCTGCCCTCAATGCTACGAGATGCAGGCTACCGCACCGCGCTGATCGGCAAATGGCATCTGGGCTACCCGCCGCATTTTGGCCCCCTCAAATCTGGCTACGAAGAATTCTTCGGTCCGATGAGCGGCGGCGTGGATTACTTCACGCATTGCTCATCCACGGGCGATCATGATTTGTATTTTGGTGAAGAAGAAAAGCATGAAGAAGGGTATTTGACGGATTTGCTCTCTGCGCGTGCGGTTGAATACGCCAACCGAAAAAGCGAGCAACCGTTTTTTTTAAGCCTGCACTACACCGCCCCGCATTGGCCTTGGGAGACGCGCGATGATGCGCATATCGCCCCAGAAGTAGCGAAAAATCTCTTTCACTTGGGCGGCGGCAACATCCACAGCTATCGCAAGATGATCCATCACATGGACGAAGGCATTGGCACTCTCGTAGAAGCTTTAAGAAAAAACGACCAGCTCGACAACACCCTCATCGTCTTCACCAGTGACAACGGCGGCGAACGCTTCTCTGACAATTGGCCGCTCGTGGGCGGCAAGATGGATTTGACTGAGGGCGGCATCCGCGTGCCCTATATCGCACACTGGCCAGCAGTGATCAAGCCTAGCCAAGTGAGCCCGCAGCTTTGCCTCACGATGGATTGGAGCGCCACGATGCTCGATATCGGCGGCGTAGAGCCCTCGCAGCCGCTCGACGGCGTATCTTTCCTGCCCGTGCTGCAAGGTGGCGCAGCATTCGAGCGCCCGCTGTATTGGCGCATGAACCATCGCAGCCAACGTGCACATCGCAGCGGCGATTGGAAGTATCTGAAGGTGGACGATCACGAATACCTCTTCAACATTTCCGACGACGAACGCGAACGCGCTAATCATGCTCGATGCGAGCCCGAGCGCTTGGCTGCGATGCGCGCGCAATGGGAAAGCTGGGAGAAAAGCATCCCGGGCATTCCGGCTGATGCCACGGTAAGCCTGGGTTTTAGCATCAAAGATATGCCGCAGAGGTAATTTTTTAAGCGTTTTCGCCAGTTTGCCGGCATCCAATCTGCGCAGAGTGCTATTGAATTAATAGTAGAGATTGTTATGCAAGTCTTGCAGCTTGCGCGATAATCCTTCTATGCGTAAATTCTGGCTTCTCTTTTCTCAAACGGTGACTGTTCTTTTGGCCGCGTATTTCGTGGTGGCCACGCTCAAGCCTGACTGGCTCGGGCGCTCGCCGCGCATGGGTTTTGGTTTTGGCAATTCTGCAACCACAGGCGTCGTGCCCGTGATCGAAGCATCCGCCACGAATTCTGCAGCATCGCCAGCAGGCAGTTATAGAGCCGCAGCACAAAAAGCATCTGCTGCTGTAGTCAGCATCGCCACCGCAACAGCTGCAAAAGGCAACCCGCACTCTAAAGATCCGTGGTTTAAATTTTTCTTTGGCGATCAGCCTGCCCAGCAGCAAAGCGGCTTGGGCTCGGGCGTGATCGTCAGCCCCAGTGGCTACATCTTGACGAACAACCATGTCATCGAAGGCGCAGATGAGATTGAAGTCACGCTCAATGATTCTCGCAAAGCCAAAGCCAAAGTGATCGGCACGGACCCTGAGACAGATTTGGCGCTACTCAAAATCGAGCTGGCCAATCTCCCTGTGATCGTGCTCGGCAGCTCGGATGCCGCGCAAGTGGGCGATCAGGTGCTCGCCATTGGCAACCCATTTGGCTTGGGGCAAACCGTCTCAGCCGGCATCGTCAGTGCGCTAGGCCGCAATCAACTCGGCATCAACACCTTCGAGAATTTCATCCAAACGGATGCCGCGATCAACCCCGGCAATTCCGGCGGCGCTTTGGTCGATGTGAGCGGCAATCTCCTTGGCATCAACACTGCGATTTACAGCCGCTCGGGCGGCAACATGGGCATTGGCTTTGCGATCCCCGTATCTACCGCGCGTATGGTGATGGACGGCCTCGTCAAAGACGGCCAAGTCACACGCGGCTGGATCGGCGTGGAGCCGCAAGAGCTCACGCAAGAACTCGCCGAAACCTTCAACCTTAAGAGTAACAATGGCAACCTGCAAGGCGTGATCATCACCGGCGTGTTGCAAAACGGGCCCGCAGCGAAAGCGGGCATTCAGCCGGGCGATGTGATCACACAGGTCGCGGGCAAAGCGGTCGCCAATGTGCCCGAGCTGCTGGCCAACGTAGCCGCCCTCAAACCCGGCAGCGCCAACAAATTCAGCGTGCGCAGAGCAGAGAAATCTTTGGAGCTGGATGTGACGCCAGCGCCTAGGCCGAAGCGGCCAGTGCAGCAGCAGCGCTGATAGCCCTTGCTCTTAAGCTTGCGCCATCAGATTCACAAACGGCTTGGTGCTTTTCCAACGATAAGCGCCAAAATCGCGCTGATCCGTCGTCAGAATTCGGCCATGCCCTAAATGCTCGGCTAGCAAGACCAGTGATGCGTCGGCCAAATCCATCGGCAATTTGGCGTATTTTTTCATCATGGCTGGGATTTTGCGGGCTGGTTCGGTGGGAACGTCCCAAATGAGGATGCCACCATGTGTGATCTCCTGCATGAAATCGTGTTTTGAAGATTCACTCAGTCGATCAGCGAGCAAATGGCAGGTTTCTGTGATCACAGGCCATGTCGTCACCCATCCGTCACGCGCACTGTCGATCCAGCGTTTGGCTGCTTGATGATGCTCGTCCCGGCGATCTGCTAAAGCAAAGAAATAACCCGTATCAATCGCGATCATTTGCGCAGCTTTTTGGCGGGTTTTTCTAACGCACCCTGCTTCACTGAATTCACAGGGTATTTTTTATCCAAAGCCTCGGCATAAGCTTGCTTGTAATTCACAGACAAGTTCGCATCCCCCAAATCATATTTCCCAATATGCTTGCTGAAAAATTTAAGCACCGGCTCATCGGGCTTCGCATGCTGCTTGTACAGCGCATCAATGCCTTTGCGCAGCACATCGCTGGTGGACGAGCCTAAGCGCGTGACCAGATATTCAAGTTGCTGGGCAGTGTTGGGCTCAAGGCGGGCAGTAATACGCATTTCAGGCTCCAGATTTGTCTGACATTGTATGACAAATTAATCTGCCACGCACTTCCCCTCACCCAACTCAGCCATTCAACTCATCCGCCCGCACCTGCGCCGCCGCAAAATCCAAATCGCCCGAATAAATCGCTCTGCCGCATATCACGCCTTCGATGCCTTCGTGCTCCACCGCGCAGAGTTTTTCGATGTCTTGCATATTGGAGAGACCGCCGGAGGCGATGACGGGGATGGTGCTCGAATTGGCGAGCTTAACGGTGGCTTCGATGTTGATGCCGCTGAGCATACCGTCGCGGCCAATGTCGGTGTAAATGATGCTTTGTACGCCGTAGTCTTCGTATTTTTTGGCGAGATCGGTGACCTCGTGGCCGGTGAGTTTGCTCCAACCATCGGTGGCGACTTTGCCGTCTTTCGCGTCCAGCCCGACGATGATGTGGCCGCCAAATGCGGTGCAGGCATCTTGCAGGAACCCTGGGCTTTTGATGGCGGCTGTGCCGATGATCACGTAGGACAGGCCCGCGTCGATATAGCGCTCAATCGTGTCAAGATCACGGATGCCGCCGCCGAGCTGCACGGGGATCGGATCCTTGCCGGCATCGGTGTGCGCTTGTATCGCTCTCAAGATGCCTTTGACAGCGGCAAGGTTTTGGGGCTTGCCGGCGAATGCGCCATTCAAATCAACGAGGTGCAAACGACGCGCGCCGGCATCGATCCAGCGCTGCGCCATCTCCACAGGATCGCCGAAGACGGTGGATTGCTCCATATCGCCTTGCTTGAGGCGCACGGCTTGGCCGTCTTTGAGATCAATGGCGGGGATGAGGATCATGATGTGTGTGAGCTGCCCTAGAGCTCAAGCAGAGAAAAGTTATGGATTCCAATGGAGGAAGTTACGATACAGCTGAAGGCCTTGAGAGGCGCTTTTTTCTGGGTGGAATTGCGTGGCGAAAATATTATCGCGTGCGAGGGCGGCTGTAAAGGGGCTGCCGTATTCGGCAACGCCCGCGGTGTGTGCGACGTTTGCTGGTTTGGCGTAAAAGCTGTGGACGAAATAGAACCAGCTCTCATCGGGTACACCAGCGTAGATCGGGTGAGCTTGCGTTTGCTTCACGCGATTCCAGCCCATTTGCGGTACTTTGTAGCGGCTGCCGTCGGGTTGCAGGCGGCCTTGCAGCTCGAATTTATGCACGCCACCTTTAAACAGTCCCAAGCCCGGCGTGTCTTGTTCATCGGAATGATCGAGCAGCATTTGCATACCGACGCAAACGCCGAACATGGGTTTACTTGCAGCAGCTTCCAAAACAGCTTCTTGCAAGCCGGAATCCTTCAAGCAGGCCATGCAATCGCGCATCGCGCCTTGACCGGGTAAGACAACTCTTTGCGATGCGCGAATGTCTTCTGGCCGCTGCGTAATGATGACTTGCATATCCGTGCCAAGCGCTGCGGCTTTCACCGCATTGGCCACCGAACGCAGATTGCCCATACCGTAATCGACGACGGCAACTGTGGGAGGGTGAGATGCGGCCATACTATGAATTCAATAGCACCTTGCGCAGTAAGTACGCCGGCTAGCAATCAAAATGCTTATAAACTGCCCTTGGTCGAAGGAATCACACCCACGCTACGCGGATCGAGTGCGAGCGCCATACGCACAGCGCGTGCAAAGGCTTTGAAGATCGTCTCGCACTGGTGATGCGCATTATCGCCCTTCAAATTGTCAATGTGCAGCGTGCATTGCGCATGGTTCACAAAGCCTTGGAAGAATTCATAAATCAGCTGCGTATCGAGCTCGCCAATCATGCCGCTTTTGAAATCAACATTCATGTGCAGCCCGGGGCGGCCAGAAAAATCCACCACGACGCGCGAGAGCGCTTCATCCAAAGGCACGTAAGCATGCCCATAGCGCCAAATGCCTGCTTTATCGCCAACCGCTTGCGCCACCGCTTGGCCCAAAGTGATGCCCACATCTTCTACCGTGTGATGGCCATCAATATGCAGATCACCTTGCGCCGTGATACTCAAGTCGATGAGCCCATGGCGCGCGATCTGATCGAGCATATGGTCGAAAAAACCGATGCCTGTGTGCAGATCAGCTTTGCCTGTGCCATCTAAATTGACGGCCACAGTGATCTGGGTTTCTTTGGTGTTGCGGGTAACTTCGGATTTGCGTTGCATAACGATATTGTCGCAGAGCTCAGCGGCCTTTCGTGCCACGTTGTGCTGCATTGTGCTGCGCACAGCCTAGCTACCTCCTTAGCTACCCCGATAGGTCGAATAACTCCAAGGCGAGCACAGCAGCGGCACATGGTAATGCTGGTCAGCATGGGCAATGCCGAAATCGAGGTGGACGGTCTCTAAAAACGCCGGATCTGGCAAGGCCACGCCTTTGCTTTTAAAGTACGCAGCCACATCGAAGCTCAGCCGATAGCGGCCTACTTTGAGAGAGGCGTTATCAAACAAAGGGCCATCTGGGTTGCGGCCATCTGCATTGAGCGTGAAGCTCTTGATGAGCGAATAATTTGCGCCACGCAACTCAAGCAAGCTGGCCTGCATGCCGCCTGCGGGGCAGCCGTGCATCGTGTCCAAAACGTGTGTGGATAAACCCATGGCTGTCTCTTTAAAAAAATTGATGAACTTAAGTGTATACAATTTCGTTGATTAGCACGCATTGATTCATAGGCATCAGGGTTTCATTCATGGAAGTCTCCACCACACAGCACATCGTGCAAGCGCTTACCAAAGCGATTGTGGAGCATCGCCTGATGCCGGGCGTCAAGCTCGTGGAGCAAAAGCTGGCCGATTATTTTGGTGTCTCGCGTACGCTGGTGCGCCAAGCGTTGTATCAACTTGAAAACCAACGGCTGATCGTGCTCGAGCCCGCTCGCGGTGCGTTCGTGGCCTCGCCCTCGATTGAAGAAGCTGCGCAGGTGTTTGATGTGCGCCGGATGCTGGAGGCGCAAATGACGCAGCATTTTGCAGCGCAAGCGACGCCAGCGCAGATCAAATCATTGCGCGAGCATGTGGCTCAAGAGAAAGCTGCCGTAGCCAGCGGCGATGCGCCAGGGCGCATCGAGCTGCTGGGCGATTTTCATGTGCGCATGGCTGAGCTCATGGGCAATACGGTGCTCGCTGAGTTGCTCAGCGATTTGATCTCCAGATGCGCCTTGATCACGCTGATGTACCAAAGCACGGATGCCGCGCAGACAAGCAACGATGAGCACCTAGCCATCGTGGAGGCGCTGGCACGAGGCGATGCAGAGAAAGCCGTGGCTCTCATGGATGAGCATCTCGCCCAAGTCTTCAGTAATTTGCAATTAAAAAAACACCAGCCCGATCAGTCGTTTGAGTCTTTATCCAGCTTTGCAGGGCTCTGAGCGATGACATCTATTTATGACAGCACAGCCGCTTATCCGCGAGATCTCGCTGGCTACGGCGCAAAAGCTCCTCATGCGCAGTGGCCTGGCGGAGCGCGTATCGCTGTGCAATTCGTCTTGAATTTTGAAGAGGGCGGAGAAAATCATATCTTGCATGGCGATGCGGGCAGCGAGACGTTTCTCTCCGAGATGTTCAACCCAGCCAGCTTCCCAGCGCGGCATATGAGCATGGATGGGATTTATGAATATGGTTCGCGAGCAGGCGTGTGGCGCATCTTGCGTGAGTTTG
>JANMDU010000098.1:0-42586 GCA_031376455.1 Variovorax sp. | reverse complement strand
ATTGCGCGCTGCCCAGGTGCTAAGACTGACAACGCTGAAGTGCGCCGATTGACCGCCTCCAAAACGCCGTTGGTGATGTACGGCAGCTACAACGAGCGCATGTACTTGGCAGAATGTGGCGGTGGCGGCATGATGAAGGCGACTTTTATTCCTGCATCATTCCCGCTGCCGATTATTCGCCGCCATACCGGCACACCTTTCATGGGCTATGCAGGTGCCACCTATCTGATCCAAGAGTTTTGCAATGCACTGTTTGATGCGTTGTTTCACATTCTTCCGCTAGGTACTGAACTGGACAAGATCGAATCTACACCGAGCCGCGTGAATGCGGACAAACCTATCACTTGGAGCGATGATGCTCATGCGCTGTTTGAAGAGCTGATTGAAGCTGAGCCTGTGCTGGTTCGCATCTCAGCTGCCAAACAAATGCGGGATCGCGCCGAGCGCGATGCACGCCAATCAGGCCGTACAAGTGTTGAGCTTGATCGCCTTTCAGAATTGTTCGGACATTCAAAAGTGGGAGTAGCTGCATGACCTGCAACACGCTTGCCTTGAGTGTCCTGATAAGTATTCGGGCTTGCCTGAATACAAATTTGCTTCAGCGTTCGCGTTGCGGCAATTCGTCCCTTGCTCTCGAGCAGGGTGTTGGCCGCAAGGCTTTTTAAGTAAGGAAATTGACTATGAATCAAGCTACAAGTCCATCGGGCCTGTCTGATCAAGAGTGCCAAGAATTCCACAAGTACTACATCCAGGGTTACCTGCTGTTTGGTGCTGGTGTGATGCTTGCGCATAGCCTGACTTGGATCTGGCGTCCCTGGTTTTAAGACCCCTTAGAACCCACTCACGGAGATAAATATGGCTCATTTACATGCTCAACAATCAAGCAGCGTCTCGCAGACTCCCCTCAAGGAGTTTCGATACCTGTACCTCGTTCTCTTCTGCGTCTTTTTATTGCTTGCAATGACGGGCCAGATGTTGTTCATGGATTGGCGCAATTGGCTGCCTGGGGCAGAAGGACCGCAACCGATGTTGGGCAGCGTGAAATCGGCTGTGTACACCGTGATTTCTCAACTTAACTAAAGGAAATATTATGTGGCGTATGTGGCGTCTTATTGATCCCCGCAAGGCGATCATCTTTACAGGCTTGATCATTGGTTTTACCAGTGCTTCAATCCATTTGGTGCAATTGAGCACTGATCGATACAACCTCAACACGTGGCATCCAGACACGGTGAAGGCTGCTAAAGCTGTGCAAAACGCAGCCATGCCTCCTTCAAAATAACGGTGGCTCTATTGCTGCCGTTGCGGTGAGCGAAGTCAGGCTTTTTGAGCCTGCTTCGCGCACTTCTAAGAATAAAAAGATTGCAAAAACATCGATCACGATCGACAACATTAATTAATTCCGAGTGCGTCTAGCCACACACTGGGATCGAGGAGCCAACATGGCGATGCTAAGTTTTGAAAGAAAGTACCGTGTACGCGGCGGCACCCTGATCGGGGGTGACTTGTTCGACTTTTGGGTCGGCCCGTTTTACGTGGGTTTTTTTGGAATCACCACGGTGTTTTTTGCTTTGGTGGGCACAGCCATGATTTTGTGGGGTGCGGCAATGGGTCCGACCTGGAACCCTTGGCAAATCAATATCGCACCTCCGGCTATTTCAAACGGCCTGAATATGGCACCCATGATGGCTGGTGGCCTGTGGCAAGTCATTACTGTGTGCGCACTTGGAGCATTTGTATCTTGGGCACTGCGAGAAGTCGAAATTTGCCGAAAACTGGGCATGGGCTTGCATGTCCCCGTAGCGTTCGGCTTTGCGATTTTTGCTTACTTCACATTGCAGGTCATCCGCCCAGTGCTGATGGGCTCTTGGGGACACGCCTTCCCGTACGGCATTTACAGTCACTTGGATTGGGTCAGCAACACCGGCTACCAGTATCTGCACTTCCATTACAACCCCGCGCACATGATTGCGGTCACCCTATTTTTTGCCACCACGTTGTCTCTTTCACTGCACGGCGCATTAGTGCTGTCAGCGACCAACCCCGGAAAAGGGCTGCCGGTTAAAACGCCAGAACATGAAGACACTTTTTTCCGCGATGTGATTGGTTATTCGGTTGGCACGCTTGGCATTCACCGCTTGGGACTTTTCTTAGCACTTGCTGCGGTCTGGTTCTCTGCCCTGTGCATTGTCATCAGCGGGCCTTTCTGGACTCGCGGCTGGCCAGAATGGTGGGGCTGGTGGCTGAACATGCCAATCTGGGGTAAATAAAAAACATGGAAAGAATAAAAGGTAAATAAATATGGCCGAATATCAAAATCTTTTCACAACCGTGCAGCCCACTGGGCCCGCATCACCGGGTGTCCCGCTGCCAGCCGGCGATTCTGCTCGCATTGGCACACCGTTTTTCTTGCATCTAGCCGGGCGTCTGGGCAATGCACAAATTGGCCCGATCTATTTGGGCTGGTTAGGGCTTGCGTCGCTGCTACTTGGCACACTGTCGTTCAACATCATTGGCTTCAATATGTTGGCGCAAGTAGACTGGAATCCGATGCAAATGATTCGCCAGTTGTTCTGGCTAGCACTTGACCCCCCCGCACCCAAATACGGCTTGAGTATTGCGCCGCTTAACGATGGCGGGTGGTGGCAGATCGCGGGCTTTATGTTAACTTTGTCTGTGTTGCTATGGTGGGCACGCATGTACCGCCGCGCACGTCAGCTAGGCTTGGGCACGCACGTGGCTTGGGCTTTTTTAGCTGCGATCTGGCTATTTTTGGTGGTCGGTTTCTTTCGTCCCGTATTGATGGGCAGTTGGGCCGAATCGGTACCGTTTGGCATCTTCCCGCACTTGGACTGGACAGCGGCTTTGTCACTGCGCTACGGTAACCTTTTCTACAACCCCTTCCATGCCTTGTCGATCGTGTTCTTGTATGGCTCTGTATTGCTCTTTGCAATGCACGGCGCTACTATTTTGGCTGTAGGCCGCTACGGTGGCGAACGTGAAATTGAACAAATCATTGATCGCGGCACTGCATCAGAGCGAGCTGGCCTGTTCTGGCGTTGGACTATGGGTTACAACGCAACGATGGAGTCGATTCACCGTTGGGCTTGGTGGTTTGCTGTGCTTTGCCCATTGGTTGGCGGTATTGGTATTTTGCTCACAGGTACGGTGGTTGACAACTGGTATCTCTGGTCCGTCAAACATCATGTTGTGCCAAGTTACCCGGCCATGTGGGCCCCAACAATTGACCCAGCTTTGCTTGGAGTAAAACCATGATGACCCGCATAACAATTAAATTGCTTCTGGCCAGCACTGCTGTGCTGCTGATAGCTGGCTGCGAGCGCCCGCCCATTGCGGTGTCGCAAACCGGCTTTCGCGGCACGGCGATGGAGCAGGTCTACAACCCTCGCACGCTAGCAACACAAGCTGCGGTTAACAAAGCGCCTGTACCAGCTGATCCGATTGTAGATGTGCCGGGCACACCGCGAGCAGGCGCTATTTACCAAAACGTCAAGGTGCTGGGTGACTTGAGTGTGGGTGAATTTGCACGCACGATGAACGCCATCACGGAATGGGTTGCGCCCCAGCAGGGTTGCAACTATTGCCACATAGCAGGTAACTTTGCAGACGACAGCGTTTACACAAAAGTTGTTGCCCGCAAAATGCTGCAGATGACGCAAAAAATCAACTCAGGCTGGAAAACGCACGTGGCTGAAACGGGTGTGACTTGCTACACCTGCCACCGTGGCAACAACATTCCTAAAGAGATCTGGTTTGCGCCAGCTGCCAATAAATCTGCGGGTGGCGGCATGGGCAATGATGCAGGACAGAACCGCCCTGCAGTTGCTGCCGGCTTGTCCTCTTTGCCATACGACCCGTTCACGCCATATTTCTTGGACAACAAACCAATCCGTGTCAATGGAAAAGAAGCATTGGCGATGACTGGAACAGCCGCGAATCGCGGCTCCATCAAGCAGGCTGAATTCACTTACGCCACCATGATGCATTGGTCAACCGCTTTGGGTGTGAATTGCACCTACTGCCACAATACACAGGCCTTCGCTGAGTGGGGTGCTAACGCTACGCCGCAACGAGCTGTGGCCTGGTACGGCATTCGCATGGCGAGAGAGCTCAATGTTGACTACATGGTGCCGTTGACCAAAGTGTTCCCTGCAAACAGACTAGGGCCGACCGGCGATGTCGCCAAAGCCAATTGCGCGACCTGCCATCAAGGCGCATACAAACCCTTGTATGGTGAGGCGATGGCGAAGCACTACCCAGCAATGTATGCACCTGCCGCAGTTCCGGCTAAAGCGCCAGACGCACCTTTAGCTGTGCCAGCCACTAAGCCCGTTGCGGATGCTGGCACCAGCGTACCCGTCGCCGCCAAGGTTGAAGTTGCTGCCAAATAAATTCTGCTGGCCCATTAGCCCCTTTTGAACGCGTTGGTTCAAGATGGGCGGTCATCCTCCAAATGCCGCCCACTATTTCACCCGTCGTATTAGCCACCTCAAACCCACAGTCACCGCCCATGGGAACGGTGGCTGTATTTTTATTGGCTGACATTGCGCCGCAGCACCGTGTGTGGGGTTACGCGCGATTCGTTCTTGGGCTTTTCGGTTTGCGTAATGTGCCCGGCTTGGTGATGTCCAAGGTGATGGGCAGTGGCGACGGCGGCGGCTTCGGCCTCAAGCCTAGCGGCTCACGGCAGGCGCTGTTTTGTCTTTTCAGTAACGAAGAAAGTGCAGACGCATTTCTACAATCAACGATTGCTCAAGGCTACCAACAACGCGCGCAGGAATTTTGCAGCGCTAAGTTACGCGCTTATTCATGCAAGGGCACTTGGTCTAGGAATTCAATCACTGTGACTGCCAGTCTTCCTGAAAACGGACCGATTGCGGCGCTGACGCGTGCCTCTATTCGTCCATTCAGCGCATTGCGCTTTTGGCGAATGCAGCCAGCAAGTGAGGTTTCACTCAACGCTGCAAGCGGCTGCCTGCTTGCCACGGGCTTAGGAGAAGCGCCATTTCTACGGCAAGCCACTTTTAGCTTGTGGGAAAGCACTGCTGCCATGGATGCATACGCCCGCACAGGCGCTCATCTCGCAGCTATTCGCGCTGCGCACGAAGGCGCGTATTTTTCTGAATCCATGTTCGCGCGCTTTGTGCCATTGAGTTTGATCGGAAGCTGGCGGGGTAGGTCGTATGGATAACGCCGCTGTATTGCGTGAAAAGCATGTCATTGTGATCGGTGCTGGCGTGGGAGGCTTGGTGAGCGCACTGCTTTTGGCGCATAGCGGTGTACGCGTCACATTAATGGAATCAGCCGCTGCGCCTGGCGGCAAAATGCGGCAGATTAATGTGGGCGGCGCGCTGGTTGATTCAGGCCCGACGGTGTTCACGATGCGCTGGGTGTTTGAGCAAATTTTTGCGCAAATTGGCTGCAAGTTGGATGACATCGTCAAACTAGAGCCGCTTGATATTCTGTGCCGCCACGCTTGGAGTACGACTGATCGACGGCTTGATCTATTTACTGACATCGCTCGCTCAGCCGACGCTATCGCGCAGTTCAGCTCGCCAGCGGAGGCGCGGCGCTTTGTTGCCTTCTGCGAAAAAGCTAAAAGTGTGTACAAGCATCTTGAAGGACCGTACATTCGCTCGTCGCGCCCAACGCTGATGGGCATGGGCGCAGACCTTGGCCCCAGCGGATTGGCCACGCTGGCCAGCTTAGGCCCCTTCAAAACGCTGTGGCAATCGCTCGGGTCCTACTTCTCTGATCCGCGTCTGCGACAGTTATTTGGCCGCTATGCCACCTATTGCGGTGCATCGCCCTTGGCTGCGCCTGCAACCTTGATGCTGATTGCGCATGTGGAGCTTGACGGTGTTTGGTCTGTCGATGGTGGCATGCATGCGCTGGCTAAAGCGATCGCTGCGCAGGCTGAGCGCCAAGGCGCAACACTGCAATACAGTACGCCAGTCCAGCGCATCTTGGTGTGTGATGGGCGAGCTTGCGGCGTTGAGCTGGCAGGTGGTGAGCAGTTGCAAGCAGACGCGGTTATTTTTAATGGCGATGCCAGCGCGCTGGCGCAGGGCTTGTTGGGTGGAGATACTCAAAGTGCTGCAAACAATACACCGATGGCCAAACGTTCTTTGTCGGCTGTAACTTGGTCTGTCAACGCGCCGACAAGCGGCTTTCCGCTGGTCAGGCACAACGTGTTTTTTGACGACGACTACAAACGAGAGTTTGATGAAATTTTCAAGCAGTACAAGCTGCCCAGCCGAGGCACGGTGTACGTCTGTGCTCAAGATCGTAGCGACACAGCGCAGGCGATCAAGGGCAACGAACGCCTCCTGTGCCTCGTTAATGCCCCCGCCACGGGCGATCAAAGCGCAGATAAAAATTTAACTTCATTGGAGATCCAATCATGCCAGGAGCAAAGCTTCAAACTGCTGAGCCAATGTGGCCTGACGCTGGATTTGAATTCAGCCACGGCACAATCAGTCATCACGAGCCCCAGCGATTTCAACAAGCTATTTCCGGGCACGGGCGGGGCGCTTTACGGCCCGGCGTCGCACGGCTGGATGACACCTTTTCAAAGGCCGAGCTCGGCCAGCAAACTGCCGGGTCTGTATCTGGCGGGGGGCAGCGTGCATCCGGGGCCGGGCGTGCCGATGGCGGCGCTGTCGGGTCAACTGGCGGCCGCCACTGTGATGGCACACCTCGCTTCGACCAAGCCGTTGGGTCGGGTGCGTATCTCTGGTGGTATGTCGATGCCATCAGCGACGACGGTCAGCACGCCCTGAGCATCATTGCGTTCGTCGGCAGCGTTTTTTCGCCGTATTACGCGAGCGCTTTTTCAAAACACAGCACGGCTGTGAACGCAGATAACCACTGCGCCATCAACGTGGCGCTTTACAGCCCGGGACAGCGTCGTTGGGCGATGACAGAACGCGGGCAGCGCAACGTGCAGCGTGATGCTGAGCATTTGAGGGTTGGCCCGAGCCAATTGGCTTGGCGAGGCGATCATCTGGCTATTGATCTCGACGAGATCAGTGTGCCCATCCCACAGCGGGTGCGCGGCTCGGTGCGCGTCTATCCGCAGGCGCTTTGCAAATACACCCATGCGCTGGATGATGGAGGCCGTCACCGCTGGGGGCCTATTGCGCCATGCGCCCGTATTGAAGTTGATCTCGCCAAACCGGGTCTGCGCTGGCAAGGTAACGCCTACCTCGATAGCAACGAAGGCGACGAGCCCGTCACTGTGCCTTTCAAAACATGGGATTGGTCGCGCGCCCGGATGGCTGATGGCTGCACCGCCGTGATTTACGACGTGACGCAGTTAAGTGGCGCGCGCACGTTGCTGGCTGAGCGCTTTAAGCCCGATGGCTCATGGCAATCGTTTGAAGTTTCTCCCCTGCGCGAAGCTTTGCCCGCCCCGCTGTGGCGCATTGACCGTGGCATTCGCGCCGATGCAGGCACGACGAGCAAGGTAAGCGAAACGCTCGAAGACACACCGTTTTATACCCGGAGCTTGCTGCGCACGCAGCTACTTGGGGAGCAGGTCACTGCTGTACACGAAACGCTTGAGCCTCAGCGGCTGACGAGCCGTGCGGTTCAAATGATGTTGCCCTTTCGCATGCCGCGCCGCGCTTGAGGAGACGCCAAGATGGTCATCGCCAACGATACGGTCAAAGTCTTGCACGTCCTGTCAGCCTGTTTGTTTTTGGGCAACGTGGTGGTCAGCGGCACTTGGGCATTCTTGGCCGAACGCACACGTAATTTTGAAGTGATCTCGTTTAGCAATCGTCTGGTGCTCATCACAGACGTGATGTTCACTCTGACTGGGGCACTGCTGGTGGTGTATACCGGCTCGCTCATGTCGCACCGGTATGCAGGCGCGCCTGCGGCATCACAGGCTTGGATCATGTGGTCGTACATGCTGTTCGGTTTGTCCGGCTTGATTTGGGCGCTGGTACTTGTGCCCATCCAGCTGCGCCAGCGCGTGTTGCTCAAAAAGTATCAAGCCATCACGCCCGAATACCTTAAGCTCTCGCGTATTTGGCAAATCAGCGGTGCGATTGCCACCATCGTGCCACTTCCAATCGTCTATTTGATGATCGTAAAAGGCTTGTGATAGGTTGAGGTTTAATAATTAGTACTATTAAATGTATAGCATTAAACTCAGTATATATGCCGGCTAGAAGCCGAAAAGGCACTTAAAACGATACGGTATTTACAAGTTAAGCTACAGGTGCTTCCATGACATTACCTGCAGCAATCAGAGCATCAATCTTTGCCATGATTTCCTCAGCAGTCGCCTGATAGGGATCAAAAGCGGCTGGCTGATGCGGCGTCTGTGCATGATCTACGTGAGCCATCTCGACGTGCGCCATGGCCCACTTGCCATAGCTGCGGCGGGTGATGTCTTCTTGCTGGCGTAGCACCAAATTCTGGTGGCGTTTATCTAGCGCGATGCGTCCATAAAGCGCATCCACATGGCTACGCTCGCCCTCCAAAATTTGCAAGTACACTCCGCGCCCTTGGCACAAAACGCCGGTGATGCCGCGTGTTGAATTGTGCCTTTGCGCGCTGCGCAGAATCGTGCCTGTGACTGCTGTGGTGACAGGGCCAACAGAGGTACTGACGTACAAGAGTCGGGTCAACATGGTGGGATGCTCCTCAAATTGAACAATCATTTATTTTTGCTAAAACTGGATTTTAGCGAATATATATCTGCGCGAAGTGCTATTAAATCGATAGTGTTCTGCATGTGACTTGATGTCGTAGCTTCACTCAAGAGGCTTCATCTGCCTTCGTGACCTCCCGCTCGACCGCACGTTTTTTTTCTTGTGCTAAGTCGCGCATTTGCCACCAAAAAAATGCAACGCCAAAAGCAATGATGCTAAGCACTTTTATTGCCATCAGAGTCGAAGTGCTGCTCATACCTTCAACTCCTGTGCTGCCCGATCAGGCTGCAAAGTTGCGGGCAGCCGGTGGCCGTGGGCAGCCGCATAGGCAGCGGCATGCGCCTCGCGCGATCTGCTGCCTGCGGAATCGGTGCGCTGTAGTCGCTCAAACAGCTCGGCTGTCCAGCGGGCGCGTTCTTCAAAACTACGGCGCGCTGGTTGGTTGGTCGCTGCTGGCTCATTGCCTGCGGGCAGTCTAGCGGCTTGCACTAAAAACTGATTAGCGGGCAGGGCAGTAAATACAATGTTTGGATCAGCAGGTGCGATCAGCAAAGCGCTACTGGCCCTAGCCAGCAAAGCCAGCTTGCGTTTGCCGGATACCACGGCGCGGTGGTTGATGCTATCGAGACCAGCTTTTTCAAGTTGGCGACCAATTTCCGCATACACCAGCCGAGCTGCGCGAATCGCTGGGCGGCAGTCGCGTGGCAAGTGGCCAATGCCATGCTCAGAGCGTTCGTAAAGTATGTCGGCGGCTTTGATCAGGCGGTCAATGACGTTGGCGATTTTCGTGTCAAAAACTGGATTTTTCAGCCAAGCATCAGGATCTAGCCCGGCTTCGCGCATCCAAGCGAGTGGTAGATACAAGCGGCCAAAGCGTGCATCTTCGCCAACGTCGCGCGCGATGTTGGTCAGCTGCATCGCCACACCGAGATCGCAGGCGCGAGCCAGTGCTTGCTCGCCTCGGGTACGCATCACAACAGCCATCATCGCGCCCACGCTACCTGCCACGCGCGCGCCATAAGCCTGCAGATCTTCAATCGTCTCATAGCGACGGCCTTCGGCGTCCCACTCAAAGCCTTCGAGCAGTGCTGCGACCAGTTCAAGCGGTAAATCAAATTCGCGCACGACGGCGGCCAGCGCCCGATCAGGCTCATAGGCCATCGGGTCGTTGGCATAGACGCGGCGCAAGCGTTCGTTCAGATCAGCTAGCGCTGTTACGCGGTCACTGCTGTTGTCTATTGCGTCATCGGCGACGCGGCAAAAGGCGTATAAGGCGATGGCTGGGCCGCGCACCCGTCTGGGCAATAAGCGTGATGCGGCAAAAAACGTTTTAGAGCCGCCTCGCATCAGCTCTTCGCAGGCTGCATAGTCAAAGCCGTGCTTGGCATTCGCTTGGGTTGAAGCTAGCTCAGAAACAGGAGCGGAGGGTGTGACGATGGACGGCTGCGCTGACTGCATAGGCGTGGTGTTGCGTAGGTGGTTAAGCGCTAGCAATGTTGCTTGGATAGCGTATTTCAGGCACAACAGTTTGAAGCGCCTTGGCTGACATCAGCACACCGGGCATGCCCGCGCCGGGGTGGGTGCTGGCGCCGACCATGAAGAGGTTTTCAATGTCTTCGCTACGGTTGTGAGGGCGAAACCATGCGCTTTGCAGCAGCACCGGCTCTAGGCCAAATGCTGCGCCTTTATACGACAGCAAATCATCTTTGAAATGCTGTGGTGTCATGATATGGGAGGTGACGATGTGTTGGCTCAAATCGGGCAGCAGGGTTTCTTCAAGCCGCTTGCACACCGCTTGCCGATAAGGCTCAGCGTGGGTTTTCCAATCCGTGCCGCTATCAAGGTGCGGCACAGGTGCAAGCACGTAAAAGCAGTCATGCCCAGCCGGCGCGACCGACGGATCCGTGGCGCTGGGGCGGTGCAAATACAAGCTGAAATCGTCGGTGAGCTTGTGATTTTTAAAGATATCCGTTAGCAAGCCTTGATAGCGCGGGCCTAGCGCCATGGTGTGATGCGGCACATCGGGATATTGTTTGTTAGTACCAAAATACCAGACAAACAGGCTCATCGAATGCTTGCCGTTTTCTATTTTTCTATCTGTCCAGTGTTTGCGGTGTTCGGGCGCAATCAGGTTTTTATACGTCCACGATGTATCTGAATTGCAAACCACAATGTTGGCGGCTAACCTCTCCCCACTTGCTAACTCAACGCCCGTGGCGCGGCCACCTTCAACCAAGATCTGTTTGACCTCAGAGTTGTAGCGCACAGGTACGCCGCGCTCAGTCAACAACTTGACCATGCCGTTGATGATGCTGCCCGTACCGCCCATGGCCGAGTACACGCCAAAGCGGCGCTCAAGCGCATTGATCAAACTGTAAACGCCGGTGACGGAAAACGGGTTGCCGCCAATCAGCAAGGTTTGCAGGCTCATCGCCATGCGCAGCTTGGGGTGCTTCAGATAGCCTGCGACGAGGCTGTACATCGTGCGCCAAGCTTTCATCTTCATCATTGCGGGCAAGGCGGCTACAAGGTCGCCGATGCTGTCAAATGCTTTGCAACCCAAAGTTTCAAACCCTAAGCGATAGCATTTGTCGGCTTCTTGTACAAAACGGTCAAAGCCGGCTGCATCTTCGGGGCTGATACGAATGACCTCGGCACGCATGCGAGCTGGATCGCCGTTGTAATCAAAGTGCGTGCCGTCATCAAAGCGCACGCGATAAAACGGATCCATCAAACGAAGCTCAACATCGTCGCTGAACTTTTTGCCACACAGCGCCCACAGTTCTTCAAACAGAAAGGGCACGGTGACGATGGTTGGCCCGCCATCAAAAATAAAGCCGTCTTGCTTGCGCACGTAGCCACGCCCGCCGGGGCCATCAAGCTTTTCTAGCACAGTGACTTGGTAGCCCATAACGCTGAGGCGAATCGCTGCAGCCAAGCCGCCAAAGCCAGAGCCCACCACAATGGCGGTGTGCTCGCCTGCCGGGCCTGCGCCAGAGCCCTGAGCCACAAATCCCGGCAGCGGTGGGGTCGTCACTAAATTGAGGGGCGAAAAAGTTTTGAAGGTCATGAAAATCAATCTGCAGCCCGAGTGACGAGTGGCGTGCGATTGCGCATAGCCCAGCGCCACAATGCCGTCGAAGGCAAGGGCAGTACTAGGAGAAAATGCTCCAAAATCGCCATGGCTAGCATGCTGCCGACCAAGATCAAACCGATTGCTTCAGCAGCGCTAGTATCAAAATTCATAGCATGTTGCGCAATGAATACGAGGGCTACAGCCGATAAAACAATAGAAATAGGCAAAAACAAATTCATCGCACGCCGCCTGAAGTAGCTGCCCATGTAAGTCAGGTGCGCAGGCAGAAATTCTTCAGACAAATTGCGCACGCCGAAAAACAAATTGAGCTTGGCACTGGTGCGCATGACCCACAGCACGAGGAAAGTCCATAGCCCTATCTGATTAGGTGCATTCCAAGTGATGGCGGTCAGCACAATGCCACTGGCCAAAATGGCTAGTTCGTGCCAAAGAATAGCAGCCACAGCTTGGGTAAAGCGCGGCCAGCCTCTATCAGCTGTACACGCCTGTTGGCGTGGGCCGGTGAGCCAGCCGGTCAAAAAAGTCAGCTCATGCCAGCCCCACACCAACAGAGCGCAAGTGAAGGCGCAGTACGCGTTGACGACATTCAAGGTACTGGCAGTCTGCTGTAGCGCGTACAGCGCTGTGAGCGCCAGCGCGGATGAAATCAACACACTCCAGCGGAAGGTGGTGCGCGGCATACCGTTAAGCAGCAGCACAACGCCAGTAGAAAACCACCAGATAAAAACAGCGAACAGCACCGGAACAATCAATTGAAGCATGTTGCGTATGCTGCCTGACAGGTGCTACCAGACGGGCTGCATGCGGATGTCCGCTGGCAACTCGTGGTGCTTCATGGGCAGCACAAAAAGGCGCACAAAGGTCAACCCGCCAACGACCGCCCAATAGCCTTGCTTGAGCCAGCCCAGCGAGCCGCCACGTGCTTTGGCAGCGTTGATAGCAGTTTGCGCTGCAAACAGCCTTGTCATGCCGGCGCGGAAAGCTGGGCTGTCAATATCTAGCGATACTGGGAATACTTGTCTTGTGATGTCGTTGGTGATGCGAAACACTTCGTAGTCATAGGCAGTGGGGTCTAGCCCCATAGCGGCTTTAAGTTGCGGGCGCGTGTGGTCACGTACGTACATCGTCCCGTACACAGCGAGCAAGAAAAACCGAATCCACAGCACATTCAATCCCTTGAGCAAATGCGGTTGAGATCTCATGATGAGCGCAAACGACTCGCCATGGCGAAACTCATCGTTGCACCAGCGTTCAAACCAGCGGAAGATCGGGTGAAAGCGCTTGTCGGGGTTGCGCTCAAGTTGCCGGAAGATAGTGATGTAGCGGGCGTAACCGATTTTTTCGCTCAAATAAGTGGCGTAAAAAATGTATTTGGGTTTGAAGTAAGTGTAGGCCTTAGTTCGCTTCAAGTCGCCTAAATCGAGCCCCAAGCCAAAGTCTTTGAGTGATTGGTTGATAAAGCCTGCATGACGCGATTCGTCTCGGGCCATGTAGCGCATGAGCGCCTTGATGTCAGGATTAGTGACGTTTTTTTGGATCTCGTTGTAGAGAATACAGCCTGAAAACTCGGACGTCAGAGAACTGATCAAAAATTCAATAAATTCTTGCCGTAGCTCAGGGGAGACTTTTGAAAAATGCTCAGCCACCTCGACCGCAAATTCAGGCGTACGCTGAAAGTGGTCGTGGTTATTGTCGCCTTCATACTCGGAGAGCATTGTGTCCCATTCAACGCGCAGGCTAGACACATCAATCTTGTCCATAGCGGCAAAGTCAGTCGTATAAAAGCGCGGGCTGAGCAATGTGTCCTGCTTGGCTTGCAAAGCTGCTGTGGCGGAGGTGGTGACGGTAGCTGTTGCTGTTGCTTGCATAATTCTGTCCTAGAAATCGTGTCGGTGGAAACTACGTCAGTGATTAGCGTTGTGGCTGCATGTTCAAAAACTGCGCAAACACCGCTGCGTTAGTCGGGCCAAACGATTCTAGGTCGACACGCTGACCCGAGACGGGATCAAACAGGGTTAACCTGCCATCGGTGCGGGCAATCAGTTTAAAAGGCTCTTGCGAGCCGATTTTGCGGGCGATGCGGTCGCGCGCTAGCGCGCGTATCGCCCCGCGAAAAAATCCTTGCTCACCCGTCACCGTGGTGAGCAGCCTGCCTGTTTCGCCATCGATTACCGCCACGCCGCCGCCTGGCACGTCTTCAAAGCGAAGCAATCGCTCATTTACAGTCGCGGCGGCAAGCTGATCTGGGCTATTGCCCGTGATTCTCACCAGCGCGACAGTAATTAATGTGAATGACAGTAATGTTGCCGTTGCCCACAGTACCCAGCGTGGAAAGGTGTCAGGTGCAGTTGGTTTAGGCGTGGACATTGCGTTCGAAAGTGCTGTGGTGGTCATCATTTGCAAACAATTTTATTTGCTGGCGGTTAGCTGGGTATTCGCTTGCCAGTCAGCTGCTTGCGCCTTGCTCGGTGTTTGCAGCGCCGCACCGGGCTTGCCAGTGGCCTGCGTCCACGCCTGCTGTAGCAAGCTGGCAAACGCCTGAGCTTGTGGTAGGCAGCGCAGCATGGGCTCCGGGTTGGCTAGTCGCCACGGCCGTGCGTGAGGCCACAGATTGATGTAGCCAATCCTGTCGCCACCGCTGATGGCCAGCGGAACATCGCCATAGCCATTGCGCGTGAGAAGCAGGCCAGCGGTTTCAATTCGCTTGAGCGGCAAGTTAAACGTCAGCGTGAGCACAATGCCGATGCGCATCACCACGCGCTGATCGGTCAGTGTGTAAGCCGTTGTGCGGGCTGTGAGCCAAGCCAACAAGCCCAGTGCAGCCATGGCCGTCAAGGCCAGTGCTGCGACAATCAGCACACCAGCAGCAACAGTGAAGTTGTCTGCGTCCAATGAATACAAATACGAACCCCTGACCGCTGTTAGCACTACAAAATAAATCGCGATCTTTTTCATGTGAAATACCCGCACCGCCAAGTCCATCAAGTCTGGTGCACCCTGCCACAAGATGTTTTCGCCTTCGGGCAGAGGTTCAGGCAGCCCGTACGCTGCCTCGAACTCATGCTCGTGGCCATTACTTTGGATGTTTTTCACATTCACGCCCATATTCACACCAATGGCTCCGCGCGGCTTGGGTCAGCGTACAGAGTGCCAGCACCGTAGTAAGCGCTGATTTTTTCTTCTTCCAGCAGCGTGACTTGATCAGCGCCTTTGGTGGTCGGCACATTGGCAAACTGAGCAGCGTAAATGCTATGTGCTTTGACGCTGGCTGCAGAGATGCGGGCAAACGGCACGGGCAACAACACACGTTTTGTGCTGCCAGCCAACTCCACCTCGACAAAGCGGAACATCATTTCGCAAGTGTCAACCCACATATCTACCACTTTGCCTGCAACTTTGTTGTCTGTTCCAATCACAGGTAGGCCGCGTGGGTCGGTATCGTTCTTAGACACATCAAAACCATCCAATACGCGCAGAGGCCGGATGATCGGGTGGCCATGCAAGTCCATGTCGGGAGTATCAGCACGCATCGTGTAAGAGCCCGGGCCTACGCCAGAAGTCATCAAGTCGCCCGTGGGGATGTATGGGTTGCCAAATGATGCGCCGTCGCGGCGGGTGTTGACCGGTGGCTCGGGACGGTTCAGCTCGGGAATGGTGACTTTTCTTCCATCGGCTAGCAGGTAAGTCTTAGGTGCGGGAATAGGCCAACCAGTGATTGGCGCCGAGCCCGGCCGCTCTTCAGACTCCATCGGGTAGCCTTCGCGATGTCCTTCTCGTACCAAGTAGTAAATGATGCCAGCAAAAAATAGCCAGAAAGCGTACAAGATGATTTGAGGTAAATCAAGATAACCGGTGATGGCGCCTATTTGCATGATGTGGGTCTCCTAAAAGTCTAAAAGTAGCGGTCGCGGTAACGTTAAAAATGAATAATGGCTTGTTGATTTTTTAGTTGATCAGCCTGGCAACTCAGCCAAGCCAAAACGTTCGTTTTTAGTCGTTGGTTGTGAGTTGGCCAAGGTAGCACGCTTGACCAGCGGGCCAACGGCAATTAGCGTTATAAACAGCAAACAGATTTCGAGGTAGTACACAAAGCTGTAGCCAGTCACGGGCACTGCCAGCGTTGAACCCAACGAGCCTTGCATAGCTAGGCTAGAAATAAAGTCACGTGCTGCACCACCGAAGGCAATCGACACGCCGGCTGCTGTAGCCTGCACGCCGCCCCAAGCACCCAGCGCTAGGCCAATAAATTCTTTGTTTTCCATTGCCATAGCGGCCGCTAAGGTGCTGACTGAAAATAGCCCGGCGCCAAAGCCAATCCAAAATACACCTGAATAAAACAGCCAAGAGGCGTCTAATGGCGCAGCAAAAATAACCCCTGAAAGCCCCGGCAAGCCGCAAACAACGCCATAGGCAGCCAGACGCAAAGGGTCAATACCTTTAGATAGCTTGTGGGATGCCACAACAAAAGCCACAAGCGAGCCGCTGGCTAACAAAGCTGTCAAGAGAGTCGTGGCGCTGACGGTGAGTTTGAGAATTTCTCCACCATAAGGCTCTAAAATAATATCTTGCATGTTGAAGGCGGCTGTGCCCAACGCCAGCATGGTCAAGAATCGACGTGCTTTGCCGTTATTGATAAAAACCCGCCAAGCATCTTTAAAAACAGGTACAGGTATCAGCTTCAAAGCTGCGGCTCTTGCCGGGTCGCGCGCTTCCTGCTTCCAAAGGGCGATCGCGTTGAGCACCAGCGTCAGAACCGCATGGCCCTGAATAACTTGGATCATCTTTTTTGGTGTGAAGTCTTTCAGCATCCAGCTGAAGAAAAAGCTA
Organism: Variovorax sp.; assembly: GCA_031376455.1. Lineage (GTDB taxonomy): Bacteria > Pseudomonadota > Gammaproteobacteria > Burkholderiales > Burkholderiaceae_C > JANMDU01. The sequence continues at coordinate 25,975 of JANMDU010000098.1, read as the reverse complement.
CTACCCACCATGCCAACCAGCAACATGACGTACATCAACGCCACCACCCGCGGACGGGTAGGCTCATCGGCCAAGTCTGTGGCTAAAGCCAGACCGGCAGTTTGTGAAGTTTGCAAACCAATACCCACTAATAAAAACGACAAACCCGCAATGGCTTGGTTGAACCACATGGGCGTTTTGATATCACCTTGCCCGGTCAGCACCAGCAGGGCAAATGGCATGAAAGTCAAACCCACGAATTGGAGCATCGTGCCCGTCCAAATGAACGGTACGCGTCGCCAACCAAAGGCAGAGCGGTGTGTGTCTGATCGAAAACCTGTGACAGCTCTGAAAGGTGCAACTAAAAACGGAATTGCTACCATCAAAGCCACCAGCCAAGCTGCTACACCCAGCTCGACAATCATGACCCGATTGAGCGTGCCAACCATGAGCGCTGTCGACATGCCGACCGTGACTTGAAAAAGCGATAGCCGAAGCAACCGCATGAGCGGCAAACCTGCACTTGCTGCATCCGCAAACGGCAGGTACTGCAAGGGGATGCGGCGAACGCCGTTTTTAAAGCTCAGCATTTTCACAGCCTAGTCCACTCCATTGCTTGTGATTTGTAAAAGCCGCTGGATACACGCTCGTCTCTCGTGTGATGCCAGCCTTGCAAAACCGCGTCTTGTTCCATCAGCGCTAGCAGCTTTTCTTTGGCCATGGGCTCTAGCCAAGGCGCGCGGTTGGTTCTTGGCAAGAGCCTGCCAATTGAAATCATGACAGCCAGTAAAGGCGTGCGTGGTGCAAAAGTGAAGGCAATAGAGGTCGAGGTGCGCTCTGCTAAACGCGACAAAGCGGCGACGGCATCTTTGGTTTCGTAATGAATAATTGAGTCCATCGCCACAACATGATCGAACTTGCCGAGACTCATGTCTAACATGTCACCGCTGAGAAATTCAAGTGAGCCATGTTTAAAAGATTCAGGCATCCGCTGACGAGCCAATTCAACCAGTTTCGGCGATAGGTCTATGGCGACCACATCTGCGCCCCGGCGTGCCGCCTCAACGGCAAGCGCACCCGTACCGCAGCCGGCATCCAGAACTCTTCTACCCTGCATGTCTTCTGGCAGCCAAGAAAGGAGCGTACCGCGCATCTTTGTGCGCCCTGCGCGCACCGTGGTGCGGATTCGGCCAACGGGTGCATCTGAGGTGAGCTGCTCCCACGCTTGCACGGCTGTGCGATCGAAGTAATCTTCGATCTGGCTGCGGCGGCTGGTGTAGGTGATGGTTTCCACGGTCATCTCACTTGGTAATTTTTTCAATCAAAACCCAGCAGGTCGAAAATATCGCGATCTTTCATCGGCACTGCATTCAATGGCTCCGTGCCTAACCACAGCGATGCAGCCAAGCGCATGTATTCTTTTTGCACCGCCTCCAGCTCTGGCGAATATTCCATCTCAAATAGCGTGCATTTTTTCAGCCGACTGCGACGAATCACATCTAGGTCAGGAAAGTGCGCGGCCAGTTTTAAGCCAATTTGGTTGTTGTACTTATCAATCTGATCGGTGTCTTTGCTGCGGTTGGCAATCACGCCGCCCAAGCGTACATTGTAGTTTTTGGCTTTCGCGCCAATAGCTTGAACAATGCGGTTCATTGCAAAAATCGAATCAAAGTCGTTAGCAGTCACGATCAATGCGCGGTCGGCATGCTGAAGAGGTGCAGCAAAACCACCGCACACTACATCACCTAGGACATCAAAAATCACCACGTCAGTGTCTTCAAGCAGATGGTGTTCTTTCAGTAGCTTGACGGTTTGGCCCACCACATAGCCGCCGCAGCCTGTGCCTGCGGGCGGGCCACCTGCTTCAACACACATCACGCCGTTGTAGCCGGGGAACACAAAATCTTCGACCCGCAATTCCTCGGCATGAAAATCTACCGACTCCAGCACATCAATAACTGTGGGCAACATTTTTTTTGTCAGTGTGAAAGTGGAGTCGTGCTTCGGATCGCAACCAATTTGCAGTACCCGCTTCCCCATTTTTGAGAAAGCTGCCGACAAGTTTGACGACGTGGTGCTTTTGCCAATGCCACCTTTGCCGTAAATAGCAAACACTTTCGCGTTGCCAATTTTCAGGTTCGGGTCAAGCTGGACTTGCAGGCTACCTTCGCCATCAAGTTGGATTTTGGTTCGCTCGCCTCTGCTTTTGATACTTGGGAAAGGCACAGTTGTCGTGTTCATGGTTTTTGTTCACGCCGATGCGTGAGCTCCTTGTTGGGAAATATCAAGTGATGGAGTAAACACGCCTTCGAGCCGGTCTTCCAGCTCTTCGCCTGCGCGACGAAGTGCGTCGAGCATTTTTGCGTCGGGAGTCCAAAATTTGCGATCAGAGGCTTCAAGCAATCGATTGGCGACACGCGCTGATGCGGTCGGGTTGAGCTTGGCCAGGCGCTCGCGCATGGCTGGGTCAAGCATTAAGGTTTGGCTGAGCTGTTCGTACACCCAAGGCTGCACCTGGCCTGTGGTGGCTGACCAGCCCATGGTGTTGGTCACATGCACTTCAATTTGCCGCACACCTTCGTAGCCATGCTTGAGCATGCCTTCGTACCACTTGGGGTTCAGCATCCGCGTGCGGGTTTCTAGCGCAACTTGTTCGGTTAATGTGCGCACCGTGCCGCCGCCATTGGCATCGCGGGTCTGGTCACCAATGTAGACCGGAGCCATCTCAGCATTCGCACCTTCTTTGTCCGTCTTGGCGCGTTTGATGGCTCGGCTAATACCACCCAAGGTGTCGAAGTAGGTGTCAACTGTAGTGACGCCAAGTTCAACGGAGTCGAGATTTTGGTAAGCTAATTGCACACCTGCCAACACACTGTTCAGCAGCTTGGCTTGCTGCATCGGGCGGCCTGATCGGCCATAAGCAAAGCCTTTGCGGCGGCTATAAGTCTCGGCTAGTTCATCGCCATCTTCCCAGCGGCTGTTGTCAATTAGGCTATTGACATTCGAGCCATAAGCGCCTTCAGCATTACCGAAAACGCGCAATGATGCTGTTTCTAAATCTCCGCCATGTTCGGCCTGAAATGCCAGTGCGTGTTTGCGAATAAAGTTTTTCTCAAGCGGCTCATCTGCGCTTGCAGCCATGAAGGCAGCTTCAGCCAAAAGTTTAATTTGTAGCGGCAACAGGTCGCGAAAGATGCCTGACAATGTGATGATCACATCAACGCGTGGGCGGATTAATTGCTCCAAGGGGATCAGCTCAGCACCTGCCAAGCGACCATAACTGTCAAAGCGCGGCTTGGCACCCATTAATGACAGTGCCTGAGCGATCGGGCCGCCTTCGCTTTTGAGGTTGTCAGTGCCCCAAAGCACCATCGCAATGCTTTCTGGGAAGTCGTGGCCATCTGCTGCGTGCTTTTGGAGCAAGCGCTCAGCTTGGCGCGCGCCGTCCATCACGGCATAGGCGCTGGGAATACGGAAAGGGTCAAAGCCGTGCAGGTTGCGGCCAGTGGGCAAGACAGCCGGCGTGCGCAGTACATCACCGCCAGGGGCGGGGCGCAAAAAGCGGCCATCCAAGCTATGCAAAATACCGTCAATTTCATGGTCTTCGACCATCAGTTTGTCTGTGGCTGCTAAATCTTTGAGCAACACCAGTAGCTGCGCGTCTTGCTTGACCAGTGCATCGGGGCTGCTGCCAGCAACCAGCGCTTCAATCAAAGCCCGGTCAGGCTTGATGCCGTGCGATGCCTCGGCGCAAGACAGCAGCAAATCAACTCGCTCCGCCGGGCTGGGGGCTTGCCCAACCACATGCAGGCCGTAGGGGATAAGGGTGTATTCAACTTCCAGCACATCGCTGGTGAGCTTGGTGATCAGCAGATCGGCATTTGCGCCCCATGCAGGCTCGCTTCGCGCTAAGTCAAACTCAGCGGCTAGGGCTTGAATCACCACCGCTAGCTCATTACGCTCGGTTTGCGCTTCAGGCTCTAGGCCGCGAAAACGCTCCAGCATATCTTTGAGCTCATTAAGGCCTTTGTACAAGCCCGCTTGAGCAACTGGCGGCGTGAGGTAGCTGATGAGCGTGGCAGCTGCGCGTCGCTTGGCAATCGTGCCTTCCGACGGATTGTTGGACGCGTACAAATACATGTTGGGCAGATCGCCAATCAAGCGGTCTGGCCAGCAGGTGGCGGTCATGCCGTTTTGCTTGCCGGGCATGAATTCAAGCGCGCCATGTGTTCCGAAATGCAGCACCGCATTCGCACCAAAGTCTTCACGCAACCATCGGTAAAAGGCTGAAAAAGCATGGGTGGGTGCAAAGCCTTTTTCAAACAGCAGACGCATCGGGTCACCTTCATAGCCAAATGCGGGCTGAATGCCGACAAATACATTGCCGAAACGCTCTCCGAGTACAAAAATACTTGAACCATCACTTTGCTGCTTGCCAGGCGCTGAACCCCACTGAGCTTCAATTTCTTTCAAATGTTTTTCACGTCTGACATGGTCATTAGCACTAATTTTGGCGTGGACATTGGCCATCGCCCCGTGCAGTGAAGCGTTGCCCGTGATGATAGCTTCGCGCAGCGCATCAACGCTGTCGGGCACGGTGATGGTGTAGCCCTCGCGCTTCATCGCCGTCATCACATTGAAGAGGGATTCAAAGACTGAGAGAAAAGCTGCTGTGCCTGTAGCTCCTGCGTTGGGTGGGAAGTTAAACACCACTGCAGCAACTTTACGCTCGGCGCGCTCAGATCGGCGTAGATCGACCAGTTTACCAACGCGCGCGGCCAGCATATCGGCGCGCTCAATACAACTATGCATGTCGTGCGCATCGACGGCATTTTTAAAGGTACATGCATGGGCGCAACCAGTGCAGGTGATGTGCTCTGCACTGCCGCGACCGCCAAACACCATTGAACCTGTTGCGCCATCTAGCTCAGGAATAGCGACCATCATGGTGGCTTCGACGGGAAGTAAACCGCGAGAAGAACCACCCCATTGGTCGAGTGTCTGAAACTCTACCGGCGTCACGCCCAAGTAAGGCACGTCCAGTTTTGCCAAAATATCTTCAGCTGCTTTGGAATCGTTGTAAGCAGGGCCACCGACCAACGAAAACCCCGTGAGCGAAACGAGCGCATCAATCGTGGGACGGCCATCCTTGTAGAAAAATGCATTAATTGCAGGACGCTGGTCTAGGCCAGTTGCAAAAGCGGGCACGACACGTAAACCGCGCGCTTCCATCGCAGTAATCACACCATTGTAATGATCCGCGTTGTTGGCCAGCACATACGAGCGCATGAGCAGCAAGCCAACTGTTCCTCGCTTGCCTGTTGTAGCCACTAACGGCAGCGCATCCAGCGAGCCAGCCATGCGGTTGACTGAGCCGTTGTGTGTCATTTTTGGATGATAGACACCAACTTCGGGGTATTCGACTGGCTCTTGTGTTTTAGCCATGCCGCGCATAGCTTGTCTTGGGCCGCTGGCGTATCGATCAACCAAAAAATGCACTAAGCTAGCCATGTTTTCTTGTGAGCCAGCTAGCCAATATTGCAGCGTTAAAAAGTAAGCCCGCACGTCCTGCGCCGTGCCTGGGATAAAGCGCAATATTTTAGGCAAGCGGCGCAGCATTTTCATTTGCTGCGCGCCAGCTGTGGGTTGCGTACCCGATGGTTGGCTACTGTCTGCTTTGACTGGCGGCTTGGGACGAAGGCGCTTTAAGAATGCCAATGCGCCTGTGGCTGGGGCAGACATATCAAACTTGCCCATGCGCGTGAGCTTGGTGACCTCAGCTGCGGACATCGCACACACCATGGCATCGCAGTTGTCTCTGCGCGCTTTGAGTGCAGGCAGGATGGGCAAAAAATGATCTTCCATGAACAGCATAGTCGCAATCACGATATCGCCTTGGGCAATGTCATTTTTGCATCTCTCTAGGGCTTGCACGTCGTCGCCCCATTCAGCGGCGGCATGCACGCTGAAGCTCAGACCCGGCATGGTTTTGCGCAACGCTTGGTTAGCGCGCTCAGCGGCACTGGCCAAATGGCTGTCCATAGTGACCAGCACGACGCGCATTGGCACGACGTCAGACTTAGCGGCTGAAATGAGCTTTGGCATCGTAAAGTGTTTCTAAGGTGATGGTCTTGAGACCCATATCTTTAGCGTACTGTTCAGTGTTGCGCTTGGCTTTACCGCGCACAAAGAACGGGATTTTTTTCAATTCTTTTTCAGCGTCTTGTCCCCATACTGCAACTGTATGCTCAATGGCCTCGGCCGAAGTCTTTGCAGCGCTTGAGATTGCTTCGCTGGCTTCAACTTCTGCAGCGGCTTTGTTTAACACCGCCGATTTGCCTAGATGTGAAGGGCTCGCGTCTTCATGAAATTCAGCATCACCCCGGAACATGCCAATTAAGTGTTCTTCCAAGCCCATCATCAACGGATGTACCCAAGTGTCAAACATTACATTAGCACCTTCGAAACCCATTTGCGGTGAATAGCGCGCTGGGAAGTCCTGCACGTGAACTGGGGCTGAAATAACAGCGCATGGAATACCTAAGCGTTTTGCAATATGGCGTTCCATTTGCGAGCCCAGCACCAATTCTGGTTGCAGCTCAGCCACCCTGGCCTCGACTTCCAAATAGTCATCGGTGATCAAAGGCTCAATGCCGTAGAGTTTGGCGGCTTCTCTCACCTCGCGCGCGTGTTCACGGCTGTAAGTGCCTAAACCAACAACTGTGAAGCCAAGCTCGCAGCTGGCAATGCGGGCAGCTGCCACAGCATGGGTCGCATCGCCGAACACAAACACGCGCTTATTGGTTAAATAAGTGGAGTCCACAGACTTGGCATACCAAGGTGCTCTGGCATCGGCACTTGATAAAACTTTACTCGCATCGACACCCGCCAGTTGCGCGACTTCTTGGATGAAGTCACGGGTCGCTCCTGAGCCAATGGGGACGATCTTGGTGGCAGGTTGGTTGAATGTGCGGGTTAGCCATTGAGCCGCCACTGAAGCAATTTCAGGGTAGAGCACCACATTGAAGTCCGCATCTCCCAAGCGTGCCATGTCGGCAGGCGTTGCTCCCAGCGGTGCAACCACGTTGATGTCGATGCTTAGCTGATTTAACAAACCGGAGATTTCGCGCAAGTCATCGCGATGCCTGAAGCCTAGGGCTGTGGGTCCAAGAATGTTGCAGCTTTTGCGGTTGCTCACTGCGCGGTCTGTTTTTGGTCTCGCCAGCGAGCGCACCAATTGATAAAAAGTCTCAGAAGCGCCCCAGTTTTCCTTGCGCTGGTAGCTGGGCAACTCCAGTGCAACAATAGGAATTGGCAAATCAAGCGCCTTTGCCAAGCCACCTGGGTCGTCCTGAATCAGCTCTGCCGTACAAGAAGCGCCGACCAGCATGGCTTTGGGCTTGAAGCGTTCAAAAGCCTCGCGTGCTGCGGTCTTGAACAACTCTGCGGTATCACCACCCAAGTCGCGAGCCTGAAAGGTGGTGTAGGTAACAGGTGGGCGTTTCGGCAACCGTTCAATCATGGTGAACAAAAGGTCAGCGTATGTATCGCCCTGCGGTGCGTGCAGAACGTAATGCACCTCCTCCATCGCGGTAGCAATACGCATCGCGCCAACGTGTGGCGGGCCTTCGTATGTCCAGAGGGTGAGTTGCATGGTTTATGCCGCCAATTTCAAACGACGGGTGAGAGGGCGGCTAAATAACTCGGCCAAATCTGCCGCTTGGTCGAAGCCCTGAATAGGTGTGAACACCAACTCAATCGCCCATTTGGTTGTCAAACCTTCAGATTCCAACGGATTGGCCAGCCCTAAGCCACACACCACGATGTCAGGTTGGGCAGCGCGGCAGCGATCCAGCTGGTTTTCGACATGCTGACCTTCTGATAAAAATGTGTTTGCAGGGAGCATTGCTAATTCTTCTGCGAGGTGTTGGCGGTGCAAATAGGGTGTGCCAACTTCGACCAGCTCCATGCCCAGTTCGCGGGATAAAAACCGGGCCAAGGGGATTTCGAGTTGCGAGTCGGGGAAGAAGAAGATGCGTTTGCCAATGAGTTGCGTACGTTGGCGCGCTACTGCTGTGTTGGCACGTGTGCGAGCCGGTTCAGTCACTTCATCGAAATGGCTTTTTGCCACATTAAACAGCGCAGCTCCCGCCCATATCCACTGGCTTGTTCCCTCAACGCCTAATGGAAACGGGGCTGCAATGCGTTGTGCGCCACGTGCTTCTAGGGCTTTGGCCGTGTCTGCCAAAAAAGGCTGCGCCAGTAAAAATCGGGTATTCGGGCCAATCGCAGGCAAGGCATCGGCTTGGCGTGGCGGAAAGAAACGCACACTATCCATGCCGAGCTTTTTAAACAAACGGGCAAATTGGTCTTCAACCACATCCGCAAGGCTACCGACGATCAATAAATCAGCTGAAGCACTGTCATCAGCTTTTGGCAACACGGGCACCATGCTGGCTAGGCAAGCGTCTTCTCCTTGGGTAAAAGTGGTTTCAATCCCACTACCTGAGTAATTCAGCACGCGGACTTTTGGAGAAAAGCTTGAGGAAAGCCTTGACGCTGCGCGAGCTAAATCTAGTTTGATCACTTCTGACGGGCATGATCCGACCAGAAACAACAGTTTGATTTCTGGGCGACGTTCCAAAAGACGTGTGACTACGCGGTCAAGTTCAGTGTTTGCATCTGCCAATCCTGCTAGATCACGTTCGTCAATAATGGCGGTGGCGAAACGAGGTTCGGCGAAGATCATTACTCCAGCGGCCGACTGAATCAGGTGCGCACAAGTGCGCGAGCCAACGACCAAGAAAAACGCATCCTGAATTTTGCGGTGCAACCAGATGATGCCTGTTAGCCCGCAAAATACTTCGCGTTGACCGCGTTCTTTGAGGATCGGCGCGTCGAGACAGCCAGATGTAGCGCCGCGAATGGGGATAACTGCATTCATGCCACAACGCCTTGGTGTGCATTTAAGGCCTGTTGCGCCTGACCCAAACGAGCAGCGCGCAACTTCAAAATAAACTGTACGGCATTGACTATATATGCCGCGTAGGCTGCTAACGCAAGGTACATCAACGATTGAGTCCCTACACTTCCGGTCAATAGCGCCACAAGGTAAGCGGTATGCAGAGCTAATACAAGCATGCTGAACAAGTCTTCCCAGTAGAAAGCCGGGGCAAACAGGTAGCAGTCAAAAACCACTTTTTCCCAAATACAGCCGGTGACCATGATGGTGTACAAAGTCAAGGTCTTGACTACGACGGATGCAGTGGCTTCAGTTTGCCCTTCCCCCGTCATCAAAAACCGCAGTACCAACGCAAGGCTGATGAGAAACACCAAGAACTGTATCGGCGCAAGCACTCCTTGAACCAAAGTCCAAACGGACGCATCTCGCCGCTGCCGCTGCTCTGCGGTGTACAGTTGGTCTGGCATTGTCTCGTTTTCACAAATCTGCATACCCCCATTTAAACGCGATTTTTAAAAAGTGTCAACTTATATTGACGTAAATTTAATCTGACACTAAATTTACTTTGTTCGCAAACTGGTTATTGACACCTCAAATTCAAACAAAAGCTTGAAAACTTAGTAAAGACTAGGTTGACCGAATCGTATGCAGCATGTATATATCCAATAATAATCAACGACTTGAGGTAATCCGCGCCGTATTTGAAGGATTAAGCGTATCTATAATTGACTACCAATGTGAATCAAAAGCGCGTTCCTGTATCGATTCTTTCGGTGCCACCACGCAAAAACTCTAGGGATATAAAAGTTGGATACGAGGAGAAAAACCGATGAACTTGCATATTAATAATCTAGAAATAGTGTCCGAAGAAATAGCCGTAGCAAGCAATTCGGCAGGCACAGAAGCCAAAAGCAGTGCCTATACCGAAGGTAGTCAAGCGCTGGCGCGTTTGGCTACCGATGCCAATCGGGAGATCGTTGAATTACGCCTCGCTGTGCTCTCGCGTGCTATTGAGCATCAAATCATTCCGCGATTGATGCTGGCGCATCCGACGGCGGCAGATTGCATTAGCATGACTCCGATACCAGATCCGCAAGTCAGTGCGGATGACGTGACGGCTTTTGCAAAGCTGGTGTTAGCACCTGACGAGAATGTTGCTAACGCATGTATCGAAACGATGCGAAGCAGCGGTATTTCAGTAGAGACGATCTATACCGATCTGCTCGCGCCTGTGGCTAGGTATCTGGGCAAACTTTGGGAGGAAGATCTATGCGACTTCACTGAGGTCACACTTGGCTTGGGCCGCCTGCATCAGGTGCTGCGCGAACTCAGTCCAGCTTTCAGTCAATCGAATAGCGCGGCAAACGGCAGACGAGCACTGTTATTGCCAGCTCCGGGAGAGCAACATACTTTTGGACTGGTGATGGTGTCTGAATTCTTCAGAAGAGCTGGCTGGGATGTTGGCGGCGGTCCATGGGAAGCTGGTGCAGATCCGGTCACGATGGTGCGTAGTGAGTGGTTTGATGTGGTGGGTTTCTCATTGGGTGATGTAACAAGGCTAGATGCACTGGCGGAATGTATCAAACAAATTCGAACATCTGCGCTGAATTCGTCTATCAGCGTGATGGTTGGTGGGCCGCTGTTTCTTGCGCATCCTGAATATGTTTCTTATGTCAATGCCGACGCAGCTTCAACGGATGGAGCTCAAGCGCCTAAATTAGCCGCCCGCTTGGTTGCAGGACAACTTAACAATCAGCGTGCTGACAGTGCATCGCACAACACAGCCGCTTCTAAATGAATGCCAACATCCAGTTGAGTAAAGAAAATATTCTTGGGCAGTTTGATCAGCCAGAACTGTTTTTGGCAGGGCTTGATGCGGAAACTGCTGCATCTTTGATTTCTGCTGCGGCAGATGTAGCGCTTATTCTTGATGAAGCAGGTGTCATTCAAGATATGGCTTTTGCCAGCGACGAGCTCAAAGAGCATAGTGATCTGGATTGGCTGGGCAAGCCTTGGCTGCAAACGGTCACGGTTGAAAGTCAGCCAAAAATCCAAGAAATGCTCAAAGAAGCCGCCCTTGGCGGCAGCACAAAGTGGCGGCATATTAACCACCCATCTGCCACTAAGGCAGACTTGGCGCTGTCGTATACCATAGTGCCAGTCACCCGAGAGGCGGGACTGCGGCACTCGGTCGCTTTTGGTCGGGATTTGCGTTCGCAAGTTGCGTTGCAGCAGCGCTTGGTCAGTGCGCAGTTGTCGATGGAGCGTGACTATTGGCGGCTGCGCCACATTGAAACCCGTTACCGCCTGCTGTTTCAGGTGGCGTCTGAAGCGGTGTTGATTTTGGATGCCAACTCTGAAAAAATTGAAGAAGCTAACCCTGCCGCTTTCAAGCTTTTGGGCGATAAAGCTCGAACGGTAGGCTGGACATTTATTGAGGGCATCGACGCACTCAGTGTGTCAGGTGTTCAGCAGTTGTTTGCAGCACTGCGCAGCAATGGCCGAGCCGAAGCAATCACAGTCTGTTTTGCAGGTTCGCAAGAAGTTTACTCATTGTCAGGATCATTATTCCGGCAAGAGAATTCAATACATTTTTTAGTGCGCATCAACACCACACAGGTGCGCGATGCGTCAAGCGACAGCAGCACGACACAGCTGTTAATGAAAGCTCTAGAAAATGCACCGGATGCTTTTGCCATGACAGATCTGGACGGACGTATCGTATCCGTGAATCGAGCTTTTCTCGATCTGACGCAGCTTGCAAGTGAAGCGCTAGTTCGCGGCGAGTCGTTGCAAAAATGGCTGGGGCGAAGCGGCGTCGACATGAATGTGTTGGTATCCAACTTGAAACAGCGCGGCTCAGTGCGCTTGTATGCCACCACCATGCAAGGCGAATACGGAGCCAAGGCCGATGTTGAGATTTCAGCTGTATCTGTGAATAGCACTGAGCAGCCTTGTCTGGCATTTACCATTCGTGATGTGGGCAGACGTCTGACAGGAGAGGCGCAAGTCGCGGGCAAAGATATGCCTCGCTCACCTGGTCAGATGACTGAGTTGGTCGGCCGTGTACCGTTGCGCGATATCGTGAGGGAAACCACCGATCTCATTGAAGAGTTGTGCATTGAAGCAGCGCTGGAGCTGACGGGTGACAATCGCGCTGCTGCGGCTGAAATGCTCGGCTTGTCAAGACAAAGCCTGTATGTCAAACTGCGTCGATTTGGCGTAAGCGATGCGCTGTCTGAGGCATCTGCGTAAGTTGTTATAAAGCCGCGCCGCCCGGCGCGCCAGCACCGGACTGGCAGAGCATTTCTAGCTGCTGTCGATTGATACCCAAAATAGTAGCGGCCTTGTTTAAATCAGCGCCTGCACGTTCCATCGCCATGCGAATAAAGTTACGTTGCAGCATATCGGCTGCTCTGCGCATGAGTTCAGGTAAAGCTTGGCTGCCGACTTGATCACACAGTACCTTGACCGCTGCCTGCACAGGCTCCACGGTCGCAGCCAAATCACCGTTGTCGTTGGTAGCCAGGCGCACGCTAAAACCAATACATGGTGGATCAATCTCACTGAGCAATGTTGCGGCCACTTCTATCGGTTTTAGCAAAGCGTTGCCAAGCAACAATTGTGATTGCGTATACTCAGTCATGCCTTCCTTGCACGCTTGGTTCAAAAGGGAACTAAAAGGTCTGTTGGGCAAACTGATCCAATCGGACAACGGTCTTCCGCGAACAGATGCTTCCGTGCTGACTTCGATCAATTTTAAAAAGGCTGGGTTGGCTACCAGCACACAACCATCCACATCAGTCACTGCGACACCTTCAGTGGCGCTGTCAACCAAGCGTGCGAGCGTTGCGCCCAAGTCGCTTGACGCAGCCAGTTGCTCTGTCGTGCGGATACGCACCAGCAGTTGCATAGTGTCGATGACTTTGAACGGCGTGGCCGTCACGCTGGCGGTACGTGCCTTGCCCCGCAAGAGTCCGCGTGTCTCGGTAGATTGGCTGGTGTCTAGGGCTGCTTTCAAGCCTGCAGTGACGATATGTCGTGAGGCACGCTCAAACGCAAAATCAGCGCTTTGCCCCACAACTTGCGCCGCTGTCAGGTCAAACAAATCGGTCGCACTTTGATTGGCTTCAACAATACAAAGTGTTGCGCCATCTACCACAATAACAGCATCCGTTGCGACTTGGAAAAGCAAACGATAGCGGGCCTCAGACTGGCGCGCACGGCTGTAGTTGCGCTCCATTTCTTGTTGTGCACCTAAAAAGCGTTGCTGCAATGCTGCACTAATGCCGAGGTCTCGTCCTACGGCCAAAATCGGCCCATCTGTCCCCAGCCTCATAGCCGTGTAGGCCACCGAGATGCTGGCACCGTTGGACGATGGATGGTTGACCTCGCGCTTTCGCGTTGCACAGTCTGGCGTCGCCTCAGCAATCATGCTCTCCAGCTTGGGCTTGCTTTCAATAGTCACTGTATCAGTCCAGAGGCGACCAATCCATTGATGCGCATCTGTGGCTAAGGGTGTCGACGCGCGCTGATTCACCCGACGCACAACGCCGTGTTCGTCCAGTACCAATGCAATATCGCCGCCTAGGCTGATCATGGTTTGCGCCAATTCAGGCGCCCATTCCGACAGCGACTGTGAAAAAGTCATGGCGTTGTTTGATGTCGTCATCACATCCCCTTCATCCATGGTTGGCCAACAGATCACGATAGACCTTGACCCGCAGCCAGCAGTGGATGACTAGCTGTGCTGTGGTTAATCTGTGCGATCAATGTCAATCATTTTTGACATTAATCCATCTATTGGTGTAAATATTAGTTGACACTATACACTGTCAACTGAATAATACAACTATGTTTTTTGATAAACCGCGCCCGAGTCTCTTAACTGTGGCTGAACTGTTCAAGCCAATCACTTGGTTTCCACCCATGTGGGCGTTTGCGTGTGGTGTTGTGGCTTCGGGCATGGCCATGGAAGGCAAGTGGGTATTGGCAGTTGTCGGCGTGGCACTGGCTGGGCCCTTTGTTTGCGCGACCAGCCAGGCGGTGAATGACTGGTTTGATCGCCATGTCGACGCGATTAATGAGCCACAGCGGCCTATTCCTTCGGGCCGCATGCCTGGCAAGTGGGGATTGTATTTAGCGGTGCTCTGGACAATCATTTCTTTGCTGGTCGCAACTGTACTCGGCCCTTGGGGGTTTGGTGCGGCAGTGGTAGGGCTGTTGTTGGCTTGGGCTTACAGTGCACCGCCCCTGCGGTTAAAGGAGAACGGATGGTGGGGCAACGCTGCTTGCGGTTTCAGTTACGAGGGTATTGCTTGGGTCACAGGTGCGGCGGTGATGGCTGGCGGCATCATGCCCGATGCGCGCTCAATGGCACTTGCGGCGCTTTACAGCCTCGGCACGCACGGCATCATGACGCTCAATGATTTCAAATCAGTCGATGGCGACCGTCAGATGGGCGTGCGCTCGTTACCAGTTCAGTTGGGTGTGCAAAACGCCGCTCGCGTTGCGTGCGCCGTGATGGTGCTCTCGCAACTTGCAGTGATCGTGTTGTTGCTGATGTGGCTGAAACCTTTACATGCATCGGGCATCGCTGCTTTAGTGGTAGTGCAGTTAATCATGATGCGGCGATTTTTAGCCAGCGTGACAGAGCGTGCGCTTTGGTACAGCGGCTTTGGTGTTCCGCTGTTTGTCGCGGGCATGATGGTCAGTGCTTTTGCTCTTCGCAGTTTGTATGCAGCTAGTTTGCAGGTTGTCGGTTTTTCAGGTGTCAGCATATGACATCCTTTGGCTGGCTTCAAATCATCCGCGTCGGACTGTTGCAAGCTGCGCTTGGCGCGATGGTGGTGTTGACCACTTCAACGCTGAACCGAGTCATGGTCGTGGAGCTGGCTTTGCCTGCGCTGCTGCCTGGTTTTTTGGTGGCGCTGCATTACCTAGTGCAGGTCGCGCGCCCGCGCATGGGCTTTGGCTCAGACGTGGGGGGTCGCCGCACGCCATGGATTGTGGGCGGTATGGCGGTGCTGGCCATCGGGGGTGTGCTCGCATCCGTTGCGACGGCTTGGATGGGCAGCAACCGTGCTGCGGGTATTGCGCTGGCTGTGCTTGCCTTTTGCCTCATTGGTCTTGGGGTGAGCGCAAGCGGCACATCGCTGCTGGTCATGTTGGCCAAGCGTGTGCCTGAGGGACGCCGCGCTGCAGCAGCCACGATTGTCTGGATGATGATGATTTTCGGTTTTGCCGTCACATCAATACTTGCTGGCAAGCTGCTCGACCCCTATTCGCCTTTTCGGCTGGTGTTGGTAACGGTGGGAGTGTGCTGCACAGCTTTTGTAATAGCAATGTTGGCGATTTACAGGTTGGAAGGTCATGAAACTGAGCATGATGAGGCAGTACAAGTTCGCGAGCCGGTGCGTCCTGTTTTTCGCGAGGCACTGGCACAAGTCTGGTCTGAGCCAGCTGCGAGGCAGTTCACGATTTTTGTATTTATCTCGATGCTGGCCTATAGCGCGCAGGATTTGATTTTGGAGCCCTTCGCGGGAACGGTGTTTGGCTTGACCCCAGGCCAGTCAACATCGCTATCGGGCGTTCAGCATGGCGGTGTGCTGGCAGGCATGATTTTGGTGGCGTTAGCGGGATTGTTGGGTGCGCACTGGTCTAACAAACCCGTGCTACGTCACATTGGCTCACTACGCGGCTGGACAGTGGGCGGGTGTATTGCATCAGCATTGGCTCTTGCAGGTTTGAGCGTTGCCGGCTTGGTCGGCCCAGGCTGGCCGCTCAAGGCCACCGTGTTTGCGCTTGGCGTGGCCAATGGCGCGTTTTCAATTGGTGCCATTAGCTCGATGATGCGTTTAGCCCATCAGGGTCGCGATGGGCGCGCGGGTGTGCGCATGGGTCTGTGGGGCGCATCGCAAGCAGTGGCTTTTGGCCTTGGGGGTTTGATGGGCACAGCAGCGAGTGACATCGCGCGATGGCTGATTGCATCTCCTGGCGCGGCCTACGCGAGCGTGTTTGGTTTTGAGGCGGCGCTGTTCGTACTGTCTGGGTTGTTGGCTTGGCGAATCGGCAATCCCGTCAAGCGCGATGCACCGACAACTCAAAGCGCGTCGATTTCTTTTTCTTTTGCAAGCAATTCGAATCAATCAAGGTGAACAACATGAACATGACAGAAACATTTGACGTGGTCATCGTGGGCGGAGGCCCAGCCGGTGCTACAGCAGCGCATGACCTTGCGCGACGTGGCCGCTCGGTGCTACTTCTTGACCGCGCAGGCCGCGTCAAACCCTGCGGAGGCGCGATTCCACCGCGCCTGATCAAAGACTTCGCTATACCCGACAAACTGCTGGTCGCACGCGCCACGTCGGCACGCATGATCTCTCCTAAAAACAACCGAGTTGATATTCCTATCGATAATGGCTTTGTGGGCATGGTCAACCGTGAGCAGTTTGACGAATGGCTGCGCGAGCGTGCCGCTGCCAGCGGTGCGGTACGCCGAATTGGTAACTTTGATCGCATCGAACGTGATGCGGACGGCGTGGCTGTGGTGCATTTTCAGGCTCGCGAAAACGCACATAAATCAGGAAGTTTTCCTGCTCGCGTTCGCGCCCGCAGCATCATCGGTGCAGACGGAGCACGGTCGGAAGTAGCCAAGCAAACAGTACCGGGCGCTGATCATCCTAAATGCGTCTTCGCATACCACGAGATCGTGCGTGTGCCAGCTATTAAACCTGCAGACTACGACGACTCGCGTTGTGACGTGTTTTACCAAGGCAAGCTGTCGCCAGACTTTTATGGTTGGGTGTTCCCGCATGGCGACACCCTCAGCATTGGCACAGGCAGCGCGGACAAAGGCTTTTCATTGCGCGGCGCAGTCGGGCAGTTGCGCCAAATTGCAGGGCTGGAAAACGCTGAAGTCTTGCGCCGTGAAGGGGCTCCCCTGCCTATGAAGCCCCTCAAGCGCTGGGATAACGGTCGCGACGTGGTGCTTGCTGGCGATGCAGCAGGTGTCGTCGCGCCCGCATCAGGTGAAGGTATCTACTACGCTATGTTCGGTGGCCAGTTGGCTGCGCAGTCAGTTCAAGAGCTGTTGGAAACCGGGGATGCGAGTGCCTTAAAGCTAGCGCGTAAACGTTTTATGAAAGCTCATGGCCTAGTGTTTGGCGTTCTCGGGATCATGCAATGGTTTTGGTATGGCAGCGAAAAACGTCGCGAGCGCTTTGTCAAAATGTGCGAAGACCGCGACGTGCAGCAACTGACATTTGAGTCTTATATGAACAAACAATTGGTACGCAAAAAGCCGATGGCGCATGTACGCATCTTCTTCAAAGACATGGGTCATTTGCTCGGGTTGGCAAAAGTATGACGGGTTACACGTGACGGCTTGGCTGCAGCACTGGGTGATGAGCGGTGGGTTGATTGACACCATCATCGCCATCACATTGCTTGAAGTCACTATTTTGCTGATTTATCACCTGCAAACAAAACGTGGCTTGAAGCCGCGTGATTATTTGCTCAACATAGCATCAGGCTTGTGTTTAATGCTGGCCTTGCGCTTCGCCTTAGCAGGCAGCAATTGGCAGATGGTGTCGGTTTTTTTACTTGGCGCTGGCTTGGCACACATTGCAGACGTTGTTGTACGTCTACGTGCTATTTAGCAATTGCGTTATGGTTGCTCTAGGCTACTAGCCGAGCTGACAATTAGTCGATGGAGGCGCGACCCAGAGTCGAACTGGGCTAACCGGATTTGCAATCCGGGGCATAACCGCTTTGCTATCGCGCCGTTTAAATAAGTATTGTTCCACAAACTAAAAAGGGAAGCATTTGCTTCCCTTTTTAGAAATTTGGAGCGGGAAAAGAGTCTCGAACTCTCGACCTCAACCTTGGCAAGGTTGCGCTCTACCAACTGAGCTATTCCCGCGAGAGAGCCAAATTATAGCAGTAAATTTCATGCTTATTCAGTGCTTCAAAACCTTCGTGCTACTTTTTGTTTTTACAACGGCTGCATCGCCTGACACCAGAGCTATTGGCACCATTTCTTCATCCGTTAAAGGCACAGGCATACGCTCCAGCGCGGCTTGAAGTACTTGATCAATCCATTTCACAGGAATGATCTCCATACCGTTTTTTACGTTTTCAGGAATGTCAGCGAGGTCTTTGACGTTTTCTTCTGGAATCAAAACCGTCTTGATGCCGCCGCGCAAAGCAGCAAGCAGCTTTTCTTTCAAGCCGCCAATGCCTGTGACTTCACCGCGCAAAGTGATCTCGCCTGTCATTGCGACGGATGCCTTAACAGGAATACCCGTGAGCGCGGAGACAATCGCTGTCGTCATCGCAATACCGGCGCTTGGACCGTCTTTCGGTGTCGCTCCATCGGGCACATGGATGTGAACATCGCGTTTCTCGAAAAGTTCGTCTTTGATCCCCAAGCGTTGTGAGCGTGAGCGCACCACAGTGCGAGCTGCCTCTACAGATTCTTTCATCACATCGCCCAGCGAACCGGTGCGCGTGGTCACGCCCTTGCCTGGCATCGTAGCCGCTTCAATCGTGAGCAAATCGCCGCCGACTTCCGTCCACGCCAGCCCGACTACTTGCCCCACTTGGCTCGTTTGTTCAGCGCGGCCATAGTTGAATTTCTGCACACCCACAAACTCACTTAAATTCTCAGCCGTGACGACCACTTGCCCCACATATTTTTTGAGCAAGATCCCTTTGACGACTTTGCGGCAAATCTTGGAGAGCTCACGCTCCAGCGAGCGCACACCTGCTTCTCGCGTGTAGTAGCGCACGAGATCGCGCACAGCAGATTCCGTCACGTCAAGCTCTGCCGTTTTTACACCATTGTTTTCCAATTGCTTGGGAAACAGGTAGCGCAGCGCGATGCTGGTTTTCTCGTCTTCCGTGTAGCCCGATAGGCGAATGACTTCCATGCGATCTAGCAACGCAGGCGGAATATTCATCGAATTTGAGGTGGCGACGAACATCACATCGCTCAAATCAAAATCAACGTCAACGTAATGATCGCTAAAGGTGTGGTTTTGCTCAGGATCGAGGACTTCTAGCAAAGCGCTTGATGGATCGCCGCGTGAATCATGTCCCATTTTGTCGATCTCATCGAGCAAGAAGAGCGGATTACGTGCGCCGACTTTCGTTAAGCTTTGCAAAATCTTGCCGGGCAACGCGCCAATATACGTGCGACGATGACCACGAATCTCGGCCTCATCGCGCATACCGCCGAGCGCCATGCGCACATACTTGCGACCGGTGGCTTTGGCAATCGATTGACCGAGTGATGTTTTGCCCACACCGGGTGGGCCGACCAAGCAAAGAATCGGCGCTTTGACTTTGTCCACACGCTGCTGCACAGCGAGATATTCAAGAATGCGATCTTTGACTTTATCGAGGCCAAAGTGATCTGAATTTAATACGGTCTCAGCGTTGCCCAAATCATGCTTGATCTTGGTTTTCTTGCTCCAGGGCAGGCCAATCAGCACATCAATATAGTTACGCACCACAGTCGCCTCAGCAGACATCGGCGACATGAGCTTGAGCTTTTTAAGCTCTGAATCCGCCTTCTTCTTCGCCTCTTGCGGCATCTTGGCCGCTTTGATCTTTTTCTCGATCTCTTCAATGTCTGCGCCTTCTTCACCATCGCCTAATTCTTTTTGAATCGCTTTGACTTGCTCGTTCAAATAAAAATCGCGCTGATTTTTCTCCATTTGGCGCTTGACGCGACTGCGGATTTTTTTATCGACGTTGAGGATTTCTAATTCGCGATCTAATTGTTCAAATACATTTTCCAACCGTACTTTCACATCGAGCAGCTCCAGCACGGTTTGCTTATTTTCGAGCTTGAGCGGCGTGTGCGCGGCGATGGTGTCGGCCAAGCGGCCCGCATCGTCAATGCTGGAAATTGATGTCAGTATCTCCGGTGGAATTTTTTTATTAAGCTTGACGTATTGATCAAACTGGCT
Source organism: Variovorax sp. (assembly GCA_031376455.1). Taxonomy (GTDB): domain Bacteria; phylum Pseudomonadota; class Gammaproteobacteria; order Burkholderiales; family Burkholderiaceae_C; genus JANMDU01. The sequence continues at coordinate 6,058 of JANMDU010000098.1, read as the reverse complement.
GATCACCGCGCGGCGCACCGCTTCAATCGCAGTGAGGCTATCGGCTGTTGGTGCCGTTCCGTTGTGAGGCGTGACGTTAGCGTGAAAGTGTGCCTCACCTTCAGTGATTTGATTCACGGTAGCACGCTGCTGGCCTTCGACAAGGACTTTCACTGTGCCATCGGGCAATTTGAGCATCTGCAAAATTGTGGATACGCAGCCTACAGCGAACATGTCTTCGACCACCGGCTCGTCTTTGGCTGCAGCCTTTTGCGCCACCAGCATGATGCGCCGATCTGACTCCATGGCTGTCTCAAGCGCTTTGATGCTCTTGGAGCGACCCACAAAAAGAGGAATTACCATGTGCGGGAAGACGACGACATCACGCAGAGGCAGCAGCGGCAAATCCAGCGGATCAGAGGGGAGGGTGGTGACACCAGACATGGCTAATACTCTCAAAAAAATCTTTTAAGGCTTGATGCGCGCCTGCAATCACCAAGCGAGCATCAAGCGAATCACATCAAAACCGACTAGGCCTTTTTGGCCTCATCCCGATACACGAGCAAAGGTGGTTTGCCTTCATCAATGGTGGATTCATCCACCACGACTTTCGTTACGTTGCTCGTGTCGGGCAATTCAAACATCGTGTCGATCAAAGCGGCTTCTAGAATAGATCGCAGGCCGCGCGCGCCGGTTTTACGCACCTGCGCTTTGCGGGCAATCGCACGCAGAGCATTCGGGCGCACTTCCAGCTCAGCGCCTTCCATCGCCAGTAATTTCGCATACTGCTTGATCACCGCATTTTTTGGCTCGGTGAGGATTTGCATCAGCGCTTCTTCGCTCAATTCATCCAGCGTCGCGATCACAGGCAAACGACCGATGAGCTCGGGGATCAAGCCAAACTTGATCAAATCTTCAGGCTCAATTTCTTTGAAGGTATCACTTAGACTGCGTTGCTTCTTACTCTTCACAGATGCACCAAAGCCAATGCCGCCGGCTTCTTGTCGCGCTTCAACGACTTTTTCCAAACCTTGGAACGCGCCGCCGCAAATGAACAAGATGTTCGTCGTATCAACTTGCAAAAAGTCTTGATTGGGATGCTTGCGTCCGCCCTGCGGTGGCACGCCTGCCATGGTGCCTTCGACGAGCTTGAGCAAAGCTTGCTGAACACCTTCCCCGCTCACATCGCGTGTGATAGAGGGGTTATCTGATTTGCGGGAGATTTTGTCGATCTCGTCGATGTAGACGATGCCGCGCTGCGCTTTCTCGACATCGTAGTTGCAGGCTTGTAAAAGCTTGGAGATGATGTTCTCCACGTCTTCGCCCACGTAGCCAGCTTCTGTCAGCGTGGTGGCATCTGCCATCACGAAGGGCACATCGAGCATGCGAGCGAGGGTTTGCGCGAGATAGGTTTTGCCCGAACCCGTGGGGCCGATCAGCAGGATGTTGGTCTTGGTGAGTTCAACGTCATCTTTCTTGGCTTTCTCTTTGTGCTTGAGACGTTTGTAATGGTTGTACACCGCCACTGACAAGGCGCGCTTAGCCGTTTGCTGACCGATCACATAACCATCTAAATGTTGCTTGATCTCAAGCGGTGTTGGCAAGCCATCTTTGGCAGCTTTTTCAGCTTCCGGGGTGACTTCATCTCGGATGATGTCGTTGCACAAATCAATGCACTCATCGCAAATGAAGACCGAAGGGCCAGCGATGAGTTTTTTGACTTCGTGCTGGCTTTTGCCGCAGAAGGAGCAATACAGCGTTTTCTCGCTGGCGGAGTTGCCTTTACGATCTGCCATAAGATATGTCCAAAGGTTGCCAAAATGGGTTAAGCACAATGATACCGCTTGCAATACCTGTTTCGCGCTCAGTTACCATTTTGATAGCACAGTGCTTGTTGAACCTTTAGGCCTGAAACCATTATGCTGGGCGTTTCGCAACCACTTGGTCGATCAAACCGTATTCTTTGGCTTCATCAGCAGAAAGCCAGAAATCGCGCTCGACATCGCGGGCGATTTTTTCAATCGGTTGGCCGGTTTGGCCTGCATAAATTTTGTTGAGTTGCTCGCGCGTTTTCAAAATCTCGCGGGCAGATATCTCAATATCGCTGGCCATGCCGCGCGCACCACCCGAGGGCTGATGCATCATGATGCTGGCGTTGGGCAGGGCGATGCGCTTGCCTTTGGCGCCGGCCATCAAGAGGAATGAGCCCATGCTCGCTGCCATACCGGTGCAGAGTGTTGAAACATCGGGTTTGATGAAATTCATCGTGTCGTAGATGCCTAAACCAGCGCTTACAGAGCCGCCCGGGGAATTGATGTAAAGGTACACATCTTTATCGGGATTCTCGCTCTCCAAAAAGAGCAGTTGAGCTACAACCAAATTGGCCATGTAATCTTCCACTGGGCCAACCAAGAAAATGATGCGCTCTTTAAGCAGACGAGAGTAAATGTCATAGGCTCGCTCGCCACGGCCTGATTGCTCGATCACGATCGGCACCATGCCCAAGGCTTGGGCGGGCTCGAAAGTGCTCTCAGCGAAGCGATCGAGGCGACGCTGTGCGCTGCTGCTGATCGGATCTTGCGCAGATAGAGGGTTGAAAAAATGATTCATGGTGGAAGATTCCTTGCTATGCTTACTGTAGCGCAAAACGCGCTTCGAGAATTAAACTAAGAATGCAAATGGGGCTAGCACCGTAAGATGCAAGCCCCATTGTGGACAATTTCCCTGAGCCCCGAGCGGCGCAAGGTTTACTGCTGACCCATCAGCTCGTCAAACTCAACAACTTTCGCAGTCACTTTGGCTTTCGACAGAACAAAATCCGTCACGTTGTTTTCAATGATGACGGCTTCTACCTCGGCCAAGCGCTGACGATCGCTTTGATACCAGCGAATCACATCGGCTGGCTTCTCATACGATGCCGCCATCTCTTCGATGTGAGCCTTGATCTGATCCGGCTTCGCGCCCAAGTCATTGGCTTTTACCAATTCAGCCACCACGAGACCTAAGCGCACACGGCGCTCAGCTTGCGGGCGGAAGATGTCTTCAGGAATTGGGGCTTTATCCGCATCTTTGACGCCGCGCTGCTTCAAATCGGCGCGGGCACTCTCGCCCATGCGATCCAATTCAGATTGAACGATGCTCTGCGGCAAATCGAGCTCAGCCTTAGCAATCAGCGCATCCATCACTGCGCCTTTGTTTTTGGCAATCAAGCGGAATTTGACTTCGCGCTCCAGATTTTTCTTGATGTCTGCGCGCAGGCCATCAACGGAGCTGTCGGCAATGCCGAGGGATTTGGCAAAAGCTTCGCTGATCTCGGGCAAATGTTGGGCTTCGAGTTTTTTGATGGTGACTAGGAAATCTGCCGTTTTGCCGGCCACATCTGCGCCGTGGTAATCCGCAGGGAAGGCGAGGGGGAAAGTCTTGCTTTCGCCAAGCTTCATGCCGCGCACTGCAGCGTCAAATTCGCTCAGCATTTGGCCTTCGCCGACCATGAAAGCGAAATCATCGGCTTTGCCGCCTTCGAAGGGCTCGCCATCTATCTTGCCGACGAAATCGACTGTGACGCGATCACCTTCGGCGGTGCCGTCAGTCGCCGAGCGTTGGGCAAACGTGCGGCGCTGCTTGCGCAGGATTTCGACTGTGCGATCAATTGCGGCATCAGACACTTCAGCGGTGGTTTTCTCAACTTCTGCCGTAGAAAGATCGCCGATTTTGACGTCTGGATAGACTTCAAACACGGCATCAAAATTCATCTGGCCTTCATCGCCTTTGGCTTCTGACTCAGAGATTTTTGGCATGCCGGCCACGCGAAGCTTGGCATCGTTGGCAGCCACCTGAAATGCCTCGCCTACTTTGTCGTTGATGACTTCGTAATGCACGCTGTAGCCATAGCGTTGGCTCACAATGCTCATCGGCACTTTGCCGGGACGAAAGCCGTCAATCTTGACTTGGCGCGATAGCTTTTTCAAACGCGTCTCAACTTCAGTTTGAATCGTGGCCATGGGCAGCGACAAAGTGATTTTGCGCTCTAATTTTTCAAGGGTTTCAACGGCGACGGCCATGATCAGTCTCTTTATAAAAACAAAAAATTCTGGTGCGCGGGGGGGGACTCGAACCCCCACAGTGTTGCCACCGTCAGGACCTAAACCTGGTGCGTCTACCAATTTCGCCACCCGCGCGGTTTAATTCATTTGCGCATCTTGCTAAAGCCAGATGCGCAATCAATTGGTAACTTAGCATTTTAACCTGCGTTCGCGCGTTGCTCTGAGCAAGATGGCTCACAAACAGCTTCACAATACTTCCACACCTTGTAAAAAGTTTCGTTTCTGACGACCTCCTTATCTTTCCTATGAAAAATGCTCTGATTTCTATAGCGCTTTGCGCAGTATTGATGCCGGCTACGGCACAAAATACCTCACAAAAAGTGGCTTTGTCTGGCGTGATGGGCAGCAAAGGCTTGCTGGTGATTGATGGCGCAGCGCCTAAGCTGCTCGCGGCTGGCGAGTCGCATGCGGGGGTCAAGCTGATCAGCGCTTCGGGCGATCAAGCTGTGCTGGAGATTGGTGGCAAGCGCGCCAATCTTCGTGTGGGCGATGCGCCTGTGAGCTTAGGTAACAGCGCAGGCGCAGGTGGAAGCAACAAGATCACGCTTCCCATGGGCTCAGGTGGGCATTTCATGGCAAACGGCATGATCAATGGCAGGGCGATTCAGTTTATGGTGGACACGGGCGCAACGACCATTGCGCTTGGCGTGAACGACGCGCAGCGCATGGGCATTGATTATCAAAAAGGCCAGTCGGTGCGGATGAGCACAGCCAATGGGATCGCACAAGGCTGGCGCGTGGTGCTCAGGTCTGTGCGTGTGGGCGAGGTGGAGATTTACGACGTGGAAGCCGTTGTCGGGCCGAATATGCCGTTTGCATTGTTGGGCAATTCATTCCTCAGCCGCTTCTCGATGAACCGCACGAGCGATGTCATGGTACTAGAGCGGCGCTATTAATTCTGTAGCAATTCGCGCAGAATCTATGCCGGCTAGATGCATAAAACGCTTATTTTTTCGCCCCGAGCTTGGGCTCTGTGCCTTGGGCTAAACGATTGATGTTGTCTTTGTGGCGAACGGCCAAAATGAGCGCCATGATGAAGATAGAGAACATCACGGCTTTCGAGGTGTACCACGGGCCGCGATCACCGAGTAAATAGAAAAAAGGTGCAAATGCACCTGCGGCAATTGAAGCCAGCGAGACCCAGCGGAAGAAAAACAGCAAGATACCAAAGGTGGCCAAAGTGGCAACGCCAAGCAGCCAATCAATACCAAAGATCACGCCCGCAGCAGTGGCCACGCCTTTGCCGCCTTTGAATTTGAAAAAGATCGGCCACACATGCCCAAGGAAGGCGGCAAGCGCGACGAGTGCCAGCGTGCCATCGCCTAAGCCAAACTCTTTGCCAAAGATTTGCACCAAGATCACCGGCACGTAACCTTTGAGTGCGTCGAGGATGAGCGTGATGATCGCTGCCGGTTTGGAACCCGAGCGCAGCACATTCGTCGCACCCGGATTTTTGCTACCAAAGGTGCGCGGATCAGCGAGGCCGAAGAGTTTGCTGACGATGACGGCGAAGCTCAGTGAGCCAATCAAATAGGCCAGAACGGTAGCAATGAGTGGATAGAGGATGTCCAAGGCGGTTCTCCGATATTTGTAGGATATTTTTAAGCGATTTAGGCTTTAGCCGGCGTATTTACTGCGCAGAGCGCTCATCTTTTGATAGTTTAGCAGGTGAGACTACAGCGGATGCAGGTGCAGCAGCGGGCGCAGAACCTAACGCAGAAACCACCACAGATAGCGGTGCAGATCCTGATGGTGGGCGTGGCGGCTTGGGGCGCGGCGCTTTGGCGGTATGCACGATTTGCGTGGCTTTTTCCATGTCGCCGCTTAGGAAATAGGGCACAGCTTTCAAGCCGCGCGAAATCGTCTCGTCGATAAGTTGGCGCTGCTCCAGCATCGGCTTTTTTAGCACCCAGGAGAGCACTTCAGATTTCACCCCGGGATGCCCAATGCCAATGCGCAGTCGCCAATAATCCGCG
>JANMDU010000019.1:0-10731 GCA_031376455.1 Variovorax sp. | reverse complement strand
CAAGCGCGCACATTACTGGGCCTGCGGAGTGGCAGAAGCGGATTGCTACTGGCGAAATTAAGGGCATAGGCGTAATGGCTGGCTAGGCGGCAGGTGAGGCCGAGCCTTGTACGCCCGCCAGCACCAAGCCCCGATGCAAGACACGGTCGCCACTGACTTGCTCATGATCTGCGCGGTGCATGGTGCAGCGGTTGTCCCAAATCAAGATGTCGCCTGTCTGCCAAGCGTGGCGCAGCAAGCGGCTGGGGCGGATAGAGTGGCGATAGAGCAGCTTGATGATGCGCTGCGCCTGCGCGTCGGGCATGTCGCGAATAGCTTGGCAGCGGGCGGGGGTGGACAGATAGAGGGAGCGCTTGCCTGAGATGGGGTGCTTGAGGAAGAGCGGATGCCAGCTTTGGCGCTCTTCGTGTTCATTGAGGACGATGCCGGTGGCGACGTGCGACACCATTGCGTCAGCGAGCTTGTGCTGAACTGCGTTGGATAGCGTGTCAAAGGCCAGGTATTGATTGGAAAACAGCGTCTCGCCGCCGACGCGCGGAATCGTCACAGCGCGAAGAGCCGTGTAGGCCGGCGGGTCGGCGAAGTAGCTGGAGTCAATATGGAAGACGCTTTTGGGCGGTGTGGTGCGGCCCATGTTGCTGACGATATTGAGATCGGGATGCTGATCAACGGGCGTCTCGCCGGCTGTGAAGGTCAGCGGCCCTAAGCGGCGCAAAAACGCGACGAATTGTGCATCATCAACGGCTTGATGACGGAATAAGACCACGCCGTGCTTGGCCATCGCGACTTTCAATGCGTTGATGTCGCAGGGCGCAATTGCGGCATCGCCGATGTTTTGAAAATTACTTTTCGCTTCGACGCCCAGCGAGCCAAGGGATGAGAACTGGAAACGAGTGGAAGTCGCAGCGATGCGGTTGTCGCTCATATTTAGAATGCTTTAGGTTGGGATGCGCCGGCCATGAGCGCATCAAAGCTCATGTGACGGACGACTTGCTGCGCGCCAGAGTAATCATGATCAGCCGTGTTTTCCCCGGGGAAAGCGACGCATTGGATGCCGGCTGAAAGTGCAGAAGCTAAACCATCGGCATTGTCTTCAATGGCGATGCAATCAGCTGCTGAGACACCGAGCATTTGCAATGCATAAATGTAGGCATCAGGGGCGGGCTTGCGATGCTTGAAAAGCGTGCTGTTGGTGAGCAAAGAAAAATCGTTGGCATTCAAATTCGGATGCAACGCAGCAATCATCTGCGATACGTTCTCGGGTGAGGTGGCGCTGACCAAGGCAACGGCCACGCCCTGGCTTTGCGCGGCGCGAATCGTATCGAGCACACCAGCGCGCGGCTGCAAGCCTGATTCAGACAAGAGACGCTGGTAAATTTCTGATTTGCTGATATGGATGGCATGTGCATCAATCGTTGTTGTCATGTGCAGGTTTTTTGCCCAAGCATGAATGCGCTGCTCTCCACCGCTGAAGACCAGTAATTTTCGATAAGGCTCGCGCGCCCAATGCCAGTTGAGCCCATGCGCTTTGAAGGCGAGATTAAAGGCTTGTCTCTGCAGCTCTGATGTTTCTGCAACTGTACCGATAGATCCGAAAAGAATGGCGAGCATGAGGCAAATATGATGGGAGAACGTGTTGAGGGTGCAGCTCGTGAAAGCAGCGCGAAAATCGTTGGTAGGTCGAGTTGTCTCAGTCAGCTCTTTTGAGCCGCGTCTGCAGGCATAGAGCAAGAAGCACCATGAGCGAGATGGCCATGTGTTTGCTTTGCATTGGCTGATAGCTGCGTCAGCGAATCGCATAATATAGGAAGCGAGATGGCCTTAGTGGATAGCTTCTAAACTTTTACTTCAGTATGACAAATTGGTTACAGGCCAGCTTTAAACCTCAGGATGCTGCCATTACCGCGTTGCAAGGGCATTGGCGCTGGTTGCTAGGTGATGATTGGCAGCCTTTTTTGTTTTCTTCTATCGGCGATGTGTTTTTGACAGTGGCTGCCGGTTCAGTCTGGTGGCTTAGCACGGCTACCGGAAGTTTGGAGCACATTGCGGATTCGCGTGAGCATTTTTCTGTGCTCCTCGAAGGCGAGAGCGCAAACGAATGGTTTTTGCCTGGCTTGGCATCTGCTCTTTGCGCACACGGCAAGCCGTTGGGTGATGGCGAATGCTATTCGTACACCGTGTTTCCTGTTTTCGAGCACGGCAGTTTCAGTGTGGAAAACATGTTTGCTACGCCTGCAGTTGATCACTTTGCAACCAGCGGACGGCTGCATGAGAGCATTCGCAGCTTGCCCGATGGCTCTGAGGCTGTGGTGCTGCTAGCCGATAATACGATTGCGCGTTGATCTTAGGCTGCAGGCGATGACATATAGCGGGCCAATAGGCATTTTTGATTCTGGCATTGGTGGGCTGAGCATTTTGCGGGCTCTGCGCTGTGCGATGCCTGCTGAGAAGTATGTTTATTTTGCAGATACTGCGCACAATCCTTATGGCGTGAAAACCGAGGATTTTGTGCGGCAGCGGTCGCTTGCTATTGTGAGTCGCCTTGTGGAAGAGCATCAGATCAAAGCGCTGGTGGTGGCTTGTAATACGGCGACTGCGGCGGCTGTTTCCACGCTCAGGGCGCAATGGCCGCTTCTGCCGATCATTGGCGTGGAGCCAGCACTTAAAACCGCTGCGCTGGCGACGCGCACCGGGCGGGTGCGGGTGCTCGCGACACGCGGGACATTGCAGAGCGAGAAGTTTGCGCTGCTTAAAATTAAGCTGGAGACGGAACATCACGATTTAAAGCGCGAACTACGCTTCACCTGCATCCCCTGCGATGGCTTAGCGGAGCGGATAGAGCAACTGGCGGCGAGCAGCAGGCGGTGGCAAGAAACTCCTGATTTGATAGCGCTTTGCGCAAGATATATGCCGGCTAGAGGCACATTTCTTTCAAAAAACGAAGAGAAAAATGAAGATTTTGATACCTTGGTGCTGGGCTGCACACACTATCCGCTGATACGCGAAGTGTTTCACGCGTTGGCTGGAGATGCGGTAACGATTGTGGATAACGCTGAGCCTGTAGCGCTGCGCACGATGCAACTTTTGAGGGAGAAGCGCGCTCTAGCGGATCAAGCAGGCGGCCAAGCGGGTGGCATAAGTTGGCTCAGCAGTGCAGATGATGCAAAACTGGTGCAGGCTGCTCAGTATTGGGGCATGGGCTGGGATTAAGCAAGGCCGGGCAATGCACATGTCTGGTTTGTAAAGCACTCAGGTATAACAGCTCTCGATACGCGGCAGGGGCAACTGCCTGTAACATTGAACTGTTAAAAATGAGAGCTTTTATTTCAAAGCTCGACACAGCATTTGTAGAGACGATATTTATGGCATCGAAAGCGATTTACTCCGTAGTGGCAACAGTTGGGATTGCGACGGCTGCGGGCGCGGCGTATTGGTATCAAAACAAATCGACCGGGCCGAAAGAGATCACGGCTTCTGGCAATGCCAGTGCGCCGGCTGGTGGCGCGTCTACTGGTGCGCCGGCTGGTCCGCCTCGCGGCGGCGGCATGCCGTCTGTGGAAGTCGCGAAAGTCGAGGCTTCTCGCTTGCAGGATGATGCGCAGGCGGTGGGCTCGCTGCGCTCGAAGCAAAATGTGATGCTGCGCCCGGAGGTAAGTGGCCGTGTGCAGACGCTGGGTTTTACCGATGGCGGGCGGGTGCGCCGTGGCGATGTGATCATGCAATTGGAGGATGGTTTGCAGCGCGCTGAGGTGCGCCAAGCGGAAGCGCAGATGTCGATTGCGCGAGCTACCTTGAAGCGAAACCAAGAGCTGGTGGCGCAAAATTTTGTGGCGCAGCGCGTGGTGGATGAATCAGCGGCGCAAATGCAGGTGGTGGAAGCGCAGATGTCGCTGGCTTGCGCGCGTTGGGATCGTATGCGAGTCGTCGCGCCCTTTGATGGTACGGTGGGCATTCGCAATGTGAACATCGGCGATTACGTGAAAGATGGTGCAGATTTGGTGAACCTTGAAGATCTGTCGTCGATGTTTGTGGATTTCCGTTTGCCTGAGCGATTTGTAGGCAGGCTGCGCCGGGATCAAGCCATTGAGATGCAGCTCGATGCCATGCCGGGGCGGCAATTTAAAGCGAAGATTGATGCGATTGATCCGCAGTTGGATGCGAACGGCCGCTCGGTGTTGATTCGGGCTGTCTTGCCCAATACTTCAGGCGAGCCATTGGCACAAAGGCCTGCGGGTGGGCCGGGGGGTGGGCAGGGTGGGTCGGGTGGAGCAGGATCTGCCGCAGCTACCGGCTCAGGTGGAAGGCCAGTCGGGGCTGCGCCTGCCGGCGCTAAACCAGCGGATAAGCCCATGTCCAAGCCGGCAGCGCGGCCGCCTCAAAGGCCGACGGCTGCACCGATTGCCGCTGTGCTTCGGCCTGTCGATCCGATGGCTGTGACTTGCGCACAATTCAGCAACACGGCAGTGGTGGCTCGCGCCGCGAGTGGTGCGCCGATTGGCTCGCAGACCGGCGTCGCGGGCGCTGCCGGCGCTACGCCAGGCGGGCGTGGCGTGGGAGCCGCAGCAGTTGTTGGCGCTGGCGGTCCTAGGCCGACGGGTGCGGGTGGTGCGGGTGCGCCTTCTGCCCCACGCTCTGCTGGTGCGCCTGCTGGTGCGCGGGGGGGTGCTCCGGGCGGGCCGGGCGGGTCGGGTGCTGGAGCAAGTGGCGCTGCTGTAGCTGGTGGCGGCGGCGGTGCGCCGCTTCGCCCGGGCATGTTTGCGCGTGTTACCACGGTATTCAATATTAAAGAAGCTGCGTTATCAGTGCCCGAAGAAGCGATCGTGCCGCAGGGTGGGCGGCAATTTGTGATTCGCGTGGTGGAGCAGACTGAAGCGCAGGGCAAAGAGATTGCAGACAAACAAGCAGCTGATGCTGCGAAAGCTGCCGAGGTGGCCAAGGCTGCGGCAGCTGCGTCTAGCGCGCCAGTCTCGGCTGGTGCGGCAGGCGGCCCCGGTGGAGCGCCGGGTGGTGTAGGTGGTGGTGCAGGTGGTGCAGGTGGACAGGGCGGCGCGCAGCCTTACAACATGAGTGGTTTCGTCGATGGCAAACGCCTTGTCTCGCAGAGGCAAGAAGTCAAGCTGGGTATTCGCCGGCCGGGGCGTGTGGAGATTACTGAAGGTTTGAGCGAGAGCGACACCGTGATCGTGGCTGGCCAGCAGCGTGTGCAGCGCGACAACACACCTGTGCGCGTGGTAGAGCTGGGGCGTGCGCCTGGAGCGCCGGGTGGTGCCTCAAGTGGAGCGCCCGGTGGTGCGCCAAACGCAGCAACGGGTGGCGCCGCCAACGCTGCAGCTGGAAGCGTGGGAGGCGTAGGCGGCGCAGCGCCTGCCATGCCCGCAGCATCTACACCTGTGCCTGCAGCAAGCCGTTAAATGATTCAAGCAAAGATCAATCCTTAGGAGCCGATCATGCAGTTACCCGAAATTTCGATTCGCCGTCCGGTGTTCGCCACCGTGCTCTCACTGCTGATTGTGCTGATTGGCTACGTGAGCTTCACAAAGCTCTCGGTGCGCGAATATCCCAAGATTGATGAGCCCAGCGTCACGGTCTCGACCAACTATCGCGGCGCATCAGCTGAAATTGTTGAGACGCAAGTGACCAAGGTGCTCGAAGATTCTCTTGCCGGCATCGAGGGTGTGGATGTGATCACGTCCACCAGCCGCCCCGAGCAAAGCCAAATCACCGTGCGCTTTAAGCTCTCGCGCGAGGCCGATAGCGCTGCTGCGGATGTACGCGACAAAGTCTCTCGCGTGCGCCAGCGCTTGCCCACCGATGTGGATGAGCCGCAGATTGCTAAAGTGGAGGCTGATGCTTTCCCGGTGATTTGGCTGGCTTTTAGCTCTGACACACTCAATGTGCTTCAGCTTTCCGATCTGGCCAATCGCATCGCCAAGCCCATGCTGCAAACGGCCAGCGGCGCAGCAGATGTGCGCATTTTTGGTGAGCGCAAATATGCGATGCGGGTGAATGTTGACCCCGACAAACTTGCCGCCTATCGCCTCACTGTGCAAGATTTAGAAGATGCCCTGCGCCGCAACAATGTGGAAGTGCCCGCAGGACGCATCGAAAGCCAGCGCAGGGAGTTCAACGTCACGGCGGCCACAGATTTGCAGCGACCTTTTGAATTCTCGCAAGTGGTGATTCGCATTGTCAATGGCGTGCCTGTGCGCATTGGCGATGTGGCCACCGTGCGCCAAGGCGCAGCCTCTGAGCGCACCGCCACGCGCCTGAATGGCCGCGATGCCATCACGCTGGGCGTGATCCGCAATGCAACGGCCAATCCGCTGGATTTATCCGCCGAGGTGCGCGCGATGCTGCCTAAGATCAAGGCCAATTTGCCTGCGGGTATCGAGATTGATGTGGCCAATGACAACTCGATCTTCATCAAAGAATCTATCAAAGCGGTGTACACCACGATCATTGAAGCCGTGGTACTTGTGGCCTTAGTAATCGTGTTTTTCTTGCGCAACTTACGCGCCTCCATCATTCCGTTGATCACGATTCCTGTCTCGCTGATTGGCGCTTTTGCGCTCATGGCGCTTGCTGGATTTACGGTGAACACGCTCACTTTGCTCGCGCTCGTGCTCGCGATCGGATTGGTGGTGGACGATGCGATTGTGGTGCTGGAGAATATTTACCGGCATATCGAAATGGGCAAAAAGCCTTTCGACGCAGCCATCATTGGGGCGAAAGAAATCTCATTTGCTGTGATTGCCATGACGCTTACTTTGGCTGCTGTGTATGCGCCGCTGGCTTTCTCGCCGGGGCGCACGGGCAAGTTGTTTACAGAATTCGCCTTAGCGCTGGCAGGCGCTGTGATCGTCTCGGGCTTTGTCGCGCTCACGCTCTCTCCCATGATGAGCTCGCTGCTGCTCAAACACAATCCGAATCCACCGTTTTATGACCGGTGGATTGAGAAATTTTTAAACGGCGTCACGAATGGCTACGGCAAGATGCTCGCAGGTTCACTTAAAGTGCGCTGGCTCATCGTGCTCATCATGATTGGCTCGGGCGTGGGCACTTGGTATATTTTGAAAGACATCAAGCGTGAGCTCGCCCCGCTGGAAGATCGCGGCGTGATCTTGAATGTGGTGAACGCGCCCGATGGTGCGACTTTGGATTACACCTTGCGCTATACGCAGGCGATGGAGCGCATCGGCGGCAACTATAAAGAATTTGATCGTATTTTTACAGTGGCCGGCAATCCTACTGTGGCGCAAGCCAACGTATTTTTCCGCACCGTGCCTTGGGAAGAGCGCACCAAGCGCACGCCTGATTTAGCGCGCGAGCTAGCGCCTCGCATTTCCAGCTTGCCCGGCGTGACAGCCTTTCCCGTGACACCGCCATCGCTTGGGCAGGGCTTTAACAGCCGCCCGGTGAATTACGTGATCGTGACTTCCGATTCGTACCAAAATCTCTCAGGTGTGGTGCGTCAATTTCAAGACGAGTTGGCTAAGAATCCGGGCTTCTTGCAAGTCGATACCGATCTGCGCCTGAACAAACCCGAAGTGCGCTTTGAAGTGGATCGTGAGAAAGCTGCTGATTTGGGCGTCAGCGTTGAGGCAGTAGGCCGTGCGGTCGAGAGCATGCTGGGTGGCCGAAACGTGACGCGTTACAAACGCGAAGGTGAGCAATACGATGTGATCGTGCAAACGGCAGCGACCGGGCGCGATACGCCAGATGATATTGAGAAAATCTTTGTGCGTGGGCGCAGCGAGGTGATGATCCCGCTGTCTGCGCTGGTGAAATATCGAGAGGTCGTCGTCCCGCGTGAGCTCAATCACTTTTCCCAGCGCCGCTCAGCTGCGATTACGGCAAATCTAGCGCCTGATTATTCTCTGGGTCAAGCGTTGGAGTTTATGGATGCAACGGCGCTGAAAGTTTTAAAGCCCGGCTACGCGACTGATTTAAATGGCCAATCGCGTGAATTCAAAAGCGCCTCTGGCTCGCTGGCAATCGTATTTGCGATGGCTTTGCTCTTCATCTATCTCGTGCTCGCAGCGCAGTTTGAAAGTTTTATTGATCCGTTTGTGATCATGTTGTCTGTCCCGCTATCCATGGTGGGCGCGCTGGCTGCGCTGCAATGGAGCGGGGGCTCGCTCAATGTGTTTTCTCAGATCGGATTGGTCACGCTGGTGGGGCTGATCACCAAACACGGCATTTTGATTGTGGAGTTTGCCAATCAATTGCGCGAGCAGGGTGTGGATACGGTGCAAGCAATTCAGCAGTCAGCCAAACTGCGCTTGCGCCCCATTCTCATGACGACGGGAGCGATGGTGCTCGGCGCTGTGCCCTTGGCTTTGTCGTCTGGCGCAGGCGCTGAAAGCCGCCAGCAAATCGGCTGGGTGATCGTGGGCGGCATGAGCTTAGGCACATTGCTCACCATTTTCGTTGTGCCAACGATGTACACGCTGTTTGCCCGCAAGGCCGCGCCGGGTGCAAACAAAGCGCATGTGGATGAAGAAGCCGCGCCTGAACACCAGCCTATCGTGCCAGAGCTGATTGCCAAATAACTCAGCTTTAACTCAGCTTGGCGGCCAAGCCCTGCGCACATGCATGGCCGCTGGCCCATGCCCATTGGAAGTTGTAGCCGCCAAGCCAGCCGGTCACGTCGACCACTTCGCCGATGAAATACAGGCCGCTTTGCTTCGCTGATTCCATTGTTTGGCTTGATAGCTCGCGGGTGTTGACGCCGCCTGCGGTGACCTCGGCTTTTTTATAGCCTTCTGTGCCGCTGGGCGTGAGCTGCCAGCTTGACAGGTGTTCTGCAAGTTGTATTAAGGCTTTGTCGCTGGCCTCGTTGATGGGGCGCTGCCACTCGGGTTTTTGCGCCGTCCAGCTCTCGGCTAGACGGCTGGGCAGGATTTGGGCGAGCTCGTTGGCAATCAGTTTGCGAGAAGTGGCTTTGGCGCGTTGAAGGTGCTCTTGCAATTTGATGTGAGGGCAGAGGTTGATACGAATCGGTGTCTCCGCTCGCCAGAAACTGGAGATCTGCAACACGCCGGGGCCTGAGAGCCCGCGATGCGTGAAGAGCAGGTCTTCATCGAAGTTCGTACGCGTCTTCTTCTCTCCTGTGCTGATCGTCACGGGCAGAGCGAGGCCAGATAACTGCGAGAAAGGCTGCCATGCCGCTTCGTCAAAAGTCAGTGGCGCGAGAGCAGGGCGTAGCTCCATCAATCTGTGATCGAATTGCTTGGCGATTCGGTAGCCAAAATCTGTCGCTCCGATCTTCGGAATGCTCAGGCCGCCCGTTGCGATCACGAGGCTGCGCGAGGTGACCATGCCGCGATCAGTATCAATTTCATAGCGCTCTGCGCATTCTGCATGCCGGCTAACTGCTGATTTGACTGTTAAATCTTGTTCTGACGTACTGCTCTGGTATCTCACGGCCTTCACGCTGCAAGGCTGCCAGCGCGTGACGCTGCCGCCATTTAAGCTCGCATCGCATTCGCGCAGTAGCATGGCAATGATGTCTTCGGCGCTGCGGTCGCAAAACAATTGGCCTTTGTGCTTTTCGTGAAAAGCAATGGCGTGTTTTTGCACGAGTGCAATGAAATCTTTGCTGCCGTAGCGAGATAGTGCGCTGCGACAAAAGTTTGGATTCTCAGACAGAAAGTTGGCAGGCTGCGCATCGCGATTGGTAAAGTTGCAGCGCCCGCCGCCCGAGATACGAATCTTCTCAGCAATTTTCTCGCTGTGATCGATCAGCAAAACCTTCAGGCCCAATTGCGCAGCCACGCCCGCGCAGAACAGGCCTGCTGCGCCTGCACCGATGATGGTGGCGTCGAAAATTTGAGTCAAATCAGCACCTAGCCGGCTTGTAAACTGCGCTGAATGCTATAAAAATTATAGTGTGAGAAACACTTCTCACGGAGCAGATTCAAAGGAGTGTACCGGCTCAGGCGGCCGCTTGGCTTTGCGCTGTTGACTTCAGTGGTTGCGCTAATGCTGCCAAGCCTTGCAGTACATCGCCCACCACGATCACGCTGGGGCTGGCCATGTGTTCGCGCTCTATCGTCTCGCGCAGCAAGCTAAGCGTGGTGACCGCTTGGCGTTGCTCGGGGAGGCTGGCGTGCTGGATGATGGCCACTGGCGTGTGCGCGGGCAGTGCGGTGAGTAAGCCGGCTTCTATTTTTGTGGCGTGCGTCATACCCATGTAAATGACGAGTGTGAGCTTGGCTTGAGCGGCGGCTGTCGATAGCGCTTCCCAGTTAGGACCTTGATCGTTCGGCTTGGCATGGCCGGTGATGAAGACCACGCCGTGCGCATGCTCGCGGTGCGTGAGCGGTACGTTGAGCGACGTCACTGCGGCTAGCCCTGATGTGATGCCGTTGACAACTTCTACTTCAACGCCCGCAGCCTGCAACGCTTCAACCTCTTCACCCCCGCGCCCGAAGATGAAAGGGTCGCCGCCTTTGAGGCGCACGACAGTCTCACCCTCCTTGGCCGCCATGATCATGAGCTTTTCGATAAAAGCTTGTGGGGTGGATTTACAGCCGCCGCGTTTGCCCACATGCACGATGCGGGCTGCTGGACGAGCATGCGAGAGGATGGCCTCGTTGACTAAGTCATCCACCAAGATCACAGTGGCGCGGCTAATGGCTTTGGCGGCTTTGAAGGTAAGCAATTCAGGATCGCCCGGGCCTGCGCCGACCAGCAGCACTTTGCCTTGGGATAATGATGAAGGATTGC
>JANMDU010000141.1:0-15142 GCA_031376455.1 Variovorax sp. | reverse complement strand
CAACTGAACTAAGTATGATGTTTTGTACTTAACATTGAAATATAACAGCGACACTACGCCCTACTTTTTATACGTACCACACGGTAGACTTCCAGGATATTGCGATGTAACTGGCACACCTCCCGCTGACTGTAATCGTTTGCCTTACACATACGGCACGCTTGGCACGGCCACAGCAGCAACCTCACCTGCTGCCCAAGCGACGTTAACAACAAGCCGGTTTGTATTCCAACCTAGTACAACTAGTATACAAGCCCGCTACCTCAACGATCCGCTTTGGTACGCTGCCAAGTGGGGGGGCTTTAAAGTATCTGGTACTGACAAGCCCGATGCTGACTCCAAGTGGAACAACATCGACAATAAAACAGGAGCGAATGGCGTCGCTGATGGTGTGCCTGATAATTACTTATTGGTGCAAAATCCTACGAGTCTTCGTGCTTCAATCAAAAGAGCAATCGAAAGTATCTTAGCTGGTGTGAGTAGCTCAAGTAATTTACAGTCAAACGCTGCCGGACGAATCGACACCAACACGCTGATTTACCGCGCTAGTTATGATGCAGGTTTTTGGTCAGGAGAAATTGAAGCATACCCAGCCGCTGCAACTGGCTTAGGAGTAACACCAGCTTGGAAGGCTTCTGAAAAAATACCAGTTTGGTCTCAACGCAATTTGTTTATGCACGGAGCTAACGGAGTCCAAGTAGATCTCAAGACTACAGCATTTGGCGCCCTACCTGTGACTGACACTTTAAGTATTAGCTCTGCGAATATCTATGACTACATCAAAGGTGATCGCAACAAAGAGGTAAATCTTGGTGGCAGCTTGCGTGATCGTAAATCCATGCTCGGAGATATTATTCACTCATCTCCAGAATTCGACCTAGATTCGAACACGCTCTATATGGGCAGCAATGGAGGCTTTTTACACGCCATAAATGGTCTCACAGGCGTAGAAAAATTTGGTTTCATGCCCCAAGATATCGTGCCACGCGTCAAAAACATAGCCTCGCTTGCTTATGCAACAACGCACGAGTATTTTGTAGATGGAGCGTCTACATTAGGGCTAAAGCTAGAGCAATCCAATAATAATTACTACTTGTACACACTTCTCGGCAGGGGAGGCAAGGGTTTGTTCTCCATATTTCCTGGCACAACAGGTGACGCACCTAGTTTTTTATGGGAATACACCCCCGGAGCAGGCGCAATTGCCGCTGCGAAGTCTAGCCCTACTCCGATGGAGTCCATCATCGCAGGCGCAGCAACAGATCCAGATTTGGGCTATATGTTGAGTAGGCCAGCGCCCATTTTGCTAAGTAATGGAAAACTTGGCGTCATGGCCGGCAACGGTTACAACAGCACTTCCGGTAAAGCGGTTGTATATGTGTTCATCATAGAAAAAAACGGCATGCTTTCCGGCATCAAGAAACTAGACAGTGGCGTAGGTGGTGACAATGGAATGGCTGGACCTGCTTCACCTAATTACAACAAAAATGGCATCGCAGAATTTATCTACGCTGGTGACTTGAAAGGCAACGTTTGGAAATTCGACATCCGTGACACTGACCCAAGCAAATGGGGTTTGGCTTATCCGACTGGAGTGCCTATGTTCAAGGCCACTGATAGTCTTGGCAAGCCACAACCCATCACGTCCCCTATCACCCCGGTATTCGATGAGTCATCTCCAGACGGAAGGCTCTATTTATTCTTTGGTACGGGTTCTTTTTTCAAAGCTGGTGACGCAATTGATATGAGTACTCAATCTTGGTATGGCATCAATGATGACGACTTCACAGGGACAAATATTGGCACGCCTATTCCAAGTGTTACTTCCGGAACAATCACAACAAGTCGCAGCACGCTCGTGCAGCGCCAAATTACGCCAGATATGAATAGCGACATAACGAGATCAAGCCCCCTCTCAGGGCCTTACACAGTACGCTATGGTTCTGGTTCTGTTGATACTCCAGTCAGAGATATGGATAACAAGCGTGGTTGGTATTATGATTTTCTCAGCCCAGTTAACGGTGAGCGTATGACGGAAGCCAATGTGTATGTGCGAGATACGGATGCACCATTTTTGCAAGCTGTGAGCTTTTTCCCAACCGGCAATGTGTGTACCCCTGGCGGAGTTAGCTACGAAAACGTTGTGAATCCATTTACTGGAGCAAATATGAAAACGCCTATTTTGCGTCGAATCAATCCTTCTCCGCCGGTGAATATAGGCCCGAAGCTTAGTAATCCTAGTCCGCTAGGTGCAGGAGTCAATAACGTCGATCTCTGGCCGACGTCGCGACGCCTTGATGGCATAGGTATAGCCACTCAGCCGCTTAACTTGCGCACTAGAGGTAATGCTAGCTCATCTAGTTTGTGGACTATAGTAAATATTACATATGGATCGAACTCTTTGCTAACTGCAAATAGTGACTATCGTCGCTATCAGCGAGCAGTTGCTATTCGTGGTGGCCAGCCTACTACTAAGGACTGCGGCGGTGATTTCCTGACTGTGATTAGCGGTAGTCAAGGATATACAAGTGATGGCCTAGCAGGTTGCAGTGACGCTAAGCTACGTGGTCGCATTTCGTGGCGCGAAATCTTGAAAGATTAAAAGTATGAAAAAACCCACAGTTTTCACACAGGGCTTCACGCTAATAGAGATCATGATAGTTGTTGCAATAATAGCCATTATTGCTGCAATTGCTTTGCCAAATTATCAAAATCAGATCCGCGCGTCTAGGCGTGGTGCAGCTGCTAGTTGTATGCTCGAAATGGCGCAGCAAATGGAGCGGCGGTTTACCACAAGTCTCAACTACAACGCTACTACAACGCTGCCTGCTGTAGCCTGCACCGCAGCCACTAACGACTATTACACATTTCAATTTTCTGGTTCAGAACCAACCACAAGCACTTATGTAATCCGCGCAGATCCGATCGGATCACAAAATGATGATTGTGGAATTTTATTGTTGGATCAACGGACGATCAAAGGCGCTAACAACGATACGACGAATGCAGACCTGATTAAACGATGCTGGAAGTAAACTGGTTTATTGCAAGCCCGAACCCTTGTGTGGTTTGCAAAATCATTTCCCCGAATGGCTCAGCTCTGTGCCAAGGCCACACTCAACCCCGCGGCGGAGCCCATGCTGAAATCATGGCTTTACGCTCAGCTGTTGCGCAGGGCATTAATGTTCGAGGCGCAACTGTTTTTGTCAGCTTAGAGCCTTGCGCGCATCATGGGCGCACGCCGCCTTGCACTTCGGCTTTGATTGCTGCGGGCGTGGGCAAAGTGGTGGTGGCTATTCTTGATCCGAATCCGTTGGTGGCAGGCAAAGGCGTGCAGCAGTTGCGCGATGCGGGGATTGAAGTGGAGGTGTTACCGACCGATCATCCTGAGGCGATAGCTTCGCGCGAGCTCAATATTGGATTTTTTAGCCGGATGATTCGGCGTGTGCCTTGGGTGCGGATGAAGGTGGCCGCATCGCTGGACGGGGTGACGGCACTTGATAATGGGCAGAGCCAGTGGATCACGGGGCAAGCGGCTCGTGATGATGGACAAGCTTGGCGAGCGCGCTCTTGCGCTGTGTTGACCGGGATTGGCACGGTGCTTGCCGATGATCCGCAGCTCAATGCGCGCGCCCTGCTCGATTCACCGGAGGGCTTCATCCCTGCGCCTCGGCAGCCGCATTTTGTATTGGTTGACAGCCAATTGGATATTCCGCTCGATGCAAAGCTGCTAAAAACCATTGGGCAGCGCGGCCAGACAAGCGCAGCATATACGCAAGATACTATAGATTTAATAGCACCCCGCGCAGGATTCATCTACCATTCGAGCACGAATGATCAAAAAATCAAGGCTTTGGAAGCACTCGGGGCAAATCTGATTTACATGCCGGAGCAACATCACGCGCAGGCTTCGATCCTTCGACAAGCTCAGGACAGGCTGAGCTCAGCCCGAACGGAAAATATTGAAAAGCAAGCTCACACCAAAGTCGATCTTGCTGCCATGATGAGTGATTTGGCAGTGAATCAGGAGATCAATGAGCTGCATGTCGAAGCAGGTTTTAAGCTCAATGGCTCGCTGATTAAGGCTGGCCTTGTGGATGAAATGCTGATCTATCTTGCACCGAAGCTACTGGGCACAGGCATGGGCATCGCGAATCTGCCTGCGCTCGCCGCTCTAGCTGCCCTGCCCGCAGCACAGGATTTGGTCTTCCAATCTGCGGAGCTGGTGGGCCAAGCAGGCAGCCAAGACTTGCGGATCATGGCTCGCGTTCGTGGACGGAGCAGTTTTTAGCCGCATCATCGGTTTTAGCCATTTTTAGATCTCCCTGCCCGCACTAATTCGGGCAAACCCTGCGAAAATCTAGATATGTTTACCGGAATCATCACCGGCGTGGGGCGCATCGTCGCCATTCATGCCCTCGGCAGCTCTTTAGACCACGGCAAGCGGCTCACGCTTGCGCCGCCTGATGGCTATTTGCATGACGTGGGACTAGGCGACAGCATTGCGCTGAACGGCGCGTGCATGACTGTCACGACGCTGGATAACGCTGCTAACGAATTCACCATCGACATCTCCCAAGAATCGCTCTCCAAGACGGCAGGGCTGGATTCGCAAGGAGCAGTTAACTTAGAGAAAGCACTGCGAGCTAACGACCGGCTCGGCGGCCATATCGTGAGCGGCCATGTGGATGGCGTGGGGCATGTGAGCTTCTTTGCGCAAATCGGCGAGAGCTGGGAGTTACGAGTCTTCGCACCCGCAGCTCTGGCCAAATATCTTGCTTACAAAGGCTCAATTACCGTCAACGGCGTGAGCCTGACTGTAAATTCCGTCAAAGACACGGCGGATGGCTGTGAAATCAGCATCAACCTGATTCCGCACACCGTGCAAAACACCGCGCTAGGCAGCCTACAAAAAGGCTCACCTGTGAACCTAGAGATTGACACTGTCGCCAGATACGTTGAACGCATGCTCAGCTTGGAGAATTTAAGCAAAAATGGCAGTTTGCCGGCATAGAAATTGCGCAGAATGCTATTAAATTTATAGTGATCGAACACCATGACCACCCAACTCGCCTCATCCCAAACCTCCGCCAACAGCACCGTTGGCATCTCCCCGATTGAAGACATCATCGCTCAGCTCCGCGCGGGCCGCATGGTGATCGTGAGCGACGATGAAGATCGCGAGAACGAAGGCGATTTACTGATCGCTGCCGAACACATCACGCCCGAGGCGATCAACTTCATGGCCAAATATGGCCGAGGTTTGATCTGCCTCACGCTCAGCAGAGAGCGCTGCGAATTCCTCGGCCTGCCGCCGATGGCTGTGAAAAATGGCACGAAGATGAGCACGGCATTTACCGTCTCCATCGAGGCCGCTGAAGGCGTAACAACCGGCATCTCCGCTGCTGATCGCGCCCGAACCATCCAAGCCGCTGTGAGCAAAACGGCCAAGCCAACCGATCTCGTGCAGCCTGGGCACGTGTTCCCCTTGTCTGCGCAAGATGGCGGCACGCTGATGCGCGCCGGCCACACGGAGGCAGGCTGCGATTTAGCCCAGCTTGCCGGCTGCATGCCCAGCGCCGTGATTTGCGAGATCATGAAGGATGACGGCACGATGGCGCGCATGCCTGATCTGCAAGCCTTCGCCTTTGAACATGGCCTCAAAATTGGCACGATTGCTGATTTGATCGAATACCGCAGCCGCACAGAAAGCTTGGTCGAACGCATCGGCGAGCGCATGATGCAAACGACCTTTGGCGAATTCAAAGCGATTGCGTTTCGAGACAAGCCCAGCCAGGGTGTTCATCTGGCGCTCGTCAAAGGCGCATGGAGCGAAGGCGATGCGATCCCTGCCCGCGTTCACGAGCCGCTTTCCGTGCTAGACGCGCTGCAAACCAAAAGCCACATTCACAGCTGGAGCTTGTCGGAAAGCTTGAAGTATTTAAACCAGCAAGGCCGAGGCGTTGCTGTCTTACTCAACGCTGGCGAAAGCGCAGCGCAACTTCTCGCGCAGTTCGACGGACAAGCGCGCCCCAGCAATGGCCCGGAGCGTGGCAGGATGGATCTGCGTACCTACGGCATCGGCGTGCAAATCCTGCGCGACGTCGGCGTGCGCCGCATGATGCTCATGGGCAAGCCGCGCAGAATGCCCAGTATGGCGGGCTACGGTGTTGAAATCGCTGGATATATTGCTAACACCTGAACACTCAAGTAACTATAGAACATGGAAGGCACGGAAACTGCACGGAAGACACGAAAAAATTCAAATGCATTTTTTGAATTTTTCTGTGTATGCCGTGAAACCTCTGTGCCCTCCGTGTTCAAAAAACACTCATCAACCCAATCAATTACATCAAAGAAGAAAACATGTTCGGTGCAGAAATTGGCAAAGCCAAAGACAATCTCCTTGATGGCCGCAAGCTCTATATTGGCATCGTGCAAGCGCGGTTTAACGAAAGCATCACGAATGCTTTGGCGGCGGCTTGCAAAGCTGAGCTGATCAAACTGGGCGTGCAAGACAAGCATATTGATCTTTACACTGTGCCCGGCGCGCTAGAAGTGCCTGTCGCGCTGCAAGCCTTGGCAGAGAAGAGCCAATACGATGCGCTGATTGCTCTGGGCTGCATCATTCGCGGCGAGACGTATCACTTTGAGCTCGTAGCCAACGAATCAGGCGCTGCTGTCACACGATTGGGTTTGGATTACAAGTTGCCGATTGCGAATGCCATTTTGACGGTCGAGAATGTGGCACAGGCTGTAGCTCGTCAAACTGAAAAAGGCACGGACGCGGCACGCGTCGCGGTAGAAATGGCAAATTTACTCAACGAACTGGCCTGAAACCGGCGATACAAAGAAAACTATGGAAAACACGAAGGTAGCCGGCAAGAAATCTGCGCAGAGCGCTAGCAAATCTATAGCAAAACGTAATGAATTCATCAGCAAAACCGCCATGCGCGCAGCGCGCACGCGTGCCCGCGAATTCGCTGTGCAGGCGTTGTATCAACACATCGTGGGCCGCCAAAGCGTTGATGAAATTGACGCTTTTACGCGCGATTTGCAAGGCTTCTCCAAAGCCGATTCTGTACATTTCGATGCGCTCTTTCGCGGTTGCATTGAGCAAAGCGCCGCATTTGATGCGTTGATCGAGCAGCATCTGGATCGCCCTTGGCTAGAAATCTCGCCCATCGAGCATGTGATCATGTGGATGGGCGTCTATGAATTCAAGCATTGCCTCGATGTGCCTTGGCGGGTGATCATTAACGAATACATCGAGCAAGAGAAGGCTTTCGGCGGCACAGATGGCTTTAAATACATCAATGCTGTGTTGAACAAACTTGCACCTCAATTGCGGGCATTGGAGGTAGCTGCTGATACCGCCGCTGCGCTTTCAGCATAAGATTTTTCTGATCAAGCAAGAGAACACGAAAGGCACTGAAACTACACGGAAGTCACAGAAAAATCGAAAAGTATGTTTGAATTTTCTTTTTTTTCTCTTCTTTTGTGATTTCCGTGAAACCTCCGTGTCTTCTGTGCTCTGAAAATCTTAACTCGCTATGCAAATTTCCCGAAGAGCCCAACATATCGAGCCCTTCTACGTGATGGAAGTGTTCAAGGAAGCGTCAAAGCTGGCTCGGGAGGTCGCGCATACCGACAAGCCGATGATTTTTTTGAGCGTGGGTGAACCGGATTTCACTGCACCGCCGCTGGTCAAAGAGGCCGCAAGCCAAGCCATCTCTGGTGGCAAAACGCAATATACCAACGCCAATGGCATCGCCCCGTTGCGCGAGAAAATCAGCGCTTGGTATTTACAGCGTTTCAAGCTCAACATCTCCCCCAGCCGCATCATCATCACCGCCGGGGCATCCGCCGCCTTACATCTGGCCTGCCTCGCGCTGATTGATGCAGGCGATGAAATTTTGATGCCCGATCCGAGCTATCCGTGCAACAAGCAATTTGTGCAGGTCGCTGATGGCGTAGCAAAGATGATTGCCACGACAGCGGATGAGCGTTTTCAGTTGAGTGCGGCCAAAGTGCAAGCGCACTGGGGCGAGAAGACGCGCGGTGTGTTGCTCGCCTCGCCCTCCAACCCGACCGGCACATCGATTCATCCCGATGAGCTGCAAAAAATTCATGAATTCGTCAAGTCAAAAAACGGCATCATGATGATTGACGAGATTTATCTCGGTCTCTCGCATGACGAGAATTTTGGCCAATCAGCACTTGAATTAGGCGACGACATCATCAGCATCAACAGCTTCTCCAAATACTTCAACATGACTGGCTGGCGACTGGGCTGGCTGGTTGTGCCCGAGGCGCTGGTCAAGCAGATTGAGCAGCTCTCGCAGCATCTCTTCATCTGCGCCAATAGCATTTCCCAATCTGCGGCGCTCGCCTGCTTTGAGCCAGATAGCCTAAAGATATACGAAGAGCGCCGCGCAGAATTCAAAGCTCGGCGCGATTATTTTCTGCCAGCTTTGCGCGAGCTCGGCTTCAAAATTCCGGTCGAACCCGATGGTGCGTTTTACGTGTATGCCGATGCCTCAGCATTGTTTGCACAATTCGGCGTGAGCAGCAGTTGGGATTTCGCATTTGAAATTTTGCGCCGCGCTCATGTAGCCATCACGCCGGGGCGGGACTTTGGCACGGACAGCACGGCCAACTTCGTGCGCTTCTCCACAGCCAGTTCAATGCAAGATTTGCAGACGGCGATTGCCCGCATCAAAGCGGCGCTCAGTTGATGTTCACCTTCCCCATTCGCATCTATTGGGAAGACACCGATGCCGGCGGCATTGTGTTTTATGCGAACTATTTGAAATTCATGGAGCGTGCCCGAACGGAGTGGCTGCGCAGCGTTGGAATTGAGCAGCAACTTTTGCGCAAGCGCACTGGCGGCATGTTCGTGGTGACAGAGACGCAATTGAAATACCTGCATCCTGCCCGTTTAGACGATCTCTTGGATGTGAGCGTACAGATCATCGAAACAGGCCGCGCCAGCCTCAAGATTCATCAAAAAATCAGCCTCCAACCCAATGAATACGAGCGCTGGCTGCTATCTAATCAAGAGCGCCTGAACGCTCAACCTGCCACGCCATCCCATGCCCATGTTGTTGCACAACCCGTCTGCGAAGGCACAATTTGTATCGCTTGGGTCGATGCACTGACTTTGAAACCGGGCAGAATTCCAGCATCCGTTACAGAGGTATTGAATTGAACGCTGCAAATCCTGATCTCTCCATCCTGCATCTCGTGCTCAACGCTAGTTTCGTTGTGCAGGCCGTGATGCTGCTTCTCGTGATCGTCTCGGTATCAAGTTGGGCGGCAATTTTTCGCAAACTTACCGCGCTTAAAAAAGTCAACACACTCAATGAAGATTTTGAGAAAGAGTTTTGGAGCGGCTCCTCGCTGAACGAGCTCTATGCCAGCGCTGCTCAAAACGCCAAGCTCTCCGGCCCGATGGAGAGGATTTTTGCCAGCGGCATGCGTGAATTTCAAAAGCTGCGTGAGCGGCGCATCAGCGATACGTCTGCGCTGATGGATGGAGCGCGCCGTGCGATGCGCGCGAGTTTTCAAAGGGAGATGGATGCCGTGGAGAGCAATCTCTCCTTCCTCGCATCGGTCGGTTCAGTCTCGCCTTATGTTGGCCTGTTTGGTACGGTGTGGGGCATCATGCATGCGTTTACCGGGCTGGCATCGTTGCAGCAAGTCACGCTTGCCACCGTTGCGCCCGGCATCGCAGAAGCTTTGGTGGCCACGGCGATTGGTTTGTTTGCTGCGATTCCCGCCGTGGTGGCTTACAACCGATTTGCGCGCGATATTGATCGCGTGGCGATTCGACTGGAGACGTTTATTGAAGAATTCTCCAACATCTTGCAGCGCAACGTGAGCGCGACATCTGCTCAAACCGCCTCAGGACATTGATATGCCCAGCATGATCTCCCGGGGGCGCGGCAGGCGCACGATCAGCGAAATCAACATGGTGCCCTTCATCGATGTGATGCTGGTGCTACTTATCATCTTCATGGTCACTGCACCGCTAATCACGCCCAGCGTGATTGATCTGCCCAGCGTCGGCAAAGCAGCCAAGCAGCCGGATACCGTGATCCAGATCATCATTGGCAAAGATGAATCTTTAGAGCTAAAACAGCTTCCCGCCGGCAAGGAATCTGCGCGAAGTGCTATTAATTTAGTAGCAGATCAAATTAAGAAAATGCAGGCTGGGCAGCAAAACGTGGCGGTGGTGATCAGTGCAGATAAAAGTGTGAAATATGAAACCGTCGTGCAAGTGATGGACAAGCTCAAACGCGCGGGGATTGAACGCGTCGGGCTCTCGGTGCAATTGGCACCATAGCTATGAGCGCAGCAGTTTCGATGCAGCAACGCACCGATTTCTTCCCGCCACATCCGCAGGGCACGGGGCGAGCGATGAGCCTTGCAGTGCTGGCGCATTTGATGCTCTTAGCTGCGCTGACTTGGGGTGTGAGCTGGAAGCGCGAGGCGACAATCACAACGGTGGAGGCCGAACTCTGGAGCGCCCTTCCCCAACAAGCCGCGCCAAGACAAGTGGAAGTGCTCCAGCCTCCTGCGCCAAAAGTGGAAACTGCGCCGGAGCCGCCACTTGCGAAAGCACCTGTCATCGCGGTAGAAAAAGAAAAGCCCAGATCACCACCGAAGCTTGAACCCAAAATCGAGCCAAAACCAGCGCCAAGGTCAGAGCCCAAAACACAGGCCAAGCCCAACAAAGCGCTCGAAGAGAAAAAAGCAGCCGAGGCCAAAGAAGCTGAGCGCCAGAAAAACTTAGATCGCATGGCTGGCTTGGCGGGAGCAAGTGGTGCGGCAACCGCGCAGGGCACGGCCATGCAATCGAGCGGCCCGAGCAGTGGCTATGCGGGCCTCATCAAAGGCCGTGTGCGCCCTAATCTCGTCTTCACAGGCGCAGTATCTGGCAATCCGTTAGTCAGTGTTGAAGTCAGGCTCGCCCCGGATGGCACTGTACTAGGCCGCCCACGCGTCATCAAAAGCAGTGGCAATAAGGAGTGGGATGACGCTGTGGTGCGGGCTTTTGAAAAAACCGAAGTGCTGCCGCGTGATGGCGGCAAAGTCTGGTCGCCATTGGTGATTGATTGGCGCGTTAATGACTAGGGGCTACACATTTTTGTACGCAATGGTTAAAAATCAGGGTTTTGCCTGACTTCAATGCAGCTCTCAAGTCAACCCCCGCCCCCTAGCCCCGTTATAGTGCTGTAGCTCGGCTTGCCCGAACTCAAAAAACCCATTATTTCACCCCAACGAGGAGTTGTCTCATGTTGAAAAAACTGTTTGTTTTATTTGCACTGTTCTACGCAGCGCTTTCTTTTGCCGCTGTGGACGTGAACAAAGCCACCGCCGCCGAGCTCGATGGCATCAAGGGCATCGGCCCTGGCATTTCCGGCAAAATTTTGGATGAGCGCAAAAAAGGCGCTTTCAAAGATTGGACCGATCTTGTGACCCGCGTCAACGGCGTGGGCGAAACCAATGCAGCCAAATTCTCCGCTGAAGGCATGACCGTTAACGGCCAAGGCTTCAAAGGTGTAGCCGCTACGCCAGCCAAGAAAGACGATAAGCCCATGGCTAAAGATGCCGCTGCCAAGCCAGCCGCTGCTGCTGCTGCTGCTGCACCTGCTAAGGATGCAAAAGCAGCCGACGCGAAGCCTGCAGCTGCCGCTGCTGCTCCAGTGGCTGCCGCTGCCGCCAAGCCTGCTGCCGCTGCTCCAGCCGCTGCTGCCAAGCCAGAAGCTAAAGCCGATCCAAAAGCTGAAGCCAAGGCCAAGGCTGATGCAGAGAAAAAAGCAAAAGCTGATGCAAAAGCCAAAGCTGCTGAAGAGAAAAAAGCAAAAGCTGCTGCTGACAAGAAAGCCAAGGACGACGCAAAAACCAAAGCTGAAGCCGACAAGAAAGCCGCCGCTGCTCCTAAGAAAGACGACAAGCCTGCCGCAGCAGCCGCAGCCGCTGCGCCTAAGAAAGACGAACCAAAGAAGTAATCTTTTGACGCTCACGCAAAAAGCCCGGTTCGCCGGGCTTTTTTTTATGGGTTTTTTAAATCTTGTTACTCATTGGCCTATGTGTTTCCTGTTCAGGGAGCTATTAATGCAATAGCAATTTGCGTCTCAGCAGATGCATCTTTTGGCCTCAGATGTATATTGTCTTGTGCGTTTTCCGCCCAAAGCTTGGTAATTTCTCACAGAATAGTAACTATTAAGTGCTATAAATTCGGCAGGGCTGCTTATTCGATACGACAATTATTTGCGAGCTCGCCAATTGACTCACAACATTAATATTTTATTCTTTGGGGATTTTTATGCATAACAACACCCTCTCGCGCTCGTCCACCAACCGTCGCTTCAAAGCTGCTGGTATCTGCGCTGTCTTGGGCAGCTCCATCTTCATGATGAGCGCCGCCTTAGCCGCCAAGCATGGAGATGGCCATGGCAACGAAGGCTACGATTCGGCCGCTGAATGCGACGCTGCTGTGGCCTCTGGCACGGCAAAGTTCTACAAGCCGCACACGACGCATGAGCCCCTAAAGCGCGCTGGCGAAGCCGATGTCAAAGCGCAGAAGTTGTCTGATTTGGTGAACGCGAAAGAAGCCGCCAGTGCCCAAGGTTATGACGCAACGGGCTACAGCCGTGGTGCATGCGATGTCGGCGTTGGCCGCAGCCAAGGCCGCGACGGCGTGAGCGCGCCGCTGATTGGCAAATACATTCCTTACGGCCCAGAGATGGCTGTCAACGTGTATTTCGATGCATCGGGCAAAGCCGTGCGCGCGAGCATGAAGCAATGCGACAACAATTTCAGCGGCAACATGCCTCGCCCTGTTGGCGCGGTCACGAAAGCAGAAGCCAGCGAATGCTTTGCCAATGTACAGATCCC
Organism: Variovorax sp.; assembly: GCA_031376455.1. Lineage (GTDB taxonomy): Bacteria > Pseudomonadota > Gammaproteobacteria > Burkholderiales > Burkholderiaceae_C > JANMDU01. Next base: position 2,236 of record JANMDU010000141.1, on the reverse strand, counting down.
TGCCAAATTTGAAACGAAGAGCGAGCAGGTCGTCAAAGTGCCCGCCACCAAGCGCTACGAGCCGATTGGTGCGACGTTTAAAACCGTCTCCGAGCAGGTTTTAGTGACGCCTGAGATCAAGCGCCAGATTCCTGTGCCGGCAACTTACAAAACCGTGAGCGAAGAAGTGGTGATTCAGCCGGCTTCGACACGTGATGAGCCCGTTGCGCCAACCTACAAGATGGTCTCCGAGCGCGTGCTCGCGAAAGCTGAAAGCAAGCGCATTGAAGTCACGCCACCGACCTACAAGACAGTTTCTGAACAAGTCTTGGTGACGCCAGCGCAAAAAATGCTCAAAGCAATTCCGGCAGAGTACGTCGAGAAAGACGAAGAAGTCGTAGATCGCCCAGCGACCACCCGCGTCGAGACCACGCCGGCCACATTCAAAACCGTCGCGGAGCAAGTGTTGGCTCGCCCAGAGAGCGTGCGCTATGAGCCCATCGCCCTGCCCTTGCGCACAGTGCGCGAAGAAATGGAGCGCAACGCAGCGAGCTCGCGTTTGCAAGTCACGCCAGCAGTTTACAAAACGGTGACCGAGCGCGTCTTGGTTAAAGAAGCCAGCAAGCGTTTGATCGAAGTGCCGGCGACGTATGAGACCGTCACCGAGCGCATCAAAATCGCGGATGCCACCAAAGAGTGGAAGCGCGGCCGTGCCTACATTGGCCAAGCTGTGGAAGTGCGCCCCTTGCGTGGCTTCGTTGTGGGCGCTGATGGCACAGTTGCCGGCAGCCGCGTTAATTTGCCAGCAGCGGCCAACCCAGCTGGTGGCCGTGGCGTGGTCGATACGCAAATTGTTTCTGGAAACAACAGCAATTTGGATGACGATGTAATGTGCTTGGTGGCTATTCCAGAGCAATTCCAAATCATCACGCGCCAAGTCGTGAGAACCGCTGCCAGTACGCGCTCGGTCGATATTCCAGCGGAATACGCCACCGCGACGCGTCAAGAGCTCGTCACAGCTGCCAGCAGCCAAGAAATTGTGATTCCCGGCACGATGCAAACCATCACCCGCCAAGAAATCGACATCGACAAGCTCAAAGCCGCTGGCTACAAGTTTGACGACAAAGGCAACATCACTGCCATGCCCAATGGCGACCGCGTGTTGCGCGCAGCCAGCTTGAAAACTGGTGCCACCGGTGTAACAGCAGCCAATTCGGTGGGCAAAGGTGCAGAGTCGGGCGAAGAAGGCTATGTGCGTGAGATCAAAACGGCTGCCGTGATGCAAACCGTGACTCGCCAAGTGCTTGATCAAGCTGCAACAGTACGCACTGTGGAAGTACCCGGCACGATGAAGACGATCAAATCTCGCATCGAAGCATCGCCTGCGCGCACGGAAGAAAGCACAATTGCCGCTGTGTATCGCACGCAAACGCGCCAAGTGATCGATCAAGCTGCCACGCAGCGCGAGATCGTCATTCCTGCCGAATACCGCACCGTGGAGCGCCGCGTGGTCGATACGCCCGCCACAACGCGCAAGATTCCCGTGGCCGCCGTGATGCAAACCATCACACGCCAAGTGGTGGACAAGCCCGCGAGCTTCCGCGAGGAAAGCACGCCAGCGGTCTATCGCACCGTGTCGCGCCAGGTGATCGATCAGCCCGCCAGCTCGCGCGAGACTGATGTTCCAGCGCAATACGACACGATTCGCTATCAGGTCAAAACAGCTGATGCCCGCACCGAGAATCGCGCCATCCTCTGCGAGACGAATGCGACGCCAACCAAGATTATGGAAATCCAACGCGCTCTGTCAGCTGCTGGCTTCAACCCTGGCCCTGTCAATGGCTCGTTGCGTGAGAGCACGATGCGTGCTGTCAACGGTTATCAGCAATCTAAAGGCTTGCCAGTCGATGGATTCTTAAATCTTGAGACCGTGAAATCATTGGGCGTATCGCCACAGTAATTTTTCTCTGCGCTTTACGAGAAGCCCGGTTCGCCGGGCTTTTTTTATGTCTTTTTAGCCAGTAGGCGGCGTATTTATTGCGTAGAGTGCTATCGAATTCGTAGTTCTCATCGGTTACCGTTGATAGAGAACGGCTACGAGTTTGAGGCGCTGCGCTTCGGGCATCCGACTCCGCGAATGTCCTCCGCCGGCTTCGCCGTCTCCCCCATTAATTTGCTGCGGGAGATAGCCCAACCACACTCGGCTGGCAGAGATGGTTGGGCGGCTAAATTTCTAGGTGCGAGCTTCTTAGTAAAT
>JANMDU010000114.1:0-12233 GCA_031376455.1 Variovorax sp. | reverse complement strand
CGACGCGACGCGTTGCTGCTGGATGGGCGGAGGCTCTTTTGTCTATCACTCTTGGAATACGCTATCGAGTGCAGTTTGGATTGACTTTTAAATTAATTTAGAAATTTACTTTCATCGAAACGCGCAAGCTACGCGGCTCAGCAGGATGAATATGTCGATCTGCCACGGGCGCAGCCTCGCCGGGCAACTGAGATTCATAGAAATACTGAATATCGTCGTTGCGGCGGTTAAACAGGTTGAATACATCGAGGCCGAATTCAACTTGCTTGTTGAGTTGATAGCCCAGGCGCAAGTTCGTCGTGATGCTCGGGCGTGAACGTACGGTGTTGGTCGATTCCAGCGGGCCTGAGCCAATGTAGCGTGTGGCGAGCGTAGCGCTCCATACATTGCGTTTCACCGTGGCTGAAAAACTGCCCACGCGATCAACGGAATTGTCAATGTAGTCGCCATTGGCAAAGCGGCCTCGCGTAAAGGCTAAATCGGCATCGAAAATCAGCCAAGGGCGTGGCGTGAAGCGATTGTTGAATTCAATGCCCGTGCGCTTGCTGGCAGCGCCCGCTTCAGTCGCGCCTGCATCGCCCACGTAGATCAATTCTGAATCCGCCTTTAAGCGCCACAGCGCCAGCGAGCTTTGCAATCCGGGGATGAGTTCAGTGCGAGCGCCGATCTCTATGCCACGCGATGCAGCCAAGCCGGGCACTTTGTCTGCCGGTAAACTACTGGCGGGATCAGTGGTGATCGTCGTGCCACGCGCATCGTTGCTGTGAAAGCCACGGCCTGCGTTGAAGAAGAACTCAGTTTTGTTGAAAGGCCCGAAGATCACCGAGAGTTTGGGCGAAATCTGGCTATCCTGCGCCTTGCCGGAATTGGCTGCGAGCGATAGGGCATTGACATTCGTTTGTAGCGTGTCGTAGCGAATGCCAGCGACTGTGCGCAGCATCGGCAGCCATTGCGTGCTGTTTTCTGCAAACAGGCCGGTCTGCGTCTGGCGCACGGCATCGTCGCGGGTGGTATTTGTGATGTTGCGTTGCTCCGTGTCAAAGAGGCCAACGCGGATGCGATCATGGCGAAGCTGTAGGCCAAATTGCGTGGATGACTCCTTGCCGGCAAGCTTGTGCGCCAACGTGCGCGAGGCAGCTCCGCCATACACGCTACGCGCGTCTTTTTGATAAAACTGATCACCGCCTGTGCCTTTGGTGAAGTACGTGAAATTGGAATACAGATCGAGCGAGTAGCGCAGGGCGTAAAGCGAGACTTCATCGCGCACGCCTTGGCCACTTCTGCGCCATTGGCCTGATAAGCTGCTGCGCTGCGTTTGTCCGCCATTGCTGGTATCGATGGCATCGAAGCGGTCGAAGATGCCGCCGCCCGATGTGCCGCCGGCAAAGGGCTGGCCAATCAAGCGCTCGGGAATTTGATCCGTCGCTCGCCATTTGGCGCGGTAATCCATCAGGCTGACACTCCAGCCGTTGGCGGCGCTACCATCAGACAGCGTTAGCAAAGAATTGGTCTTGTTGAACTTTTCTTTTAATGCCCAAGGCCCATCGTTGTGGGCAAGCTCCAAAGCGCCGAGCAATTTCAAGCCGCCGCCCACCTCAGTCGATCCCGCTACTAAGCTGCGCCGGAATCCGCGTGCGCCCAACTCAAGGGAAACGATAGGCGCAAGCTGAGTGCGATACACAATATCCGCCGCACCCGCCGCTGAAAAATCGCCATGGGTGGCGAAATACGGGCCTTTGCGGTAATCAATGCGATCAACCAATTCGGGAATCAAAAAATTGATATCCGTGTAGCCATGACCATGCGCATGCGTGGGCATGTTGACGGGCAAGCCGTTGATGCTGGTGGCGAAGTCTGTGCCGTGATCGAGGTTGAAGCCGCGCAGAAAATATTGATTGGCCTTGCCATCACCCGAGTGTTGCGTCACGACCATGCCGGGTACGAATTCGAGCACCTCACCGGGGCGCAAAGCAGGCTTGTTTTTGAGCAACTCAGCGCGAATGCTGCCCTGCGAGGCTGCATCGCTCGTGCCCACTGCATTGTCGTAATGCGCGGGCACTTCGACGGGCTTGAGCGTGGGCTCAGCGTTCTGAGCCATTGCATTGATGCAAAGCCACGCGGCTGCAAATGCTACCGGGGACAGATAAGAAATACGTTTCATTTCAACATTCCAAGTCTTTCAAAAAACCAATACAGCCCCAGCACGATCAGCGCTGCTGAGCCGCCTTGCACAATCCAGCGCGTGTAGCCCGCCCAGCGATGCAGCGCCCAATACACCAAGCTCCACGCCGCAATGATGAGAAGCTGGCCGATTTCCACGCCGATGTTGAAGCCCGCAAGCGCCCAGAGTAAAGCGCCTTCGGGCAATTGCGCCTCTGTCATTGCGCCAGAAAAGCCCAGACCATGCACCATGCCAAACAGGGCGGCAATAGCGGCGCTCCAGAGAGATGATTGCAAGGTGAGCTTGCGCGTCTTGAATAAATTAAAAGCAGCAGTTGCGGCAATGGAAAGCGCGATCACGGGCTCGACCCAGCGCGGCGATGCCACCCAGCCAAGCGTGGCTGAAATCAGGGTGATGGAATGGCCAAGCGTGAAGGCGGTGATTGTGATGAGTAATGTTTTCCATTCACTGGCGCGGCTGAGCGCAAGCGTCAGCACCAAGCAAATGATGAAGGCGATGTGATCTGCGCCTCCCCCGATATGCTCAATGCCGAGCACGACAAAGCTTTTCAAGGTTGAAAAGGCAGAGCTGGTGGCCAGCGCATCCACTCCCGCTTTGCCTTCAAGAAATTGCCAAGCATCGTTGGGCTTGATCGCGGCGCTGCCTTGCTTGCTCTGAGCGCTTGGTGAGGCCACAGTTTGTGCCCATGTCCAGCCGACGACGGCGCGATGATCGGCATCAACGTCTTGCAGCAGTGTGTAGCGCAGGCTTGCGCTCTGCAGCATGTCGCAAGGCTCGGCGCTGCTGGCAGCGAGCCGCACGAACACACCATCTGAGCGCTGCTCAAGCGCCTCATAGCGCCAAGGCATGGTCAGGGCTAGAGCGTTAGCGTTTGTGCCGCAGCGCATTTGCACGCCTTGGCTTGCCCAGCGTTCAATCTCTGGCAAAGCCGCTTTAACTTCTGCAAAGCTCAAAGCGCGATCATTGTTGGCATCCAGCGTATCAAACACACGATCCAGATCGCGCAGCGCGACCGCCAGCGTGGCTTTGATCGGTGCGAGCGCTGTGGGTTGTTGCAACAATACATAGGCATCGCTGGCTTTGTGCGCGGATGCACTGAGGCTGATCATCCCAGCGCATATAAAAAATAGAATCCGAATAGCGAAGGCGTTCATTTGAGCCTCGCATCTTTGAGGCCAGTCTGCGATGCTGCGGTAAGCAGCTTTGCTTTCTCTACGGCTTGCCCTGATTGATTGGCGCTTTGCACGGCAATCAGCCAATCCATCGGTTCTTTTTGCAGTGTTAAATTTTTCTGCGCAAAGGCTAAGGCGGCCTTCGCATCGCCTTGCACATAAAGCGCATGCAGCGCCTGCTCGCGTGCGTGGCCGAGCGGGTTGTTTTCTCGCTGCACAGCGGCTGCAAAGCGCGCATTCAATTCATCAGCTATCCCTCTGAACTTTGCATCAGCAAGGATTTTGTAGGCTTGCGCCCTGCGAATAAGCACGGCATCGCTAGAAGGCTCATTTTGCAGCACCTTAAGGGCTAGCTGGGCTTGGTTTTGCCGCAAAAGTGCATCGGAGTAGGCTAGAGCGGTGTAGCCATCGTTATCCAAAGAGAGGCTGAGGGCGTAGTGTTTGAGTGCAGTATCAGTGTTGCCTGCGCGCTCTTCATTTTCTGCAAGCAGGGAAAGCAACCAAGCTTGCTGGCCGGGCAGGCGCTGCGTGCGCAGCAGCGCTGAGAAGCCTTCTCGCGCTGCTGCCCATTGGCCGAGCAGGGATTGCGTCTCTAGCTGGCAAGCTTGTGCGTAGGCTTGCGCTTCTGGTGTGGTGATACTTTTGCAAGCTTGCGCAGCGGCCGCATAGTTGCCCTGCACGCGCTCAATCGTAGCCAGCGTGAGCCACGCTTGTGCATTGGAGGCAGTGGGCTTGGCTAATGCAGATTGCAGGCTGAGCTTCGCTTGAGAAAATTCGTGGCGGCTTTGCTCGATGGTGGCTTGCAGCGTGGCCACTTCATAACCGGCTTGTGGGCTGCTCCAGAGCGCACCGATCATGGCTTGGGCTTGGCCGAGGTAGCGCGGATCAGCGGTTTGCCGCGCGAGCGCGATCAATTGGCGTACGGCCGGTACAAGATCGGCTGGCGAGGTGAGCTTGGGCGCGCGTGCGCCAAGCTTCTCGATAATAGTGTCGCCATCTGTGATGCGCAGTTCTTTGACTTGCGCTGCCGCTGTGATGCTCCATATTGCTAAAGCAAAAATTGCAAAACTATTTTTCATTTTCTCTGTACGCAAAAAGAAGCGGCACGGAAGCATGCGCAACCGTGCCGCTTGTTCGGCCATATCGCTACTGATTACGCGGCAACAGGCATCGGATCGGCGATATCTGATGCTGCCAATTCGGCATCGCCGATAGCCAATGGCGTTTCTGTATCCGCCTCGCCTTTGGCCACCACAGTGGATACAAAGTCAAAAGCGGCTTGGCTGGATTGCGTTGCTGCAAGCGGCACATCCGTGCCCGGTACAAGTGCTACCGAGGGTAAGCTACTGCCGCTGCCGCAAGCCATCAGCAAGAAGCTGGCCGATATGGCAAGCAAGGCAGTCGCTGCATGGGAGTTAATCAATTTCATCATATGCTCCAATAGTGTTTCTTACGCTTACTGCGAACCTGCCAATGGCGTGTTCAGATAAGGAAAGCGTGTGAGGAAAGGCACCACGGCTTGGTCCACACCATCGTGCACCAAGGCAGACGTTGCGCCCAACGGCACGCTGGCAGGAGCGCACACTGAGGTGAGTGATGGCACGCCGGGTACGCCGTTCAAGCCCAAGGCATTGTTCGTGCCATTGATCACGCACAGGCCGCCAAGCATGGCCACCAAGGCGATATCCACCACGTCATCTTTAGGCCGGCGGCCGTTGGGGAAGCCGGCCAAATCCACAGCATTGGCAAGATTAGCAACACCCCCCACACGCAACACTTCGCCGGCCACACCCAAGCGGTTTTGCTGAGCAAAAGCCACAGGTGCAATCGCGGTGTTTAGACGCAGCATCTCAGAAGGGGCGGCTGTAGCGGGTTTGTTAACGCCCGTGATACCGGTCAGAAAAGCTGTGATTAAATCAGTGCGTGGAAAGTTGGTGGGCGCAAGACCTGCCACATCGCCCGCGAGCACCAAGCCCAGCAGCGCTGGCAGAGTCGGGTTGCTCACGTAATCAAGAAATTGCGTGTCATTACTAGGGTGTGAGCCGTTGAACTTGTCTTTATCGCGCAAGCCAATGACTACTTCATTGACCAGTGGATTGCCCAAACGCGAAACTTGCACCCAAGCGCCGCCAGCCTTCTCAGACGTTTGGTGGCCAGAAGCTGGCGTATTCGTCAGCAAGCGGCCTTGGCGCAAGCTGGCAGTCGTCCACCCGCCAATCACGGGGTCGCCTGTGCCATTGCCTGCGGTGAGGCAATCTTTATGAATCTCAATGGCCATGGTGGTGATATTCTCGTCTTGGATACCAGAGCCGTTGTTCACAAAAGCGTTGATCAATGCGGGGTTGGTGACTTGAGCAGCCGTGGCGTTGACTAAGTCAAAAATTGGCCCAAGATTCACAGCAAAGCCTTCTTGGCGTTGGCCTACAAATACTTTACCAGCGCCTTTGCCAGCTGGGCAACCGGGGAAGTTCACGGCATGCACGTGCTGGTTGGCATAAGTTTCATAGGCCGCAGCATTGCCGAAGGTTTTGACGCCGATGTAGTCCACTGGCTTGTCAAAGGTCGTGCCGCCAGCGGTTTTGGGTACAGCAGCCACAGTGCCTTTGCGGCGATCACCACGTACCATGTTCACGGTGAAGGTTTCGCGCACGTTGGAGTTGGGGCTGTTGACGGTGTTGATCGTGCCGGCCTGAGTTAGTGCAATTGCAACATTTTTACCGCCGATGGGCAACTCAACGCCACGGCCACCATTAGCCAGCGTGTTGTTGAAGCGGAATTGGAAGGTGATGTCTTCTTTTGCATCACCATTGTTATCTACATGTATCTCGTAGAGCGCGTTCGGATCCATTTTGAAGTAGCTCGGGCCGCCGTAGGGAGCTTGAAGTGGCTGATAGTTACTGATCAGTGTCACGTAATCTGTGCGGCCTGTCTCATAACTGCGGAACATATACAGATCCGTGTTGTCAACTTTGGGCACCGTGGTGATGAACGGCGCTTCGCGGTGGCTGGAAGCAAAGCTGGGGCTGATCATGGCAGCTCCGGCGCATACGGCTGCAAGTGCGGCTGTGTGCAAAGTGGTTTTCAAGAATTTCATAAAGTTGCTCCTAATGAAGTATGGGTATTGAGATGACCCGCATTGAATACGCGGCCAGTTCTGCACTGGATTGAAGAATTTGCAAAAATTTGTTTAAAGTCTGAGCGCTCATGACGATTCGCCGCATTGCCCACCTTGATATGGATGCTTTTTATGCCTCCGTGGAGCTGCTGCGCTATCCACAACTGAAAAAAGAACCTGTCGTGGTGGGCGGCGGTGGGGCGATTCGGGAGCAATTGCGGCGGGCGCAAGGCGATTTGCCGACGCATGAGATACCCGTCAGTGCATTTCCCCGGCTTGCACAGTACGAGGGGCGCGGTGTCTTGACCACGGCCAATTACATTGCGCGCGGCTTTGGCGTGGGCTCAGCAATGGGCACGATGAAGGCAGCCAAGTTGTGCCCCCAAGCGATTTTGTTGCCCGTAGATTTTGAGGAATACAAAAAATTCTCCAAGCGCTTCAAAGAAATTATTCTAGAAATTGCGCCGCTCATGGAAAACCGGGGCGTGGATGAGGTTTATATTGATTTCACCGATGTGCCAGGCGGGCAACGCGAGGGCGGGCGGGTACTCGCGCGGCTCATTCAAAAAAGTATTTTTGAAGCGACAGGGTTGACTTGCTCTGTAGGCGTTGCGCCGAATAAATTGCTCGCCAAAATGGCCAGCGAGTTTCAAAAACCGAATGGCATCTCAGTGATTTACGAAGCGGATGTGCCGCAAAAAGTTTGGCCGCTGGCGGCGCGCAAGATCAATGGCATTGGTCCCAAGGCGGATGAAAAGCTCAAAGCAATCGGGGTGGAGACGATTGGCCAGCTCGCTGCATTTGAAGCGCTTGAATTGGCGGAGCGATTCGGCAAAAGCTATGGCGCTTGGATGCATGAGGCTGCTTGGGGGAGAGATGATCGCCCAGTCGATACGGAGAGCGAGCCCGTTAGCATGAGCCGCGAGACCACATTTGAGCGCGATATGCATGCCGTTCGTGACAAAGCCGAGCTTGGCGAGGTGTTTACTGAGCTTTGCGACAGCGTCGCGCGTGATTTGCAGCGAAAAGGCTATTTAGGTCGCACGATTGGCATCAAGCTGCGCTGGGGTAACTTTAAAATCGTTACACGAGACATCACACTGGATGCGGCAACCGATGATGCCCAGCTGATCCGCCGTACGGCTGGCTTGGCTTTGAAGCGCGTGGATTTGAGTCAGCGTTTTCGATTGCTTGGCGTGCGCGTAGGCAAGCTTGTGGCGAAGAATTTAGAGAAAAAAGAGCATATTGCCGGCATAGAACCTGCGCGGAGTGCTATTAAAAAAATAGCTATTGACAAAGAGCCTGAGTTATTCTGAGGCTATGGATTCCCGCAATAGACGAAGCCAAGAATCAGGCTTTGCCAGATTTGATGGCGCTGATGGAAGGAATTTCCAATTTGCGCACCACGGAAGTAGTTGTCTCTTGCAAGGGCTCTAGTTTCACCACAGCGATGGAGAGATTGTCCCCCGTGCCGCGAGCGCGGGTGCGCGCTTTATCAATTAAGAATTCTGTGGCTTCGCGAGGGCTCAGGGCAGAAAGCACGGAGCCGAGCTCGTTGGGCGAGAAGTAATGCCAGACACCATCTGAGCAGATCATCAATACATCGCCCGGCCTTAAGCTGGGAATATAGTGAAAATCCATCGGCGGCTCATCTTCTGTGCCAAGGCATCCCATCAAAATGTTTGATTGCGGATGCGTATTGGCTTCTTCTTCTGTGATCTCGCCTTTATCGACCAAGGTTTGCACGTAAGAATGATCCGATGTGCGCTTGATCATTTTGTTGCCATGGTAATGATAAATGCGCGAATCGCCGGCATGCACCCAATGACATTCACCACTGGGGTTAATAACGAAGGCAGCAATCGTGCTGTGCGGCTCTTGCTCCGATGAGACGGCGGTCAGTTTGATCACCAAATGTGCCTCTTCAACGATCTGGCGCAGCAAAGAGGGTGGATCGTCACGCTCTGGCGAATAGCGCTCAAAGAGCTGCCCAGCAGTCAGCATCACCTGATCGGAGGCTTTGCGCCCACCGCTTCTGCCCCCCATACCATCGGCCACGACACCTAAAACGCAGCCATTGACGCGCTGATGATGGATCAGCGCAATTTGGTCTTGCTGATAGTCTCGGTCACCTTTGTGGATGCCGGTCGATGCATTGATTCTGTAGCCGTTTGACATGTAGAGCTATTATCACGGTAATTTCTGCGCTTGCTGCGCACCCTTTTCTACTGCACTGTCAACGCCTTGGACTCTAACCTGCATTCCCCTGACCGACATCTGATCGAGCTGCGTATGGAGCATGCTGATTTGGATGCGACGATTGATCGCCTAGCGGAGCAATCTCCGATGGATGAGCTGATGATGCGCCGCTTAAAGAAGCGCCGGCTCGCGTTGCGAGATCAAATTTCGCGCTTGGAGTTTGAGATCGACGGTAAAGAGCCGGCCTAGAGCATCGTCATCATCATGGGCGCTTCTGGATACAACAGCCTTGCTGAGGCTGTAGCAGCTAATTTTGACAACGGCTCTTTGCTGGGAAAGGCCACGGAGGCTTTTGCGCAAAGGAGCGGTCAGCGCGATATGGCGCAAGCTGTAGCGCACACCATTGAGCGCGGTGGCGCGCTCGTCGTCGAAGCGGGCACAGGCATTGGCAAAACCTTCGCCTATCTCGTTCCTGCGCTGCTCTCAGGCGAGCGCGTGATGGTGTCCACCGCCACCAAGGCATTACAAGATCAGCTTTTCTCGCGCGATTTGCCCAATTTGCTCAAAGCGCTGGGCTTGCCTGCACGCACAGCCTTGCTTAAAGGCCGGAGCAGCTATCTGTGTATTCACCGCATGAAGCTCGCACGGCAGGAGCATGTGGAGCGATCTGCACTTTTAGCATTGGCAAAAATTGAAAAATGGGCGGTGACGACAAGCAGCGGAGATTTGGCCGAATTGCCCGGGCTCGATGAGCGCTCCAGCATCATTCCTTTGGTGACTTCCTCCCGAGAAAACTGCCTCGGCTCAACTTGCCCGGCTTACAAAAGCTGCCATGTGATGCTGGCTCGCAAACAGGCGTTGGCAGCGGACGTGGTGGTCGTTAATCACCATTTGTTCTTCGCTGACTTAGCGGTGCGCGAGTCAGGTATGGCGGAGCTTTTGCCAACCGTGAGGATTGCGATTTTTGATGAAGCGCATCAGCTCAATGAGACGGGCGTGCAGTTTCTAGGCTCTGCTTTGGGCACAGCGCAAATGCTAGATTTCACGCGCGATTTGCTAGGCACAGGCTTGCAGCTGGCGCGTGGGCTGGCAGACTGGCAAGACATTGCGAGAGATTGCGAAATGTCTGCCCGTGATCTTCGCCTCGTGGTAGGCGAGCAAACCAAATACAGCAAAGATCTGCGCATGCGCTGGATCGGCAGCGCACCCGAAGGTTTGCATGAACAAGACTGGGCGGAGGCGCTCAGTCGCGTTGAAGAGGCGCTGCAAATGGCGATGGCGGCGCTGGACATGGTCAGCGAAATTGCACCTGATTTTGTTCGCCTGCATGAGCGGGCGCGGGAGATGGCCAGTCGCGCCAAACGCTTTTTGCAAAAGCCAGACAAGGGGCAAGTGCGCTGGCTGGATGTGGGCGCGCAAATCACGTTGATGGAGGCGCCGCTGGATATTGCAGAGACGATTCGCACCAAGCTTTTAAAGCTGGATGTGGGGCAAGGCCTCTCAGATTTGCCGCCCTCCGATGAGAGCCGCGTAGAGCGCGATGGCGAGCAAGAGCCAGATTGGGAAGAGTGGATTTCTGATGAGGAAGATGAAGAGGCTTTGATGCGCGGTTCGCCTTCTGCACGCGATGCCACATCTGCCGAGCCATCGCGCCGCGCATGGATTTTCACCTCCGCCACGCTGGGCGATGATGCCAAGCTCAGTTGGTTCACCGAGCCCTGCGGTTTGCAAGACGCGCAAATCTTGGTGGCGCAAAGCCCGTTTGATTACCCCAATCAAGCCAGTGTTTATGTGCCGCGCCATTTGCCCAAGCCCAGTGATCCGGCGCACAGCGAAGGCATTGCACAAATTGCAGGCGCAGGCGCGGTGAAATTGAATGGCCGCACCATGGTGCTCACGACCACGCTGCGTGCGCTCAAAACGATTGGCGAGAGCTTGAAAACTCTGCTTGATGGGCAACTCGAAGTATTGGTGCAAGGGCAAATGAGCAAGCGCGAGTTGGTCGAACGCTTTCGCCTAGGAGATGCAAATGGCGGCAAAGGCTGCGTGCTTGTTGCCTCCGCTTCGTTTTGGGAAGGCATTGATATACCCGGTGAAGCGCTGCAACTCGTCATCATCGACAAGCTGCCTTTCCCGCCGCCCGGAGATCCGCTGGTGGAAGCGCGTTGCCAGCGGTTGGAGAGCCAAGGGCGCAGTGCTTTTTCTGATTATTCGGTGCCAGAAGCGGCGGTGGCATTAAAGCAAGGCGCAGGTCGCCTGATCAGGCGCGAGAGTGACCGCGGCATACTGGTGATTGGCGATACGCGCCTTATGCAAATGGGCTATGGCCGCAGACTGCTCGCTGCGTTGCCGCCGATGGCGCGGCTGACGACGCCCGAAGATTTTGCCCAAGCACTGGATCGATTGGTATGACCCGCTTGATATACTGAGATGATGAACCAATTGGTACATTCAGCAAAAAAACCTGCCCTCAAAAAGCCAATCGCGAGCCGAGTCGTGCTCGCTAATAGTAATAAAAAACAGGCCACCATCCCCAGCCGCAAAAGCCCAAGTATAGGTACGGGCACGTCCCGTACCAATGATCCCGCCCGCACCATGGCGGAGATTTTGGCGGTGGCGACGCAAGAATTCGCTGCGAAAGGCTTAGCTGGCGCGCGCATTGATGAAATCGCAGAACGGACGCGCACCAGCAAGCGCATGATCTACTACTATTTTGCCCACAAAGAAGGTCTGTATGTGGCCGTGCTCGAAGAGGCCTATCGCCGCGTGCGCGCTATCGAAGCCGATCTGCATTTAGGCGATTTAGCGCCCGAAGCCGCGTTGCGTCGTTTGGTTGAATTTACCTTTGATCACCACGCAGGCAACGAAGACTACATCCGCTTGGTGATGAATGAAAACATCAACCGCGCGGAATTTCTAGCCAGCAGCAAAAGCATTCAAGGCATGAACGTCCCCGCTTTGAGCGCCATCAAAGATTTGTATGAACGCGGTGTAAAGCAAGGTATCTTCCGCACTGGCCTCACCCCCATTGACATCCACGCCACCATCAGCGCCCTGAGCTTCTTCAACGTCTCCAACCGCCATACCTTCGGCACGATTTTTAAGATTGACTTAACCGCTAAAGCTATTGCCGCTCAAAGACGCGAGCAGGTCATTGAGACGGTGGTGCGGTTTGTGCGTAAGTGATTGGCAGGCCTTCAAAGATCGAAAGGCTGCTACACGCGACCTTTCGTCTTTTAGTGCTGTATTTTTAAGCGATTTAAGCAGTGCGCCGGCATAGAATATGCGTGGAGCGCTATGAAATACATAGTAAGTGCAGGGAGACAAAGGGCATCATTTTGATAGCATCGCGCTTGCGCGACGGATTGAAAGGGGGCTACTGCCCCCTTTCAATCCGTTCCGGCCAGAGTGCATATCCCAATCAGCTAGACTGGCAGCAGCAACACTGGCGTTAATGAGGCTGGTCCGTCCAGAGTGCATATCCCATTCAGCTAGACTCGCTCTCGCCTGCGGCAAAGGATTGATCCAGTTCCGGCCAGAGTGCATTTCCCAATCAGCTAGACTT
>JANMDU010000109.1:0-2285 GCA_031376455.1 Variovorax sp. | reverse complement strand
ACTCACGAAAACCGTGGAAGCTGCGCTTGCTGAGCTCTCGCGCAGCTTGCCCGTGGGTATGGGACAACCACAAGTAACGATGCGACAAGCATCGTTTATTGAAACCTCGATCAAAAAGCTGCAAGGCAAACTGATTGCCGCTGGCGTGATCGTGGCTTTGGTGTTGTATTTGTTTTTGCAAAACGCGCGCACCACCGTGATCTCGCTGACTGCCATTCCGATTTCTATGGCGATCACGGTGCTGATCTTCAGCTACTTTGGCCTCAGCATCAACACGATGACGTTGGGTGGGTTGACGATTGCGATTGGAGAATTGGTGGACGATGCCGTGGTAGGCGTAGAAAACGTGCTGCGGCGATTGCAATTGCAACGCGATGCCAAGGACACTGAAAAAGGCCAAGCGCGACACATCGGGCCACTAGAGCTGATTGCAAAAGCCACGCTCGAAGTGCGTTCAGGCATCGTGATTGCCACTGTGATCATCGTGCTCGTGCTCGTGCCACTGTTTTTCTTGCCCGGCATAGAGGGCCGGCTGATGCAGCCGCTGGCTGTGGCGTATATCGTCTCGCTGCTTGCATCTATGATCGTCTCAGTGACGCTCACACCTGTGATGGCGTATTACCTGCTGCCACGCATGAAAAATTTGGGGCACGGCGACACCCGTATTCAGACTTGGGTGAAAACGCGCTATCAAAAGCTCCTCGCTTTTGTTCTCAACGCACCACGTCAATGGCTGATTGCAGCGGCATTGGCTGTGACCGCTGCTGCTGTCTCTGTGCCGTTCTTCCCCACCACGTTTTTGCCCCCCTTCAACGAAGGTGTGGCGCTCGTGGGCATCCGGCTCAATCCGGGTACAACGCTGAGCGAATCCGTGCGCATCGGCGCGATTGCTGAAGTGGCGCTCAAAGGCGTGCCTGAGGCCGAGCTGGTCGGGCGGCGCTCGGGCCGCGCTGAGCTTGATGAGCATGCCGAGGGCGTTCACGTCTCCGAGCTGGATATCAAGCTCAAACGCAGCGAGCGTAGCGTTGAGCAGATTTATGCAGACATCCGATCGCGCCTATCCACGCTGCCCGCCGCCATTGGCATCGGCCAGCCGATCAGCCACCGCATTGATCACATGCTCTCAGGCGTGCGCACGCAAATCGCCATCAAGATTTTTGGTGACGATCTCGATACGCTTCGTGGCCAGGCTGAATCGCTTCGCGAGCGCTTGTCCAAAATCAATGGCGTGGTCGATCTGGAGGTGGAGAAACAAGTGCTCACGCCGCAAATCAAAGTCAATGTGGATTACGACAAGGCGCTCGGCTACGGCATCGCGCCGGCAAAGCTGCTTAAAGAGCTGCAAATGCTGGTCGATGGCGAGCGCGTGTCGCAAGTGGTCGATGGCAGCAAGCAATTCAATCTCGTGCTTCGCCTGCCCGAATCAGCGCGCGGCACGCAAGGCTTGGCCAACATGATGATCGACACGCCCGGCGGGCGCGTGCCTCTTTCTTTGCTGGCAAAGATTGAAGAGTCTGATGGCCCTAATCAAATCAGCCGCGACGATGGCCGCAGGCGCATGGTGATTGCAGCCAACACACAAGGCAGAGCCTTGAGTGATGTGGTGGCTGACATGCGCGCTGCAATTGCTGAGACAAAAGTACCCGAGGGATATTTCATCACCATCGGCGGGCAATTTCAAGCGCAGGAAGATGCTTCGCGTTTGATCGGGTTACTCTCCATCGGCTCTGCGATTCTGGTCTTCTTGATCCTTTTTTCGCGCTATCGCTCAGCCGTGCTCGCGAGCATCATCATGGCCAATATTCCGCTGGCGCTTGTTGGCGCAGTGATTGGCTTGTGGATCTCTGGGCAGCCGCTCTCCGTAGCGGCGCTCGTGGGCTTCATCACACTCGCAGGCATTGCCATTCGCAATGGTATTTTGAAGGTCTCGCATTACGTGAACCTTTGCGCCTTTGAAGGCGAACAGTTCAACGATGCGATGCTACTGCGCGGCTCGAAAGAGCGGCTCACGCCCGTACTCATGACGGCACTGGTGGCAGCGCTGGCGTTGGCACCGCTGCTTTTTGAAGCCGACATGCCGGGCACAGAAATATTGCATCCTGTGGCGGTCGTCATCTTCAGCGGCCTCATCACATCGACCTTGCTAGATTCATTCCTCACGCCTGCAATGGTCAAAATCTTCGGCCAAAAAGCCGTTGAGTCTCTCGCCAGCGATGCTGGTACAGAGGCTTTTTAATGTCCCCTCCCCCCTTCCACCTTCCCCCTTCCCCCTTCCCCCTTCCCCC
>JANMDU010000095.1:0-7348 GCA_031376455.1 Variovorax sp. | reverse complement strand
GCTCACGCCCACCCAAGCAGCGCCCAGCAGCTTTGTCGAGGCGGCACAAGCACTGTCTGCACATTCCATGCAAGCCTATCGCTCGCTTGTGTATGAGACGCCGGGCTTCAGTGATTACTTCTTCGCTGCCACGCCGCTGCGAGAAATCGCTGGTCTCAATATCGGCTCTCGCCCCGCCTCTCGAAAAGCAACACAACGTATTGAAGACCTGCGTGCGATTCCTTGGGGCTTCAGCTGGGGGCAATGCCGCGCCACGCTACCTGGATGGTTTGGCTTTGGCTCGGCGGTAGAGCATTTTTTAAATGGAAATGACGCGCAACCCAAGCAGGATAAACGCAAGCTGCTACAAAAAATGTATCGCGATTGGCCTTTTTTCCGCACTCTGCTCTCCAACATGGACATGGTGTTAGCCAAGAGCGATTTGTCGCTCGCAGCGCGTTACGCAGAGCTCGTACACGATGCGAAGTTACGCAAAAAAATCTTGGGTCAAATTGAAGCCGAATGGCAGCGCACCACGCGCGCTCTGCAGCTCATTACTGGCGAAGGCAAGCGCTTGAGTAGCAATGCGGCTCTTGCGCGAAGCATCCAGCATCGCTTCCCTTATATTGATCCGCTGCATCACCTGCAAGTCGAACTCATTCGTCGCTACCGCGCCGGCAAGAAGCCAGAGGATTTAGACGAAAAAGTCCAGCGTGGAATTCACATCAGCATCAATGGAATTGCCGCAGGATTGCGCAATACGGGCTAAACCGACCCAGCCTGAAACAGAAACACGCGCTACAAAAAAAGAAGCACTTTGCGCAGCATTTACGCCGGCATAGTGCTAATTTAGTCTAAGAGATTAACGCGGCGCGCTTATTTCACCACACCTGTGACTTCAATCGTCACGCGGCGGTCTGGCTGCAAGCAAGTGATCAGCTGAGCGCGTGGCTGCTTGTTGCTGCACTGCGTCGTCACTGGCTCGCGTTTGCCCTTACCGAAAGCTTCCGTCTTGGCAGCTTTCACGCCAAGAGAGCCGAGGTAATCCAAAACAGTGGCGGCTCGGCGTGCAGACAATGGATCGTTATAGGCATCTGAGCCTAAGCGGTCGGTATGGCCGCCAATGCTGAGCGTGGCAATCGATTGGTAAGACTTGAGACGGTTAGCCACAGCGGCTAGGCGCTCTTTGCCACCTGGCAACATGTCATCTCGACCCGACTTATCAAACTTAAACAGCGTATCAGCCAAAACAACAAATGTTTCCTTGGTGATTTCGCGTATCACAGGTGCAGGAGCAGGCACGACAGCTGGGGCAGCTGGGGCAGCTGGCGGAGCGACGGCAACGACAACCGGTATGCAGCTCGCTGCCTCTACACCAGCACGGCGCAAGCTATCCTCGACCATCATCACATGAGGCGTCGCGGCGCGCCAGCCGGTTTGCTCTTCAGCGTGGCCTGCGCGCACCAAGCGCACCTCTGCACAAGCGACCGTACGCGCGTTGCAAGACAAAGTCGTCGCATTGTTCTTGTACTTACCCAGCTCCATCCACAAGTCATCTCGCAAGCGGGTGCTGCGAGCCACGAGAGGGGTGTCAAAGCCGGCGCGTGAATTCCTGTCTGCCTCAAGCGCAGAGATAATTTTCTGTGATTCGGTCATCGATTCTTCGATGTAGCCGGTGCGATCATTTTCATGATATTGCGTTTTCGCAGTGTCCAACCAACATTGCGCTTTGGCAAGTGGGTAGTTATTTTGCGCAATTCCCGCTTCATTGAGCTTGCGCAAGCGCTGCTGCAATGCATCAATGGTTTTGCGATCCGCAAGCACTTTGTCATCGGTGATGCGCTGCTGCTGCTGCGCCAAGCCCGTTGATTGGCTACCTGGCCCAGGCGCTTCGTTTTTAGTAGCAGTCTGCGCGCAGCCCATCAAGGCAAGAGACGTAAAAAGGCTTAAAAGTTGTGGTTTCATAGCGAGCCTCTTGAGAGCATAGCAATCTGGCTGGTGATTCATCGGGGGGTGGGTGGAAGAGCATTGGCAGGAGCAGCACCAGAGCCCACAGCGGGCACGCTGTTGATGCCAGCTGTCGCGCCCTGTGGGCTAAGCGTGCGATTCACACCCGCATCAGAGCCCTTGAACAAATCCTCATCAAACTTGTAGCGCACATTCAATACCCAGCCACGGTTGGTGTAGTCGCTGCCATTCAAATCACCGCCATTGAAGCCGCGCCAGTTGTAGCCCAGCCCAACGATTAGATTGTCCATGACAGTGTAGCCAACCTCTACGCCGTACGCAAACTGCTTGCCGCCGCCTTGACCCGCCAAGAAAGTTGTCATGCCGCCGATGCTCCAGCGGTTGGTGATGTCGTATGTGACGCGCCCACCGATCAATGCAGCGCTGTAAGAGTCGTTGACCGTGCCAGCGAGCAATTCGTTCACACGTTTGTAAGCCATACGCCCAGTGAGCCACCAAGGACGCGATGGATGATAGTTTGCTCGCAAACTAATAATATTAGTGTCGCTGTCTCTGTCAGCTGACTTGTCTGTCTTTTGCTCATAGAGCCCAAGTGCGTCGAATTTGTTGTTATCAACGGGCCGATATGCAAAGCCAACTTGGAAGCGGTTTTGACGTGTATCCGCTGTGCCGTTTTTCGGATCAACAAAATTCAAATACTCGCGGGCAATCAAGGTCCAGTCACGATCAAGCTTGCGAGCGACACTGGCGCTGAAAAGCCAGTTGTTGAAGCTGCCATCGCCACGCCACTGAATTCTGCTTGACGCTTTCCACAATGGATTCGCCGTATATTCGCCGCCCAAACTTAAAGCGGCGGAATCGCCGTTGGTGCTTTTCACGTACTCTGCGCTGGTTTGCAAGCGCAAGCCTTCCGCGACATTCCAACCATTGCGCAAACCGAGCGCATTTTGGATGCTTCGGCCCGAGCCGCTGTCATTTAATCGGTACTCGCTGTAGAGCGATCCATCTTGCATGTATTGTGTGTCGATGCCGAGCGCGAAGGCGCGCGATAGAGGGCCGACCCCTAAACCATAGTTTGCGCTGTAGGTATGCGCATATTCATAACGAGAATAAAGGCGTGTTTTTTCAGCAACGCGCCAGTCCGCGCCAAGCCGATACAGATTGTTGTCACCAGCGCCGAATTCGCGCTGCATCTCACCAGTCAGATCAACGTTTTTAGCCGCAGCGTAACGCAACCCGAGTTTGACTGTGCTCGCAGGATCTGTCCCGGTGATGTTTTGTATCTCTCCATCAACCGTGAGCTTGTCCGTCGCTTTATAACCAGCGCGAAGGAAAATAGATGTGCGATCCAAGGCTTGCGCGGGTGCGTTAACAGGATTGATAGCTGTGTTGCAAATCACCGGCAATCCTGTGGCTGGATCTATCTGCTGATTGCCCACTTGGCTGATGCCAAAGCCAGTGTTGTAGCCCGCCACCACACCAGAGTACGTATTGATGGTGTTTAAACAATTATTCACGGTTTGCTGAGCGGCACTGATGGCGTTTTGATCAACTCGGCGCACGCCACCGCCTACGGTAAGGCGATCGGTGAGTTTGAGATCAGCAGCCACAGAAGCTGCAGTATTCTCGCTGCCATTGATACGATCTTGCGAACGCTGGGCATCGGCTGTGATCGTCAGCTTTTCGGTAGCTTTGTAAGTGACCGCGCCGCCGATTTCTTGCTTACCACCGGTCAAGCCACTGGATACATTGTTGAAATCATTGTCTGCGCGTTGAATGAAAGCATTGGCACGCAACTGATCATCTGCGTGGCGAATTTCCACGCGCACAGCATTGCCATCGACTTCACCTGATTTGCCAGCGAAATTGGCGCTGTTGTTGGTGTTGAAGCCATTCGGATCAGTGTTGACTAAGCTTTTCGAACGCGCAATTTCAGCGATGATTTCAGTATTTTTGGTTAGCTTGAGCGCGACGTTTGCTCCGATCAGCGTTTGACCTGTGACGGGATTGCTGTCTTTAGCGACTGCTCCGCCTAGCGTCAAACGATCAGAGAGTTTGTATTGGATATCTGCACCATAGATGAAATGCCGCTTGCCCCCTTGTTCAACTTCATAGCTGATACGAATGGAGACGGGATTAAGCTGATCATCAATACTTGGCACTGGCGTGCGAAAGAGAATTTGGCCGTTGAAGGGCTCAAACTCATAATCACTTTCACGCACGAGTGGCGTGACTTTCAGAATCACAGACGTTTGATTCCTGCTGCGAACGACCAACTCGACACGTTCTGTGCCTTTGATGCCATTCGGATTGGATACTGAGTAAGGGCCAGATACACCACGCCCCGGAAACTCATCCACGACTTGCTTGAAACTTTCTTGTGCAGCGAAAGCGTTGATCACAGCTTCGCCTTCTTCATAATGCCAACGCGCTCCAGGCAAGGTGCGGTTGTATTGGCTTAAACGACGTGCAGGATTGGGATCTTGCGTCGTGTAGTCACCCCAAAGCAAATAGCTTCGGTTTTTGTCCAAGCGGACGTAAAGTTTGCCGGTGCTTTGCGCATCTTTGGTTTTTAGGCTGGAATCGCCATACACCGGATAAAACGCATTGGGATCAATCGATTCAAAGAGCTCTTTGCGGGTGTCTTTGTCAGAGTCATACGCCACGGTGAGCAGGTAATCACCTTTGACCTTGCCTTTGAGGTACATCGCAGCCCGCGCGCCGAAGTTGGAGCGGCCACCGTTGAACTCTTTGTTAAATCCTTTGAGCTCTTCTTCAAAGCCATCGTTTTCACGCACTGGCACGATCGCTTTAGGATCAAATTTATCAGAGCGCAAGCGACCTTCAATCAGTCCAACAGCGACCAAATCCCGCAGATCAGGCACATACCGCACGATCAAACGCTCGCTGACACCTTGCACACTTACACGTATGGTCACTGCGTCAGGCTGATAAGGTGCGAGTAATTTAAAAGTTAAAAGACCATCCACGACCTTCGCTTGCACGCCCGGTGTGATGCGATCAATATCGCCGCGATCTGCTCCAGACTCTGAGGTTAAGCGCCCGGGCAACAATATTCTCGCGCCGCCGTTAACCTCAATCGTCACGAGTTGCTCGCCTTTGATCGCTTGGCCTTTGCTGTCAAGCAACTGCAGACGAATATCATTACTACTAACACCATCAGCAGGCAAATTATCTTTTGCTGTCTCTAGCTTGATCACCTCTACCGGCGAAGACAAACGCGCAAGGAAAGAGTTGAATGGCCGAGGCCCGATGTCTGCTTGCCCACCTGTTTCAAACAAGCTTTTTGCGTCCAGTACATCTGCGCTCGTCGCTGCCACTCTGGTGGCTGGCGCAGGTTGCGCCCAACTTGCCAAAGGAAGCAGCGCGATGGCTAGCGCTATTGGAGTGAAACGTAAATTCATAGCGCTTTACCTCCGGCAGTGCCGGGTGCAGGCGATTGCACATCAGGACGTAGACCGGGCAGGATCTGCTGCTCAATCTGCAATGGACGGTTGTCAATCTTCAAGTTTGGCGTTGTTTCTTTCTCTGGCGCCAAGATATCGTTTTGAGCACGGCGAGCTTTGACTTGATCCAGTACCTCTGGTGAGCACGAGCCCTCGATAAAGTCAGCGCGTGCCAATTCTCCGCCCTTGAGATCAACAAAGATACTGTCTCCCACGCCGGCATTGCGGTTAGATGATGGCATCAAACGCGAGCCTTTTGGCAAGGTCGTGCGATCCACTTTAATCACGTGTGTCTGAGCTTTCACGCCGCAGATGCTGTACTTGCCTTCGCTGTCGGTGGTGATCTGCGTGCCATCCAACATGAGCAAACGTACGCCTGGGATACCGAGCTCACGTGAGCCGCTCTCGTTGTTCTGTGCAAAGTTGCCGTCACAGTCCACATAGACCTTACCAACAATACAACCTTCGTTGCTAAACACACCACCTTGGACGCGAACGCGGAATTGAGCAGTGTTAGAGCGCACGACACCATTAACACCTTGGAATTCAGCAGTCGCCCGGTTGATGCCATCACCCTGCTGCGAACCTACGCCTAACCGTACGAAGTATGTCAACTCCCATGCTGTATTGGCAGGGATGACGCCGGCTGAACCAATGTTGAACTTGAGAGCGCGCCCAATTCCACCAGCCGGATCAGCCAGTGCAATGGTGTTCAAACGCGCTGTGCCCGGGATGTAGCGGAAGCCTGCTGGCAACAAGTCTTCTAATTGCACCGCTGGAATTGCACCAACTGTCGTATTACGCATGCGAACGGTGTACTTCACTGAATCGCCCACCTCAGCAACTGTCTTATCACCCACTTTGCTGACTAAGATCGCGCCGCTGGTCAGTGGATCTAGCGGAATGTGGTTATGAATCACACCTGCGCTCGATGCTGGATTAATGTCGATTCTCAAGAAGTATTGAGTACCTACGCCGCCTACGGTACTCGCTCCGTTTACGCCAACAGCAGTCGCAGTTGCATTGGGCTGCATTGAAATTTCTACGCCAGGCTGACTAGGCGGGCTGTACACGTTGCCTGCAACGCCCACAGCTACACCCGGGGCACTGACGCCACCCAACACAGCGGGAGACGAACTGTAACCAGCGGGTGGGGTGACACGTATCTCGTAAATGCCCGCTTGTGGCGCACAGCCAGCCGGAGGTGGATTAACACCAATCAAATCAAATCGATAGATGCCAGTCGCATTCGTTGTTTGCATCGCTGAGCCTTGCACCAAGCAAGCGCCAGGGACTGGTAAATTGTTAGGGCCAACCAACGTGACTTGCGCACCCGCGACAGGTTGACGAGTTATAGAGTCATACACCACGCCACTTGGATCAATTGGTAAATTCTGTTCAACTGTATTGTCGCCAGCGTACAGCGTGATGTTGCCAATAGCTCCACCTATTGTTCGTGTACCGTTGACTGCGCTGGTCGTTGTACCCGTCGATGCATTTCCAGCAGACGTTGTTGTAGCTTGATTCAGTGGCGTCGTCACGATTACTTCGCCACTTGGGTTGCGGAAACGGATAGTGTAAGTACCAGCAATCGAGCTCGGGACTTGCCCAGTGATGTTGTACGAACCAGTAACATTCGTTGTAGCAGAACCAACAACATTTCCGCTGCTGTTCACAAGTTCAACGCGATAACCCGCCAGATTCAAATCAACGCTCGCATCGTAGCGGCGGTTGCTGTCAACATCTAACCAAACGCGCCCAGATACGCTTGCGTCAGGCGCAAGCGCAGTGACCGTGGCCGTGGCCGTGTTGTTCGTCAGCGTGGTCTCTGGGATGCTGGTCGCGCCGACACCGGCGGTGATGGTGTTGCCGCCCGGTTGCACTGTCAGAACAGGCGCTTGTGTCGTGGTGACTTGGCCTGGGCTTAAGGTGAT
>JANMDU010000044.1:0-19301 GCA_031376455.1 Variovorax sp. | reverse complement strand
CCTCACTTCCATAGATCATGCAGCGCAATGGCTGAAAAAGTACGTTGGCGATGGCGCATTACAAACGGACAGTCGCCGCATCAAGCCGGGGGATGCGTTCGTCGCTTGGCCGGGCGCGGCAACGGATGGTCGGCAATTTGTGGCTGCAGCATTGCAGGCAGGCGCATCTTGCTGTTTGGTGGAATCCGACGGCGTGTCTGCGTACCCGTTTGATGATGAGCGCATCGCGCAACTGGCTGATTTAAAGATGAGCAGCGGGCGCATTGCAGCTGCCTACTTTGATCAGCCAAGTCAAGCACTTGATGTGATTGCGGTCACGGGCACGAACGGTAAAACGTCCACCACTTGGTGGCTGGCGCAAGCGATTAATTTTTTGCAAACAAAATTACAACAACAAAATGGGCAATTAGCGCAATATTCGTGTGGGCTTATCGGAACTTTAGGCCTTGGAACACCGGGCGAGATGGTCTCCACAGGCCTGACCACACCTGATCCCGTGATGCTGCAAGCTGAGCTGGCTCGGCTTCGCGATGCGGGCGCAACAGCCTGCGCGATGGAAGCTTCAAGCATTGGCTTGGCTGAGCACCGCATGGCAGGCTGCTCAGTCAAAGTTGCCGTCTTCACAAACTTTACGCAAGATCATTTGGATTATCACGGCAGTATGCAGGCCTATTGGTTGGCTAAGCAAGCGCTGTTTGACATGCCCGGTTTGCAGTCAGCAGTGATCAATTTAGATGATCCCAAAAGCGACGAATTGGTGGCGCATTGCAAAGAGCGTGGCTTGGAAATTATCGGCACATCACAGTTGCGCACCGACGCAACGCTTTGCGGCAGCACGCCTGAGTATCAACAGAGCGGCATGAGCTTCTATGTGACCGAAATGGGACAATCCTGTCAAGTTCAATGCCCTGTGGTGGGCGATTTCAATGCGGCGAACATGCTGAGTGTGATCGGTGTGTTGCGCACGCTCGGTGTTGGACTCAAAGAAGCATGCGACGCATTGACGCATTGCACGCCCGTACCAGGACGCATGGAGTTGGTGAGCCACGCTGGCCAACCGCTCGTCGTGGTTGACTACGCACACACGCCTGATGCGCTGGCCAAAGCGCTTGCTGCGCTACGCGCGATAGCGCAGGCGCGCGGCGGCAAGCTTTGGTGTGTGTTTGGCTGTGGTGGTAACCGTGATGCATCAAAACGGCCGCTGATGGCGCAAGCAGCTATTGCTGGCGCAAAGCATATCGTGCTCACCAACGATAACCCGCGCGACGAATCGCCGCAATCGATTGCCGAGCAGATTATGGCGGGATGGGGTGAGCAGAAAGCCGGCATCCACGTCGAGCTTGATCGAAAAATAGCGATTGAGTGGGCTGTACAACATGCGAGTGAAGTCGACGTGATTTTGGTGGCAGGCAAGGGTCACGAAGACACCCAAGAAATCGCGGGAATTAAGCACGCATTTTCTGATTTAGCGCAGGCTCAAGCTGCACTTAAGCAGCGAACACGAGGAGATGCCACATGCATGAGACGATGATGAGCCTCGCCCAAGCGGCCGATTTTTTGAGAAGTTGCAACGCTGATTGCACACTGGTCGGCGATGAACACGTGATGATCAAGCGCGTGCATACGGACACGCGTACCTTAGCCGCTGGTGATTTGTTCGTGGCGTTGCGCGGTGAGCGATTTGACGCACATGATTTTTTGCCGCAAGCGGCAGCATCAGGCGCAGTCGCTGCGATTGCAGAGCGCGGCTTGAAAGAGGCAGGCTTGTCTGGCTTGATCGTGACGAATGCCAAGCAAGCACTTGGGCAATTGGCCGCCGCATGGCGCGCACAATTCGATTTGCCTTTGATTGCAGTGACGGGTAGCAATGGCAAAACAACGGTGACGCAGATGATTGCCAGCATCTTGAAAGCGCTAAACCCTGAGCACAACTTGGCCACGGCTGGCAATTTAAACAACGACATCGGCGTGCCGTTGACCTTGCTTCGCTTGCGTGCGCATCACCAGATCGCCGTGATTGAACTGGGCATGAATCATCCCGGCGAAATCTCTTACCTCGCAGCATTGACTCAGCCCACCGTCGCGGTAGTCAACAACGCGCAGCGTGAGCATCAAGAGTTCATGCACACCGTGGAAGCCGTGGCTCTGGAAAACGGGAGTGTGATCAGCGCTTTACCCAGCACAGGCGTCGCGGTGTTTCCCTCGGATGATGCTTACACCACACTTTGGCGTGGTTTGGCGAACGAGCGAAGCCAAGTTTGTTTTTCGAGTGGTGCTATTCCAGCTGAGGTCACGGCACAGGCCGAGTGGCAGGATTCCGCATGGCGCGTGCGCTTGGCTACGCCGTTAGGTTCTGCCAGCTGCAAGCTTTCCATCGCCGGACGGCACAACGTGAAAAATGCGCTTGCAGCTGCAGCAGCTGCGTTGGGTGCAGGGGTGCCCTTGGCATCGATTGCGGAAGGCTTGGATTCGTTTGAAGCCGTTAAAGGGCGATCTCGCGCAGTGCGTGTTGCTTTCGGCGAAAAAATCTACAACCTGATTGACGATACTTATAACGCTAATCCAGATTCTGTGAGAGCAGCGATTGAGGTGCTGGCCGAGCTGCCGGGGCCGCATTTACTCGTGCTGGGCGACATGGGCGAGGTAGGTGATCAAGGACCAGAATTTCACGCAGAGATTGGTGAATATGCCGCTGAATGTGGCATTGAATCTTTACTGTGCATCGGCGAGTTGATGCGCTACGGCGCTGCCGTGTTCCCCGGCGCACGGCATTTTGCCGGGATGGAATCTTTGGTTTCTGCAGTGCTATCTGATTTAACGCAATACCGTAGTGTGCTTGTCAAAGGTTCGCGCTTCATGAAGATGGAACGCGTGGTGCAAGCCATTGAGTCCTCCGCATCAAAACAAAGTGGCGACATACATCACAACAAGGAGACGGCACATGCTGCTTAGCCTCGCTGCGTGGCTACAAAGCCTCTCGCCTGAATTCGGATTTTTCCGAGTCTTTCAATACCTGACGTTTCGCGCCGTGATGGCAGCCATGACAGCGCTTTTGATCGGCTTGTTCGCAGGCCCTTGGGTCATTCGCTACTTGACCTCATTAAAAATCGGTCAGCCCATTCGTGGCTATGCGATGCAATCTCACTTGGCCAAAAGCGGCACGCCCACGATGGGTGGCGTATTGATTCTGCTTTCAATAGCGATTTCGACCTTGCTCTGGTTTGATTGGACAAATCGCTTCGTTTGGATCGTGATGATCGTCACCTTGGGCTTTGGTGCGATTGGCTGGGTTGATGATTGGCGCAAAGTGGTG
The DNA here is from genome assembly GCA_031376455.1 of Variovorax sp. Lineage (GTDB taxonomy): Bacteria > Pseudomonadota > Gammaproteobacteria > Burkholderiales > Burkholderiaceae_C > JANMDU01. The sequence continues at coordinate 15,988 of JANMDU010000044.1, read as the reverse complement.
AACAAAGATCCTGAGGGCATGCGAAGCCGCGAGAAATACTTTTGGCAATCGGTGGTGGGCTTGATTGCAGCGCTCTATCTGGTGTTTAGTATTTCAGAGAGCAGCAATACGCGTGTGGTGCAGCTTTTTATCTCTTGGGTGCAATCAGGTTTTGATGTGAATCTGCCGCCCAAAGCGGGCTTGATGGTGCCTTTTTTCAAAGAGATCAGCTATCCCCTGGGTGTCTTTGGTTTTGTGCTGATGACGTACCTCGTCATCGTCGGATCAAGCAACGCGGTAAACCTAACCGATGGGTTGGATGGTCTAGCGATCATGCCTGTGGTGATGGTCGGATCAGCGCTGGGTGTGTTTGCTTATGTGACGGGCAGCTCGGTGTTTGCGAAGTATTTGTTTTTGCCGCACATCCCAGGCGCGGGCGAATTGCTGATTTTTTGCGCAGCCATGGCGGGTGCTGGCCTAGCGTTTTTGTGGTTCAACACGCATCCAGCACAAGTCTTTATGGGTGACGTTGGCGCGCTCGCACTAGGCGGTGCTTTAGGCACGATTGCAGTGATCGTGCGCCAAGAAATTGTGTTCGCCATCATGGGGGGTATCTTTGTGGTGGAGGCGCTCTCGGTGATGTTGCAAGTGGCTTATTTCAAGTACACCAAGAAAAAATATGGCGAGGGCAGGCGCATTTTGAAGATGGCCCCTCTGCATCATCATTTCGAAAAATCAGGCTGGAAAGAAACCCAAGTGGTCGTGCGCTTTTGGATCATCACCATGCTGTTGTGCTTGGTTGGCTTGTCGACATTGAAGTTGAGATAAGCGTGGAACAACTTAAAGATATTTCTGTTTTGATTTTGGGCTTGGGTAGCTCAGGCTTGGCCATGGCGCGATGGTGTGTCAGGAGCGGCGCACGCGTCATCGTCGTTGACACGCGCGAACAGCCACCCGGTTTGGCGGAGTTGCAAACGCAATGCCCTCAGGCGCAATTTCTAGTGGTCTCTGATTTTTCGGAGGACTTGGTGCAAGGCCAAGGGATTCGCGCGGTTTGCCGGAGTCCAGGCCTGTCCCCCTCCAAAATAGCGCCTGTTTTAGAAGCAGCTCGCGCAGTAGGCTTGCCGGTTTGGGGCGAGCTAGATTTATTTTTGATGGGATTGCAAAGCCTCAAGGTGTCGCAGGCCTATGCACCAGAAATATTGGCCATCACGGGCACGAATGGCAAAACCACCGTGACAGCATTGACCGGGCAACTGGTGGAGCGCGCTGGCAAAACAGTTGCTATAGCTGGAAATATTGGCCCTACCTTGCTAGATACGCTCACGCAGCACACTAACGCCAGTCGCCTGCCCGAAGTCTGGGTGCTAGAGCTGTCGAGTTTTCAGCTCGACGGTGTCATAGGTTTCAGGCCTACGATGGGCGTGGTACTCAATCTCTCGCAAGATCATTTAGATTGGCATGGTGACATGGCAAGCTATGGCGCTACCAAAGCGCGAATTTTTGGCGCGCACAGCATGGATGCGCCGCCAATGCTGCTCAATCGTGATGACACAGCTGTGTTGGCGATGCGCCCGGCTTTGATCAAAGGAAAACCACAGCGCAGAGACATTACTTTTGGCTCAGATTTGCCGCAGCGCCCAGGCGACTATGGCATGGAAACTGTCGGCGGTATGACCTGGCTAGTTAGGGCGCTGGAGGCCGACGAAACGCAAAAAAGGCGCAAATCGGATGAGGTGGAAATTCATCTCCAGCGATTTATGCCTGCCGATGCGCTGCGAATTCGTGGGCGTCATAACGCGCTGAACGCGCTGGCTGCGTTGGCATTGGCGAGCGCCGCTGGCTGCGGAATCCCCGCCATGCTTTATGGTTTGCGCGAATACCGAGGCGAGCCGCATCGTGTGGAATCTGTGGCGATCATTGATGGCGTGGAATACTTCGATGACAGCAAAGGAACGAATGTAGGCGCTACGGTAGCGGCTTTGAATGGGCTGGGTGCTGAGCGAAAGATCGTCGTGATTTTGGGCGGAGAAGGCAAGGGCCAAGATTTTTCGGCTTTGGCGCAACCCGTCGCATCGCATGCGCGAGCTGTCGTGCTGATCGGGCGCGATGCGGCTTTGATTGCACAAGCACTACAAGGCTGCGGGGTCGGCGTGCAGCACGTCGCAAACATGGATGAGGCCGTCAAACAGGCGGCGAAATTCGCACGTTCGGGTGATGCGGTGCTGTTGTCGCCGGCATGCGCGAGCTTTGACATGTTTAGTGATTACAAACATCGTGCGGAGGCTTTTGTGGCAGCAGTCAAGCAGTTGGCAGGCAGTGCCGGCATCGCTTTGTTGGAGGGTGCATGAGCGAGATAGCCGCACCATCTTTCTTCAATCGCTTGAGGCAAAAGCTCAATGACGTGAGCACTTCAGCCACGGAAGTGTTGCCAGTGCGCACGAGCTATGGCGGCAGTGCAAGCCATACACGGTCAGCGGCTAGCGTGATGGGCGTTGATAAACCTTTGCTGTGGGCCATCATCACTTTGCTGATTTGGGGCTTGATCATGGTGTATTCCGCGTCGATTGCTTTGCCAGACAATCCGCGCTTTGCGAAATACACGCACACGCATTTTTTGCTTCGACATATGTTCTCATTGGTGGTGGCCGTGAGTGTGGGTTTGCTGTCGTTTCAAATCCCTGTCAAAACTTGGGAGAAAGTAGCGCCTTGGCTGTTCGTGGCTTCTTTGCTGCTGCTGATCGCAGTGCTGATTCCTGGAATTGGTAAGGTGGTTAACGGTGCGCGTCGTTGGATTTCGCTCGGCATCATGAATTTTCAACCTTCTGAGCTCGCCAAATTCGCCGTGCTTTTGTACGCTGCAGATTACATGGTGCGGAAGATGGAAGTCAAAGAGCGCTTCTTCCGTGCTGTGCTGCCGATGGCTGTTGCCATTGGCGTCGTAGGGCTGCTGCTTCTGGCCGAGCCTGATATGGGCGCATTTATGGTGATTGCCGTCATTGCGATGGGCATTCTGTTTCTGGGCGGCGTGAATGCACGCATGTTTTTCTTAATTGCAGCCGTGATCGTTTTGGCTTTCGCCATGATGATTTGGTTTTCTGATTGGCGGCGTGAGCGAATATTTGCGTACCTCAACCCATGGGATGAAAAGCATGCATTGGGCAAAGGCTATCAGCTCTCGCATGCGTTGATCGCGATTGGGCGGGGCGAGATTTTTGGTGTGGGCTTGGGCGGCAGCGTAGAAAAGTTGCATTGGTTGCCTGAGGCACACACAGATTTCTTGCTGGCTGTGATCGGCGAAGAGTTCGGCCTCATCGGTGTCCTTTTGATCATTGGCATATTTTTTTGGATCACACGCCGCATCATGCATATTGGCCGGCAGGCGATTGCACTGGATCGCGTGTTTGCTGGATTGGTTGCGCAAGGCGTGGGCATTTGGATCGGCTTTCAGGCTTTTATCAACATGGGCGTGAATCTTGGCGCGCTGCCCACAAAGGGATTGACTTTGCCGCTCATGAGCTATGGCGGCTCAGCCATCATGATGAATTTGATTGCGCTGGCCGTGGTCTTGCGGATTGACTATGAAAACAAAGACATGATGCGCGGAGGTCGGGCATGAAGACGGCGCTGGTGATGGCGGGAGGCACGGGTGGGCATATTTTTCCGGGTTTGGCAGTGGCAGAGGCCTTGCGCGAGCAGGGATGGCAGGTGTATTGGCTGGGCGGGCCTCAAAGCATGGAATCGCGCTTGGTACCGCCGCGTGGTTTCTCGTTTGAGCAAATTGATTTCTCTGGCGTGCGCGGCAAAGGTTTGGTCACTCTGGCTTTGCTGCCGTTACGCTTGCTGAAAGCGTTTTGGCAGAGTATTGGCGTGATTCGCCGAGTATCGCCCCATGTCGTGGTGGGCTTGGGCGGCTACATCACTTTTCCTGCCGGCATGATGGCGGTACTTTTGGGCAAGCCTTTGATTTTGCATGAGCAAAATTCTGTCGCGGGGATGGCCAACAAAATCCTTGCTGGCATAGCTGATCGGGTGTTCACCACCTTTCCCGGCGTGTTTGCCACAGGCGCTTGGATTGGTAATCCATTGCGCAAAGAATTTCTGAGCCAAACGCCGCCTGAGCAACGCTTTGCTGAGCGAAGCGGGCGCATGAAGCTGTTGGTGGTTGGCGGTAGCTTAGGTGCGAAGGCTTTAAACGATGTGATTCCCAAGGCCTTGGCGGCGATGCCTGCGGGTGATCGTCCGCAGGTGACGCACCAAGGCGGCGAAAAGCAAATTGAGCAACTTCGCGCCAACTATGCCGCTGCGGGCGTCGAGGCTGATCTCACGCCCTTTATTGCTGACACGGCGCAAGCTTTTGCTGATGCGGATGTGGTGATATGCCGCGCTGGTGCATCGACTGTGAGCGAGATTGCAGCAGTGGGTGCAGCTGCGATTTTTGTGCCGTTTCCATTTGCGGTTGATGACCATCAAACGACAAATGCGAAGTTTTTAAGCGAGCAAGGTGCTGCAACCTTGGTGCCGCAAACTGAGCTCACTGTGGAGCGAATCGTACATTTGCTATCAAAAAATGAGCGCCTTGCGCAGCATTTATGCCGGCTAAAGGCCTATTCTTTGCGAAAAACCGACGCCACAGAACAGGTGGTGCAAGCCTGTGAAGATTTGGCGAGAAACAAACCATGAAACACGCCATCAGAAAAATTCACTTTATTGGTATCGGCGGCGCTGGCATGAGCGGCATCGCTGAGGTACTCCTCAATCTCGGCTACAAAATCTCAGGCTCAGATCTGAGTGACGGTGCTGTGTTGCAACGCCTTCAAGGCTTAGGCATTCAAACGGCTGTTGGACATGCCGCAAAAAATGTTGCTGATGCGGATTGCATCGTGACGTCTACTGCTGTCAAAGATGACAACCCAGAGGTGATCGCCGCGCGCGAGAAACGCATACCCATCGTGCCGCGCGCTGTGATGCTGGCCGAGCTCATGCGCATGAAGCAAGGCATCGCTATTGCTGGAACACACGGCAAAACGACGACGACTTCGCTAGTAGCCAGTGTGTTGGCAGAGGCTGGGCTCGATCCTACTTTTGTGATCGGTGGGCGACTCAACAGCGCTGGCGCAAACGCTAAGTTGGGTTCGGGGCAATTTATTGTTGTGGAAGCTGACGAATCAGATGCATCTTTTCTGAATTTGTTACCTGTGATGGCCACGATTACAAACATCGATGCAGATCATATGGACACCTACGGGCAGAGCTTAGACAAGCTCAAGGCTGCGTTCGTTGAATTTCTGCATCGCATGCCGTTTTACGGCGCGGCGGTGCTGTGTGTGGATGATGCCGGTGTGCGAAGCATTTTGAACCAAGTCGCACGCCCGATCACAACCTATGGCTTGAGTGAAGGCGCACAAGTTCGAGCTGTCAATGTGAAGCCGGTCAAAGGGCAGATGCAATTCACTGTACAGCGACGCAATGGCGTGACTTTGCCTGATTTGGCTATCACGCTGAATCTGCCTGGCGAGCATAACGTACGCAATGCGTTAGCTGCGATTGCGATTGCCACGGAGTTGGATGTGCCGGATGCGGCGATTCAACAAGCACTGGCTGATTTCAAAGGCGTAGACCGGCGTTTTCAAAGCTATGGTGATGTGGCTGTAAGGCTAGAAAATGGGACGGGTAGCTTCCGTGTGATTGATGATTATGGCCATCATCCTGTGGAGATGGCGGCCACTCTGGCAGCAGCGCGTGGCGCGTTCCCCAACCAGCGCATCGTGCTGGCATTTCAGCCGCATCGTTACAGCAGAACGCGTGATTGCTTTGAAGATTTCGTCAAAGTGCTCGGCGATGCTGATTTAGTCTTGCTCAGCGAAGTGTATGCCGCTGGAGAGACACCCATCGTGGCAGCCGATGGGCGCGCTTTAGCTCGGGCGCTTCGCGTGGCGGGCAAAGTAGAGCCTATTTTTGTGGATGCAATTGAGGCGATGCCGCAGGCTATCTTGGATGCTGCGCGAGAAGGTGATGTGGTCATTTGTATGGGCGCTGGTACGGTCGGCGCAGTGCCCGCCAAATTGGTTGCTATGCAATGAATAGCAAAAACACCACAGAAATAGAGAGCAAAGTGCAATTCGCTACGAAATTAGGAGCGAAATGCGTAATAATGGCGTGCAATCGACCTTTAAAAAGATGAGCAAATACGGAAAAGTCGCAGTGTTGTTCGGAGGCTCCTCTGCTGAGAGGGAGGTCTCGCTCATGTCTGGCGCGGGTGTTTTAGCAGCCCTGACTTCGCGCGGTATTGATGCGCATGCCTTTGATCCTGCGCAGCACGATCTCTCGGAACTCAAAAAAGAGGGTTTCAATCGTTGCTTCATCGCGCTGCATGGTCGCCATGGCGAGGACGGCACGGTGCAAGGCGCACTCGAACTGCTGGGCATTCCGTATACAGGATCGGGCGTGATGGCCTCTAGCGTTGCGATCGATAAAATAATGACTAAGCGCATCTGGCGTTTTGAAGGCTTGCCCACGCCGGACTGGCGCATGGTGCGAAGTGGTGCTGAGACAGGCCAAGCGCTCATTGATTTGAGTGGCCCGATGATCGTCAAACCGGCTCGCGAAGGCTCGACGATTGGTTTGACGAAAGTAAGTGAAGCAGCGCAATGCGAGGCTGCGTACAGGCTAGCAGTGCGGCACGATGATTTGGTGTTGTGCGAGCAATTCATCGCAGGCGACGAAGTGACTTGCCCCATCATCGGTACAGGCATGCAAGCGCGTGTATTGCCCGTGATCCGTATTGCTGCGCCCGATGGTAACTACGACTATCACAACAAATACTTTGGTAACGAGACAAAATACCTCGTGCCTTGTGGCTTGCCTGCGGGCGAAGAAGAAGCGATTTCAGCGTTAGTGTTGAGCGCTTATCGCAGCTTGGGTTGTCGGGGCTGGGCGCGAGCGGATGTGATGATTGATGCCGTCACACGCAAGCCGTATTTGCTGGAGATCAATACCTCACCGGGCATGACAAGCCACTCTCTTGTACCGATGTCTGCCCGTGCTGCAGGCATCAGCTATGAGCAGCTTTGTGAAGATGTGCTGTCTTTGGCCACGCTTGATGGAGCGCGCGCATGAGCATGACAGCAAACTGGTCATCCATGAATGCGCCTGACAATGTTCTGCCGATGGATGTGCGCTTGATGAATATCGTCGCGATCGCGTTGGGCGCAGCGGCTTGCGTAGTGGGTTTGGGGCTAGCAGTGCGCTGGGCTTTGGCTCAGCCCATGTTTGCTGTATCAAAAATAGTGGTGGAGGGCGACACGTCGCACCACAACGCGCTCACGCTCAAGGCCAACGTAGGCGGGCGCATCAGCGGCAATTTTTTCACACTCGATTTAGCGCAAGCGCGCAGCGTGTTTGAGTCTGTACCTTGGGTGCGCAAAGCGACGGTGCGCCGTGAATTTCCCAATCGTTTGCGTGTGACTTTGGAAGAGCATCGATCCAGCGGCTTTTGGGGTGCGGACAGCGAATCGCGCATGGTCAACAGCATGGGCGAAGTGTTTGAAGCCAATGCGGGCGATGCGGAGATGGATGAGCTGCCCCGTTTGGTGGGCGCTGAAGGTGCATCCCAAGATGTACTGGCCATGTATAGGAATCTCTCCAAAGCATTACAACCGATAGGAAGCACGATTGAGCAACTGGAGCTGTCTGCGCGCTACGGCTGGCGCATGCAGCTCGACAGCGGAACGCAAATGGAGCTGGGACGCGGCAGTGAGAAAGATCTAATTTCTCGCTTGGAAAAATTTCTGGTCACGCACAAGCAAGTTCTTGCCTCGTATCAACGCTCCGGTCTCGATCGCGTGGAATCTGTGGATTTGCGCCATGGTGAAGGCTATGCCATTCGCGTGAGTGGCGTGACAACCGTAGCGACAGCCGTGGCTGACAAGAAATAGAGGCAAGAAAATCGATGGCAAAAGAATACAAAGATCTCGTGGTGGGCTTGGACATTGGCACGTCAAAAGTGATGGTCGTGGTGGCTGAGGTGTTGGCGGGTGGTGAATTGAAGCTTGCCGGCTTGGGAATTGCGCCGGGCAATGGTCTTAAGCGTGGTGTGGTGGTCAATATTGATGCCACGGTGCAAAGCATTCAACAGGCACTCAAAGAAGCTGAGTTGATGGCCGATTGCAAAATCAATCGCGTGTACACCGGCATCACAGGCAGTCATATTCGAGGCATCAACTCAAGCGGCATGGTGGCAGTGAAAGATCGCGAAGTGTCCGCTGCAGATGTAGCGCGTGTCGTGGAGACAGCTAAGGCGATCAATATCTCTACCGATCAGCGCTTGTTGCTTGTCGAGCCACAGGAATTTGTGATTGATGGGCAAGATGTGCGCGAGCCTATTGGAATGAGCGGCATTCGCTTGGAGGCCAAAATCCACTTGGTCACAGGCGCTCAAAGTGCTGCTGAAAACATTATCAAATGTGTGCGTCGATGCGGCTTAGAAGTTGAGCAGCTCATGCTTAATCCGCACGCATCGAGCAAAGCGGTGCTGACACAGGACGAAAAAGATTTGGGTGTGGCCATGGTGGACATCGGCGCTGGCACCACGGATGTGGCTATTTTTACTGGCGGCGCGATTCGCCACACCGCTGTGATTCCTATAGCGGGTGACTTGATCACGAGCGACATCGCGATGGCATTACGCACCCCTACCAAAGATGCGGAAGACATCAAAGTTGAGAGTGGTTGCGCTAAGCAACTGCTGGCTGATCCGCAAACCCAAGTGGAAGTGCCTGGCTTGGGAGATCGCGGGCCACGCCTGCTCGGTAGACAAGCGTTAGCAGGTGTGATCGAGCCGCGCGTGGAAGAAATCTATCAGTTGGTATTGCAGGTGATTCGAGAGTCGGGCTATGAGGAAGTGCTTTCATCCGGCATTGTGATTACAGGCGGCAGTTCGGTGATGCCGGGCATGCTTGAGTTGGGCGAGGATATTTTCTTAAAGCCAGTGCGCAGAGGCTTGCCGCAATACCGAGCCGCATTGGCCGATATGGTCTCGCAGCCTCGCGCTGCAACTGTGATGGGATTGCTAGAAGAGGCGCGGATGGCGCGAATGCGCGGCTACAAAGTCGCACAAAAGAGCGGCTCAGTATCCACGGCTTTCTCGCGCTTCAAAGACTTCGTCGTGGGGAATTTCTAAGCATGTTCCGCAAACTCTACCTTGCGGGCGCTATGCCAACGCGCTTGCCTGGCGCTGGGCCGGGCCGTAGCCATCGCCATCAACGAATAAGCATCCTAAGAAACAACACATTTAAGGAGATTGAAAATGGGCATTGAAATGATTGAAGTTGAAGAATTCAACCAAGGCACGCAGATCAAAGTGATCGGCGTAGGCGGCGGCGGCGGCAATGCCGTGGAGCATATGATCGCCAGCGGTGTGCAAGGTGTGGAATTCGTGACCGCCAACACAGATGCACAGGCGTTGTCACGTAGCGCGGCGCACAAGACCATTCAGCTCGGTACTTCTGGCCTCGGTGCAGGCAGCAAGCCAGACAAAGGCCGTGATTGCGCGCAAAGCGCAGAAGATGAAATTCGTAGTGCAATTGATGGGGCGCATATGCTCTTTATCACCGCAGGTATGGGCGGCGGTACGGGCACAGGCGCTGCTCCGGTGATTGCTCGCGTGGCACGTGAGATGGGCATTCTCACGGTGGGCGTGGTCACCAAGCCTTTTGAGTTCGAGGGAGCGCGGCGCATGAGCAACGCCGACAGCGGTCTGGCTGAGCTGGAAGCTAATGTGGATTCTCTGATCGTGGTGCTGAATGAAAAATTGCTCGAAGTGCTGGGCGATGATGTCACGCAAGACGAAGCTTTTGCGCATGCTAATGATGTGTTGAAAAATGCAGTCGGCGGTATTGCAGAGATTATTAATGTGCCCGGGCATGTGAACGTAGACTTTGAGGACGTGCGCACCGTGATGGGCGAGCCTGGCAAAGCCATGATGGGAACTGCCGCAGCCAACGGGCCAGACCGTGCCCGCATTGCGGCAGAGCAAGCGGTTGCTTGCCCATTGCTCGAGGGCATTGATCTTTCTGGGGCGAAGGGTGTGTTGGTGTTGATCACTGCGGCCAAGGGCTCACTCAAACTCTCTGAATCCAAGCTTGCGATGAACACGATTCGCGCGTATGCATCGCCCGATGCGCATGTGATCTACGGAACGGCGTATGACGATAACTTAGGAGACAACATTCGTGTGACTGTGGTGGCCACCGGTTTGTCCCGCCAAGGCGCTCGTCGCACAGCACCGCCAATGCAAGTGGTTCGCACTGGCACCGATGATGCCTACGGTACGCCGCATATCCCCACTGTCAATCAAGTGGTGGGGCAAAACGGTATGCCTGGCTCTCTGCAGGTCGGCGCGGCTTCCTCGTATGGCAGTGTCGATGTCCCCAGCGTCTGGCGCACCAATCGCACTCAAGCGACTGCAAAAGTAGATGCCCTGTCTGCCGGCGGCATGGACGACTTGGAGATTCCAGCATTTCTTCGCAAACAAGCTGATTGATCAGCGCGATTCAATCTTTGAGGTTCTGCGGCGCGTCCCGGCGTGCCCGCATGCATTTTTCTATAAAATTCATTTGTGCTGCTACAAAGAACCATCAAATCACCTGTTAAAGCCACCGGTGTCGGTGTACATAGCGGCCGAATGGTGGAGTTGACCTTGCGGCCTGCGGCTGCAGATACCGGCGTTACTTTTCGACGCGTGGATTTAGTAGAGCCTGTGGATATTCTGGTCAGTAGCGCATCGGTGACTGATACGCGCATGGCCACCAGCATCAGTGCGCCACATCAACCTCAGGTACGCGTACAAACCATCGAGCATTTGCTCTCTGCCTGCTCGGGGCTGGGTGTCGATAACCTTCTCATTGAGATCAATGCAGAAGAAGTTCCTATTCTGGATGGCTCATCGTCTTCTTTCGTTTTTTTATTACAAAGCGCGGGTATCGTGACGCAAAATGCGCCCAAACGTTTTGTACGTGTGCTCAAAGACATAGAAGTGCGTCAAGGTGCGGGCGAGCAACTCAAGTGGGCGCGCTTGTCTCCTTTCGACGGTTTTAAACTTAGCTTTGAAATTGAATTCGGGCATCCCGCAGTCGACGCTACGGGGCAAGTTGTTGAGTTTGATTTATCGACTGGAAATTACAGTCGAGATATCGCTCGCGCAAGAACGTTTGGCTTCACCAAAGATGTGGAGATTCTGCGCGCCAAAGGCTTGGGGCTGGGCGGCGGATTAGACAACGCCATCGTGATGGATGATTACAAAGTTCTGAATAGCGGCGGTTTGCGCTATGACGATGAATTCGTTAAGCATAAAATTTTAGATGCAATGGGAGATTTGTATTGCTTGAGTAAACCGCTGCTCGCTTCGTATTCAGCTTTTCGTTCAGGGCATGCACTCAACAACTTGCTGCTGCGAGAATTACTTTCTCAACCCGATGCCTATGAAGTGATAAGTTTTGAAGATGAGCGCTCCGCACCGAGTGGCTTTGCGCGCATGCTGCCAGCTTGGTAACGAGGGACTTTTATTGTGGCTCTGACACCTGCCGATGTGAGTCGTCTGTCCCCCTCGATACGAGTAGCTTCTGTAGGGCCGAAATCACGCTTGATTTTGCAAGATCCTCGTGCCTTTGATCGGGAGACGAAACCCGTCTTGCGCTTAAGCAGCGAGCTAGATGCGCAGCCTGTCGTGACCGGCATGCAGCGTGAGCAGGCGCGTAGTTTATGGGAAAGCCTCAGTTTAGAGCCGGAAATGGCGCTGACACAGCAAGATGAACGCAAACGATTGCTGCAGCTTGCCGAAAATTCAAAGCTCGAATTAGCTGCTTCGAAAACTCAAGCGCTTCAATTGCAAGCGCAGCTGGCCAAAGATCAAGACGAGCGTTTTAATCATCCGGTCGTCTACGCGGGCGCGGCGACGCTGATCGGTGTGGCATCGATGTGGTTTCTAGAGCGACGTCAGCGCATGCGATTGCAGCAGCGCGAGCTAGAAATGCTGGCTCAGCAAAGCCCATCTCTCGCATCTGATGCATCCATGATGTCTGCGGCCACTTCTGCTGATGAGGCTCATTCGTATTTGCCGCAACAAGATCAAGTATTTTTGCTGGAAGATTCACCTGACTTAGCCAATGATTTCGCCACTGATCTCATGGGATCAGCAGATTCTCAACCGCTTGATTTGACTCTGCCCAACTCTGCGTTAGCGCCTGTTGCTCCGCTCGTTACGCCATTGGCATCTGTCGTTGCATTAGCTGTCAGCAACGGTGAGCCCATTTTCAATGAGATATCGACACCGCAAGCGCCAGACAAGTCACAGCCCCAGAGCATAGATTTTGTGCCGCAAGATAGCCGCCAGGCTATACCCAGACGCCAAGAAGACATGGGCTTACTCGCCGCATCAAAACAGGTGTTTTCTAACATGCTGCGGCGACGCTCAGAGCGCGGCGATTTCAATTCAGCGGTGTTGCCAACGGCGGCTCCCATAGCAAGCCGTCATAACGAACTCGCGACCATCGCGCTGATCGACGGGTATGTAGGCGACGCCACGAAAATGCCCTACGACGAACAGGCGCAAGAGGCTTTTGAGCAAGAGTTATTGGCTCATCAACTCAATGAAGGTTTGCGTGCAAATTATGATTTAGTTCATGACCCTGTCAATTCGCTCTCGTCAATGCAGATGCCTGCGCAGGACGAGCAAAGCACGTTAGAGTATTTACTGGAGTTACGTACCGCAGTAAGCGGGTTGTGTGCGTTAGGGCGGCATGATGGCGCAGTGACGTTGCTTGAAGCGCACATCGCGGAGAATCCTAGTACCTGTGCTTGGGCTTATTTGGAGCATCTGAATATTTGCGAGCAGAAGGGCTTGCGCCAAAACTTTGAAGCCATGCGCAAATGTTATCTCCAGCAGTTCAATGGTGTGGCACCGTCTTGGCAACAGCCCAGCGAGAAAGTATTGAGCTTAGACAGCTATACGGACGAGGTGAATGAACTGTGCAAGGCGTGGTCGCAGGGCGCAACGTATGCACGAACTGTCTTGGCGACCTGGCTTACCGGGCCGATGCAACACCGCAAACGCATGCAACTGTCTGCTCAGCACGATCTTTTTGATCTGTACGAATTGTTGGAGGTCGTGGATGAAACCGGTGGGGCAGCACTTCCTTTAGTGGCATCGGATCATCAGCGTGCTGATCTCGCACGAACGGGTCAGCTGCCAGGTTCTGAGTTAACGTCTGCGATAACGTCTGCGTTGTGTGATGCGGATGAATCAGAATTTGTTCCGACGGTTAGCTTGCTAGATTTAGACTATGAATTCTCCAGCGATGTGACCCTAGAAGAAAGCCAAGTGCAACAGTCAGAAAAAGCGGTCACTGTCATCAAGCCGGGCAATTTTTCTGTGGATTTCAACGTGGCGGGTACGCAGGTGGGTGCTCTGGCATCCGTGCTCGCTGAATTGCCTAAAAATTAGGATTTTATGTACGTACTCTTTGAAGAGGGTGGCAAGTTTCTCGCCGCCCGGGTGTTGTCGCAAACGGACACAAGTTTGCAAGCCGAGTTGGATTCTGGCAAGCGCTTGAAGCTGAAATTAGCTCAGGTTTTACTGGATTTTGAACAACCAACTCCGGCTGTGCTCTTGCAGCAAGCGGCAACATTATCAGCTGCTATGGACGTGAACTTGGCGTGGGAATTTGCCAGTGATGATGAGTTTGGATATGCAGAATTAGCCACTGAGTATTTCAGCACGAAAGCCTCCTCCGTTGAGCGTGCTGCAAGCTTGATGTGCTTGTTTAACGCGCCGCATTATTTTCGCCGAGCTAGCAAGGGGCGCTTTCGTAAAGCCAATGCTGACATTGTGCAACAAGCGCTCGCAGCGATTGAGAAAAAAAAGCAAGTGACTGCGCAGATCGGCGAATGGGCGCAAGAGCTGGCTTTAAAAAAATGCCCTGAACCGATCCGCCAACAACTCTACAAAATTCTCTTCAAGCCCGATAAAAATGCGCCGGAATACAAGGCCGTGGTGGATGCTTCTCGCAGCACGCAAACAGCGCCTCTCGAATTGCTCATGAACGCGGGCGCGATTGCATCGCCCTACGAGTTTCACTGGCAGCGCTTCGCGTTTGAGTATTTTCCTAAAGGCGTGGGCTTTCCTGATTTGAAAGCCTCAGATATTGCAGATGAGTTGCCGCTAGCCGCTGTACAGGCCTTCTCCATTGACGACAGTCAAACCACAGAAATTGATGATGCGCTTAGCGTGCAAGGCTTGGGGACAGGCACGATCACACTGGGCATTCATATCGCAGCACCAGCATTGGCCGTGCAACCGGGCGGCGCAATCGACAAGGTGGCGCGTGATCGTATGTCCACCGTCTATATGCCTGGATACAAGCTCACGATGCTCCCAGAATCTCTCGTGCAGCATTACACGCTGGCCGAAGGCAAAGAATGCCCAGCGCTCTCGCTTTATGTGGTGCTTGACGAGGTCACATTCGATATCAAGAGCAGCCAAACGCGACTGGAGCGCGTGCCGATTTCGCACAATCTACGCCATGATCAGCTTGACCATTTGGTCAGTGAGGACTGGTTGCTCGGCAAAGCATTGGACACTGAAAATTTAGATGATATTGGCACTGCAGCGGCGTATTCATTGCGCAAAGCGCTATCATTTTTATACTGTCTTGCGAATCACTTGAAGGCGCAGCGGGAGCACGTACGTGGCAAACCTGAGACGTTTAACCGGCCTGATTACAACTTCAGAGTCGCCCTGGAAGGCGACGTACCGCAAGGCAACGAGCCAGTGGACATCATGGTACGTAGGCGTGGTGCGCCGCTGGACTTGATCGTGGCTGAGTGCATGATCTTGGCCAACAGCACCTGGGGGCTTTTGCTGGCGCAATACGGCGTGCCGGGGATATATCGCTCACAGGCCAGCCTTTTGCCGGGTGTGAAGGTGCGCATGGGTACTAAGGCGCTACCGCACGCGGGCATTGGCGTCAAAGCCTACGCATGGAGCACCTCGCCTTTGCGTCGCTACACGGATATGGTGAACCAATGGCAACTGATCGCTTGTGTGCGCAACGGCACCACTGCCGCGTTGGTCGCGCCGTTTAAACCCAAAGATGCGGAGCTATTTGGTATTGTGAGCGGTTTTGATGCGGCGTATACGGCCTATAACGCTTTCCAAAACGGAATGGAGCGCTATTGGACGATGCGCTATGTGCAGCAACGCAACATGACCGAGTTGCATGCGACGGTCATCAAAGATGGCATGGTGCGCGCGGAGGCGATTCCGCTGGTGATGAACGTCGCGGGCGTGGCTGGCATGCCGCGCGGTGCGAGGGTGAAAGTGCGGCTCGGTGAGATGAATTTTCTGATGCTTGAAGTCGGCGCGAGTTTGATCGAGCGCTTGGATGTGGCCGCCCCGTCTGAGGCAAGCGAGGTGGAAGACGATGTCGATGAGCCAGTGACCGGGGTACATCTAGCGATGGACGTGAACGAGCAGTCAGCTGAAAAATCTCCGGAAAGTAGCCCAGCGAGCGGTGCTGCTAGCGCTTGATTCAAAGCGAAATGCTATGGATAATATAGCGTGATGAATTTTTTTCGCAACATGAGCACGCTGGGCATGGCATTGTCGGCATCATTGATCGTGCATGCCGCTTTGCTGACGGTGCGTTTTGTTGATCCTGAGCGCTTCAATCGCGTGTTTCAAGACACGCCGCTTGAAGTGATTTTGGTCAATGCAAAATCTAACGAAAAACCTGATGTTGCAAAAGCCATTGCACAAGCATCACTGGCTGGTGGTGGTGATGTGGAAAAAGGTCGTGCCAGCACGCCGCTGCCTTTGTCCTCGCTGACCAGCGTTGGCGATGCCAACGAGGATATGCAGCGCAAGCTGGAAGCGATGCAAGAGCAGCAAATGCTGATGCTCAGCACACTCAAAAATCAACTCGCTGCCACCAGCCAGTGATGCTTGTGCAAT
>JANMDU010000041.1:0-15975 GCA_031376455.1 Variovorax sp. | reverse complement strand
GACGTCCGCCCGTTGACGGAAGGTGCGCAAGCTTTTCAAGATTTGGATCTTGGGCGCGTCGCTTCTGCCAAAGTGGTTCTCTGCCCGCAATGAAGCATTGCTTTGATGCCAGCCGCTAATCATCCAAAGAATAGAAATGCTATTAAATACATAGCGTCTTGCGCAGTAAATGCGCCGGCTATAGACCTAAATCGTCCTAAATTTCTCGCCCTGGCTCACGTCCCATGAGAAGTGCGACGGCTTGCTGAGCATCAATCGTGTCAGACAGCAGCGCCACCACACAGGCCGTGATCGGCATGTCGATATTTAAAGCCGTTGCGCGCGCATGCACAGCCGCCGCGCAGCGCACACCCTCGGCCACAGCCCCAAGCGATGCAGTGGCTTGAGCGAGGCTCTGGCCTTGCGCTAGCAACAAGCCCACTTTTCTGTTGCGGCTTAAATGACCCGTCGCGGTCAGCACCAAATCGCCGAGGCCAGAAAGCCCCATGAAGGTCTCGGCTTGTGCGCCAAGGGCGACGCCAAAGCGCGTCATCTCTGCCAGCCCACGCGTGATGAGGGCAGCGCGTGCGTTGAGGCCAAGCCCTTTTCCACTGTTCAAGCCATCGCACAAACCAGTTGCAATCGCCATGACGTTTTTCACCGCACCACCGACCTCCACGCCAATGACATCATGACTTTCATAGACACGAAGGCGCTCGCTGTGAAATGCCCTGACCAAGGCTCGGCTCACTTCCGAAGAGTTGCTCGCAGCCACCAAGGCGGTCGGTTGACCCCGTGCAACTTCAAGCGCGAAGCTCGGGCCACTGAGCACGCCAAACGAGGCATTTGCAACGGAATCAAGCGCCGTTTGCCCGGCAATTTCGTGGGCGAGCATCCCATTTTCGTCCAAGCCTTTGCATAACCAGACGACCGGCTGACGGACATGCGCAAGAAATCGCAAACTTTGCGCCAAGCCTGCCATCGGGGTGGCAATCACATACAAATCTGCGGGCATTGCTGCTGCATGCGTTGCGTCACCGTGCAAAACTTTCAGCGACATCGGCAGCGGCACATCGGGCAAATAACGGCTGTTGATCCGCGAGCTTTGCATCTGCTCGGCTTGCGCTCTATCTCGCGCCAGCAGGCTCACCTCATGCGAGCGCGATGCACACATGGCCAATGCCGTGCCCCAAGCGCCTGCACCAATCACTATAATTTTCATAGCAATTTGCGCATATTCTATGTCGGCTAGAGGGCTAAAACGTCTAAAAATTCGCGCTAAAAGTCAATTTAAGTCTGCGCTTGCTCGGCCTGTTGCGTTTGCTGCGCCTCATACATCGCTTGAAAATTAATCTCAGCCAAATGCACGGGTGGAAAGCCTGCACGGGTAATGATGTCGGCCACACTGGCACGAAGATACGGATACACGATTTGCGGGCAAGCAATGCCGAGCACCGGGCCCATTTGATCTTGTGGCAAGTTGCGGATCTCAAAAATACCGGCTTGCTTGGCTTCGACCAAGAATACGGTGCGATCTTCAATCTTGGTCGTCACAGTCGCTGTCACGCACACTTCAAACACACCTTCAGCCGCTGGCTGGGCTTCCACGCCGAGCTGAATATCCACAGCAGGCTGCGTTTGCTCCAAAAGAATCGTCGGCGAATTCGGCTGCTCTAGCGATAAATCTTTCAAATACACACGCTGAATTTGAAACACTGGAGCGGGTGCATCAGCTGATGGGATGGCAGGTGCGCCTTGAATATCGGTGACTTGGTTTTCAGCCATGGTGAATCTTTCGAGGGAAATATGACAAAACAAAGCCCGCTATCCAGCGGGCGAACTCAATTATCGCAGAGGAAAATGGTGTGAAATTTAAGCCGCTTGAAGCATCGGCATCAAGCCGCCTTTGCCATCCAGCGCCGCTAAATCATCGTAGCCGCCCACATGCGTGGCTCCGATGTAGATTTGCGGCACGGTACGCCGCCCGGTGGTTTGCATCATCTGCTCGCGCGCTGCTGAATCGGTATCAATGCGGATTTCTTCAATGTTCTCAACGCCCTTGCTTTTGAGCAACTGCTTCGCACGAATACAGTAGGGGCAGACGGCGGTGGTGTACATCTTCACGGCTTGCATGGCAATCTTCTTTCAATTCAAAAAATCAGCAGATCTTTAAGCTTTTTCCAGTGGCAACCCAGCTTCGCGCCAAGCCTTCAAGCCGCCAGCCATGGCTTGCACATTGCCATAGCCCAGTTTCTTAGATGCCGCCACCAGCCTAGCGGCGCGCAAACCCGTGGGGCACACCAAAATGATGGGCAGCGCTTTATTTTTGACAGCGCCTTCCAACTTGGAGAGCATCTCATCGGCAGGCAGATTTTTCGAGCCCACAATGTGACCCGAAGCAAACTCCGTGGCATCGCTCAAATCCACCACCACTGCTTTTTCGCGGTTCATCAATTGCACTGCGCCGCTGGCATTCAGGCTGCCGCCCCCGCCCAGCGAGCCCCCTTTGAGCGCAGGCCAAAGCAACATCGCGCCCGAGGCAAAGGCCACAGCAAACAAGGTCCAGTTTTCAATCAAAAAATTCATATCAACACCAATTCGTAACAAATGCAAAGCCTGTATTTTAGAATGTTGTCCGTGGTGGCTCTCTGCGCTGCAAAATCGACTTCAATAACCTCAGGGAAACCCATGTACAAAATCGTGCTGATCCGCCATGGCGAATCCACTTGGAATTTAGAAAACCGCTTTACCGGCTGGACAGACGTTGACCTGACGGCGACGGGCGTAGCCCAAGCGAAAAACGCCGGCCAGCTCTTGAAAGAAGCTGGATTCGAATTCGATGTGGCCTACACCAGCGTTCTCAAACGCGCGATCCGCACGCTCTGGCTGGCTTTGGATGAAATGGATCGCACTTGGCTGCCGGTTCTGAAGCACTGGCGTTTAAACGAGCGGCACTACGGCGCTTTGCAAGGGCTGAATAAAGCCGAAACAGCCAAAAAGTTTGGCGACGAACAGGTGCTCATTTGGCGCAGGAGTTACGACACGCCGCCGCCTTCGCTGGAGACTAGCGATCCGCGCAGCGAGCGATCAGACATCCGTTATACCAAACTTAATCCGCAAGACATCCCCCTGACAGAATGCCTGAAAGACACGGTAGAGCGCGTGATTCCCTTCTGGAGGGAATCATGTGAGCCCGCGATCAAGGCGGGAAAGCGCATCGTGATCGCCGCACATGGCAATTCCATTCGCGCCTTGATCAAGTATTTGGATGGCATCTCGGATGACGCGATTGTCAATCTCAACATTCCGAACGGCATTCCGCTGGTCTACGAGCTGGATGCGAATCTCAAGCCCATCAGAAACTATTATTTGGGCGACGCACAAGCTGCAGTATCAGCCGCTGCCGCCGTATTGGCGCAAGGCAAAGCGTGACAGAAGTCATATCCTGTGGATATGCTGGGGAACTGGCCGCATAGGTAGTCCTCCAAGGTGTAATATTGCTGAAAATGAGTCTATTTTGGCTCAAATGCGCAGTTGGCAGGTAAAAGCATGGTCATGAATTCAAAACTTAAAATCGTTGGCTGGATTTCCATGGGTGTGGTCGCTGGCGCGCTCACGACCATTTCTGTGCAATCCGTGGCGCAACGCGCCCTTGCACCTTTGCCGCTCGAAGAGTTGCAGCAATTGGCCGCTGTGTTTGGCATGATCAAAACGGATTACGTCGAGCCCGTCGATGAGAAAAAGCTGATCACCGAAGCCATTTCAGGCATGGTTACCAGCCTCGATCCACATAGCCAGTATTTCGACAAAAAATCCTTCAAAGAATTCCGCGAAGGCACGAGCGGCCGCTTTGTTGGCGTCGGCATTGAAATTGCGCAAGAAGATGGATTGATCAAAGTTGTCTCGCCGATTGAAGGCTCGCCCGCTTTCCGCGCTGGCTTAAAGCCCAATGATCTGATCACCAGGATTGACGATACCGCCGTCAAAGGCTTGCCCCTCAATGAAGCTGTCAAGCGCATGCGCGGCGAGCCGAACACCAAAGTCATCCTCACCCTTTTGCGCCGTGAAGAGAACAACCGCACATTCAGCGTCACGATCACGCGCGAAGAGATTCGCACGCAATCCGTGCGCAGCAAAAATATCGAGCCCGGCTACGCTTGGTTGCGCGTTTCGCAATTCCAAGATCGCACGGTCGATGATTTTTCGCGCAAGCTTGAAGAAATTTATAAAGCCGATAACAACCTCAAAGGCTTGGTGCTCGATCTGCGGAATGACCCTGGCGGCTTACTTGACGCAGCTGTAGCCATCTCGGCAGCTTTTCTGCCAGATAACGTCACGGTCGTATCGACAAACGGCCAGCTTGCAGAAAGCAAGTTTGTCTACAAAGCCGCTCCCGAGTTTTATCGCCGGGGAGGCTCTGATCCGATCAAGCGGTTGACCGATGCCACCAAAGGCATCTACAAAACCCTACCCGTGGTCGTGCTCGTCAACGAAGGCTCGGCCTCTGCCAGTGAGATTGTGGCTGGCGCTTTGCAAGATTACGGCCGCGCCAAAATCATGGGCAGCCAAACCTTTGGCAAAGGCTCAGTGCAAGTCATTCGCCCTCTCGGGCCCGACACAGGTTTAAAGCTCACCACAAGCCGCTACTACACACCCAAAGGCAACTCCATTCAAGCCAAAGGTATCATCCCCGATATCATGGTTGACGAGACGGCTGAAGGCAATTTGTTCGCCGCACTGCGCACGCGCGAAGCCGATTTAACGAAGCGCTTGGGCGATAAAGACGAGCCAGCGGATGCAGAGAAAGCCAAGGTAGCTGAGAAAGCTCGCGAGGCTGAGAAAGAAGAGGCTCGCAAGCGCTTGGAAGAATTCAACAAAAAACCCGAGGCTGAGCGCCGCATGCCGGAATTTGGTTCAGACAAAGATTTCCAGCTGATGCAGGCCGTCAACCAACTCAAAGGCCGCGATGTGATGATCAGCAAGACGCTGGCGGTGCGCAAAGATGTGCCGAAAGAGCAATGATTTTTAAATTGAGTTTTTAAACCCAAAAGCCCGGCCAGATTTCTGCGCCGGGCTTTTTTGTCGGGGTTTTTTCACCTGCGTTCTTTCGTACACTGCTCACATGACAGACGACCAACTGCTGCGCTACTCTCGCCATATTTTGCTAGACGATATTGGCATTGAAGGCCAAGAAAAAATACTGACCTCGCATGCCCTCATCATCGGCGCTGGCGGCCTAGGCTCACCGGTCGCTTTGTATCTCGGCTCAGCCGGCGTGGGGAAGATTACGCTGGTCGATAATGATGTGGTGGACATGACGAACTTACAGCGACAAATTGCACACAATATGGCAAGAGCCGGCATGAATAAAGCGCAAAGCGCTAGCGAATCTATAGCAGCCATCAACCCCGAAGTGCAAATCCATTGCGTGATGCAACGCGCCGATGCTGCATTGCTGGACTCGCTTGTTGCACAAGCTGATGTTGTGCTGGACTGCTGCGATAACTTCACCACGCGCCATGCCGTGAACGCAGCTTGCGTCAAACACAAGAAGCCCTTGGTCAGCGGCGCAGCGATTCGTTTTGATGGGCAGATTAGTGTGTTTGATCCCCGCTCTGATCTATCGCCCTGCTACGCCTGCGTCTTCCCCCCACAAGCCACCTTCGAAGAAACGCGCTGCGCCACCATGGGCGTTTTTGCGCCGCTGGTGGGCATTATCGGCAGCATGCAAGCTGCTGAAGCTTTGAAGCTGCTCACAGGTGTAGGCTCGTCTCTTGCTGGGCGACTGCTGATGCTGGATGGGCGCGCGATGGAATGGAGCGAAGTGCGTGTTCCTCGGCAAAAATCTTGTCCTGTTTGTGCTCGGTGAGAGTTTGCGCTCCCTTGGCCTGAGATAGCCGATATTGGGCGCCCTCATGGTGGAGTACCACAAATCGGTCGGCCAATATCGGCTATCTCAGGCCGTTTTGTACAACGCCACCGGTTTCGAGCGACGACTGTGCCGGTAGCTGGTAGGCTGCGAGTGGGAGGCATTTCGCCCGACTGATTTGTGGTACTCCACCATGAAGGCGGGCGAAATGCCTCCTACTCGCGGCCGCTTGATCCAAAAGAACACTTTTAAACGCTACAAATTAGATAGCACGCCGCGCAGTAAATACGCCGGCAAAGCACTCAAAATGCTTTAAATTTTCATCAATCCGCCGTGATCTTGGCTGATTTAATCACCTTGCCCCATTTGTCGTATTCAGCCTGAGCATAAGCCATCATCTCGCGCGGACCAATGAAATTGGCTTCTGCGCCGAGGCTGCTAGCGCGGTCTTTGAAAGCTTGCACGGCCATGATTTTTTGCACCTCGCTGGCAATGCGATCAACGGCTGCTTTTGGCGCTTGCGCATGCGTATAAAGCGCAAACCAAGCGTCCACTTCGTAGCCCTTCAAGCCCACCTCCAAACCCGTTGGTACATTGGGCAAACTCGCCAAACGGCGCGGGCCAGCGACGACCAAGGGCGTGAAGCGGCCGCTTTGGATATGCGGCATCAAAGAGGGCGCGGTCGTCACGGTCAAGTCAATCTGGCTGGCCAGCAAATCCGTGATGGTGGGGCCCGAACCGCGATACGGAATGTGGGTGATAAAAGTGCCGCTGATTTGCTTGAAGAGCTCGGTGGCGATGTGTTGCACGCTGCCATTACCCGAGCTGCCGTAGTTGAGCTTGCCCGGGTTTTTCTTGGCAAAAGCAATCAGCTCTTGCACTGTTTTGATACCCAAATTAGAGCGCACCACCATCACCTGCGGCGCGGAATACACATTGGCCACGGCAGCCAAATCTTTAAGAGGGTCATACGGCAGCTTGACCAAATGCGGGCTCATGCAATGAAAGCCAGAATAGGCCATGAGCAGGGTATGGCCGTCAGGCTTAGCGTTTAGCACCACTTGCGCGCCCACCGCACCATTGCCACCGCCTTTGTTGTCCACCGCAACGGCTTGACCGAGCGCTTTGGAGAGCGGGTCAGAAATCGCCCGCGAAGAAATATCTGCTGTGCCGCCCGGCGGCGCGGGCACAACGATGGTCAGCTGTCGCTCGGGGAAGCTCTGAGCATGCGCCCATGGCGCGGCGGCGAGTGTGGCGCCAGCTAGGCTGCTGACGAGCAGGCTGCGACGGTTGAACTGAGGACGCATAAATATCTCCGTGATTTAAAAAAATGTCTCTATTTAGATTGAAGCAAAAACTTCTGCTCAATGCACTCCATGAAAACGCCATGCACCCATCTCGAATCACGATGCTTGCATGCGCCATCTATGAGAAAATTAGAACAATACATCGCCGATCACGACACCCAAGCCATGAAACCCTCCGAGCGCAGCTTTGCGCGCCGCCTTGATCTGACCACGCTGCAGCTGTTTGCTGCGGTGTGCGAGCACGGCAGCATCGGCAAGGCAGCCGATAAAGAATTCATTGCAGCCTCCGCTGTGAGCAAGCGCCTGTCTGATTTAGAAACTGCCGCCGGGACTGCCCTGCTCTATCGGCATGCACGCGGCGTGAGCCCGACACCTGCGGGCGAGGCCTTTTTGCATCATGCGCGCGCCGTGCTGGGCAGCTTGGATCGCATGCAAGGCGATTTGGGCGAATATGCAGCAGGCATCAAGGGGCATGTGCGCATTCACGCGAATATTTCAGCCATCGTGGAATTTCTGCCAGAAGACATTGGTGCGTTTGCCAAGTTGCATCCACAGATCAAAATTGATTTGCAAGAGCATTTAAGCAGCGATGTGGTTCGCGCGGTTCACGATGGCGCGGCCGATGCGGGTATTTGTAATGAGCAAGCCGACCTGAAGGGCTTGCAGCAAAAAATTTATCGGCAAGACAAGCTTGTTCTTGTTACACCGCGCAAACACAGCTTGTCTCGCCGTAAGCAAATTGGATTTGTGGAATCTCTCGATTTCGATCATGTGGGCCTGCACAGCAACAGCGCCTTGTATCTAGCGCAGCGCCGCGCGGCTGCAGAAGTCGGCAAGCAATTGCAGCTGCGCATTCAAGTTACCTCACTGGATGCGATGTGTCGCATGATTCACAACGGCCTAGGCGTGGGCGTGATGCCTGATCGCGCGTTTGAGCTGGTGGGCTCGGTCGGTGATTTGGTGGCCGTGCCGCTCACAGACAGTTGGTCAGCCAGAGACTTGCTCATTGTGGCGCGCGATTTTGAAACCCTGCCCGCGCCAGCGAGGCTGCTCGTTGAACACTTACTTAAAATCTAAACACTGAAGGACTATGAAAATGCCAAGAACTCTCTACGACAAAATTTGGGACGAACATGTCGTTCACACGGAAGAAGATGGCACAGCCATTCTTTATATTGACCGCCATCTTGTGCATGAAGTCACCAGCCCGCAGGCCTATGAGGGATTGCGCCAAGCCGGGCGCAAAGTCTGGCGAGTCTCTTCCGTGGTGGCCACCGCCGATCACAACACGCCCACCACCGGCTGGGAACTGGGCTACGACGGTATTGCCGATCTCGTGAGCAAAGAGCAAATTACCACGCTGGATGCGAACATCAAAGAGTTTGGCGCAGCGGCCTACCACCCCTTCCTCTCCAAAGGCCAAGGCATCGTGCATGTGATGGGCCCTGAGCAGGGCGCGACGCTGCCGGGCATGACAGTGGTATGCGGCGATTCACACACCAGCACACATGGCGCATTTGGCGCACTCGCGCATGGCATCGGCACGAGCGAGGTGGAGCATGTGCTGGCCACCAATTGCTTGCAGCAAAAGAAAATGAAAAACATGCTGGTGCAGGTCGATGGCGCATTGCAAAAAGGCGTCACTCCGAAAGATGTGGCGCTCGCCATCATCGGCAAAATTGGCACTGCTGGCGGCAATGGCCATTGCATTGAATTTGGCGGCAGCGTCTTTCGCGCGATGAGCATGGAAGGTCGTATGACGGTGTGTAACATGGCGATTGAGGCCGGCGCGCGTGCTGGCTTGGTCGCTGTCGATGAAAAGACGATTGACTATGTGCAAGGTCGCCCGATGTCTCCGACGGGTGTCGTCTTGCAGCAAGCGATGGCCTACTGGCGCACCTTGACCAGCGATGCCGATGCAAGCTTCGATACCACTGTCACACTAGATGCGACACAAATTCAGCCGCAAGTGACTTGGGGCACAAGCCCAGAGATGGTGCTCGGCGTGGATGGCCGCGTGCCTGATCCGGATAAGGAAAAAGATGCGACGAAGCGAAAAGATATCGAACGTGCTTTGAATTACATGGGCTTGGAACCCAACAAGGCCATCGCTGACATTTCAGTCGATAAGGTCTTTATTGGAAGCTGTACCAACAGCCGCATTGAAGACATGCGCGAGGCCGCTGCGACGATCAAGCGTCTTGGTCAAAAAGTCGCAAAGAATGTGAAGCTCGCTCTGGTTGTGCCGGGCTCAGGGCTTGTGAAAGCACAAGCCGAGCGCGAAGGCCTTCATGAGATTTTCAAAGCCGCCGGCTTCGAGTGGCGAGAACCTGGATGCAGCATGTGCTTGGCGATGAATGCCGATCGCCTAGAACCCGGCGAGCGCTGCGCGTCGACGAGCAACCGCAACTTCGAAGGCCGCCAAGGCGCGGGGGGTCGCACACATTTGGTCTCTCCCGCCATGGCAGCCGCAGCGGCTGTGCATGGGCATTTTGTGGATATTCGGCGCTTTGCGTAAAGCTTCACTTTCATTTTCTTTTGTAAGGACTCACCATGAAAACTTTTATTTCCACCTTGATCTTGGGTTTCTGCTTCGTCATCACAGGCTGCAACACGGTCAAAGGTGTCGGCCAAGACATTCAAAAAGCCGGTGAAAAAATTGAAGATGTGGCGAAGAAGAAATAACAATGAAAAAATTCACCATCCACCAAGGCCTCGTCGCTCCGATTGACCGCGAAAACGTCGATACCGACGCGATCATTTCTAAGCAATTTTTGAAGCGCATCAGCAAGAGTGGCTTCGGCGATAACTTATTTGATGCAGAGCGCTTCTTAGATGTCGGCGAACCGTATTCCAAATTAGCTGATCGCAAGATCAATCCTGATTTCGTCCTGAATCAGTCCCGCTATCAAGGCGCAAGCATCCTGCTCTGCCGCAAAAATTTCGGTTGTGGCTCAAGTCGTGAGCACGCGCCTTGGGCGATTGAGCAATACGGCTTTCGTGCTTTGATTGCGCCCAGCTTCGCCGATATTTTCTTTAACAACTGCTTCAAAAATGGCTTACTACCCATCGTCTTGCCGGAGGCCGTTGTTACAAAGCTCTTCGATGAAGTTAACGCGTTTCCCGGCTACCAGCTCACGATTGATCTGGACAAACAAGTCGTTTTAAAAGGCGATGGTGAGGCGATTGCTTTTGAAGTCAACGCTTTCCGCAAGTACTGCCTGATCAACGGCTTTGACGATATTGGCCTCACACTGCGGCAAAGCGACAAGATCAAAGCGTTTGAGACTGAGCGCTTAGCCACCAAGCCATGGCTGGCTTATCATGCGACATCACTTTAAGGAGCTTGATCATGAAAATCGTTTTAGCTATTTTTTCACTGTGTGCATCTCTGGCTGCGATGCCAGCGCATGCTGGTTTGCTGGATGATTTATTGAAAAATCCCATTGTGCAAAACTTGATCAATAGAACTGATTTGCCCAACATGGTGAATACCTGCAAAACCGCTGCTTATCGAGAGGCCAATAAGGCGCAGTGCGCCAATGCCGAGAATGCCCTGCTCGTCACGAAGCTCCCTAACGAAATGCGTGTTGTGATGAGCAGTCCATCAGCGGCCCAGTCTTTGCGTGATCTTTGCGGTGTTGCGCAAGGCTCTCCTGCGGGTAATAGTTTTCTGTGTGCTGAGCTGCGCAAAGCAGAAATTGCCATCGGAATCAACAGCTCCATCACGGTGCCCCCAGCGCAAAACATGGGTCGTGATAACGATCGCGGTTAAGCCTCTTATCCTCACTTTCGGTCTTTAAAAATGAAAATCGCAATCCTTCCCGGTGATGGCATCGGCACTGAAATCGTGGCTGAAGCAGTCAAGGTACTTAAAGCACTCGACCTGAAATTTGAAATGGAAAGCGCGCTGGTGGGCGGCGCGGCTTACGAGGCGCATGGGCATCCGCTGCCTGAGGGCACTTTGAAACTCGCCAAAGAAGCCGACGCAATTTTGTTTGGCGCTGTCGGAGATTGGAAATACGACAAGCTGGATCGCCCTTTGCGGCCCGAGCAAGCGATTTTAGGTTTGCGGAAAAATCTTGGCCTGTTTGCCAACTTCCGCCCGGCGATTTGCTACGAGCAATTGGTCGATGCTTCGAGCTTGAAGCCCGAGATCATCTCAGGCCTTGACATTCTTATCATCCGAGAGCTCACTGGAGACATCTACTTTGGCCAACCGCGTGGCCGCCGCATCGCCACAGACGGGCATTTCCCGGGCGCTCAGGAAGCCTTCGACACGATGAGATATAGCGTGCCCGAGATTGAGCGCATCGCCCATGTCGCCTTCCAAGCTGCACGCAAACGCAATAAAAAAGTCACCAGCGTCGATAAAGCCAATGTGTTGGAGACCTTCCAGCTCTGGAAAGACACCGTCACGGAAGTCGGCAAGCAATACCCCGACGTCGCGCTCGATCACATGTATGTGGACAACGCCGCGATGCAGCTCGTCAAAGCGCCCAAAGCGTTTGACGTGATCGTCACGGGCAATATGTTTGGCGACATTTTGAGTGACGAAGCCAGCATGCTCACCGGCTCGATTGGCATGCTGCCATCAGCAAGCCTGAACAGCAGCAACCAAGGCCTCTATGAGCCCAGCCACGGCAGCGCGCCCGATATTGCGGGCAAAGGCATTGCCAATCCGCTGGCCACGATCTTGAGCGCTGCAATGATGCTGCGCTTCTCGCTTAACCAAGCGGAAGCAGCGCTGCGAATTGAAGAAGCTGTAAAGAAAGTTCTCGCCCAAGGTCTTCGCACGGGTGACATTTACAGCGCTGGAAATACGAAAGTCAACACCGTGCAGATGGGCGATGCGGTCGTCAAGGCGCTCGGTTAATCGTTGGCTTGCTGGCTAAACGAATTGGCCAAGATCACAGCAATTGCTGCCCCCACGCACTGCGCCACCACAAAACCAATAGCGCTTGCTGGTGCGATGCCGGCGAAACTGTCGCTCAGCATGCGGCCAAACACAGCGGCTGGGTTGGCAAAACTCGTGCTCGCGGTAAACCAATAGGCTGCGCCGATGTAGCAGGCGACTAAAGCGCTGGCTTTGGCCACAGGTTTGTCGCCCTCGCCCGCCGCGCCGCTGCGGATGATGACGAAAAGCAAGCCGCCAGTGGCCACAGCTTCAGCAATCCACTGACTCCAGCCTGTGAAGTGACCCGCAGCATTCCAACCGCCTCGCAACTTGGCGCTCGTTTGAAAAATACTCATGTCAAACATCGCATGCGCTAGCCACGCGCCGCAGGCAGCACCGACGAGCTGCGCAACAATAAAAACAAATGCTATCAATAAGGTAGCACTCTTCGCAGTCTTTACGCCGGCCAGAGGTCGATTTTGATCAAAAAACAGCGCCCAAATAGTCACCAGCGGATTGAAATGCGCACCACTGACTGGCCCGAGCACCTCGATCAAGACATACAGTGCAAACACCGTGGCCAGCGTGTTGGCCAGCAGCGCGAGAGCGATATTGCCGCCCGAGAGCCGCTCGGCCATGATGCCCGAGCCAATCACGGCACAAAGCAAAGCGGCCGTGCCGATGAATTCTGCCAAGGCTTTTTGTCGCAGGCTGGCTTCACTCATGCTTTGGCCAAATCTTTCGCGCTTTGCTGCAAGCTCATCTTGGCCAGCTTTTCAGTCGGCAAACTCACCAGCAGATCTAAGCGGCGGCGTATGGCGTGCAAGGTTTGGCGGAAGGCCTCGCGCTTTTGTGCTTCTGTGCCATCGCCTTCGCTCGGGTCGGGGTAGCCCCAATGCGCTGTGGCAGGCTGGCCGGGCCAATAGGGGCAGACCTCACCTGCTGCGTTGTCGCACACGGTGATGATCAAATCCATCTTTGGCGCTTTAGGCGTGGCGAATTCATCCCAACTTTTGCTACGCAGGCCGGTGGTGTCAAAACCATGATCGCGCAACACAGCCAAGCCCAGCGGATTGGGGCTGCCACCCTCGCGTGGGCTGCTGCCGGCGGAATAGGCTTTGAAGCGGCCCTTGCCTATGGCGTTGAGCAAAACTTCAGCCAAGATGCTGCGGGCGGAATTGTGGGTGCAGAGGAAGAGGACTTTGAGAGGTGATGTCGTGCTCATTTTGCTAGTCTTTCTTAAGGTTGAATGGGCATATTTCCGGCATAGAGTATGCGCATATTGCTATCAAATTAATAGCATTTTGAAATTGAGTGGCTTCAGCAGCAGGCTTTGGCGCTGCCGGTAGCAGCAGATGCGGCTACGCCTGAAACTAAACTCGTGCCGCAACTGCTAGCCGCAGGTTGGACGGCGATATCAGCCAACGACATTTGGACTTTTTTGACAGTGGGTGTACATGACACAGCTAATGATGCAGCTGATCCCGATGGCGCGCAGCATGCACCACTAGCGCTACCCGCGCTGCCGGCTTCAGAAATGTCTTCCGCACTTTCCGTGCCATACGTCGTCGCCTCGCCCATCGTGACGAAGCTCTCCCAAGCGATGCCCTGCGGATCATGCACCCAGCCTTTGTCGCTCTTGGCGTAACAGCAGGTCGTCTCGCCAAGATCACTCACTGCAAGACCTGCGGACTGCAAACTCGCCGTCATCGCATGCAGCTGCGGCGCGCTGTCCATCTGAAAGCCGAGGTGATCTAGGCCCGCTTGGCCTACCTTTGCTGCGCGCTCAGAAATCGCAAAATTAATCAACGGATCATCCAGCATCCATTTTGCGTAATCCGTTTTCAGCACGGTGGGCGCTTGGCCAAACAGCGCAGAGTAGAACTGCGTGGATTGCGCAATTGAATCGACAGAAATATGAACGTGAAAGCGTTTCATGATAGTTTTTCCTTCAAAAATTTAGACGAAATAGGCAAGTAGCCGGCATAAATACTGCGCTAGATGCTCATATTTTCATAGCGTTTAGCAACACGCTCCCGCAGGATCGGCTGCGCAACAGTTCTCGCTCAAAAAGCCCAGTAGAGCCGTCATGCGAGAAAAATCTGCACGGTAAGTCAAACTGCGACCCAGCTGCTCCACCTGCGCGAGCTGCGCATGGGAGAGCTCTTTGAGGTGATGAGACAAGCTTGATGCTGGCATATCGAGCATGGCAGCCAGTACGCCTGGCGTGAGCCCTGCCTGCCCTGCCCGCACCAAAGCGCGAAACACGCGCAGGCGCTGCGCTTGCGCGAGTGCTGCAAGCGCTTTGAGCGCCTCAGATTCCGCGAGCAGTGTCTTGGAGAGTACGTTTGCTGTCTGTCTGCGTACCGGCAAGCGAGGGGTGGTTTTGATTTTCATAGTTCGATAATAATCGAAATATAGAATATTTGTAGCAAATCTTGCAACTTTCATGTGACTGTCACAGACTCGTCACGCAACGTCGTCATGATTCAAAAAGTTAATAGATCAACCTAGCAATCAAGGACACCAAGCCATGGCAAAAGACTTTTCTCAGATGGAAGACTCCAACCGAACATCGAACCCCAGTATTCATGACGTATCTGACCCAGCACGCCGCCTCATTTTGCGCGGCGGCCTAGGGCTCGCTGCTGGCGGCATTTTTAGCGGTTTGGCGGGCTGCGCAGCAGGCGCTGCCAGCACGAGTAGCGGCCCACTCGTGGGCTTCAAAAGCGTGCCCGTCTCGATCAAAGACGGTATCACGGTACCTGAGGGCTATGGCGCTCAGGTCTTTGCGCCTTGGGGCGATGCGGTCGGAATTGCAGGCAATATGCCTGCCTTCAAATACGACGCAACGAACACTGCTGCCGAGCAAGAAGCGCAAATTGGCATGCACCACGATGGCATCCATTTCTACCCTCTCGGCGAAGGGCAAAATCGCAATAAAAACGGCCTGCTTGTGATGAACCACGAATACACCGACGATGGCCTCTTACATGCCGATGGCATGAAAACTTGGAGTGCAGAGAAAGTTAAAAAAGCGCAAGCGGCACATGGCGCAACCGTCATCGAAGTGCGAGAGACGGCTGGCAACTGGGAAGTAGTTCGCCCTTCACGCTTTGCCCGCCGCTTTACGGGCAATACGCCGATGACGATTGCAGGCCCAGCAGCTGGCCATGCGCTGATGAAAACCGCTGCAGATAGCGCTGGCACACGCGTTTTAGGCACACTTAACAATTGCGGCAGCGGCATCACGCCTTGGGGCACGTATCTCACCTGCGAAGAAAACTTCATCGGCTATTTCAGCGGCGGCGACACGCTTTCCGAGCACGAGCGCCGCTGGGGGATGAGGAAGGCCGGCTGGGGCTATCGCTGGCATGAGCATGATGAGCGCTTTGATGCGGTGAAAAACCCCAATGAGGCCAACCGCTTCGGCTGGATCGTCGAGATTGATCCGATGGATCCGACCAGCACACCGATCAAGCGCACGGCCATGGGCCGCGCCGCACACGAAGGTGCAACCGTAGCAGTGACGAAAGAGGGCTACGCGGTGGTGTATTCTGGCGAAGACGCTCGCTTTGAATACATCTACAAATTCGTGAGCGAGCGAAAGATTCGCCCAGCGACTGCCACGCAAACCGCAGCGCAAGTCAACCGCAATTTACTTGACGATGGCATTCTGTATGTCGCCAAATTCAACGCCGACGGTACCGGCGAATGGTTGCCACTCATTCACGGCATCGGCAAAATGACGGCAGCCAATGGCTTTTCACAGGCAGAACCTGCATTCCCGATCAAGGCACAGGCGCAACAGGCTGCAGCACGAATTCCATAGCCGACGAAGAACTGCTGGCGGTTTTGCCGAATATGAACGCATCGGTTTGCGCTGCCATCGATAAGAAGCTTGGTATTTCTCCGATACCGAC
>JANMDU010000154.1:0-60303 GCA_031376455.1 Variovorax sp. | reverse complement strand
GGATTTCGTGATGAATTTTGCGAAAGACAATGAGCTGCAAGTCGTTGAGGCTTGTATGCTGAAGTAATTTGCTATTTATTCAATAGCACACTGCGCTTATTCTATGACGGCTAAGAGCTATAAATGCTTCAAAAAGTCATGAAAAAACCGCCTCGGAAAAACTCCGGGCGGTTCGTTCGTTTTCGCTGACAGCGCACCCGTTTCAAACGGCTTGCGGATTTAAACCAATGTGATTTGAATCCGCAAGGGCTGTTAAATGTTGATTACTTGGCTAATTACTTAGCCAAGGCCAAAGTTTTGACGCGTGCAGCCAAACGGCTCTTGTCGCGGGCGGCTTTGTTCTTGTGGAAGATGCCTTTGTCAGCCACCGTGTCGAGCACGGATTGGGCTTTTGCAAAAGCTTCTGCTGCCTTGGTTTTGTCGCCAGCGGCAGCGGCTTTTTCTACGTTCTTCACAGCGGTGCGGTATTTGGAGCGCAGGCTGGTGTTAGCGGCGTTGATAACGATGTCTTGGCGAACGCGCTTGCGGCCAGAGGCCAGGCGGGGGTTCTTTTTCTTGGGTTTGGCTGATGCCATGATGTGTTTCCTTGAGGTCTGAGGATGTTGTCGGCGAACTTCGGATTATAACCCGTGGCAACTACATAGAGAGCGGCTGCGTCGGTGTGTGAGGCCACGAGCTGATCAAGATAAGTTCGTATAAGTGCGTTTAAATTATAATTATTGATATAATTTTCTCTTTGAGAAGGAGTTCATCATGTCTCAAGTCACGATTTATTTGGAAGAAGACACGCTGGCAGCGGCTAAGGCGGCGGCGGCGCGGGCAAAAGTTTCGCTCAGCGGTTGGATGGCTCAACTGATCAAGCAGCAAGCGCCTGCCAGCGATGCCCAAGGCTATCCGCTGGGATTTTTTGAGCAAATCGAAGCCAATTCACATGCCTTCAGCGACTTTCCTAGCCTAGAGACGCTGCGCGCCGCCGAGTCGCCTGATCTGCCCCGCGAAACCTTGTGAGTGCGGGCATGTGATGTATTTACTGGATACCAACACCCTAATCTATTTGTTCACACTGCGCGGCAACGTGATGGCGCGAATGCGCGCGACGCCAGCACATTTGATCAAGTTGGCTGCGCCCTCATTGTTTGAATTGGAATATGGCACAGCCAAATCAAGTCGCCCTGATGTGCAGCGCCGGCAAATCAATGAAGTCATTCGCGCCCACGAGACATTGCCTCTGGACTACGCTGCAGCTCAAGCCGCAGGCAAACTGCGCCACACGCTAGAGTCCGTGGGCACACCGATTGGCACCGTCGATCAACTGATTGCGGGCATCGCGCTTGCACAAGGCCTGACCGTCGTCACCCACAACACCCGCGAATTCAGTCGCGTGCCGGGATTGCAGGTGGAAGATTGGTATGAGGCCGCAGCTTGATCTCTGGGCAAAATTTTTAAGCAAATAGAGCACTTTGCTGTCATAGAATGTGCGCAAAGTGCTACTAAATTCATAGTAATCGATCCATGACTTCTCAAGAAATTTCCACCGGTTTTGTGATTCAAGGCTTTGTGCCGCCCTTGAAACTTTCTGATTTCAAACTCGCCGCGTTTGATATGGATTCGACGCTGATCAACATCGAATGTGTGGACGAGATTGCCGATGCAGCGGGGCGCAAGGCGGAGGTGGCGGCGATCACTGAGGCGGCGATGCGCGGCGAGATCACGGATTACAAAGATTCTCTGCGTCGGCGCGTCGCGCTCTTGGAAGGTGTGCCAGAAAGCGCAATGGAGGAGGTGTTTGCTCAGCGCTTACAGCTCAATCCGGGCGCTTCAATCCTGACGCAAGCTCTCAAAGCGGCGGGCTGCAAACTGCTTCTTGTATCGGGCGGCTTCACGTTTTTTACAGACCGCATTCGCGATCAGCTCGGGATGGATTTCGCGCGCTCGAACGTGTTGGAAGTAGAAGGCGGCAAGCTCACCGGGCGGATGGTCGATCAGACTTGGGGCGACATCTGCGATGGTGATGAGAAACGAAAGATGCTGCTTTCGACATGTGCCGATCTGGGCATTTCTCCAAGACAAGCCATGGCTGTGGGCGATGGTGCCAATGATTTGCCAATGATGCTAGCTTGCTCTGAAGCAGGTGGTCTCTCGGTGGCGTTTCATGCGAAGCCGAAGGTGCGCGCACAAGCGATGGTAGCGATCAATTCGGGTGGCTTGGATCGGGTCTTATCTTTACTGGCTTAGTGCTATGAATTTAAGAGCGCTCTGCGCAGCATTTATGCCGTCGAAATGCTCAAAAGGCATCTAATTCAGGCTCAAAAATTGACCGAGCCGCCTGATCGCCGCTTCATTCGATGCAGAGCTGACTTTGAGAGCCGTTTGTTCCCAAGGCAACCAAATTTGATTCACATGCTCGTCTGGTGCAAGTACGATTTTCTGGGGTTGAGGAATTTGCAAACCAAACACACGCTCTGTGTTGCGCGTGATGCCAGGCGCATACCGGTGCAGATAATGCGGCCAGATGTCGTAGGTGTTCTCTAGTTGCCAATCGGTCAGCGAATGGCCCGCAGCGCTCACATCTAAGCCAGTTTCCTCCATGACTTCGCGCTTAGCGCATGCCGAATACAGCTCGCCCTCGTGATCCAAACTCCCCGTGACCGACTGCCAGACGCCGCTGGCCATGCCATCTTTGCCTGTGCGTTCGATCAGCAAGACGTGTCCATCCGGTGTGTAGATCACCACGAGCACGGAGCGGGGAATTTTGAAACGCATGGGTTAGAGTATCAGAACCATGCTCCAAAGTGACATCTTTCCATCATCGCAGTCTATGGCACAAGCACCTTTGCAATCGCTTGCTCTGCGAGAGAGCGAATACTCGCCAAGCTCGGCAATTGGCGGCAATTACATGCCATTTATCGAGGCGTATGCCCAGCGAAGCAAGGAGGCGTATCGGCAGCTCGCTTGCATTCGCGATCTGCGCTATGGCGCTGCTGAGCGCGCGCTGATCGATTATTTTCCTGCGCCGAAGCTGGCGCATACACAGGTGCAGGGCAAGCTGCCGGGGCTGCTTGTGTTCATTCATGGTGGCTATTGGCAAGAACTGTCAAAAAATGAGTCAGCGTTTCTTGCACCCGCTTGGCATGAAGCGGGGTTCGCGCATGCGGTGGTGGGCTACACGCTCGCGCCGCAGGCCAAGATTGGCGACATCGTGGCGCAATGCCGGGCTGCTTTAAATTTCTTGATCGAGCATGCTGCAAGCTTAGGCCATGATCCGCAGCGCATCGTCGTCGCTGGCAGTTCGGCAGGCGCTTATTTGACGGCGGCTTGCGCAGCAGATGCCTCGCTACCTTTGAAGGGCATGGTGCCGATTTCTGGCGTGTTTGATCTTCGGCCATTGGTAGGCACGTCGATCAACGAAGCTTTAGGGATGAGCATGCAAGAGGCCACCGAGCTGTCCCAGATCACGAGCGGCAGCGCTCGGCTGCCAGCTGTGATCGCTTGGGGGCAGATCGAGACGGCTTCGTTCAAACATCAAAGCCAAAGCCTCGCAGCGCATCTTCATTCGAATGGGCAGCGCTGCACCGAGCTGGAGATGGCGGGGCGCAATCATTTCGATGTGGTGCATGAATTGGGCGATCCGCAATCAAAGCTGTTTGCGGCAGCCAAGTCCTTGTTTGATTGAATCAGATTCAGTTCGAAGCATGCTAAGCCCGCAAGAATTTCAATGGTTGCTTTTTGGCGCAAGTGCTGGCTTGCTGATTTATCTCTCAGGCGTGGGTGCGGGCGTGATCGTCGTGCCGGTGATGGTGACGCTGTTTGGCATTCCTGTGGCCACTGCCGTGGGCACAGCCAGTTTGTTTTCTGTGGCCTGCAAAATCGTGGCGGGGCTGTCGCATATTCATCAAAAAAATGTGTCGCGGCGTTTGCTCAAGGCATTTTTGCCCGCCAGCGTGGTTTCTTGCTTGTGGTTGGCTGCAGTGGCCAGTCTAGCGCTTCCTACAGTTTGGCCGCAAGGCAAACCGCAGGTTGAATTGATCTTAAAACTTTTGGTGCTGGCAGTCGGTGCGTTGGCTGTGGTCTCGATCTATGTGCGCCGGATCAAGCAAATCATTGCCCAGCTGCGTATCCGCACCACGGCTTTCATCACAGGTGCATTGGTCGGCGCCACCGGCACGGGCGGCGGCGTGCTCGTCGTGCCTGCGCTGATGGCTGAAGGAGGCGAGAGCACGCAACGCATCATCGGCACCTCGCTCATCATTGGGTTGATTTTGTCGGCTGTGACGGCGCTGTTTTATGGCGCGGCAGGCAGTTTGCATCTGCCGATGGCGCTTTGGATGACGGGCGGTTCGCTGCTGGCGATGCCGCTGGGCCGATTGATCTTTACTCGGGTCTCCGCTCAGGCCTTGACTCACTTGGTCGCAGGCTTGGCGGTCTTGGCCTTACTGATCCTCGCGGCCGGGCTGCTGAAGGCTTGGCTCGTTTAAGCCACTCTCACCATTTGATGCCAAGCTTTATAAACAGCTTGGACAACACAAACAGCGGGCCGACCCACAGATACTGAATATCTTCAAGGAAGCTTGGCTTTTTGCCTTCAATCTTATGGCCAATGAATTGAATGATCCAAGCGCCAACAAAGATGGCCACCGACAAAATCAACACCTTCGATCCCATCGCATGCACCAAGGCGAGGATCAACAGAGACAAGGCCACCATGCTGACGAAGAACACACCTGATAAACGCAGGTAATACACCATGCTCGCGGCGATGAAGGCGTAGGCTGCCCAAGGATGCAGCGCAAACATCAGCCCGCACAGGCTGAGCATGATGAGTGGGATGGCCGCGTAATGAATCAGCTCATTGGTGGGGTGCGTGTGGCTACTACCGTAATGGGCCAGCAGCTGGTCGACTTTGCGTGATGTGTCTGCACCATCGGCTTGCATGCCCTGCATGTTGCTCATCTGTATCTCCTGCTGGTGACCTGTTGATGCAAAGCATTTTACAGTTAGCGAAATTTAAAGGAAATAGGGCTTTAGCCCTTATATTGATTGCGCAAATTGCTATTAATATTATAGCAATTCACGTTTCGCCAGATCTCGCATCAACGCTCGTGAGCCGTATGTCCAGGGCGTAATTTGATCGCAGGTATTCACGAAGTTGCTGAGTTCGCCCAGACAAAAGCTGCTGACTGTGACGCGATCACCCACCGCATGCGTGAAGCCTTGGCCGGGCACAAAACGATCTTGCGTGGGCGCAAACATCGTGCCGCAAAACAGCATGAAGCCATCGGGGTATTGGTGATTGGCGTTGATGGTTTGCGCCACCAAATCAAGCGGATCGCGGCTGATTTGGCGCATCGAGCTTGAGCCTTCCATCCTAAAACCATGATCATCTGTGACGACCAGTTTGATCTCAGCGCTTCGTACATCATCCATGCTGAAATGCGCATCAAACAAGCGGATGAAAGGCCCAATCGCACACGATGCATTGTTGTCTTTCGCTTTGCCCAGCAGCAGCGCACTGCGGCCTTCAATATCCCGCAAATTTACGTCATTGCCCAGCGCCACACCTTGCACTTTTGCCTGCGGCGAGACAGCGAGGACCACTTCGGGCTCCGGGTTGTTCCAATGGCTTGTCGGATGAATGCCAATCTGCGCGCCATAGCCCACCGCACTCATGGCTTGGGATTTGGTGAAAACCTCCGCATCTTTGCCGATACCCACCTCCAGATACTGGCTCCACAAGCCCATTTCCATCAGCACCGCCTTGACCCGCATGGCACTCGAAGAGCCGGGCACGATAGCTCGCAAATTGTCACCAATCACTTTGGAAATTTTCTCGCGCACAGCCACGGCCTTGGAGGCATCGCCCCGTGCTTGCTCTTCAATCACACGCTCCAGCATCGAAGCGACGAAGGTCACGCCAGCAGCTTTGATGGGTTGTAAATCGCAGGGCGCAAGAAGATAAGGCTGGGATAGATCGGGCGGATTGAGCATGCTGTTGTCCAGCACGTTTTGCATCTCTGCCAGTTTGGGCAATTGCAAGCGTTTCGCAGAAATCTGCGTTGCGGGATCATCCATCGCCAGCAAATGTGCGCTCGTGGGCGCAAGGCTGCTCAGGTCATACAAAGCCTCGGGCGTGGCCAGCGCGAGCACTGCGCCCAAGCCGGGCATCGATACGCGAGCAATCAGTGTGGCGCGATGAATGTCATCTAGCACGTCTTGTGGAAAAGCTGAATTCATCATTTTTTTCAATCAAAGTTTGGCAACGCGCACAGTTGCATCCTGGCGTAAATGCAAATCAGGCAAGAGTTCTAGCCCCAAGCCGGGTTTGTTGTTGAGTGAGATCATGCCGTTTTTCACGACCGGCAATTCAGTCACCAGCTCTTTGTACCAGCCGCTGTAGAACGCGCGCACGCTTTCTTGGATTAATGCATTCGGCGCATGCAGCGAGAGTTGCGTCGAAGCTGCCCACACCACCGGGCCAGTGCAATCGTGTGGTGCAACAGGCAACTGCCATGCGTCGGCCATCGCAGCGATTTTGCGCGCTTCCGTCAAACCGCCGCACCAGCTGAGATCGAGCATCACAACGCCTGCCACGCCAGTCTGCAAATAATCTTTAAAGCCCCATTTGTAAGCCAGCGTCTCGCTCGCGCAGATCAGCGCATCGGTATGCGGCGCGTATTGCTTCAAGAGATCGAGCGAATCCATGCGAATCGCATCTTCATGCCAGAACGTATTGAACGGTTTCAAAGCGCGCGCGATTTTTTGCGCCATCGGCAAACGCCACAGGCTATGAAACTCCACCATGATGTCCATGTTGTTGCCCACAGCTTGGCGGATTTTTCTAAATGGCTCAAGTGCTTTGTCTAAATCGCGGTCGCTGATGTACTGGCCATCGCTGGCCTCCGCCGCTGGATCAAACGGCCAAATCTTCATGGCGGTGATGCCTTCGGATTGCAGACTTAAAGCGAGTTCATCGGCATGGTTCAAAAAGCCTTCGAGGTCTTCATACGGGCCAGCTTTGTTGCTCCCCTTTTCGTCAATTCCCCAATTCGAGCTGCTTTGATTGGTCGTGCTGCGCACATACTGGTAGCCCGCGCAGGTGTTGTAAATGCGAATGGCTTGCCGCGATTCCCCGCCAAGCGCCACGCGCACCGGCATATTCGCCGCCTTGCCAAAAATATCCCATAGCGCAATATCCACCGCGCTGTTGCCGCGTGTCTCCACACCCGAGCCACGCCAGCCAAGATAGCCCGTCATGTCCTTATTGCGAGATTCAATTTGCAGCGGATCTTTACCCAGTAATTTCGGAGCAACCCACTCATGCAAATAAGCCTCCACCGCTGCCGCGCCCATGAAGGTCTCACCCAAACCCACCAAGCCCTCATCGGTATGCAGCCGTACCCAAATGAGGTTGGGAAATTCTGCGAGGCGAATGGTTTCTAGCTGGGTGATCTTCATGCTTTGCATTGTAGTCAGCCTTTTGTAGCTCCTAAATTAATAGCACTCTGCGCATATTCTATGCCGGCTACTTGCCTAAAAGGCTTTAAAAATACTGAGAAAATGCGACTGCAGCGCTTACGCTGTACACAACCCGCTCGCTCATGCTACTGAATGTGCGTGAGCGGAGGTTCATACTTCTTTACGCCAGTGAGACAAGCGATTCACACAGGATCGTCAGAATTCAATGCATCAAGCACATGGCGGAGTTCACATGAAAAAATTGTTTCAACAATGGCAAAGCAAATTCAGCGCACCACAGCTCATCGTGATGAGTTTGCTGGCTCTTTTGTTTAACTTCTGGGCCACGGAGCTTTTGAACGCTTCGTATGCGTCCTCAGGGTTTCCCGTTCCTTACTGGCAAGCGCAGCTGTCTTTTGATGCCAACAAACTCAAGGGCTGGTATCAAATCCTGATCGAACGCGGCGCGCTTGATCGGTACATTCAGACGCAGCACATCGATTTTGTATTTATCGCCTCCGTTTTGATCCTGCACGTCGTCGTGTTGCTGGCTATTTCTCGCGCGATGCCTGCGAACTCATGGATACGCCGCGCCATGATTGGCGCCGCGATGCTCTCGACCATTGCACCCATCGCAGACGCGCTAGAAAACGGTATTTCCTACCTCATGTTGGCAAATCCAACCAATTTTGCAGAGGGCCTCGCTTGGGTCTACTCCAGCTTGGCGGCCATCAAGTTTGCAATGTTCACGTTCGCCTACTTGGCCGCCACCTTCGGCATCATCGCTGCGGCTTGGCTATTTATCACTCGCCGTATCCAAGCGCACAAAGTCGGTGGAGGCAAGAATTATGAAAAAGCATAAATTTTCATCCTAGTTGCTCAGTGGTGTTGCTCGATGACGGTATGGCCAGCCTCTTTCAGGTATTGAAGCGATTCCTCCCATTGCGCATCGGCGAAGAGAACATGCTCGCCATCAAAGGTGCATATTACAAAAACGCCAATGCCTCGATGAGACAAAGGCGCAATGATCGACAAAACAATGCCACTGGTATTGAACGCAAAAGGGCCGACACTGCGCAAGCAGCGCCAATTGATGACCGAGTGGGCATGCGCAGGGATGCGATCCTGCTGGCAAACCAGCGTCAGCTCATCGTCGGCTCGAATCATGGCGCTTAAGCCCTGCCCATTCAGCCAATCGGGGATTAGGGCATCTTGCGCCAGCTTAACGATCCCGTAGAGATGCGGTAAGACTTTGAGCGTGATGGAGGGCTTTGCGTTGTCGATCATCAAGAGATATCCTTG
Source organism: Variovorax sp. (assembly GCA_031376455.1). GTDB lineage: Bacteria > Pseudomonadota > Gammaproteobacteria > Burkholderiales > Burkholderiaceae_C > JANMDU01. Next base: position 51,549 of record JANMDU010000154.1, on the reverse strand, counting down.
CGCATGAGAATCCATTCGCCCGGTTGATCGGAACCCGGAAATGCGCAGAAGGGGCGTCTGTCCCATTCTTCAAAGCCGTATCGCAGGTAGAGCTTGTGCGCCCTGCTGCTGAAACTTCCGACCAGCAAAGTAAGCCGCCTCACTCCTGCTGAATGAGTCCGCAATAGCGCCTCATCTAGCAGCGCTGTTCCCAATCCACGCCTTTGGTATTCTGGATAAATCGCTGCCGAAGATAAATAACAAGTTCCAACAGCTATCGCCTTTAATTCTGTTGGGCTGTGCAAAACTTCCGGCAAAGTTTGTAGATCGACATGAATTTGCGGCAAAACACCTGTGTTGATCGCGCCAACAACTCTTCCCGCCATATCCGCAACTCGCCAGTTGCTGTAATGCGTGAAGTGCTGCGCGTCGTTGAGGATGATGGATCGGCCCTCCTCGAATGCCGATTGACCTGCTTGCGCTTTCAGAGCCCAAGTGTGCGAGGCCAGACAGCGAGTAGCCATATCGGCAAACAATGCGAGGTGCGCACATTCATTTTCACCGGCAGGGCGGAACTGGACATCTGGCATATTTATTTCCATTGGCGATGGGTAATTTTCATGCTTTGCATTGTGGCAAAGATTTTTGCTCTTGTATCGTTTCGTGCTTTGACCTACGCTGCACGCCTGCGCTTGCGGCATCCCCCTCCGCGAATGTCCTTCGCCGGCTTCGCCGTCTCCCTCTTTATTTCGCGGGGGATTCCCAAAGCGCAGTGACTCAGAATCGATCCCTTTCTCAAGAGAGTGAAATCTTCAAAATACGAGCACTATAAATTCCATAGCAATTCACGCAATGAATACGCCGGCTATCCACTCAAAAGGCATCAAAAAGGCAACAAAAAACCCGCACAAGGCGGGTTTCGTACAGTGCGAAGAAAAATCAACGCTTGGCTAGTTGCACCACATCGCGCTTTACAGAGCCCGTGTAGAGCTGGCGCGGGCGGCCGATTTTGTATTCGGGGTCGCCAATCATCTCGTTGAGCTGAGCGATCCAGCCTACCGTGCGAGCCAAGGCAAAAATACCAGTGAAGAGCTTGACTGGGATGCCGATGGCGCGTTGGACGATGCCGCTGTAGAAATCGACGTTGGGGTAGAGCTTGCGCTGAACGAAATAGTCGTCTTCAAGAGCGATTCTTTCCAGTTCTTTGGCGAGTTTGAAGAGGGGGTCGTTTTCTAGGCCGAGGGCTGTGAGCACTTCGTTGCAGGTCTCTTGCATGAGCTTAGCGCGTGGGTCGTAATTTTTATACACGCGATGGCCAAAGCCCATGAGCTTGACACCGGAGTTTTTGTCTTTGACTTTCTCCATGAATTCGCCGACTTTTGCCACACCGCCCATGCGCTGAATATCTTCGAGCATGTTGAGGCAGGCTTCATTCGCGCCACCGTGGGCGGGGCCCCAGAGGCAGGCCACGCCGGCAGCAATGGCTGCAAAAGGGTTCGTGCCAGAGCTGCCGCATAGGCGCACTGTTGATGTGGATGCATTTTGCTCATGGTCTGCATGCAAGATGAAGATGCGATCCATCGCGCGCTCAATCACGGCGTTGACTTTGTAATCTTCGCAAGGGGTGGCAAACATCATGCGCATGAAGTTGCCAGAGTAGCTCAAATCATTTTTCGGATAAATGAAGGGCTGGCCCGCGCTGTATTTGTAGGCCATAGCTACTAGCGTGGGCATTTTAGCAATCAAGCGAATGGCAGATATATCACGGTGCTCGGCATTGGTGATGTCGGTGCTGTCGTGATAGAAGGCAGACAGTGCGCCCACCAAGCCGGTCATGATGGCCATCGGGTGCGCATCGCGGCGAAAGCCACGCAGGAAGAATTGCATTTGCTCGTTAACCATCGTGTGGTTGGTCACGCGGGCTGTAAAAATCTTCTTTTGATCGACGTTAGGCAAGTCGCCGTAAAGCAGCAAATGGCAGGTTTCAAGAAAGTCGCAGTTCGTGGCCAATTGCTCAATCGGGTAGCCGCGATAGAGCAGCTCGCCTTTGTCGCCGTCGATGTAGGTGATCGTGGATTGGCAGGCGGCTGTCGATAAAAAGCCAGGATCGTAGGTGAACTTGCCGGTTTGCGCATAGAGCTTGCGGATGTCGATCACATCAGGGCCAATGTTGCCTTGGTAGATCGGCATATCTACAGCGGGGCTGCCGTTAGAAAATGACAGGGTGGCTTTGTAGTCGGCGAGTTTCATTGTTTTTCCTGTAAAAGTTTTAGAACAGCGCGAATATCGGGGGTATCGAGTTCTGGGCGCACCTCATGCACAACCTCATAGAGGCTTTTGCGGCCAAGATGCAAATCCAAAAGCTGATTGTCGGATAAATCCATTAGAGCATTCAACCCATTCGCTTGCCTGACGGTCAGCTGAGATGCATATTTGTTGAAAAAGCGCTCTACAAACAAGTCATTTTCTAGCATGCCGCGGCGGCAACGCCAGCGCAGCTTGGACAGGCCTGCGGGAGAGAGCTGAGCATCCAAGTCAGCACCAACATCAAGGCCATAGACGGCATCGATGCTTGAGGCTGTATAGGTTTGCGCTTGCATTGTTGGATGCTTAAAGAATTTTTGAACGCAAAAAACGCAGAAATTACGCAAAAGATGCAGAGAAGAAAATACCTATTTTCGGTCTTCTTTTTTGCGCTTTTTGCGTCGGTTTTGCGGCTTTTGCGTTCAATTGCATGGTTGTCAAACCGCCCGGCGAACCATCAGCTCTTTGATTTTGCCGATGGCTTTGGTGGGGTTCAAGCCTTTCGGGCAAACATCCACGCAATTCATGATGGTGTGGCAACGGAACAGGCGATAGGGGTCTTCGAGGTTATCCAAGCGCTCATTCGTGGCTTGATCGCGGCTGTCAGCGATGAAGCGGTAAGCTTGCAAGAGGCCTGCTGGGCCGACGAATTTATCGGGATTCCACCAGAAGCTGGGGCAGCTGGTCGAACATGAGGCACAAAGAATGCACTCATACAAGCCATTCAACTCTTCGCGCTCCTCGGGCGACTGCAAACGCTCTTTCTCAGGCGGGATGGTGTCGTTGATCAAATAAGGCTTGATCGAGTTGTATTGCTTGAAGAATTGCGTCATGTCGACAATGATGTCGCGGATCACAGGCAGGCCAGGCAGGGGCTTCAAAGTAATGTCGCCTTTTAAAGTGCGCATATTGGTCAGGCAGGCCAAGCCATTCTTGCCATTGATGTTCATCGCATCAGATCCACAGACGCCTTCGCGGCAGCTGCGGCGGAAAGAGATGCTGGGGTCTTGCTCTTTGAGCTTCATCAAAGCATCGAGCAACATACGCTCGGAGCCATCGAGCTCGACCGAGATGGTTTGCATGTACGGCTTGGCATCCTTTTCAGGATCGTAGCGATAGATTTTGAAGGTGCGCATTTCCATGATATTTCTCCGGTTCTGCTGAAATTTATACGGTAAAAATTTAAAAGGTACGAACTTTGGGAGGCACGCTCTCTGCTGTGAGCGGTTTGAGCTTGACGGCCTTGTAGTCGAGCTTGTTGCCTTCGGCGTACCACAGTGTGTGCTTCATCCACTCGGCATCGTTGCGACCCATTGGGGTTTTAGGATCATCCACGGGTCTTTCGTAATCGTTGACAGTGTGTGCGCCACGGCATTCTTTGCGCGCAGCGGCAGACACAATGGTTGCCTCGGCGGATTCAATGAGGTTGTCAACTTCCAGCGCCTCAATACGTGCGGTGTTGAAGGTCTGCGATTTGTCTTTGAGGGTAATCTTGTTGACGCGCTCACGCAACGCAGCTATTTTTCTCACGCCTTCGTCAAGACTTGCCTGTGTGCGGAACACGCCCGCGTGCTGCTGCATCGTGGCGCGAATGTCGTTGGCCACGGTCTGCGCGTATTCGCCGTCGGTCGAGTTGTCCAAGCGGGCAATGCGAGCAAGGGTTTTATCGGCTGCGTCAAGAGGGAGTTTCTTGTGCTCTTTCGGCGAATTTTTCAGCGACTCAACAATATGATTGCCCGCAGCGCGGCCAAACACGAGCAGATCGAGCAAGGAATTCGTGCCTAAGCGATTCGCACCATGTACGCTCACGCAAGAGCATTCGCCAACGGCATACAAACCATTCAAGACGCTGTTGTCGTCACCATTTTTCTGGATCACGACTTGGCCGTTGATGTTGGTGGGGATGCCGCCCATTTGATAATGGATGGTGGGCACAACGGGAATGGGCTCTTTGGTGATGTCCACGTTGGCGAAGTTCACGCCAATTTCATACACCGAAGGTAAGCGCTTGTGGATCGTGTCGGCTCCGAGATGATCCAATTTAAGCAAGATGTAATCTTTATTCGGACCGCAGCCACGGCCTTCTTTGATCTCTTGGTCCATGCAGCGTGAGATGAAATCGCGAGGTGCAAGATCTTTCAAGGTCGGCGCATAGCGCTCCATGAAGCGCTCTCCATTGCTGTTGAGCAAAATAGCGCCTTCACCACGGCAGCCTTCGGTGAGCAACACGCCAGCACCTGCCACGCCTGTGGGGTGGAATTGCCAGAATTCCATGTCTTCTAGCGGAATGCCTGCGCGAGCGGCCATGCCCAAGCCGTCGCCTGTATTGATGAAGGCGTTCGTCGATGCGGCGTAAATACGGCCTGCGCCGCCGGTGGCCATCAGCGTGGTCTTAGCTTCCAAGATGTGAACGTCGCCCGTTTCCATCTCAATCGCCGTCACGCCGACGCAATCGCCATCTGCATCTAAGATCAAATCTTGCGCCATCCACTCGACGAAGAAGCTCGTGCGTGCGGCGACGTTTTGCTGATACAGCGTATGCAGCATGGCGTGGCCAGTTCGATCCGCCGCTGCGCAGGCGCGTTGCACGGGCTTTTCGCCGTAATTCGCAGTGTGGCCGCCGAAGGGGCGTTGGTAAATCGTGCCATCGGGGTTGCGGTCAAACGGCATGCCCATGTGCTCAAGGTCGTACACGACTTTCGGCGCTTCGCGGCACATGAATTCAATCGCGTCTTGATCACCGAGCCAATCGCTGCCTTTGACCGTGTCGTAGAAGTGATAGTGCCAATTGTCTTCACTCATGTTGCCCAGCGATGCACCAATGCCGCCTTGCGCCGCAACGGTGTGCGAGCGGGTGGGGAAGACTTTGGTGAGTACAGCCACATTCAAGCCGGCGCGGGAGAGTTGCAAAGAAGCTCGCATGCCAGAGCCGCCCGCACCCACGATCACTACATCAAATTTTCTCTTCGTCACATTGGCCATGTTCAAATGTCCTTTTCAGTGCTTTTTTAAGCATTTTGGCAAGATAGCCGGTATAGATACTGCGTAGAGCGCTATTGAATTAATAGCGCTCTGAAATCAAAGGCGAGAGAGCACTTGGAGCATCCAGCCCGCGCAGCCCACCAAATACACGATGGTGGCGACTTGCAGCGAGAGGCGAATGCCCACTGGCTTGATGTAATCCATATAGATGTCGCGCACGCCCACCCAAACGTGCCAGCTGAGCGCAATGATCACTGAAAATGTGATCACTTTCATCCACTGCGGCGAGAAGATGCCCGCCCAGCCCTCGTAGCCCACAGGGCCTTTGATGAGAAGAAATCTCACCACGACGAGCAAGGTGAAGATCGCCATGAGCACGGCAGTAGCACGTTGCGAAAGCCAATCTTTGAAGCCATACGATGCACCGACAACGGTGCGCTTTGAGCCATAGTTAACTGCCATTTTTATCGCTTCCAATCATTAATACAAACCAAACAGCTTCGCGCCGAGCGCTACTGTTAGCAGAGCGCTGGAGACCAGCGTAAAGACAGCTGAGGATTTGGCAAATTGTTTATCCACTTTGTGCCATCCATCCATGATCAGGTGGCGCACGCCCGAGACGAAATGGTGCAAGAAAGCCCAGATCAAGGCCAGCGCCACGAGCTTCCACATCCAGCCTGGTAAGCCCAGCATGCCACTCTTGAACACAGCTGTGAACTTTGCATACGACAACTCCGAGGATACGGATTTGTCGAACATCCAGATGATGAAAGGCAAGAGCACAAACATAAGAGCGCCGCTGACGCGATGCAAGATCGATACCCAGCCCGCGAGAGGCAAGCGATAAGTCGTGAGATCGGTGAAAGCGTTGATGTTTCGGAATTCTTTTCGCGGCTTGCGAAGGGGCGCTGCGTCTAACATGCTGTTCTTGCTTTCTTGAGGTTTTTTTGGCTTGGTAACTGGCTCGTAACTCGAGAGGGCAGTGTGCGTGCTGGCGCATCGCAACAGTCAAAATTATATTGCTATGCAGCATAAAGAACGGCAAAGAGCCAATATAGCTGCAAAATTTTCGTGGGTATGCTAACGTGGCGTGAAATGAGGTTAAGACATGCCGCGTCGTCCACTTTATAGCTCCAAAGTCGTTGAAACCGTTCAACCGGCAAGCGCTGCACCCACACAGGTGCTTCATCCCCGACGTGCTCCCCTTCACAAAGCCCGCGTTTGGCTGAGCGCACACAGTCTCTGGATGGTCGTATTACTCCTGTCGCTGGTCTGCGCCGCTTTGGTCTTTCAGATCACTCAGCGCGCCCCGAGGGTTTTGACGCAAAAAGACATTGATGCGGCAGTGATGCAGACTTTGCAGAAAAATGTGTTGCCCTCGCAGGCCGCTGTTGCTTACGAAAACGTGCGCCCTTCCATCGTGCGGGTGGTGAGCTTTGTGAAGAAAAGTCGCTTGGAAGACATGAGACTAGCCAAGCAAGCGAACAACGCACCACTTGCGAAGAAACCGCAAGCTCAGGACAAAGCAGGCAAGAAGCCGAGTTTGGAAGATGAAAAAATAGCCAAAAACGAGTCCAAAGACCGCATGGCTCCCGATTTGAAAGCCGAAGACGACGAAGTGGAATTCGGCGTGGGCACAGGCGTCGTGATCGTGGATAAGGGCATTATTTTGACGAACTGGCATGTGGTGCAAGGCGCAGATCGTATCAAGATCACCTTTATGGATGGCTTGGAGGCGGAGGCGGATGTCAAAAGCGTGCAGGCAGAGGATGATTTGGCTGTCTTGCAAGCACGCAAAATCCCCGATGATTTGATCGCCGCTACGATGCGATCCACGGCTGATCTGCGCACAGGAGATGAGGTCATAGCGGTGGGCTTCCCTTTCGGTATCGGGCCATCGACCTCCGCTGGTATCGTCTCTGGATTAAAGCGCAGCTTCCGCTCGCCAGATGGCGGACAAACGATGAAAAACCTCATTCAATTTGACGCGGCGGCTAACCCCGGCAATTCCGGCGGGCCACTGGTCACGATGGACGGCGAAGTCGTCGGCATCGTCACAGCAATCATGAATCCAACGCCGGCGCGGACATTTATCGGCATTGGCTTTGCTGTGCCGATAGAAAACGCGGCTTCAGCGGCGGGTATGCCACCGTTTTAGATTTTTTTCTCATCAAAGACTTAAGAACACGGAAGACACGAAAACACACGAAAGACACAAAAAAGAAATTCGATTTTTCTGTGACTTCCGTGCATCCTCGTGTCCTCCGTGTTCTTCAAAAAACTTTGAGTTTTGATTTATTTTCGAAAGATCCCATGACCGACCACACCCGATTAGACCTACATACCGCCCAACTCATGGAGCAGATTCTTTATGAGGTTAAGCGAGTTGTGGTCGGACAAGACAGATTACTCGAACGCATGATGGTGGCGCTTCTTGCGCAAGGGCACTTGCTTGTTGAGGGCGTGCCGGGGCTGGCCAAGACGCTGACTGTGAAAACGCTGGCCGAGACGATTGGCGGGAAATTCAAACGCATTCAGTTCACGCCGGATCTCGTCCCATCAGACCTCGTGGGTACGCGCGTGTACAACCAAGCCAGTGGCGCATTCTCTACATCGCTTGGGCCCGTGTTTGCAAATCTGCTTCTCGCCGACGAGATCAATCGTGCGCCGGCCAAAGTGCAAAGCGCGTTGCTGGAGGTGATGCAAGAGCGGCAAGTCACCATTGCGGGCGAGACGCACAAAGTACCCAGCCCGTTTCTCGTGATGGCGACGCAAAACCCGATAGAGACGGAAGGCACCTATCCGCTACCCGAGGCGCAGGTCGATCGCTTCATGATGAAGGTGCTGGTCGATTATCCGAGCGACGAGGAAGAGCGCGTGATTGTGGATCGCGTGACGGGCCCGGCGGTTCAGGTGCGCTCTGTGGCGACCGTGGCACAACTCGCTGAGTTGCAAAAGCAATGCCGCGCAGTGTATGTTGATCCATCGCTGGTGGATTACGCCGTGAAGATCGTCACCTGTACGCGCACGCCCGAGAAACATGGCTTGAAAGATTTGCGAGCGCAGATGACGTATGGCGCCAGCCCGCGAGCCACGATTGGCCTCACCGAAGGCGCGAAGGCTCTGGCGCTCATGCGCGGACGCGCGTATGCGCTGCCTGAAGACATGAGCGATCTGATCCCCGATGTTCTGCGCCACCGCATCGTGCTCTCGTATGACGCGCTCTCTGCGGGGCTCACGCCAGATGCCTTAATCGCAAAAATCATGCAAGCGATTCCCGCGCCGGCCAAGCCGCTCAAGCACGTTGAAACTGATGAAAAACTGGCTGCGTAAAACCTTTTCCCTTGAATCCGTTCGCCCTGAGCTTGTCGAAGGGTTGGCTGAGACTTCGACTGGCTCAGTCCGAACGGAAGCGGGCGGAGCTGAAGCTTTGCTCAAACGCCTAGAGTGGACGACGATTCGTCGGCTCGATGGCGTGTTGCAAGGCGACTACCGCACATTATTTCGCGGCGCAGGCTTGGATTTTGCCGATCTGCGCGAATACCAATCGCACGATGACGTGCGCCATATTGATTGGAACGTCACAGCGCGCACGGGAACGCCGCATGTACGCGTGTTCACAGAAGATCGCGAGATGGCGGCTTGGTTTGTGATGGATTTGAGCGCTTCGGTGGATTTTGGAAGCGGAGCTAGGCGCAAGCGAGATGTGTGCAACGAGTTGGCCATCTCGCTCGCGCGAGTGCTCACGGGGCACGGCAATCGGGTTGGGGCTTTGCTCTATGGCGGCGGTGATACTGAACCGACGAAAAAGGGCATTGACAAAATGCTTCCCACGGGCTCGGGTCGTCGTCATGTGCTGCATCTGGCGCATGAGCTGCTCGCGCATCGTGCGAAGATCGGCCATCAAGAGACGCAGTTGGCTGACTTGTTAGAAGCAGCAGCGCACACCATCAAGCGGCGCAGCACCGTCTTTGTGATCTCTGATTTTTTCTCTGCCCCGGGCTGGGACAAGCCTTTGGCGCAGCTCGCTCGCCGCCATGATGTGGTCGCTGTGAGGCTGACTGATCCGCTCGAATTGCAATTGCCCGATATGGGCCTGATCACCTTGCGCGATGCGGAGACGGGCGAGACGCAACTGGTCGATTGCTCGCCCAATTTTCGCCGCCGCTTTGCAGAAATCTCAGCGGAAAAAGAAACGCAATTGCGGGATGGCTTAGCTCTGGCCGGTGTCGATACGCTGGAGCTTTCCACCGACATGGATATTGCCGATGCGCTGATTCGATTCGCCGCATTGCGCAGGAGAAAAAGCAGACGTTTTTCTGCACCTCAATATCGAGCAGCTTGATCATGAACATTCCCGGCGTGAATTTCCTTTGGCCAGAATTTCTCTGGCTGCTTTTGCTGCTGCCACTGCTGGTGCTGCTGTACACGTGGCTGCTCAAGCGCCGCCGCAAAAGCGCAGCGAGCTTTTCTTCTCTTTCGATCATCAGATTAGCCGCTGCTGGCCAAGCTTCTTGGCGCAGACATGTGCCACCGGCGCTGTTCTTGCTTGCACTGGCAGCGATGCTGATTGCTGCTTCGCGCCCGATGGCCGTGATCACCTTGCCATCCAATCAAAAAACAATTATTTTGGCGCTGGATGTGAGCGGCAGTATGCGCGCGACGGATATCCAGCCGACTCGTTTTATTGCCATGCAAGCCGCCGCGAAGAAATTTTTAGAAACGCTGCCACGCGAGGTCAAAGTCGGCATAGTGGCTTTCGCAGGCGCAGCGCAGGTGGCGCAATACCCGACGCTTAATCGTGAGGATTTGGTGCAAGCGATTGATCGCTTTCAAATGCAGCGCGGCACTGCTACCGGCAATGCGATTGTGATCTCGCTAGCAACGATTTTTCCTGATGCAGGCATTGAGCTGGCGCAAATGGGCAGTGCGGGCATGGGCGCAAATCGACCCATGGGACGCAGCTTAAATGAGCCACCCAAAGAAAAGAAAGAGTTCACACCCGTGCCGCCCGGCTCGTACAACTCAGCCGCCGTGATCATGCTGACCGATGGCCAACGCACGACAGGTGTTGATCCCATGGAGGCCTCCAAAATGGCCTCTGATCGTGGCGTGCGGGTGTACACCGTGGGTATCGGCACAGTCGATGGCGAGACGATTGGCTTCGAAGGCTGGAGCATGCGGGTGCGGCTGGATGAAGAGACTTTGAAATCGATTGCCAGCCGAACAGCAGCTGATTATTTCTACGCTGGAAGTGCCACGGATTTGACGAAGGTCTATGAGAAGCTGTCTTCGCGCATTTCTACGGAGAAGAAGGAAACAGAGATTTCTGGTTTACTTGCACTATTGGCCGCAATGTTGGCGGTAATTTCTGCATCACTATCAGTGCTTTGGTTTAACCGGGTGCTTTGACTCTTCTTGTGTTCTGTATTGCTGTACCCGCCATCGCCACAGCGCACGCACCTTCGTTCGTGTCCACCGGCGGCGATTAGATATTATTTTTCTCCGGCAGACGAGTTTCACCGCCTCCTCCTTTACCTCACTGCGGTACATGCGCTATGCCGATGGCTGCGAATTGGTAGAGCAATTTTTTGAAACTTCGGTCGAATGGAACGTCTTTCTTTTCGAACGCCTTTTCCCTCGCAAGATCGTGCTACCTGTGCGTTTTGCGGAGGTAAAGGAGGAGGCGGCGAAACCAACCCACCGAAGAAAAACAACATTCAACGCCGCCGGGGGACACGGAGCAAAACGCACAGGCAGCGCGATCCACCCCCAAACACAAACGATAAACAAATCTTCGAACCGCTACAAAGCATCCAAATCAGACAACATCTCTTTCGCACGAGACCGCACAGCAGAGCGCTCATCCGCACTCATCCGCTGCAAGTTCTTCACCATCAGCGCAGTACGCGGATTACCGCCAAATTCTTTCTCGTGCGCATCCAAAAAATTCCAATACAAAGTCGTCATCGGGCAAGCATCTTTGCCAGAGCGATCTTCAGGTGAGTATTTGCAGCCTTGGCAATAGTTGCTCATGCGCTTGACGTATGCGCCGCTGGCCACATAAGGTTTGCTGGTAAAGCGGCCACCGTTGGCAAACAGCGCCATGCCTGCGACGTTGGGCAGCTCCACCCACTCCACTGCGTCCACATACACCGCCAAATACCAATCGCACAAAGCCTGCGGTTTGATTTGCGCCGTCACGCCAAACATGCCGGTGATCATCAGGCGCTGGATGTGATGTGAATATCCGTTTTGCAGCGTTTGATCGATGCTGTTTTTCATGCAGTTCATCTTCGTGTCGCCCGTCCAATACCATTTGGGCAGCGCGTTTTGATGGCCGTAGAAATTGTCTTCTTTGAGCTTGGGCATATCCAGAAAATACACACCACGCATGAATTCTCGCCAGCCGAGAATTTGGCGAATGAAGCCTTCGGCGCTCGGTAGATCAACCTTGCCCGCTTGGTAGCATTTCTCCGCCGCTTGAATCACCTCCAAAGGATTGAGCAGCTTCAAATTGATCGACGATGAAAGCAGCGAATGCCAGCCGAAATCAAGATTTGTCCACATCGCATCCTGATGTGGGCCGAACGAGGGCAGGCGCAGCTTGATGAAATCGTCCAAGGCTTGCAAGGCCTGCGCGCGCGTGACCGGCCAATTGAATGTGTCTAATGCGCCGGGATGATCCTTGAATTCCTTGTTCACCATTTTGATCACGTCTTTGGTGATCGCATCCTGCGGATATTGGCGCGGCGTGGGCACGCCTTGTGGGCCCGCTTTGCCAAAGCTCTTGCGATTCTCCGCATCAAAATTCCACTGGCCGCCAATCGGTTCGGCGCTGCCTTTTTTGCCTTCCATGAGCACATGATGCTTCTTGCGCATCACGCGATAGAAAAACTCCATTCGCAGCGATGTGCTCTTTCCGGCCCATGCGCGGAATTCTGGAAGATCGCAGAGGAAATGCGTATCAGCGCGCCAATCAAGTGGTATTTTTAAGCCTGAATTTAAAGATTTAGTGCCTTTAGCCGTCATAGAATCTGCGCGAGGTGCTATTGAATTAATAGCGTCTTCGATTTGTGCTCTCACCCGCAAATCACCGGGCTCGACACCAATCACGGCCTGCGGCGAGTGCGCTTGTATCTCAGCGAGTAAGCCAGAGCCCAGCGAAGCATCGGCCTCCTTGTCTAACTGACGATAAATCACAGGAAAGCCACGCTTCTCTAAATCTTGTGCGAAATGCCGCATCGCAGAGAGGAAAAGTGCCGTGCGAATCTTGTGGCTCCACACATGGGTGGATTCTTCGTGCGCTTCAATCATCAAAACGGCATCTTTTTTCGGATCAAAGCCTTCAAAAGCGGAGGATTCATGATCGAGTTGATCGCCCATGATGAGGACGAGATGGCGCAGTAGTTTTGGAATTTTCATGGGGCGATTGTGCGAGTTTTGTAAAGCCTTGGGGGCAGCATGGGGCATAGCATGGCCATGGGGTTGGGGTTGGGGTTGGGGCATGCTACATTGCCTGCGATGAAGACAGAGTTGATTTCACGCGAGCCGGTGGTGGCCTATGTTGCTTTGGGCGCAAACTTAGGCGACGCGCGCTCGGCGGTGTTGTCTGCAGTGGCGCAAATGGCTAGCCTGCAAGGTGTGCAATTGCTTGCGCAGTCGGCCTTGTATCAAACTGTACCGCTGGAGAGCTCAGGCGATGATTACATCAATGCAGTCATCAAGATTTCTACGACTTTGCCAGCGTATTCATTGCTGAGCGTGCTCCTAAAAATAGAGCTCAATGCAGGCCGAGAGCGGCCTTACTTCAATGCGCCTCGCACCTTAGATTTGGATCTGCTGCTCTACGGGAGCGCTCAAATCTCCAGCGAGCAACTCACCGTGCCGCATCTGCGCATGTGGCAGCGGGCTTTCGTGTTGTTGCCGCTGCAAGAGATTGCGCCTGAGCTGGTCAGCACTGCCGCCTTAAGCGCAGTGGCGTGCCAAGCGATTAAGAAAATTGCAAATTCTTGATGGGGCTTGCTCCAAATGTGCGCTGTTTGCTTTTGCCACAAGCGAAGGATTTGCGAGAGCTTTTCCCAAAACACGCTTACGAAAACAGCCCTAAGTCTTTGACGCTGAAGTTGTTGATATACGGCAGCGCATCGCCGAGAGAGCCCGCCGGCACGCCGAACCACGTGCCCAACGTTGCCGCGAACTGTGAGGTTGAGGTCGTGGGAAGCAGGCGGCCTCGGTCCAAATCTTCGGCGGTGCCCAACGCGACGCTGGGGTATGTTCCGACGATCGTGCCACCCTTGACCGCGCCGCCCATGACGAATTGGTGGCCGCCCCATCCGTGGTCGGAACCACTGCCGTTGCTGGTAAGCGTGCGCCCGAATTCCGAGGCGGTGAAGGTCGTCACCTGATTGGCCACACCCATTTCAACGGTGGCGTTATAAAAGCTGGTCATCGCTTCGGCCACTTGGGTGTGCAGGCCCGGCAAACCTGACAATAGCCCGTCGTGATGGTCAAACCCACCCATGCCGACGAAGTACACCTGACGCCGCATGCCTAGGCTCTGCCTCACCGAGATCAGCCGTGCCACCATCTGCAGCTGCTTGGCCAAAGAGTTGTTCTGGTTGAACGTGGTGGCCAGCGGTGTGGCCAGATTCAGGGTGGAGCTCAGGGTCTGGTTGGCATCGAGCGAGCGCCGGGTGAGCGCACCTAGGTGCGACTCAAACAGCGGGCTTGGGCTGGCGGTGACGATGTCCCGCAATGCCTGGCCTGCCACGCTTGAGTTGTAGAGCTGGTTCAGCGCCGAAACCGTAGCCGGCCCACCGCTTCCGACTTGAAACTGTTGTACGGTGTTGCCATACAAGAAGACGGCTGTGCCGTTGATCGAGAGCGAGGTAAACACGGAACTGTCGAGATTATTTGTCGATGCCAGCAGATCGCCGAAGCGCCCGCCCCAGCCAACGGTCGCGCCCTCCACGCCGGAGGATTGCCACACCGATTGCTGATCGTTGTGCGAGAACAGTTGCGGCGGTACACCAGCCGTGCGGGCTTGGAACTGAGCCTTGGTCAGCGGCATATACATCGGCCCCACGTTGGCCACGATGGACAGCTTTTTATCCGCGTAGAGGCTAGCCAGTGGCGACAGCTCTTTGGCCAAAGCGAAACTGCGGCCGCCCTGCGAGGCCACGTTGCCTAGCGTCACGAAGTCTGCCGTCGGCCGAGCGAGGCCGCCGCGCGCTGTGCTCAGCGCAGAAAACTCGGCGCTGTCAAACGGCACCACCGTGCTGGTCTGGTCCATACCCCCGAATAGGAAGACGCACACCAGGGCGCGATAGTCGCCGGCGGTCTGCGCAGCAGCAGCCTGAATGCCGGCAAGGTTGAGCGCGATGGGTGCCGCAGCGCCCATGGCTGTGTACTGCGTAGCCTTTTTGAGGAAGTGGCGTCGGTCGGGATTGGATGTGTGAGTATTTTTCATTCTTTGGCCTTCAGATTTGAACCAAAAATTCGGGGCTGCACAGCGCAAGAAGCACGGCGATGCGCGAGCGGTTCAGCGCTGCGTTGCTGGCCGTGGTTGGCACCGAGTCGATCGCCCGGCGCATGGCGCTGCGCGTGGTTGCACTCAGCCGCTGGCCGGTGAGCAGCAGATCCACACGATCAATCAGCGCGTCGGTGTTCGCTGCTACGGCCATTTCGCTGGCAAAGTTGCTGCCCACATCTCTAGCGCCAAAGTCACCGTAGCCTTGCTCTACGGCATCTTTCATGAAGTTGATGTAGGCCGTTACCTGAGACTCGGTGTTGATTTGTAGCTCTGGTGCCACCAGTTTCTGCGTGGCAATCGCCGAGCCCGGTGGCACGAAACCCGGGCGATAAAAGTTGAACACGGATGGCGCTCTCATCGGCGACTGGCCGATTTGATCGGTCGTGCGGATTCGAAAATCGCCCGATTTCGAGCTGGCATTGAATGCGCGCGCCCAAGCGGTTACGCGCAGCACAGGCTCACGCACTTTGCCGTGGCGACCGTCTCCTGCTACGGCTGGCAAGCGGGCCTCGTCGTCGAGCAAGATGGCGCGGAGCACGGCTTTCATGTCGCCGCGCACCCCCGCGCTGTTGTTGGCAAAAGCGGCCGCTACACGCGACACATAGGCCGGCGATGGATTGCTGGTCACTAGCCGCTGAATGAGCAAGCGCGATACAAAGGGGCCGGTGTTGGGGTGGTTGACCAGTGTGTTCAGAGCGGTATTGAGGCTAGGCCGTGCTGTCGTGCCAGCAGGTATGGTGACGCCGAGGAAACGCTTCTCAGAAGTCGAATGGTGCTGCTCATAGGGCTCCATCGGCTGGATTTGAATGTCGCTCGGCGGAAAATTCTCGTAAAAGCGGTAGTTGGCGGTGTCTCGAGGCTTCCAGCTCCAGCCTGTGAATACTTTGGCCAAGCCCGCGACATCGGCATTGTCATAGGTGGGGATCGTGTTGCCCGCGCCATCGCGAGTGGGCGTGCCGTCAGGGTTGAGCTTTAACAGGCCAATCGTGAACAGCTGCATCACCTCGCGTGCGTAGTTCTCATCAGGCGAAGTGCCCTTGACCGGATCTTCCTTGGGGTTCGCGCGGTGCGACAGATACACGCCCATCATCCCGTGGGTGGACACCTCCTCCAGAAGGGTGCGGAAGTTGCCAAAGGCGTTACGGCCCAACATGTCCATGAAACTGGTGTGGCAGCGCGAGCGATCAATCACCTCGTTACTGTTCATCGAGACGACGAAAATCTGCGACAACGCAAACACCACACGCTGACGCAGCTGATCCTCGCCGCGCAAGGCCTGCATGTAGAACGAATCTTGCAGGTTGCGGGCGTACTCCCAAGCATCCTTGCCGGGGTTGAGGACAGTCATCCAGCGATCCACGTGAGTCATATGCATGACCTGAGGCTGGGTCAACTGCTGATCGACCCAGCCACGATAACCGAGGCTGACCACTTGATCGATGCTCGCATCCGTTGCACCGAAGCTGGCCAGCCCTAGAAACCGCGAAGCTTGCGCGCGAGTCGGTGCAAGCGCAGGAGCTGGAGCAGGAGCAGGAGCAGGAGCAGGAGCAGGCGGGGGAGTCCCACTTCCGCCTGTCAAGGCCGGCGCATCACCTCCTCCCCCTCCGCAGGCTGCAAGCGACAACGCCATCAGGCTGGTCAGCGCGTTGCGTTGAGAGTTTGGGCTTGCAATAGGCGAGTTAGGCAGCTGCGCATTCGTAGTTGCATCCGCTGTCTCGCTGTTCGCAGTGGCCTTGAACTCGGGTGGGAATGCGGCATTGGCCTCAGAATGTTTCATTGATGTTTAGACCTATTTCTTCTGGTAGGTGATCTTAGGGTCTAGGCGAAACACCGCAGTAAACAAAATGTAATTCACTGCACAAGAAGTAATCCTGCTGATGAAATTGCTGGCATCGCGATAGCCCTGCGCAGGGCGGCAATTACCCAGTTAGCGCTGAATTCACGCGCTAAGCGCAGAGCTTTTTTTTAAACTTTTTGCTCAGCGCTTACTGGGCTTGAGCACCCCCGTAGCCAGTGCTGTGCCGAGCACGATCACTGCGCCGCAGACGATCATGGTGAGGGTGATGGCTTCATTCAAGAGCACTGCGCCATAGGCCACGCCGAACACGGGGATGAGGAAGGTAACGGCCACTGCGCGGGCGGGGCCTGCTCGCTCGATGATGCGGAAGTATAGAATGTAGGCCAGTGCGGTGCAGAAGAATGCTAACAAAATGATAGCTACCCACGCATTTAATCCGGGGGCTTGAGCAGGAATTGACATCATGCCGGGCACGGCGAGCAAAAGTGTCGCGCCGATTTGGCTGCCGGTGGCGCTGGCCAGCGGCGGCACGCCTTGCAGGTATTTTTTGGTGAAACTAGCGGCAACGCCGTAGCACAGCGTGGCAGCTAAACAAGCGATGACTGCCCAGCCTGCCGAGTCAAATAAGCCACCTCCGATGGCGGATGTATCGCCTTTGAAGCTTGCTTTGTCCCATGAGAGTGCGGCTACTCCGGCAAAGCCAATCACGAGACCCACAATGCGCCAGCTGGCAGGCTTGTCTTTCAGCCACAGCCACGCGACGAGTGCGCCCCATAGCGGCACAGTGGCGTTCAAGATAGACGAGAGGCCGGTGGTGATGTGCAGCACGGCGAATGAGAAGAGGGCGAAGGGAATGCCACTGTTGAGAATACCCACGAAGAGGATGGGTTTGTAGTGTTTCTTTAAATCTTGAAACTGCCCGCGCCAGATGAGCAGCGGCAGCAGAAAGAATGAGGCCAGCAACACGCGCAGAAAGGCGGTGAGCATGGGGCCAAAATCTGCAGCGCCTAGCTTCATAAGGAGAAACGATGCGCCCCAGATGGCGGCGAGCAAGATGAATTCGAGGGCGATGGGCATGGTGTGGTGTGGTGTGTTTTCTTTGAGCGAAAGCTCATCTGCAGACTAACAACGGATGAGCACGAAAGGCACAGAAGTTTCACAGAAATCACGGAAGGAATTGATGAATTCTTTTGTGTCTTTCGTGAATCTTCTGTGCCTTCCGTGTTCGAATCTCAAAAAAATGCCTACACCGTTAGGCTTCAAATCAACAAACCCTCAATCCGCAGCAAAGCCACCTTTCGCTCCAGCCCGCCGGCATAGCCGGTGAGTGAGCCGTCTTTGCCGAGCACGCGGTGGCAGGGGACGAGGATGCTGATGGGGTTGCGGCCTACGGCTGCGCCCACGGCTCTGACGGCTGAGGGATTGTTGATGCGCGAAGCTATTGAGCCATAGCTGGAAGAATCGCCCGTCGGGATGTGCAGCAGCGCCTGCCAGACACTTTGCTGAAATGCTGTGCCTTGGTTCAAATCAAGCGGCAGCGCTTTACCAAAACTGAAATCTTGGTGCTTCATCTGGCCAGCAAAGTAGCGCGTGAGTTGCTCCATGGCGGCATGCATATAAGGATGATCCCGGCGCTGCCAGCGCTTTGCATCCGAGAAATCGGGTAAATGCTTTTGATCATGAAACCACAGGCCAGACAAGCCTGCATCTGTGGCGGCGAGCCATGCGTGGCCTAGCGGTGTGGGGAAGCTGTGCAAGCAGGTAGGTGTCGAGATGGTGCTCATACTTTTAAGCCTTTTAGACGGTTTGGCGGCGTATTCACTGCGCAAGGCGCTATCAAAATCATACTATTCAACCTTGCGCAACATGCCCGCCCATGCGCGAAACACGGCATAGCTGCGCCAAGGTCGCCATGCAAGAGACGCAAGCTCTGCCGCCCGAGCGCGCTTCGTGGGGCTTTTTTCATCGCGCAAACCAAGCGCCGTGTGCAACACGATATCGCCTGCTGGAAAAGCATCTGGCCAGCGCAGTGCGCGCATGGCGATGTAGTTGGCCGTCCATTCGCCGATGCCGGGCAGCTCTTGGAGTTGCTCGATCACACGCAAAGGATTCGGCGGCGAATTCAAATTCAGCGCTCCGCTGGCAACCGCTTGAGACAGGGCGATCAACGCAGTTTGCCGCTGGCGCACGATGCCCATCTTGCCTAAATCATCAGGTGACGCGTCGGCAAGTGCCGCAGGCGTGGGAAAGCAACGCGTGATCTGCGGCCATGGCGTGTGTATCGACTGACCATAGCGCTCCAAAATGCGCTGCGTGAAGGTGCGAGCCGCGGCGACGGTGACTTGCTGGCCAAGAATCGCGCGCACCGCAATTTCAAAACCCTCCAAGCTGCCTGGCACGCGCATGCCTTCGCCCGCGCTAAATGCTGGGCTCAATGCGGCATCAATCGCTGCTGGATCGGCATCTAAATCAAAGGCGGCTCTGAGGCGCGAGATGACCGCTGGCAAGGCAGGCGCAAAGGCTTCGCTCATCGCAGCGCGGATGCAGTTGTTTTCTAAGTCGATAGACGCTGCAATCCAACCCGAAATCGGCTGGCCGAGATGCATGATGCAAAAGCTTCTAACCCACTGCGCAGGCTTATTTTTTAAAGAAAATAGGGGGTTAGCCGGCATAGAACCTGCGCAAGGCGCTATCAATTCCATAGTATCTAGCTGCCGCTCTTTCCAAAATTGGAGCAAAGCCTGCACATTAAAAGGCGGGCGAAATCCGAGCTGAATGGTGAGGTGGCTCACTTGACTTGCCGTGCTCGCGTTTGCTTTGCCTTCCTTCCGTAATCGCGTGGGCGGCATGCCGTAATGCTGCAAGAACGCCGCATTAAAACGGCGCAAACTGCCAAAGCCGCTGGAGAGCGCCACATCTGAAATCTGCAGAGTTGTGTCGGTGAGCAATGATTTGGCAGCGAGCAAGCGCCGTGTTTGCAGATATTGCAGCGGGCTCACGCCGAGATACGCCTCAACAATTCTTCGCAAATGCCGCTCGCTCACGCCCACCCGCGTGGCGATCTCGCTGACTGAGCACGCATCTCCGAAAAGCGCAGCATCGCTGAGCAATTTCACCGCTTGCCCAGCGAGCATCTTGGAGGCATCCTCCGTGCTCCAAACCGGCTCGCTGCGTTGCGGCGCAAGCTCAGGGCGGCAACGCAAGCAAGGCCGAAAGCCTGCACTCTCTGCCTGCGCGGCGTGTGTATAAAACTGGCAATTCTCCCGTTTCGGCGCTTTCACCCGACACACCGGCCGGCAGTAAATCCCCGTGGAAGTCACGCCGGTAAAAAACTGCCCATCAAAGCGCGCATCGCGGCTTTTGAGGGCGAGATAGCAAGAGTCAGAGTCGATGGGCAGGGATGGCATGTGGTGATGATACGCCGCGCTGCACTTAAGGCTCGCCGTTTTCGGACATATGAACAACGATGCCGTATGAGTCAAAAAGCACGGCAAAAAAGCCGCCGATGGTTTAAAATGACCTTATGTAGTCACAAAGGAGGTTCAAATGCAAACTCTGCAAATACGCGATGCCAAAGCAGGCTTTTCTGCCATGGTGGCTGCAGCCGAGAAAGGCCGGCCCACATTGGTGAGCCGTCATGGCCAGCCCTGCGCCATGCTTGTGCCTGTTGCGGCAGGTGCTCGCCTGTACCCACTGGAGATGCCCAATTTAGCCAATTATTTGCTCGCCATGCCAAGCGGCATTGACGTTGCCCTCCAAATCGAGCGCGACACCTCGCCTTTGCGCGGGGTGGATTTTGAATAAAGGCTTTTTGCTCGATACCAGCGTGATCTCTGCGCTCGCGCCCGGTCGAGAGGCTCATTTGCCTGCGTCCATGGGAAAGTGGCTTCAAGCGCACCATCACCAACTTTTTCTGCCCGCCGTGTCAATAGCAGAAATCGCTCAAGGCATTAGCAAACTGCGCCGAACCCATGGCGCAAACAACATCGGGAAAGCAGATCGTCTCAATCACTGGCTCGACGGCTTGGTGGCAGGCTATGCTGATCGCATCTTGCCTCTGGATGCAGAAGCCGCTCGGCTTGCCGGGCAAATCTCAGATGCAGCGATGGCCAAGGGCTGTCACCCCGGTTTCGCTGATGTCGCCATTGCCGCGATTGCTCAGCATGGGCAATTGCTGCTGCTTACTGTGAATCTCAAACACTTTGAGCCATTAGGCGTGCCCTGTCAGAACCCATTGCTTGGTTTGCCCAGCGAGTGATCGCCCGTGAACGGAGAGATGCTCGCGACCGCGAAGCATCTGAACCAGCGCCTTTTCATTCACCCAAGAAAAAGCCCCGCTGGGCGAACCATGCGGGGCTATGAAGAGTTCGCTGTCAGCAGCTAGTCGAAAACTGCACCAGTGGCAATCGTATTGCCATTACGGTTGCTCATATATAAAAAGACCTCTCCGTAGGTAGCCGTGCCCAAGTTGGTACTTAGTGCTGGCTGGCTGATGCTGAGGCTTGTAGCTCCGGGCGCTGGGAAGTAAGGGAAATATTGCCGATTTCTTGGCCATGCAGAGCCTGCCGCTGCGCCCACTGCTGGGCCTTGGACAAAGTAGCCTATTTCTGTAGTCGTGGCTTTAGTGCCATCAGGCATAGTCAGTGGCATGGTATTCCACCCTGTGTTGACCGTGAATGCCGTTTTATCGCGTATTTGCTTTGCAATGATTGCTCCTGTTGTCGAAGCGCTGACGACTGACGTGACAGTTGCGTTGAAATCAGCATACAGTGATCCAGAGGCAGGACGCAACGAAACTGCGGGGTAGGGCAGCGTTTCGAGTGTGTAGGTATAGGTGGCAATCGGTGTAGCAGATGCGACGCCATTCACCGTCTTCCAGCCGTCGCCTGCATAGACTTTCACTTGGTATGAACCGCCGGCTGAGAAGCCAAATGCGTCAAAGTTGGTATCAGCGGCGGCTTCTGTACCGAAGCCAAAGCTTCCAAATGCGAGGCCACCGACACCAGCGGTCGGGCAGTTTGCCGTGCTTGCTGTAGCAAATGTGCCATTGTTCGCTGCCACACGGCAGAAGCGGAATGAATCGGTATTGAGGTAATTTGCATTGCCCACTTTGCCCGCAAACAAAGGATCGTCGCGTAGCAAGCGCGGTGACATCGCAATCAAGGTTGCTAGCGTGCCAGTGTTGCCACCATCTTTGAGGCCGGGGCCGGAGACCGTGTAGTAGGTGGCGACATTGGCTGGATCGCGCAAGCGCATTTCGATGTATCGGTCGTAGTTGGTGTCTGGCGTTCTGTCCAACCCGCTGCTTAGGAAAACCCGTGCAGTGTCGCGATTGAATCGTGCAAAACCGAAATCGATAATCCGGTCGTTGCCCTTGAAGCGCCATGCAGCTTTATTTTCTGACGTGGTGCAGTCGACACCAGCTGCCGTTTTCGCGCCAGCGGAGCTGCCGGAAATGATGGTGGATCGTGCAACATCGTCGCGCGTGCCATCGGTGTAAATCACGCTGTATTGGAGGTCTAGCTCGCGACGTTGGCTGCCATCGATGACATTGGTGCTGGTGCGATCAGCCAACACCGTGATCGTGGTGTTCGCTCGTGTAGAGGCCACATCAAATGCCGAGCGTGTTTGCTTGTCTGTGGATGCATCCCAGTCGCTGACCAAGAGCGACTTGCTTCTGCCATCGCCCAAGTAGCAACTGTCGTGCAAAGAGAATTGATCTGCGCCTGCGCTTTTGTAGCTGGCGCGCAGAGCATCAAAGCTTTGTAAGAAACCTTTAGCGATTGCCGATGCTGGCGCTGCCGAGACCACTGGCGGTGTGACTGTGCCCGAAGCTGAGCCTTGCACTACGCCAGTGACTGTGCCCGTTGTCGTGCCAACGACTGTGCCGTTGACTGAACCAACGACTGTGCCGGTCACCGTGCCTGTTACTGTCCCAGTAACGGTCACGCTGCCAGTGCTGTTGATGGGAGCGTTGACGACGTTGCTGGCAGTCGTTCCTGTTCCGGAGGGCTGCGTGACTGAGCCAGTGACTGTGCCGTTGACCACGCCGACGACTGTGCCCGAGCTCGTGCCGTTGACGATGCCGGTTGACGTTCCGCTGACCACGCCTGTGGTCGTGCCATTGGTCGCGCCGGAGATCGTGCCTTCAACGATGCCGGCGGTTAGGCCGACGATGGGAGGTAAAACCGGTGGTGTTGGCGTCGTACTGCCGCCACCGCCGCAAGCGGCTAGAAGTAAGGATCCAGACAAGGCGGCTACAGCGAGCAGCGCCGTCTGGCGGGAGAAATGGTGTTTCATGATGGCTCCTGATCAATTAAAGGTGGGCAAGACGCAAAACATTTGTGGTGTTTTAAGCTTCTCGTGCGCCGTTTTTACAATTTGCAAACATGCCTGTCGCCCCCAGAACAGATGAGATCGCGCAAAAATCATCAGTTCTGCTGAGGCTTAGCATCAGGGTTTACTATTGCAATATGACTGCGCACACTTACATCGCCCACCGCTTTGACTGCATCACCTTCGATTGGGATGGCACGCTCTTCGATTCCACGGCGATCATCACGCGCTGCATTCAAGAGGCGGTGGTGGAGGTAGGCGGCAAAAAGCCCACCGATGAGGCAGCCTCTTATGTGATTGGCTTGGGGCTCATGCAGGCTCTGGCGCATGCCGCGCCGGATGTAGCGAAGGAAAGGTATCCCGCTTTGGGCGAGGCTTACAAGCGGCAATGGGCGCTGCATGTGGATGACATCAGCTTTTTCCCCGGCACGATGCAGATGCTGCTTGCTTTGAAAGCGCGAGGCTTCAAGCTGGCAGTAGCCACGGGAAAATCTCGGCGCGGCTTGGATGAAGTGTTGCAACGTGAGCTAGAAGGCATCCCGCTTCAAAGCTTGTTTGACGCGACGCGCACGGCCGATCAAACGGCTGGCAAACCCGATCCGCTGATGCTGCGCGAACTGATGGAGGAGCTGGACATTCAGCCAGAGCGCATGCTGATGATCGGCGACACCACGCATGATCTGCTTCTCGCGCGCAATGCTGGCGTGGCCAGTGTGGGCGTGAGCTTTGGCGCGCATGCGCATGAGGCGTTTGCTGAATACTCGCCTTTGTTTGTTGCACACACGATGGTTGAGCTTCATGATTGGTTGATTCAAAATGCTTGAAATCGCCCCCCTCACTCAACACCCATCTCCTATTCCGATTTGCAACAGCGCCGATTTGCAAAATGGCGGCAAAGCTGTGCCCTTTGATGTGAACTTTGCTGGGCAAACCTGCACGGCTTTTGCTGTTCGCTACCAAGGCGCAGTGCATGCTTATCTGAACCGCTGCACGCATGTGGCGATGGAGCTCGATTGGCAGCCGGGGCAGTTTTTTGACGACACGGGGCAATGGCTTTTATGCTCCACACATGGTGCGGCTTACAAGCCCGATACCGGCGAATGCGGTGGTGGGCCATGCAAAGGTGGCTTGGTGAAGATTGCGTTGGTTGAACTGGATGGCGTGGTGCATTGGCAGACGGCTTACAACTTGAAGCCGTTAGATTTTTGATGATGTGATGTGGTGAGATTTGCTGGACAATAGCAATATGAATGACACCCCCAACCCGCAAGACAAAACCGCAGCGCCCTCCGACATGGATGCTGCTCTCTATGAATCCCTGAAAAAAAATCAGCAAAACGATACTGTAGCCGGCATAGAACCTGCGCAGAGTGCTATCAAAAAAGGAGTGATTGATGCGCCCGGCTGGGAGCGAATCACACTAGAAAAGCTCGCCTTTGCGGCACTCAACGAGCAAAAAGCCACACGCCGCTGGAAGACCTTTACTCGGCTGGCCTGGTTGGCGTTTTTCATCGTGCTGGCGTGGATCATTTTTGGCCCTTCAGGATCAAGCGCTACCAGCAGCGCCAGCGGCGACACCAAACACACTGCTGTGGTGGAGATCAAAGGCGAGATCATGTCGGGCGGGGATGCGAGCGCAGAGTATGTGTTGGCTGCACTCAAAAGCGCATTTGAAGACGATGCGGCCAAAGGCATTGTGTTGCTGATCAACTCCCCGGGCGGCAGCCCTGTGCAGGCGGGCATGATCAATGACGAAATTCTTCGTTTGAAAGCGATTCATAAAAAGCCAATTTATGCCGTGGTGGAAGAAACTTGCGCGAGCGCGGCTTATTACATTGCTGTGGCTGCTGATGCGATCTATGTGGACAAAGCATCCATCGTGGGCTCTATCGGCGTGTTGATGGACAGCTTTGGCTTTACCGGCTTGATGGAAAAGCTTGGCGTCGAGCGCCGCTTGATGACAGCAGGAACGAACAAAGGCTTCCTCGATCCCTTCAGCCCGCAGACAGAGCCACAAAAACAGCATGCACAGGCGATGCTGAATTTAATTCACAAGCAATTTATCGACACCGTGAAAGCCGGGCGCGGCAAGAAGCTCAAAGAAACGCCCGATATGTTCAGCGGCCTGTTCTGGAGCGGCCAGCAGGCGATTGAATTAGGCTTAGCCGATGAGCTCGGCACGCTTGATTCAGTGGCGCGCGACGTGATCAAGGCGGAAGATTTGGTCGATTACACGAAACGAGAAAACGTCGCCGAGCGCTTGGCCAAGCGCTTTGGTGCAGCCATTGGCGAAGGTGCATTCAAGGCAGCTAAAGCGTTGCCGCAATTGCGCTGAATTTTCTACGACAGCATTTAAGAAGAGGAAAAAATTCTGTGAACAAAATTTATCCCAGCGCAGCCGCTGCTTTGCAAGGCGTGGTGCGCGATGGCCAACTGATTGCTGTTGGTGGCTTTGGCCTCTGCGGTATTCCCGAAGCTTTGATTGACGCCTTGCGAGACAGCGGCACGAAGAATCTCACCGCGATTTCTAACAATGCCGGCGTAGATGACTTCGGCCTCGGTAAGCTCTTGCAAACGCGTCAAATCACAAAAATGATTTCATCTTATGTGGGAGAAAACAAAGAGTTTGAGCGCCAATACCTCGCGGGCGAGCTAGAACTCGAATTCACGCCACAAGGCACGCTCGCTGAGAAGCTGCGCGCCGGCGGCGCAGGCATTCCTGCTTTCTTTACCAAGACGGGCGTAGGCACTTTGGTGGCTGAAGGCAAAGAGCTGCGCGAATTCGATGGCGAGACCTATGTGATGGAGCGTGCGCTGCTGCCCGATGTGGCTTTGGTGAAAGCGGATGTGGCGGATAAATCTGGAAATTTGCGCTTCAACCTCACGGCACGTAACTTCAATCCTGCAGCCGCCATGGCTGGCAAGGTGTGCATCGTCGAAGTAGAGAAAATCGTGGAAACGGGGGAGCTCGCACCAGACGATATTCATTTACCTGGCATTTATGTACACCGTATCGTGCTCAACGCGTCGCCTGAAAAACGCATTGAGAAAAGAACCATCACTGAAACACGAGGAGTTTGATCATGCCTTGGACACAAGACCAAATGGCCGCTCGCGCTGCCCACGAACTCGAAGACGGTTTCTACGTCAACCTTGGCATTGGCATTCCCACGCTGGTGGCCAACCATGTGCCCGCGGATAAAGAAGTCTGGCTGCAATCGGAGAACGGCATGCTTGGCATCGGCCCGTTTCCCACGGAAGATAATGTGAATGCTGACCTGATCAACGCGGGCAAACAAACGGTGACCACCATCAAGGGCAGCAGCATCTTTGGTAGCCACGACAGCTTTGCCATGATTCGCGGCGGCAAGATTAATCTATCCATTCTCGGCGCGATGCAAGTGAGCGAAAAAGGCGATCTGGCCAACTGGATGATCCCCGGAAAAATGGTCAAAGGCATGGGCGGCGCGATGGATTTGGTCGCTGGCGTCAAGCGCGTGATCATTTTGATGGAGCACGTCGCCAAGAAAAAAGACGGCACAGAAGACATGAAAATCTTAGCCCAATGCACACTCCCGCTCACAGGCGTTGGCGTGGTCGATCGCATCATCACGGATCTAGGCGTGTTTGACGTAACGCCGCAAGGCTTAAAAGTAATTGAGCTGGCCGATGGGGTGACGAAAGAGTTTGCTCAATCGAAAACGGGCGTGACGCTGCATTGATCGATGAATTTCCCAACGAAAACGGCCTGCTCTTTAGCAGGCCGTTTTACGTAGCACTCGATCAAACTTACTGCGGCACCAACCCCGCTGCCTTCACTAGCTAAGCGTGGACGAGCTCTTCGGTCGCCTAGTTATGCTTTTCTTTATGGGCGGAGGCGCTGCAGTAGCATTTGCATTCTTTTCGTTTTTTCAGTTGTATAGGCAAAGCAAAGTAGCCAAGGCATAATGTCATACATTGTTTGACATTATGGGCATCGTATGGAACTAATTATTCGAAAATTGGGAAACTCTGCGGGCTTGACGTTACCGCCAGCATTGCTGCGCGATCTTCATTTTTCAATTGGTCAGTCATTACTGGTTGAAAAAGGACAAGATAACGCCATTGTGTTGCGTGCTAAGCCTACGCGTAAGCGATATACAGCTGCTGAGTTAAACAAACAGTGCAACCTTAAAGCCATGATGCCCGCTGACTTGCAAAGCTGGGAAGATATGGCTGCTGTGGGCGATGAGGCGTTATGACGGGCGTGGCTCGCAGGCCTGCTGGTAAAACTCCCAAGCAAGGCGATGTCTTATTGATCAGTCTTGATCCAACTTTAGGTACGGAAATTCGTGGAACACGACCTGTGCTTGTATTGTCCAACCAAGAATTCAATCGCTTGGGGCGTGCATTGGTTGCACCGATCACTCAAGGTAATTTTGAGCGCGTTGCGGGTTGGGCTGTTAGCCTGATGAGAACTGGCATGCATACTCAGGGCGCTGCCGTGATCAGCCAATGCCGGGTGTTGGATTGGCAAACTCGGCAAGCAAAGCGGATAGAAACTGTTCCACTGGAAATCATGGAAGAGGCGCTGGCAAAGCTGGAAGCGATGACAGCGCCTAGTTAGTCGATTCGTTTACTGCGGCACCAACCCCGCTGCCTTCACCAGCTCAGCGTGTACTTTGATGTCGCGTGCGATCAGGCGTTGCAAATCTTCTGGGCCAGCTGGGGCGACATCCATGCCGATTTCGGCGAGTTTGGCGCGGGTTTCTGGATCAAATGCAGCCGCCACCGCGCGGTTGATCTGGTCAATGATCGGTTTGGGCGTCTTGGCAGGTGCGAGCAAGGCGATCCAAGTGGGGAGCACGAGATCAGCAATCCCGCCCTCTACCATGGTGGGCACTTGGGGGAAGATGGACGAGCGCGCTGCGGTCATCACGCCCAATGGATGCAAAGTGCCTGCTTTGATATGCTGCACGGCCTCGGGCATGACTGCAAAAATAGCATCCACCGTGCCAGCAATCGTGTCGTTGATGGCCAGCGCACCGCCGCGATAGGGCACATGCAGCAGCTTGGTTTGCGAGCGGGTTTCAAACATCAAACCGGCCAAATGCTGCGGGCTGCCATCGCCAGACGATGCATACGTGACCTTGCCGGGATTGGCCTTGGCAGCTGCCAAAAAAGCCGCCATCGTCGGGTATTTTTGCTTGTCTTTGACGACCAAAATCATCGCCTGATTGACCAAGCGGGTCACGGGCGCGAAATCGGCTTCAGGGTCATAGGCCAAACTTTTGAAGATGCTTTTGTTGGTGGTTAAAAACGATGCAGGCGAGACAGTCAGCGTGTAGCCGTCTGCAGGCGCTTTTGCCACAAGAGGCATACCAATCTGGCCAGAACCGCCGGCGCGGTTGTCGACTAAGAAAGGCTGCCCTAGGTTGGTGCTCAACTTTTGCGCTAAGGTGCGCGCGATCATATCCACGCCGCCTCCCGCAGGCAAAGCAACGATGAACTTAACGGGTTGCTCGGGATATTTCGCTTGGGCGAAAGCGCGGCTCGTCAAAGATAAAACGGCCAGAGCGCTGGGTATGAGCAGGGTTGAGCGACGATTTAGCATACGAGGTTCTCCAGAAGTTTAGAAAATAAAAACTAACGAAAAATTTATGCAACTTACATGCCAAGCCCGGTGCAAAGGCTGGGGAGCGATCAACTTGCGCTGATCACACCCGCCAAACGCTGAGCGCAGCTGAGTGCCATCGAGGCATCTTGCGCCTCCACCATGACGCGAACCACGGGCTCCGTACCGCTGGCGCGAATTAAGACGCGGCCTGTATTGCCCAACTGCTGTTCAATCTCAGTTTGAGCGGGCGCTAACTTCGGGTTGGTTTTCCAATCTTGGCCAGGCTGGAGGCGCACATTGATGAGCACCTGAGGGAAGAGCGCTACATCTCCGAGCAAGTTAGCAAGTGACTTGCCACTGCGTTGCACGGCTTGCAGCACCTGCAGGGCGGAGATGATGCCATCACCCGTGGTGTGTTTGTCTAAAGCAAGCAAATGGCCTGAGCCTTCGCCGCCTAAGAGCCAGCCATGTTTTTCTAGCTCTTCAAGAACGTAACGATCACCGACCTTCGCGCGGACGAATTGCACGCCTTTGTTTTGAAGAGCAACTTCGACCGCCATATTGGTCATCAAAGTGCCGACTGCTCCGGGCACTTTCTCACCGCGCTGCAAACGCTCATTGACCATGAGATACAGCACCTCATCGCCATTGAACAAGCGGCCATCGCTGGCGACGATTTGCAAGCGATCTGCATCGCCATCGAGCGCGATACCGTAATGCGCATGATGGCTTTTGACTGCGGCGATCAGCGCTTCGGGATGCGTCGCACCCACGCCGTCGTTGATGTTCGTGCCATTGGGCTCGCAGCCGATAGAGATGACTTCTGCACCCAGCTCGTGGAACACTTTAGGCGCAATTTTGTAAGCTGCGCCGTGTGCGCCATCGATCACGATTTTCAAGCCTTTGAGCGTCAGGTCGTTTGCAAACGTGCTTTTAGCAAATTCAATGTAGCGGCCCGCAGCATCTTCCAGCCGGCTTGATTTCCCCAGCGTGGCGCTGCTCTCCCAGACGGGATCGTCTTTCAAAGCGGCCTCGACGTCTAGCTCCCAAGCATCTGGCAATTTCGCGCCCTGCGCACTGAAGAATTTGATACCGTTGTCGTAAAACGGGTTGTGGCTTGCCGAGATCACCACGCCGAGATTCGCTCTCAAGGCGCGCGTGAGATAAGCCACGCCGGGTGTGGGCAAGGGGCCGAGCAAGACGACATCTACGCCGGCTGAATTGAAGCCTGATTCCAGCGCAGATTCGAGCATGTAGCCAGAAATTCGCGTGTCTTTGCCGATCAAGACTGTGGGGCGACTTTCCGTGCGACGCAAAACACGCCCGACAGCATGAGCGAGCTTGAGAATGAAATCAGGGGTGATTGGCGCTTGGCCGACCGTGCCACGCATGCCGTCGGTGCCGAAATATTGTCTGCTCATGATACGAAGCTTGTAGAGTGATTTATGCTTTAATTTTAAGGCAAAAACACTCTATTGCCGGCATAGAATATGCGCAGAGTGCTATTAAAAACGTAGTGAACTAAGCAGGCTCGGCCATCAAGCCCGCAGCGCGCTGCACCTCAATGCGGATTTCTTCGGTGAGCTGCGCCTTGAGTTCCATAAACACCGGTGTGGTTTTGACCGAATAGTGGCGCGGATGCGTAATAGCCACTGGCAAATCGCATTTGATACGCCCCGGCCGGGCACTCATCACCACCACGCGATTGCCCATAAAAATCGCTTCATCAATATCGTGCGTCACAAAGAGCACGGTTTTGCGCTCTGCTTCCCAAATG
Organism: Variovorax sp.; assembly: GCA_031376455.1. Taxonomy (GTDB): domain Bacteria; phylum Pseudomonadota; class Gammaproteobacteria; order Burkholderiales; family Burkholderiaceae_C; genus JANMDU01. Next base: position 21,242 of record JANMDU010000154.1, on the reverse strand, counting down.
CCTTGAAGCAGCTCCTGCATGAGCTCGCGGGTTTGATGATCGAGCGCGCCGAAGGGCTCATCCATCAGCAAGATGCGTGGGTTGTTGGCCAGCGCTCTGGCCAGAGCGGTGCGCTGCTGCATGCCGCCAGAGAGTTGTTTGGGGAAATGGTTTTCAAAACCTTTGAGGCCAACCTTTGCGATGAAGGGATGCGCAATGGAGAGTTGTTCTGCCAAATCCATGCCCTTCTCGCGCAAACCGAAGCAGACGTTTTCCAACACCGTGAGCCACGGAAACAGCGTGTAGCTTTGAAACACCATGCCCCGATCTGCGCCGGGCGCAGTGACAGCTTTGCCGTCTAGCGTGATGCTGCCGCTCGTGGGTGTATCGAGCCCTGCCACCATGCGCAGCAGTGTGCTTTTGCCGCAGCCTGAAGGTCCGAGGATGGTGATGAAATCGTTTTCTTGAACACTTAGGTCTGTGGATTGCAGCGCCAATGTGCTCTTGCCTGCACCTGTGCCAAGAAAGGTTTTGGAGACACTTTGGATTTCCAGAATACTCATACCGATCTTTCACACTCAAGCTTCACAATTTGGCCCAAGGAAACAATTTGCGGTTTAGCGCCTTGAACGCCAAATCCGTCACCAAGCCAATCACACCAATCACAATGATGCCGAAAATGATTTGATCAGTGGCGAGCAGCGCTTGGCTGTCCGTGATCATGTGGCCAATGCCGCTCGATGCACCAATCAACTCAGCCACGATCACATACGTCCATGCCCAGCCGAGCACCATGCGCAGCGTCTCGAAAATCTCTGGCGCACTGCTGGGCACAAGCACGCGCATGACAATGCCTTTGTCAGTCGCGCCAAGCGTATAAGCCGCTTCCACCAAATCGCGCCGCGTATTGCCCACGCTCACGGCCATCATCAACACAAGCTGGAAAAACGAGCCGATGAAAATCACGGAAAGTTTTTGTGCTTCGCCAATGCCTGCCCACAAAATCAGCAACGGAATAAAGGCCGAGGCGGGCAAGTAGCGCGCAAAGCTCACGAAAGGCTCAAAAAATGCCTCTATCGGCTTGTAAGCGCCCATCAGCACCCCCAGCGGAATCGCCAGCACGGCAGCCAGCAAAAAGCCGCCAAACACGCGCCAGACTGTCATGCCAATATCTTTGATAAAACCTTGGTTGACCAGTAAATCGTAGCCCGAGCGCACCATGGTGACAGGGTCAGCCAAAAAAGTTTTGGAGACGACGCCGCCAAATGTGACAGCCGCCCAGAGCGCGAAAAAAAGGATGAAGAAACTCACCCCCAGCGCAATGCGCAAACCGGGGGCGACAGGCTGCAACGGCTTCACTTGAGGAAGCACGTGTCGGCCAGTTTGCTCATATCAGGTAAGCTTTTGATGATGCCTGCTTCGAGCAGCAACTCAGCGGCTTCTTTGCTGAATGCAGCATGCTCGCCGGCAAAGAATTTTTGATTGGCAGCGCGATCTTGCCAACGCAAAAATTTCTGGCTGCCTTCGAACGCTTCACCGGTTTGCTTTACATCCGAGCCCATGATGCCGAAGCTCTTTTTCGGATCTTTTTGAATCATCTCCAATGCTTCGAAATAGCTGTCGGCCAGTGCTTTGGCGGCTTTTGGGTTGTCGCTCAAAAATTTCGGCGTGCAACCCACGGTGTCCATCACCATCGGGTAATCCAGCGTGGTGGCAAGAATCGTACCGGCTTCTGGTTTGGCGCGAACTGCGCTCAAGAAAGGCTCATACGTCATGGCTGCATCGATGCCTGCTGTACCGGCGATCATGGCATTTGCTGCGGCTTGCGGCTCCAAGCTCACCAGTTTCACGTCTTTCATAGTCATGCCGTTTTTTTTCAGCATCCATGCCAGCGTGAAGTAGGGTGCTGTGCCTGGGGCGCTGACAGCCACAGTTTTGCCTTTCAAATCGCTGATTTTGGTGATGCCGGGTTTGACGACGATGCCGTCTGCGCCGAAGCTTTTATCGAGCTGAAAAATCTGCGTGGTCGGCACGCCGTTGGCATTCCATGCGATCCATGTTTCCACAGTTGTTGCCGCGCATTGCACATCGCCGGAGGCAATGGCTAAATGGCGATCTTTTTGAGGGATTTTTTTGACTTCAACGTCGAGCCCATTCTTCTTGAAGATGCCCGCTTCTTTGGCTAGCGTGATCGGTGCAAAGCCCGTCCAGCCGGACATGGCGAATATTAATTTCGTGTCTTGCGCTTGCGCTGCGGCGCAGGACAGAGCCAGCATAGAAAAGGCGAGTAGTTTCTTCATAGTTGTTCTCCTAGGGGTTGAAGGTGACAAGGGCGTGGGTTGATGGGCGGGCGGGGTAAGTCATCTTATGCACTGTTCATGCCAGTTGCAAGGCGTGCAGCTCGGGTAATTCTGCGTCAAGCGCGGCGGTAATGTCACCGTTGATTACCCGTATTTGTAGGGCGCTCATGTCAAAAGCCAGGCTTCGATCTTGCATCATCGATGGCGATGCACTGCGAATGAGCGCATGCAAGCTCTCCAAGGGGGCGGAGCTTTGGAGCGGACGCAAAAATTCAATGCCTTGCGCGGCAGCTAATAGCTCGATGGCCACAATATGCGCTGTGTTGTTCAGCATAGGAGTCAAGCGCCGCGCAGCAAAAGTCGCCATGCTCACATGGTCTTCTTGGTTGGCAGAAGTGGGCAAGCTGTCCACGCTGGCCGGGTGCGCCAATGATTTGTTCTCTGATGCCAGCGCCGCAGCCGTCACATGCACAATCATAAAGCCTGAATTGAGGCCTGCATCAGGCGTCAAGAAGGGCGGCAAGCGCGATACATTGGCATCCACCAGCATGGCAATGCGCCGCTCTGAAATAGCACCAATTTCTGCGATGACAACGGCTAGCGCGTCGGCAGCCAACGCAACCGGCTCAGCATGGAAATTGCCGCCAGAAACCAGCGCGTCGTCAGCGGCAAACACGAGCGGGTTGTCCGTGACTGCATTGGCTTCAATCGCCAACACTTTTGCAGCGTAGCGCATTTGATCTAAACAAGCGCCCATGACTTGGGGCTGGCAGCGCAGGCAATACGGATCTTGCACACGATCATCGCCTTCCAAATGCGATTTGCGAATGGCGCTGCCTTTTGTGAGCGCACGATAAGCCGCTGCACAATCGATCTGCCCCGGCTGGCCACGCACGGCATGGATGCGTGCATCAAACGGGCCATCGCTGCCGCGCGCAGCATCGAGCGTGAGCGCGCCTGCGATCACAGCGGCTTCAAACACGCGCTCGGTGGCAAACAGCGCATCAAGCGCCATCGCTGTGGAAACTTGTGTGCCGTTGATTAATGCCAAGCCCTCTTTGGCGGACAAAGAAATTGCTCGCAGACCGGCTTGCTGGAGTGCATCTCGTGCTGGCAGACGCTTGGCCTTGTAAAAGACTTCGCCCTCGCCAACGAGAGGCAGACATAAATGCGCGAGTGGCGCTAAATCACCTGAAGCACCCACCGAGCCTTGGCAAGGGATCACTGGGCTGATGCCGTGATTGAACAAGTTTAAAAGTGCATCGACCACTTCTTCGCGCACGCCTGAATAACCCCGCGCCAAGCTGCATGCTTTCAGCAACAAGATCAGTCGCACGATATTTATCGAAAGCGGCTCGCCCACGCCCACGGCATGCGAGCGCAGCAGCTTGAGCTGCAAAATCGCAAGATCGGTTTTGGCAATGCGCGTGCTTGCGAGCTTACCAAAACCGGTGTTCACGCCATACACCGCAGCGCCACCGTCAGCAGCGCGTTGCACGAGATCCGCACTCGCGCGGATGTCCGCTCTGCAAGCAGCATCGAGTTGCACGGCCAGCACACCCACTACACCCGGGGAGCAAAGCCTGCGCAATTGCGCCAAGCTCAATTGGCCGGGAATCATCAGTTCTTGCGTCATGCTTGGCATGTGTGCTTAGCTCATCATCGGCAAATTCAAGCCATTGGCCTTGGCGCTGGCCTTGGCAATGTCGTAGCCCGCATCAGCATGACGCATCACGCCGGTGGCTGGGTCGTTAAATAAAACGCGACTCAATTTCTCAGCTGCCTCTGGCGTGCCATCGGCCACGATGACCACGCCCGAATGCTGCGAGTAACCCATGCCCACGCCGCCGCCATGGTGCAGGCTCACCCAAGTCGCGCCACTGGCGGTATTGAGCAGCGCGTTGAGCAAAGGCCAATCGCTCACCGCATCGCTGCCATCTTTCATGGCTTCTGTTTCGCGATTTGGGGAGGCCACCGAGCCGCTGTCTAAATGATCACGGCCAATCACAATCGGCGCTTTGAGTTCACCGTTTTTCACCATTTCGTTGAACGCGAGGCCGGCAACATGCCGCTCGCCGAGGCCGATCCAGCAAATGCGCGCTGGCAAGCCTTGGAAGGCAATTCGTTCGCCAGCCATATCGAGCCAGCGATGCAAATGTTTATTCGCAGGGAAGAGCTCCTTCATCTTCGCATCTGTCTTGGCAATGTCTTGCGGATCGCCGCTCAATGCCACCCATCGGAATGGGCCTGTGCCACTGCAAAACAACGGGCGAATGTAAGCGGGCACAAAACCGGGATAGTCAAACGCATTGACCACGCCATAGTCTTTGGCCACCTGACGCAAGTTGTTGCCGTAATCCACCGTGGGGATGCCTAAAGCGTGGAAGGCCAGCATGGCCCTGACCTGTGTGGCGCACGACTCGCCTGCGGCCTGTGTCAGCGCAGCATGCTGCGCAGGATCTTTACGCGCAGCCCACCATTGTTCGTTGCTCCAGCCGGCTGGCAGGTAGCCATTGATGATGTCGTGTGCAGAGGTTTGATCGGTCACGATATCGGGCCGAATGCTGCCCGCTAGCGCACGACGCGCTAGCTCGGGAAACACATCAGCTGCATTCGCACACAGCGCAATCGAGATGGCTTCTTTGCGCGCGGTGTGATGCTTGATCATCTCAAGCGCTTCATCGAGCGTAGCGGCTTGTTTATCCACATAGCGCGTGCGCAGGCGAAAATCAATATGGCTTTGATCGCATTCAATATTCAGCGAGCATGCGCCTGCAAATGTAGCGGCTAGTGGCTGCGCACCGCCCATGCCGCCCAAGCCTGCTGTGAGCACCCAGCGCCCACTCAAATCGCCACCGTAGTGCTGCCTGCCCGCTTCGACGAAAGTTTCGTAAGTGCCTTGCACGATGCCTTGCGTGCCGATGTAAATCCAGCTGCCCGCCGTCATCTGGCCATACATCATCAAGCCAGCGCGATCCAATTCGTTGAAGTGTTCCCATGTCGCCCATTTAGGAACGAGATTGGAGTTGGCGATCAACACGCGCGGTGCGCCCGGATGGGTACGAAAAACGCCCACAGGTTTGCCCGATTGCACGAGCAGGGTTTCATCGGCTTTCAGTTTGCGCAGGCTATCGACAATCGCATCAAACGCCGGCCAACTGCGGGCTGCTTTGCCAATGCCGCCGTAGACGACGAGCTCATCGGGATTTTCTGCAACTTCCGGGTCTAGGTTGTTATGCAGCATCCGTAGCGCGGCTTCGATTTGCCAGTTGGCACAGCTGATGGCACTGCCTCGCGGTGCGCGAACGGGACGGGCCTTACTACCCGTGAATTTGCCCATGAATTGGGTTTGAGATAAATCAGACATGAGTGCAATATAGTTGTCTATACAACTTGTGTCAACTAGGGTATTCTATGGTGTACTCTATGAATATGGCAGTTACCCAGCTACACGCTTACGAGCAAGTCAAAGCATTCATCAAAACACGCATCACATCGGGCGCGTGGAAGCCGGGCCACGCTGTGCCCAGCGAGGCCGCATTGATGACGCAGTTTGGCATCAGCCGCATGACGGCTAATCGTGCGTTGCGCGAACTGGTCTCGGAAGGCATGGTCACCCGCATCCAAGGCTCGGGCACGCGAGTGGCCGAGCTGCATCGTATTTCATCGCGTTTGACGATTCGGGATATTCACGATGAAGTGCTGGAGCGCGGCCACGAGCACAGCAGTAGCGTGGTGTTGATTGCAACAGAAAAAGCGACGGCTCCATTGGCTGCATCGCTGCGCCTGCGCACGGGTGCAAAGGTGTTTCATGTGGTGCTGGTGCATTTGGAAAACGGCATTCCTATTCAACACGAAGACCGTTATGTGAACCCATTGGCTGCGCCAGATTTTCTGCAAACAGATTTCACCCGCTTCACGCCCACGCATCATCTGCTCGAGCATGCGCCACTCACCGATGCGAGCTACCAAATTGAGGCCTGCCTGCCCAGCGCGGAAATGGCTAAGCTGCTCAAAATCAAAAGATCGCAGGCTTGTTTGGTCATGACGCGCCGCACCGTGAGCGGCGCACATGTGGCCAGCGTGGTGCGACTGGTGTATCCCGGCACACGTTACAGTTTTGCGGGGCAGTTTCAGGCATGATTTCCAGCATGGATTGGCAGATGATTCGCCTGTGTGATGTGAAACCTACGCCTTGGCGCAACGGCGGTGGCGTAACACGTGAGTTGCTCGCTTGGCCACAGACGCGACTGAGCGCGCAGGATTGGGCGTGGCGGGCATCGGTCGCTGAAGTGGCCCAATCGGGTCCGTTCTCTAGCTTTCCGGGCGTGCAGCGATGGTTCGCTGTGCTCTCGGGCGACGGTGTTCGTTTGGCGGTGGACGGGCAGATGCACGAGCTGCGCAAAGCTGATCCACCATTTTGTTTTGATGGCGCATCGCAAACAGGCTGCGAGTTGCTCGGCGGTGCGACGCAAGATTTTAATTTGATGGTGCAGGGCGGGGCATCGGCTCATCTGCAACGCGTCAATGGTCATTCGGTGTTAATGATAAATACTCCTAAAATAATAGCACTTTACGCAATCAATACGCCGGCTACCTTGCGATTTGGTACTCAAAAGTATGCGCTTGAGCCCCACTCATTCGGCTACATGGCAATTGAGTCGATAACGCAATTGCAAGTGCAAGCAAGTGATGCTCTTTTCATGGAAATCACTTTATGAATCCGCTTGCTTCGATTTGGTTAAATTGCAGTATCGCCAGCCTGAAAAGCGATGCGGCGCAGCCTTATGGTTTGATCGAAGATGCTGCTTTGGTGGTGCAGGCGGGGCGGGTGCATTGGCTGGGCGCACGCGTCGATTTATCGCCAGATTTTCTCGCTAGCGCTGCGCAGATTCATGATGCGAAGGGCGCATTGATCACGCCGGGGCTGATCGATTGCCATACGCACTTGGTCTATGGTGGCCATCGCGCCCATGAATTCGAGCAGCGCTTGAATGGCGCGAGTTATGAAGAGATTGCCAAGGCAGGTGGCGGCATCGCATCCACGGTAAAAGCGACGCGTGCAGCCAGCGAGATTGAACTGCTTGCGCAAAGTAAGCCACGCTTAAAAGCCTTGCTCTCTGAGGGCGTGACCACCTTGGAGATCAAATCGGGCTACGGCTTAGCTCTGGAGCACGAGCGTAAAACGTTACGCGTCGCGCGCCAGCTGGCAACAGAATATCCTGTGTCTGTGCAAGCCACTTTTTTAGGCGCTCACGCCGTGCCGCCTGAATTTGCAGGGCGCAGCGATGCCTATGTTGATGAAGTGCTGAGTATGCTGTCCGCGTTGCATGCTGAAGGCTTGGTGGATGCAGTGGATGCGTTTTGTGAGGGCATTGGTTTCAGCATCGCGCAAACCGAGCGTGTTTTCCAAGCAGCAGCAGCGCTGGGCTTGCCCGTCAAATTGCATGCTGAGCAACTATCGAATAGCGGTGGTGCGCAGCTCGCTGCGCGTTTCAAAGCGATGAGCTGTGATCATTTAGAGTGGCTCAGCATGGAGGGCGTGCGGTCAATGGCGAGCGCAGGTACGACGGCGGTGCTCCTGCCCGGCGCATTTTATTTTTTGCGAGAAACCAAATTGCCGCCGGTAGCGCAGCTCAGAAGTGCGGGTGTTGGAATAGCGATTTCCACGGACTGCAATCCCGGCAGCTCGCCTTGCACATCGCTTCTGTTGATGATGAATATGGCTTGCACATTGTTTCGACTCACGCCACAAGAGGCATTGGCCGGCGTGACACGCAACGCGGCACGCGCCCTGGGCTTTTCTGATCGCGGTGTTCTCGCAGAAGGCATGCGGGCTGATTTTGTGCTGTGGGATGTGCGTTCGCCTGCTGAACTGAGCTATTGCTTTGGCAGCAATCCACGCCTGCAAACGGTGTTCGATGGCGTACCCGTATGACGTTTACTTTGCAAACAGGCGCAATCCCTGTGCTGGTCAGCATGCCGCATATCGGCACGGAGATTCCATCTGAGCTTCAGAGCAACTATGTGCCTCGTGCGCTTAATGTGGAAGACACGGATTGGCATTTGGCGCAGCTCTATGATTTTTTGCCGATCATGGGAGCGAGCGTGCTGCAGCCTAAGATTTCGCGTTATGTGATTGATTTGAATCGCCCACCGGATGATGCGCCCATGTATCCCGGCGCAGCCAATACCGAGCTTTGTCCCACGCGGTTCTTCAGCGGCGATGCGCTTTACCAATCTGGCTGCGAGCCATCCGCAGAAGAAATGCAACAAAGAAAAATCGCGTATTGGCAGCCGTATCACGCTGCCCTCGCGGCTGAGCTTTCGCGAATCAAAGCGATTCACGGCTTTGCCCTGCTTTGGGATGCGCACAGTATTCGCTCAAGAATCCCATGGTTGTTTGAAGGCAAGCTGCCAGATTTAAACATCGGCACGGCCAGCGGCGCAGCGGCGCATGCCAGTATTTCGGATGCTGCGGCTGGCGCTGCTCGGCTGGTCAGTGGCTTCACGCACGTTATCAATGGCCGCTTCAAGGGCGGCTACATCACGCGGCATTACGGCCTGCCTGCGCAGCATATCCACGCCATTCAGCTTGAAAAATGTCAAAGCCTTTACATGCAAGAAATACCGCCTTATGGCTATGACGCATCGCTTGCGTCTCAAATACAGCCCACATTGCAGCGCATGCTGCAAAGCAGTTTGCAAGCCTTGAAAGCTTTGTATGCGTGACGTGGCACAAACGTTTTTTACGCCGTTGGCTTGGCTCAGTGGGGCTTGGGCAAGAGATGTGTTGCTCAGCGTTGGAAGTGAGGGCATCTGGCACAGCATTGTGGTGAATACGAGCGCGGAGCAGCGCCGCGATGCAACCGCGTTGAAAGGTTCGGTGATCCCCGGACTGGTCAATGCACACAGCCATGCTTTCCAACGCGCTATCGCCGGTATGACGGAGCGCACCCGAGGCGCGCAAACCAGTATTCAGGCCGGTGGCCAAGATAATTTTTGGAGCTGGCGAGACCGCATGTACAGCGCAGCGCTGCGCATCAGTCCCGAGCAGTTAGAGGCCATTGCTGCTCAGCTGTATTCGGAGCTTGTGCGGAGAGGCTACACACAAGTCTGCGAGTTTCATTATTTGCACAACGATGTGCATGGCAAGGCCTATGCCGATCCGTCGGAAATGTCCGCCGCATTGGTGCGAGCTGCGCGAAAAGTAGGCATTGGCATCACCTTGCTGCCTACGCTGTATATGCGCTCGGGTTTTTCTGCCGACAGTTTGCGAGAAGATCAGAGGCGATTCGCATCCACGCCCGATAGCATCGCTAAATTGTGCGACGGTCTTCAGAAGAATTTTGGCGACACGCTCGCGAGCACAGGCCTCGCTTTGCACTCGTTGCGCGCTGTTGCGCCAGAGGCGTTGCGAGAGGCTGTGCGACATGCAAAAGCCCGTCAAATGCACATTCACATTCACGTTGCTGAGCAAACCAGCGAAGTGGAAGATTGCATCCAGCACACCGGCCTGCGGCCTGTGCAATGGCTGATTGAGCATGCTGAGCTCGATGCGACATGGAATTTAGTGCACGCGACACACACCACGCCCGAAGAACTGCAAGCGGTTCAAAAGAGCGGCGCATCGATTGTGTTGTGCCCGACGACTGAAGCCAATTTAGGGGACGGCGTGTTTGATCTGCCAAGCTATGCAAAAGCACGCGGCAAGTGGTCGATTGGCTCAGACAGTCATGTCACGCGAAGTTGGCAAGAGGAGCTGCGATTGCTGGAGTATTCGCAGCGATTTGTGCTCAGGCAACGCAATGTGCTCGCCAATGCAGCAGCTGCTCACAACGCAGAGGCAAGCACGGCGGCAGCTTTGTTCAACGCTGCGATTGACGGCGGCAGCGCGGCTTGTGGGAGGCGCATTAAGGGCATAGCGGTTGGCGAACGTGCTGATTTTTCTGTGATGGATATGTCGTCATCAGCGCTGCTAGGCATGCCCACCAGCCACTTGCTGGATGCGTTCATTTTTTCTAGCCCCGATGCGCGGCTGAGCGATGTTTTTGTGGCGGGCAAACAAATCGTTGAAAGCGGGCGTGTGCAAGGCTGTGAAGCGTTGGCTCGCGACTTCGCAGAAGCGATGCAAGAATTATGGGCTTGACGGTTGGGCAGCCTGCCATACTTTGATTGCTTGCGCCGTTTCGCGCACATCATGCACGCGCAGAACGCTCGCGCCACGCTCCAGCGAAAGCAGCGCAGCGGCGATACTGGGTATCAGGCGATCTTTCGCATCTGCCAAACCTGAGACTGCGCCTAGTGATGATTTGCGCGACCAGCCTGCGAGCAGGGGCAAGCCCAGCACAAGCAATTCGCGCTGCCTGCCAAGTAAAGTGAAATTTTGCGCGACTGTTTTGCCAAAACCTATGCCGGGATCGATCAAAAGGCGGCTTTTAAGATCGAATTCAGGGGTTTGCCGGCATGTAATCTGCGCAAGATGCTCATAAAACGATAGCAAATCAGTTTTGACGCGTTGCATGACATCCTGCGACTCGGGCAACGGATCAAGTTGCATAGTCAGCGGATCGCGATGCATATGCATCATGACAAGGCCGCAACGGCCATGATTCATCACCACTTGCGCTGACTTTAAGCCAGCGTCCGCGCGGCGAAAGCCCCAAATGTCATTAATGATGTCAGCGCCCGCATCCAGCGCGGCTTGCATGACTTGTGGCTTGTAAGTATCCACACTGATCGGCACGCCCAGCTTCACAGCTTCAAGCAGCACAGGCATGAGACGTTTTAACTCTTCTTCAAGCGAGACAGGTGGTGCGCCAGGTCGGGACGACTCTGCGCCCAAATCCAAAATGTCTGCACCGTTTTTAACAAGTTGCTCGCAATGCGCAAGCGCCGCCTGCGTATTGGTCAGCCTCCCGCCATCAGAAAACGAATCTGGCGTGAGATTCAAAATGCCCATGATCTTGGGCTGCGATAGGTCAATCGAGAAGCGGGCGGTGTGCCAAAGCATGATGGGTATCAATAAAATAAAAAAAAGGACACCAAAGTGCCCTAATTCATTTCGACATTCGATTTGCTTAGATAATTTTGCAGTTTTTTTCTGCAGCAATTTTCTCTAAGTGCTTTTGACGATCTTTCGCTGCATCCATGGCTTCACCAGAGTTGGCATACGTGCCAATCATTGCTGGCCAGAAGAAAATTGCCGCTGCGACGTTTGTTCCTGTAACGCCGCGTTCTTTGCGCGCTTTATTTTCAAAGTCTTGTGCTTCTGAGTAAGAAGCTTTGAGCTGATCACAAGACATATTTGAATCGCTCGACTGCTTAGACTGCACCACTGTTGGGCTTGCGCAACCAGCAACAAAAATACTACCAACTAACAATGCCACAAGGGGAATCAACTTCATTTTTACTCCAAGATTAATGTGTGACAGCACCAGCATAGGTAACTGTCACAGCATTGTAGTGTGCTTGAACGTAATTAAGCAGCTGTAGGAGCAGGTTGCACGACCACAGGCGCACTGCCAGAGCCGCCACTGTCGCCGCCGCCTTGCGGGGGAACGCGGGGCACCCAATCTTTCGGGGCAGTGGGCGCGCGGCCAGCCATGATGTCATCGAGCTGGCTCATGTCAATGGTTTCCCATTCGAGCAAGGCTTTGGCCATGGCGTGCATTTTGTCTTTGTTTTCTTCGATTAACTTGCGAGCCAATGTGTATTGGCTGTCGATGATGCTGCGCACTTCGGCATCCACCTTTTGCATCGTGGTCTCGCTCATATTGGTCGTCTTCGTCACGCTGCGACCTAGGAACACTTCGCCTTCATTCTCTGCATAAACCATCGGCCCCAAGGCTTCGGTCATGCCGTAGCGTGTCACCATATCGCGGGCAATAGAAGTTGCGCGCTCGAAGTCATTTGAAGCACCCGTGGTCATTTGATTCATGAACACTTCTTCAGCAATGCGGCCACCAAAAAGCATCGCAATTTGGTTGAGCATGAACTCTTTGTCGTAGCTGTAGCGGTCTTTCTCAGGCAAGCTCATCGTCACGCCCAGCGCACGCCCACGCGGGATGATGGTGACTTTGTGTACCGGATCGCATTTGGGCAGCAAGCGGCCGATCAGCGCATGTCCGCTCTCGTGATAAGCGGTATTTTTGCGCTCTTCCTCGGGCATGATCATGCTCTTGCGCTCTGGGCCCATGAGGATTTTGTCTTTCGCTTTCTCAAAGTCCACCATCTCAACCACGCGGGCATTGCGCCGCGCAGCCATCAGAGCGGCTTCGTTGCACAGGTTGGCCAAATCAGCGCCACTCATGCCGGGCGTGCCGCGAGCGATCACGCTCGGGTTGACGTCTTGCCCCATCGGGATTTTGCGCATGTGGACGTTCAAGATTTGCTCACGGCCGCGAATATCGGGCAGCGTGACATAGACCTGTCGGTCGAAGCGACCTGGGCGCAGCAACGCCGCATCCAAGATATCAGGCCGATTGGTGGCAGCAACAACGATCACGCCGAGATTGGTTTCAAAGCCATCCATCTCGACCAGCATTTGATTGAGCGTCTGTTCGCGCTCATCGTTGCCACCGCCCAGACCCGCGCCACGCTGGCGGCCAACGGCATCAATCTCATCAATAAAGATAATGCAAGGCGCATTCTTTTTGGCGTTTTCAAACATGTCGCGAACGCGCGATGCACCCACGCCAACAAACATTTCTACAAAATCTGAGCCAGAGATTGAGAAAAACGGCACTTTCGCTTCTCCAGCAATCGATTTGGCAAGCAATGTTTTGCCTGTGCCGGGAGGGCCAACGAGCAAAAGGCCGCGTGGAATACGCCCGCCGAGCTTTTGGAAGCGCCCGGGATCTTTCAAAAAGTCCACGACTTCTTTGACTTCTTCTTTCGCTTCATCGCAGCCTGCCACATCGGCAAATGTGATGTTGTTGTTGTTCTCATCCATCATGCGGGCTTTGGATTTACCGAAGCTAAATGCGCCGCCCTTGCCGCCGCCTTGCATCTGTCGCATGAAATAAATCCACACGCCGATAAAGAGTAGCATCGGCGCCCAATTGATCAGGATCGACAGGAGGAACGAGCCTTCTTCTGGCTGAGCGGCATTGAATTCCACGCCGTATTTCACAAGATCATTAACCAACTGATAATCACCGGGATCGACCAGCGAATAGCGTGTGCCGTCTTTCGGAATCACGGCGATCACAGACGGCTTGCCAGGCGCACGCTGAATCTCCACCTTCTTGATCTTGCCGCCGCGTACATCGTCAATAAACTGCGAATACAGTACCTGCGGGCCAGCCGGGCTGACGCGGTTTTCAAACTGTTTGAAAACGGTGAACAGAATCAGCGCGATCACGAGCCAGACCGCAACTTTAGAAAACCACTGGTTGTTGTTGTTCAAGAGAACACTCCATTCGGAAAGACATCTTCCCGTCAATTGTTGAAACTGAGGTTGATTTTAGGCTTTTCAAGCAGCCCGCCCCAGCGTAATGACTTTGAACGTCTCAAGATTCTGTGTGTTTTTGCACTGAACACATCATTCGCCCGGCTTTTTTAGCGCGGTGGCCTTGAGACCGATCCCTACCAAAAACGTCTCAGCCGATTTATCTCTGCTGGCTTTTGGCTTGATTGGCTTGACGATTTTGAACGTCTTTTTAAACTCTTCCACAATCTGGCTGTAGCCGCTGCCATGGAAGAGTTTGACGATCAGCGTACCCTCGGGCTTCATGGTGATTTGCGCAAAATTGACGGCTAATTCAATCAGCTGCGCCACCCGCGCAGAATCACTTGAGGCCACGCCTGAGAGGTTGGGCGCCATATCGCTAAGCACGACATCCACCACTCGCAAATCTCGCGTTTTAGAAGCATTTTCACTATCTAGCCGGCTTGGCACTTGCGTAGACTGCTCTACTTTTGAGAGTAATTCTTGCAACACTTCGTCGGTGGAAAAATCGCCTTGAATAAACTGCACCGCCTCAATCGGCTCCATCGGCAGAAGATCCAGAGCAATGATCACGCCATTGAGCTCGCCGACTGCTGCCCCGCCGCCTTTGCCCATCGCTTCATTTTTGGGCGCCATCTTGCGCCGTGCATACTGGCTCCAAGCGCCCGGCGCGGAGCCCAAATCCACCACCACTTGGCCGGGCTTGAGGAGCTTCAAGGTCTCGTCAATCTCCTTGAGCTTGTAAGCAGCGCGCGCACGGTAGCCGTCCTTCTTCGCCATCTTGACGTAAGGATCGTTGATATGGTCGTTAAACCACGCTTTATTAACTTTTTTAGACTTGATCTTCATGGAATTACCAGTGCTTGCAGGGGATAATTGTCCCACGAGCGCATTTTTAGCCTCAGGATACTCCCCATGCCAAAAATAGAACTCACCATCCAACAGCGAAAAGCCCACCGCGCTGACGCTCATCACCTCGACGCCGTTGTCATCGTCGGCAACGATGGACTCACGCCTGGCGTGCAAAAAGAAATTGATTCAGCACTCAATTCCCATGGCCTCATCAAAGTCCGCGTCACGGGCGATGACCGCGCCGCACGCGAGGCCGCGTATCTCAAACTTTGCGACGATCTGGAATGCGCCCCGATCCAACACATCGGCAAACTGCTCGTGCTCTGGCGACCCAAGGTGGAGAAAGAACGCGTTTATGGCGAAGACGTAGAGCGCATGCGCGGGCCAAAAGAAGTGAAATTCGCCAAAACTAGCCGCAGCACAGGCCGCAGAGAAGTCAAAACGCTGCGCGTCTTAGGCAACGAGCGCATTACGCGCGGCGGCTCGGTCAAGCGGGCGAAGCCGAAGATGAAATCGGTGAAGAAGACGGGGCGGGATTGATTGCTCAGCAATCAATACGCCGCATCATGATCGCTCACGTTGATCGGCGTGATTTGCATGTCAATGATTAAAAACTCCAGCGTGATGCGATAAGACAGGTTGATCGACACTGAATGTAAGCCAGCCATTTTTCCT
Organism: Variovorax sp.; assembly: GCA_031376455.1. GTDB lineage: Bacteria > Pseudomonadota > Gammaproteobacteria > Burkholderiales > Burkholderiaceae_C > JANMDU01. The sequence continues at coordinate 5,984 of JANMDU010000154.1, read as the reverse complement.
TTTAGCGGGTGCAGACGAAGCGAAGGATGGAATGGATTGGCTTCTAAAAGTGTGAGGGTTTTGAGATAGGCAGAAGCTAAATCTGGATGCCTTTTGAGAAAGCGTTTGGCTCGTTTTATGTACTCGTCGGTAAACTGAATTTGATAGATGTCAAGCGTTTGCAAGCGCGTGCTCTGCAAACTAGTTCTTTTCATTAGCCAGCTCGCCTTGAACCTCTGCGAAATGCTCTTGTGCGGTTTGCAGTTTATAGCGACCCGCCGCAACATCAGCGCGCGTTTCCGCCAAAGCCGCATCGAGCTCACACTCGCGCAAAAAATTGTATTGAGCTATTGGCATCACCACATAGCGCTGCTGACCGCGCACTGAGATGACGGCCTCTGATTGCTGCGCGAGGCAGGCTTCGATGGCGGCAATACCCTTAATCTTCAGGTCGTTAGCAGCTATAGACAACATAGTTATCAGGCCTTTTAATAATACGATGAATAGTATGATTATAAGTACGAATAGAATAAAGCGCAATCGATCTGTGCTTGTATAGGGCATGGTTGAACTCTGTGATTCAAGCATCATCTACTGACCATGACTACCAACCCTCTCCTCGATTTTTCTGACCTTCCCCAATTCGCAGCAATTCAGCCCAGCCATGTGGCTGAAGCTGTGGATACCCTGATTGCGAATGCGCAAAGAGCGCTGGATACGGCGACGAACCCTGACTTTCCTGCGGACTGGAAGCAACTCTCAGCCACGTTGGACGTGCAGACCGAAAAGCTCGCGCGCGCATGGGGCGCTGTGGGGCACTTGAATGCGGTGGCGGATACGCCGCAGCTGCGGGCGGCTTACAACGAGAAGCTCGCTGCGGTGAGTGAGTTTTATACGGCGCTGGGATCGGATGAACGGCTGTATGCCAAATACAAAGCGATTTCACCGGCCACACTAAATGCCGAGCAAAAAAAGGCCCACAGCAATGCGCTGCGTGCCTTTAAGCTCGGCGGCGCGGAGTTGGCTGGCGCAGCCAAGCAGCGGTTTGCGGCGATTCAAACGCGCTTGTCGGAACTGTCGCAAAAATTCAGCGAGAACACGTTGGATTCGACAGAGGCGTTTGCTTACTTTGCGACTGCTGATGAGTTGGATGGGTTGCCAGACGATGTGAAATCAACTGCCCGCCAACTCGCTGAGAAAGATGGCAAACCCGGCTACAAGCTCACTTTAAAAATGCCGTGCTATCTGCCCGTTATGCAGTATTCCAAGAGCAGCGCTTTGCGCGAGAAGCTTTACATGGCGCACAACACACGAGCGAGTGAGCTCTTGGAAGCCGGTAAGTTTGACAACACCCCCATCATGCGAGAAATCCTCGCGTTGCGGCAAGAAGAATCCAAGCTGCTAGGGTACGCAAATTTTGCGGAAGTCTCGCTCGTGCCGAAGATGGCGAATTCTCCTGACGAAGTGGTGAAATTCCTGCGCGATCTTGGGGTACGCGCCAAGCCGTTTGCACTGAAAGATGTGCAGGAGATGCGCGAATTTTCGGCCAAAGAATTGGGTATGCAAGACCCGCAGGCTTGGGATTGGCCTTTCATCGGCGAGAAGCTCAAAGAGGCGAAATATGCTTTCAGTGAGCAAGAGGTGAAGCAGTATTTCATCGCACCTAAGGTGTTGGCGGGGCTGTTTAACATTATCCAAACCTTGTTTGAAGTGGATATTCAACGTGACGAAGCGCCGGTGTGGAATCCAAAAGTTGAGTTCTACGCTCTCATGCGCGGTGATAAAAAAATTGCCCAGTTTTATCTTGACACCCCTGCCAGAGACGGCAAGCGCGGCGGTGCTTGGATGGATGATGTTCGCGCGCGTTGGCTGCGCCCAGATACCCATCAATTACAAATTCCCGTCGCGCATTTAATCTGCAATTTTGCCGATGGCGTGGACGGCAAGCCAGCACTGCTCACGCATGACGATGTGATCACACTCTTCCACGAATTTGGCCATGGCCTGCATCACATGCTCACGCAGGTCAGTGAGCGAGATGTATCAGGCATCAGCGGCGTGGAGTGGGATGCGGTGGAGCTGCCCAGCCAATTCATGGAGAATTTTTGCTGGGAATGGGATGTGCTCAAGCACATGACGGCGCATGTAGATACGGGCGCTGCGCTGCCGAAAGAATTGTTTAGCAAGATGCTGGCGGCTAAGAATTTCCAGAGCGGCATGCAAACTTTGCGACAAGTCGAATTTTCACTGTTTGATATGTTGATGCATATGGAAGCAGACAGCCGATTAGCCGAGCCATTAGAAATTTCCAGAGCCGTACACAAAGAAGTGGGCGTGTTGCCGCGTCCGAGCCAGGTGCGCACGCCCAACAGCTTTGGCCATGTGTTCTCCGGTGGATATGCAGCGGGTTACTACAGTTACAAATGGGCGGAATTGCTCAGCGCAGATGCCTATGCGGCCTTTGAAGAGGCTGCTGCTAAAAGTGGCCAAGTAGCGGCCGCGCAAGTGGAGGTGGGGCGCAAATATCGTCGCGAAGTGTTGGAGGTCGGCGGCAGTCGGTCAGCCGCTGAAAGCTTTGCGGCGTTTAGAGGCAGAGCCCCGCAGATAGACGCCCTGTTGCGCCACCAAGGCATGGCCTGATAGTATCCCTGCATTGCTTTAGAACCTAACCCGAGGTCACTATGAAAAACGTAGCACTCAACGCAGTACTGATGGCGGCTATCGCCATATTTTCTGCTCAAATCTCTGCTCAGCAGCTCTATCGCATCGTCGGCCCCGATGGCCGGGTCACTTTTTCTGATCAGCCACCGCCGCCATCTGCGAATGCAAAAGTCACCTCCGGGAGAGGCGGCACTTTCAATGAAACAGCTGGCGGCGCAGCATTGCCATTTGAGTTGCGCGGCGTGGTTCAGCGCTTTCCTGTAACGATCTACACAGGCAAAGATTGCACGCCCTGTGACAGCGGGCGCAACATGCTTCGCAATCGCGGAGTGCCTTTTAGCGAGCGCATCATTGAATCGCCTGAAGATGCAGAATCTCTCAAGCGCTTGAGCGGCGATACCGGTTTGCCCTTTGCGACCATCGGCGCTCAGCAGCTCAAAGGGTATTCAGAGACCGAGTGGACGAGTTTTCTTGATGCTGCAGGTTACGCCAAAACCTCGCAGTTACCCAGCGGCTATCGCAACCCAGCGCCCACGCCCTTGGTTGCCCGCGCAGCACCTGCGCCAGCCCCGGCTGCTGCTGCGTCCGTGCCTGCACCTGTTGCAGCGCCCGCGCCTAGCAATCCTGCGGGAATTCGGTTTTGAAATGATGCTTCGGATGCTATATATTCAGTAGCAGTCTGCGCATATTCTATGCCGGGCTAAGGGCTTAAATCGCCCTGAAAATTGAGTGTTTTCACACCTTGTGAAGTGCCCAGCAAACACACCTGCGCTTTTTGATGCGCAAACACACCCACGGTGATCACGCCCGGCCATTGGTTGACTTCTGATTCAAAAGCCAGCGGGTTAGTGATCTGCAAACCACTGACGTCGAGAATATGCTGGCTGTTATCCGTGATGAGCGGTTTGCCATCTTTCATCCGCAGCTTGGCGCTGCCGCCTTTGGCCGCAAAAAGTGCTGTGATGCGTAGCGCAGCCATGGGAATCACTTCTACTGGCAAGGCAAACGCGCCAAGCGTGGTTACTAATTTTGTTTCGTCTGCAATGCACACAAATTTTTTCGATAGCGAGGCCACGATCTTCTCGCGCGTGAGCGCTGCGCCGCCGCCTTTGACCATGTAGCCCGCGTGGTCGATCTCGTCTGCGCCGTCGATATACACCGACAACGCGCTCACTTCATTGGCATCAAAGACTTGGATGCCCAAAGCCTTAAGTCTCTCAGTTGATACAACAGAGGAGCTGACCGCGCCTTTGATCTCAGATTTCACGCTGGCCAGCGCATCAATAAACTTGTTGACCGTAGAGCCCGTGCCCACGCCTACAATTTCACCTTTGACCACATACTGCAATGCGGCTTGGCCCACGAGGGTTTTGAGTTCGTCTTGATTCATAACCCGTATTATTTCACGCCATGTCTCTCATTCCTTATCCACTCGCTCGCCCCTTTTTATTTGGCCTTGATCCCGAAGCTGCGCATGATCTGACGATCAATTCCTTGGCCGCGACGCAATGCACGCCATTGAAAATAGCCTACGCGCAAAGAAGAGTCAGTGATCCGGTAACGATAGCGGGCTTGCAGTTTCCCAATCGTGTCGGCCTCGCCGCAGGTTTGGACAAAAACGCGCGTTGCATCGACGCTTGGAATACCATGGGCTTTGGTTTTGTAGAAGTCGGCACGGTGACGCCGCTTGGGCAATCAGGCAACCCGAAGCCTCGCATGTTTCGCATCGCGCAAAAAAACGCGCTGATCAACCGCTTGGGCTTCAACAATGAGGGCTTAGACGCTTTCGTGAGAAATATCAAGCGCTCTGAATTTTATAGCACCTTGCGCAATGAATACGCCGGCAAAGTGCCTAAAACGCATAAAAAACGGATGATTCTGGGTCTAAATATTGGCAAGAATGCTGCTACGCCCATTGAATGCGCTGTTGATGATTATTTGATCTGTCTCGCTGGCGTTTATCCGTATGCCGACTACATCACCGTCAACATCTCTTCACCGAATACGAAAAATCTACGCGCGCTGCAAAGCGATGATGCGCTCGATGGTTTGCTCGGCTCTATCGCGCAGCGCCGCGCAGAATTGGTACTTGAGTACGGCGTACAGAAACCCATCTTCCTCAAAATCGCGCCTGATCTCGATGAACAGCAAATAAAAGTCATAGCGCTCACCTTGCAAAAACACAAAATCGACGGCGTGATTGCCACCAACACCACGCTCTCGCGCGACGCGGTGCAAGGCTTAAAGCACGCAGAAGAGACGGGCGGCCTCTCCGGCGGTCCCGTGCTGCAGATGAGTAATCAAGTCATCGCACAGTTGCGCCAAGCCTTGGGAAAAAACTACCCCATCATCGGCGTAGGCGGCGTGCTGTCTGCGAAAGATGCTCTGACAAAGATAGCAGCCGGCGCAGACCTCGTGCAAATCTACACCGGCATGATCTACAAAGGCCCAGCGCTGGTGAGCGAAGTGGCTCGTGCACTCGCGAAACGCTGAAGAATTTTAGTTTTGTGCCCAGGGCAGCCCAAGCGCTCTCCAGCCACCGATTGTGTTGCGACGTGCATGCGCATCCGGATCGCCTTCAAAGCCTTCGAGGATGTTGTAGGCCTCAAAGCCAAGTGCTTGAGCGCGTTGCGCAGCAGGAATCGATCGAATGCCAGAGCGGCAGAGCAACATTACCTTGCTGCCCCTCGGCTTTCCTTGCATCGCCGCTTGTAGCTGAGATTCATAGTCAGGATTGATCGCCATGCCTGGCCAGATTTTGAATTCTATTGCTGGCACATTCGGAATGAAGCCGACCCATGCGCGCTCGGCGTGTGTGCGAATGTCGATCAACGCGGCTTCTCCGCTTTGCCACCAGTCATGCGCTTGCTGCGGCGAGATGTCGCCAGCGTAGCCATTGTTGTTTTGCGGATTTGTCATATTTATTTCCTTCTATCGGTTCGGAGATTTTATGCATCCACTCTCTTCTGCGCTTGAACCGGTAGAGATTTTCTGTTGCGCAGGGCGGCTCCGTCTGCGCTTGGGCTGTTCCCCTCCGCGAATGTCCCCCGCGCTGGCCTTCGGCTGGCGCTCCTTTATTTCGCTGCGGTGAACAACCCAATCACAGCCGCAGCCTAGTTGGATTTCAGAAAATCTGCTTTTGCCAATCTCGCTTCGAGAAAATCGCCTGTGATGATGCTATCCAACGCAGCTACCATATTGGAGGAGGCACGCGCGTAGCGCCAGCCGGAGGACATTCGCGGAGTTGGGTAGCGTCAGCGCAGGTGGTTTTCTTTGCACAGAGGTAAAGCACAAGTCAGACAAATGTCATCGAATCGTGCAAAATGTGATAATTGACGCTTACG
>JANMDU010000015.1:0-1727 GCA_031376455.1 Variovorax sp. | reverse complement strand
GCAAACTCAGGCCAGGTGATTGGGATCATCTCGCTGGTGGCGTTGAGCTTCATGGTGCAAGAGCCCAGCGGGATCATGGTGCGATCAAGCGCAAGATCTTTGTCAGAGAGCTTGCGGATGTAGCGCAGCATGCTGGTTTCGGAATGGTGTGTGTTGAAGACGGGGTGCGTGAGATAGGAGCTCGTGCGGCGCATTTCGCTTGGGATCAAAGGCTCGATGCCTTTTTCAAATTGCGCGAAGGAGGGTGCTGGTTTGCCACTGCTTGCGTGGTCACCTGCGAAAATGTTCCACAGCAGCTCAACATCAGCACGCGTCGTCGTTTCATCAAGCGACATGCCAAGAACGAAATGCCCCCACTCGGGGAACTGACGCAAATTCACGCCATGCGCAGCGGCTCGTGCCACGAGGCTAGCGTGTTGCTCGCCGGGTTGTACAGTGACGGAATCAAAGCCTGTGGCGCTGCCCAGTTTGTAGCCGAGTAGCTCCAAGCCATTGGCAAGAATCGCGGTGTAGCTGGCCACGCGATGCGCGATACGCTTCAAACCAACCGGGCCGTGATAGACGGCATACATGCTGGCCACCACTGCTGGCAACACTTGCGCCGTGCAGATATTGCTCGTGGCTTTTTCGCGGCGAATATGCTGCTCGCGTGTTTGCAGCGCAAGGCGATAAGCCGGGTTGCCATGCGCATCCACGCTCACACCCACGAGGCGGCCGGGCATGGAGCGTTTGAATTCATCTTTGCAAGCCAAATAAGCAGCATGCGGGCCGCCATTGCATAGTGGCATGCCCAAGCGTTGGGTGTTGCCGATCACAATGTCTGCGCCCCATTCGCCGGGTGGTGTGATGAGCGTGAGCGCGAGCAAATCAGCAGCAGCAATCACAGCGGCTTGATGCGCGTGAACTGTAACGGCATCCGCTGCGTAATCGCGAATCGAGCCATCAGTGGATGGGTACTGAACAAGCACTGCAAAATAATCTCCGCCTTTGATTTTGCTTTGCCACTCTTCCGCAGACATAGCCACGACAACCGTGATGTCCAGCGGCTTGGCGCGCGTTTGTACGACTTCAATCGTTTGCGGATGGCAATCGCCCGCCACCAAGAAGGTGTTGCTTTTACTCTTGACGCTGCGTTTGGCTAGCGTCATGGCCTCAGCGGCTGCGGTGGCTTCATCGAGCATCGACGCATTCGCCATCGGCATCGCAGTGAGATCGCAAATCATGGTTTGGAAATTGATCAGCGCTTCCATACGGCCTTGGCTGATCTCGGCTTGGTAGGGCGTGTAAGCGGTGTACCAAGCGGGGTTTTCCAGCACGTTGCGCAGAATCACGCCGGGTGTGTGGCAGCTGTAATAGCCTTGGCCGATAAAATTTTTCATCAGCTTATTTTTATTGGCGATTGCTTTCATCTCCGCCAACGCCGCAGCCTCACTGATCGCAGGAGGCAGCTTCATGGCATTGGTGCGTTTGATCGAATTGGGCACGATGGCTTCGATCAAGGCGCGGCGCGAAGCTGCACCAATCACGCTGAGCATCTTTTGCTCATCGCCTTCCCAAGGGCCAATATGGCGCGCTTGGAATTCAGCGGCGTTTTCAAGTTCGTTTAACGAGGGGGCGGATTGCATCAACATGGCGCAACACTTTCTGTATTGGAGGTTGTTTCTATCAGCGGACTTGAGAGCACGGAAGACACGGAGGATGCACGGAAGACACAGAAAATACAATTT
>JANMDU010000130.1:0-20254 GCA_031376455.1 Variovorax sp. | reverse complement strand
TGCGAGAATGGCTCTGCCAAGCCACGGGCTATGCCGGCATCAGCTTGCAGCCCAATGCAGGCTCGCAAGGCGAATACGCTGGCTTGCTCGTGATCAATGCTTGGCAGCATTCGCGCGGCCAAGGCCATCGCAATATTTGCTTGATTCCAGCCAGCGCCCACGGTACCAACCCAGCCAGTGCGCAAATGGTCGGCTTGTCAGTCGTTGTTGTAGCATGTGACGCGCAAGGTAATGTGGACATGGTCGATATGCGGGCGAAATGCGAGCAACACAGCGCGAATCTTGCGGCTGCGATGATTACGTATCCGAGCACCCACGGCGTGTTTGAAACCAGCGTGAAAGAGCTCTGCGCTTTGGTGCATGCGCATGGTGGCCGTGTGTATGTGGATGGCGCAAACATGAATGCGCTGGTCGGCGTGGCTGCGCCGGGCGAATTCGGTGGTGATGTGAGCCACCTGAATTTGCACAAAACTTTCTGCATCCCGCATGGCGGCGGCGGCCCCGGCGTTGGCCCGGTCTGCGTCGTAGAAGATCTCGTTCCTTTTCTGCCCGGCCATGCCACCGGTGGCGTTCACACGAAAGGCGTGGGCGCGGTCAGCGCCGCGCCGCTGGGCAATGCCGCTGTGCTGCCGATCAGCTGGATGTATTGCCGCATGATGGGTGCCGATGGCTTGAAAGCAGCAACCGAGATTTCAATCCTCAGCGCGAATTACATCAGCGCGCGCCTCAAAGGCCACTTCCCCACGCTCTATGCCAGCGAAAAAGTAAACGGTGTTGGAGGCTACGTCGCCCACGAGTGCATCATCGATGTACGGCCTTTAAAAGAAAGCTGCGGCGTCAGCGCTGAAGATGTGGCCAAGCGATTGATTGACTACGGCTTCCATGCGCCAACGCTTTCATTCCCCGTGGCAGGCACGCTGATGATTGAGCCCACCGAGAGTGAAGATTTGGCCGAGATGGATCGCTTCATCAACGCCATGATCGCCATTCGCGCTGAGATCGCCGAGATCGAACAAGGCAGATGGCCTGCTGACGACAATCCCCTCAAAAACGCGCCGCACACCGCTCAAGCAGTGAGCAGCGATGAGTGGAAACATGCTTACCCACGCAGCGTTGCCAGCGCCACACTGAGTGCAAAAAATCACAGCAAATACTGGGCTCCTGTGGGTCGCTTAGACAACGTCTATGGCGACCGCAATTTGGCTTGCAGCTGCATCCCAGTCAGTGACTACGCGTAAAAAGGGCGCAGCACATGACGATGGAGTTTGTTACTCGCCGTGCGGATTACGCATTAGGTCAAGATCGAGCAGCGCTGACCGCCCTGCTCGATCACTATGCACGCGATCCCATGGGCGGTGGCTCTGCAATTGCGACAGATGTGCTCTCGCGCCTGTGCGACGAGCTTGGCGAACGCTCGTTTGCCTTCAGCTTCATCGCTTGGGCGCAAACATCCATTGGCGAGCAAGCAGTAGGCTTAGCCAATTGCTTTGAAGGCTACAGCACCTTCAAAGCCGCACCACTCATCAATATCCACGACATTGTGGTTCACAGTGATTGGCGCGGCCAAGGCGTGGGGCAAGCGCTGCTGCAAGCTGTCGAAACTGAAGGCTGCAAACGAAAAGCGTGCAAGATCACGCTCGAAGTGCTTACAGGTAATGCGGTTGCGATGAAGAGCTACGCGCGCTTTGGATTCGCAGCTTACGCGCTCGATCCCAAAGCAGGAACAGCCACTTTTATGCAAAAGTGGCTGTAGCTTGGACTACCGGCTTTACTATCAATTTAGTAGCGCTGAACGCATATTCTACGACGGCTAACGGCCTAAAACGCTTATAAAATCAAGCACGAGCTGTCGTCAATCTAACGCGTTCACAGCTGCTTCGCGCTGAATGTATCGCAGCTCTTTACTTGGCCCGTTTGAATGCCTTGATTGAACCAACGCATGCGCTGCTGGCTCGTGCCATGCGTAAAGCTATCGGGCACGATGCGGCCTTGGCTTTTTTGCTGCAAGGCATCGTCGCCAATTTGCTGGGCGGCGTTCATCGCTTCTTCGATGTCGCCTTTTTCCAGCCACTGCTTGCCTTGCGCAGCATATTTCTTTTGCGTGTGATGCGCCCAAACGCCGGCATAGCAATCCGCCTGCAATTCAAGACGGACGGAGAGCTGATTTTGCTCGCGCGCGCTGACCTTGCCGCGCATCGCATCGACCTTGCCACTCGTGCCCAGCACGTTTTGCACATGATGGCCGACCTCATGCGCAATCACGTAGGCTTGCGCGAAATCTCCGGGCGCGCCAAGCTTGTTTTTCATCGTCTCATAAAAGCCCAGATCGATATAAACCTTCTTGTCTGCTGGGCAGTAAAACGGGCCCATCGCCGCTTGGCCCGCGCCGCAGGCCGTTTGCGTTGAGCCGCGAAACAGCGTGAGCTTGGTCGTGGGATATTGCGCACCGGCTTGCTTGAAGATGTCGCCCCACACATCTTCCGTATCAGCCAGCACTGTGCTGACCATGGAAGCCATGGCATCGTCTTTTGGCGGGCGTTTAGCAGGCGCTTGGCTCACTTGGGGCGCGACCTCGCTGCCTCCACCACCCAAAATGCCGAGCACAGTCATCGGGTTGATGCCGAAAATCCAGCCTGCGACCAGCGCGATCACAATGGTGCCGAGGCCTACGCCTTTGCCGCCGCCCATTCTGAAGCCGCCCCCGCCACCGCCCGCTTGGTCACGGCGATCTTCTACGTTGTCTGATTGGCGATTGCCTTCCCATTTCATGGCTGTTGTCTCCTAATGACGAATATCGTCATCGTACACCGCTCAAGCGAATGGCAAAAAGATGACTCTTGAAACAACGCAAATGTGATTCAATGGACGACATGCCCTTAGAACGACCTACCAAAAAGCATCTGACAAATTCACGCAAACCACTGAAAACGCTATTGCTCACGGGCTTTGAGCCTTTTGGCGATGATCCGGGCGCGTTGCTACTCAACCCCAGCGCCGCCATTGCGAATGCACTGCATGGGCAGCAAATTGGAGATTGGCGCATTGCAGGCCATGTGTTGCCCTGCGAATATGGCCGCTCAGAGCGTGTGCTCAAAACGCTGCTGCGCGAATACGCGCCGCAAGCTGTGGTGTGCCTCGGGCAAGCTGGTGGCCGCAGCGCGATCAGCATGGAGCGAATTGCGATCAATTGGGATGAAGCAGATTTACCCGACAACGCAGGCGTGTTGCGCAGCGGCCAGCCGATTCTCAAAACCGCACCTGCCGCTTACTTCAGCACATTACCCATTCATGCGATGCGCGACGCTCTCATCGCGCAAAACATTTCCGCCGAACTCTCCAACTCAGCAGGGCAATTCGTTTGCAATCACGTCTTCTTTTCGCTGATGCATGCAATCCGCAAAGCGAAGATTTCCGCAGGATTCATCCATGTCCCCTATCTGCCTGAGCAAGCCAAGCAAATCAGCAAGGCCACGCCAGCTATGCCGTTCGATCAAATGCTGCGCGGCGTGACATGCGCTGTCGAGCAAATTAATACGGCTGCATTAATCTGATGCAAACGACCTGCTTGCTGATTTGCTCGCAACAAGTTGACTGACCAACACCGGCGCTAGTAAGCCAAGGCCGATCAGGAAAGTGATCCATCCCGGGAAGATGAGCAGCAATGCAGCAACGACAGCCAGTACACGCTCCCAACCTTTCATTTCCGTTAAAAAGAATTTACTGAGTGCAGCAGCAAGCGCCGTGATGCCCAGCAAACATCCGGTGAAGGTGATCCAAAAATCTTGCCAGTTAAAACCTTTAGCCACGAGCAGCAAGCTCGGCGAGAAGACAAAGACAAAAGGCACAAGCACCTTCGCCAAACCGAGCCGGAAAGCGGTGTTCCCCGTCTTAAATGGATCGCCCCCAGCCATTCCCGCCGCTGCGTAAGCGGCGAGCGCCACAGGTGGCGTGATGTCTGCGAGTACACCGTAATAAAACACAAAAAAGTGCGCCACCAGCGGCTCAACGCCGAGCTGCACGAGTGTCGGCGCGGCCACTGTCACCATGATGATGTAATTGGCCGTCGTCGGAATGCCACAACCCATCAAGATGCAAACGATGCCCGTCATCAGCAGCGCTGCAAAGAGCGTCATACCCTGCGTGGAAGCTACCCAAGCGGGGATCACGCTGCCCATACCTTCCGCAATCGCTTGCGCCGCCGTGGTAATGATGTAGCTGACTTTGAAGCCCACGCCAGTGAGCGTTACCACACCAATTACCAAGCCCACCGTTGCCGCAGCAGCGCCGACAGCGAGCGCATATTTCGCACCCGTCTCCAGCGCTTCGAGCAACACGCCATAAGCCATGCGCCCGCGCACCTGCGCAAAGAAATAGCCGCCTGCCAGCATCGCAGCGCCGAGCGCAAAAAGCCCGATGCGAATAATTTCGCTGTTCGAACCCCAATCGACAAAAGCCATCAAAATCAAAATCACATGCAGCGCAATCAGCATCGCCCAGTTAGCGCTTCGGTTGCCTGAGACCAGCGTCGTCAAGCCCACAATCGCGCACGATGTGATACCCACAAATGCAGCCAAGTACGGCGTGCGCCCGCTGATCAGAATGCTCACGAGTAGCACCAGAGGAATCAATGTCGGCCAGCGCTCGCGCATCGATTGGCGCAGCTTAGGCATTTCCTCCTCCGTGAGGCCACGCAGGCCATAGCGCTTGGCCTCGAAATGGACTTGCATAAAAACGCCAAAGAAATGCATGAATGCCGGGATCACGGCGGCAGCAATGATCGTTTGATAAGACACATTCAAAAATTCCACCATCAAGAAGGCAGCCGCGCCGAGCACAGGCGGTGTGATCTGCCCGCCGGTAGATGCCGCCGCCTCCACAGCACCAGCGAACTCACGCTTGTAGCCCACGCGAATCATCGCCGGAATGGTGAGCGAGCCGACCGTCACCGCATTGGCCACCGAAGAGCCGCTGAGCATGCCAAACATCGCCGAGCCAAACACACTCACCTTCGCCGGCCCGCCCGCATAGCGCCCTGCCACGCTGGATGCGATGTCTAAAAACAATTGCCCCAGCCCCACGCGCGTGGCCATCACGCCAAACAACACAAAATGAAAAACATACGTCGCCACCACACCAACTGCCACGCCATAGATACCTTGGCTCGTGAGGTACTGATGATTGACCAACTGCGACCAACTCGCGCCCGCATGGCGCAGCAAACCGGGGAAATAAGGGCCAGCGAGAGCGTAGATCGAAAAACCAATCGCAATAATCGGCAGTGGCCAGCCCATGCTGCGCCTCGTGGCCTCCAGCAAGCAGAGCATCAAAATCGTGCCGAAGATCACGTCAGCCATGCTCGGGTTGCCCACGCGAAATGCCAAATCGGCAAACACCATCGGAATGTATAAAACGCTCGCCGCGCAAGCAATGGCCAACAGCCAATCGAGCAGCGGCACGCCGCCCGGCGCTGCCCAACTGTTTGCAGGCTTGGCATCTTGCGCCTTTTTGCTCCCCGCAAACACCAAAAATATCAGCCCCAATACAAAGGCCAAATGCACGCCTCGATGCGTGACTTCTTGCAGCAGGCCGAAGCCTGCTGTGTAGAAATGAAAGAGAGACAGCGCCACCAAGAGCCATTTGATGATCTGCGTGGCCGGAGGAGCAGAAGCTCGAAACCGCATCTCGGGATCGAACTTTTCCTCCAGCTCTTGCAGGGTCTTATCGTCAGGTAAGGCGGTAGTGGTGGCAGCTGTCATAAGACTTCTTTTATTTCAGCAAACCGATTTCTTTGTAGAAACGCTCAGCGCCGGGGTGATACGGAATGCCTACGCCCTTCACAGCATTTTCTTTTGTGATCAGTTTGCCTTTGGCGTGACCTGCACCGAGCGCTCTTTGCGTGGCATCGCTGAACAGCGATTTGGTGATCTGATACACCGTCTCGTTATCAGCCTTTACAGTGGTCACCCATTGCGCACCCACGGCGAGCGTTTGCACAGCAGGCACATCTTTGTAAGTGTTGGCAGCAATTGTGTCGACCGCGAAGTAAGTATTTGCGATGCGCAAGCCTTCTGCCTGCGGGCCGCCCAGCGATACGAGCTCAATGCCTGCACCGCTAGAAGCCAGCTCGGCAATCGCGCCTGCTGGCCAGCCGCCGACGAAGAAGAAGGCATCGAGTGCGCCATCTTTGAGCTTGTCGCCCGCTTGATTGGGTTTGATGTATTCGGGCTTGATATCCGCCTCTTGCACGCCATACGCCGCAAGCACCATGCGGGCATTGAGCAGCGTGCCAGAGCCCGGCTCATCCAGCGCCACGCGCTTGCCTTTGAGATCAGCAACAGTCTTGATACCTGAGCCTTTTTTCACCACGAGATGGATACTTTCTGGATACAGATTCGCAATCATGCGCAGCTCTTCGACTTTGGGTTTGCCAAGATACGGCCCTGTGCCGTTGAATGCCCAAGAGGCCACATCGGCTTGGCTGAAACCGCTCTCCAGCGCCCCGCCCGCGATGCCATTCACGTTAGCCAGCGAGCCGTTGCTGGCTTGCGCCGTGACGACAATCTTGCCCGGCTGAGACACAGCATTTGCAATCATGCCGCCCACGGGGTAATACGTGCCTGCTGTGCCGCCAGTGCCGATGCGGAAAAATTGCTGGGCTTGTACAGCGCCAGTTGCCAAAAGAGCCGCAGCAACCGCTGCGACAAGGTGTTTGATGGACATGATGAAATCTCCAAAGAGGAATTGATAGAACCGAGAACTCCAGTGTAGCCCTGCGCGCTTTCGGGTTACTACTATGATGAGGGATTGAATCGCATCCAGCCATGAAAAAAGATCACATCGTCCCCTTCTTCGCCACGCTCAAAGCAGCAAATCCCATGCCCAATACGGAGCTGGAATACACCAGTGTGTTTGAGTTGCTGGCTGCGGTATTGCTTTCTGCGCAAGCCACGGATGTGGGCGTCAACAAAGCCACGCGCAAGCTCTTTCCGGTGGCCAACACGCCGCAAGCGATTTACGCGCTGGGTTTGAAAGGCTTGGAGAGTTATGTGAAAACAATTGGCCTGTTTCGCAGCAAAGCCAAGCATCTACATGAGACCTGTCGCATCCTTGTGGAGCAACACGGCAGCATTGTGCCTCGCACACGTGATGCGCTCGAAGCCTTGCCTGGCGTCGGCCGCAAAACGGCCAATGTCGTGCTCAATGTCGCATTCGGCCAGCCCACCATGGCCGTTGACACGCACATTTTTCGCTTGAGCAATCGCACTGGCTTGGCGCCGGGGAAGAATCCGCTGCAAGTGGAGGCGAAACTAGAAAAACGCGTCCCCGCGGAATACGCTGTGGATTCGCATCATTGGCTTATCTTGCATGGCCGCTATGTTTGCATGGCGCGCAAGCCGCTTTGCTTTAAATGCAGCGTGTCGGCATACTGCGCTTTTAAGCCGAAAACTCTCTCCGAATAACCGTTATAGCCCTGTCAGGATCTCCAATGCGATCAATACCTCTTCCACGCCGATTATTTATACAAAAAGGACTGATAGCCGGCGTATCTATTGCGCAGAGCGCTTCTCTTTTAATAGCATCGAGTTCGTTGACAGCTGCCCAAACGGCTACTGACTATCCCACCAAGCCTGTCAAAATCGTCGTAGGCTTTCCCGCAGGCGGCGGCACGGATGTGTTTGCTCGCGCGCTCGCACAGGGGCTTCAGACGCAGCTTGGTGGCAGCTTCTTGGTCGATAACAAGCCCGGCGCGGGCGGCGTGGTCGCCAGCCAAGGCATGCTGCAAACCAGTGCGGACGGCCTCACGCTCTTGCTGGGCAGCACGTCCACCCAAGTGATCGCGCCGCTGCTCTATGCCAAGCGGCCGTATACGCCAGCAGACTTCACGCCAATTGCCCACATCGCCAGCGTCGGCATCGTGTTGGTCGCGCATCCGAGTGCGCCCTACAACAACATCGCTGAGCTGATTCAATACGCCAAGCAGCGCCCCGGCCAGCTCAATTACGCCTCGGGCGGCAACGGCGTAACGAATCATCTCGCGATGGAGCTGCTCAAAAGTCGCACAAGTACATTCATCACCCACATCCCCTATCGCGGCTCTGCGCCCGCGCTGCAAGATGTGATCGGCGGGCAAGTCCCGCTCATGTTTGACTCGATTGCATCGAGCGGCCCGCAGATCAGGAGCGGCAAAGTCAAAGCGCTGGGCGTTGCTGGCCTGCAAAGAAGCGATGCACTGCCCGGCATCCAGACCATCTCCGAGAGCGGTGCAAATATTGGTTTGCGAGACTTCGACACCCCCGGTTGGGTCGCGCTCTATGCGCCGAAAGCGCTGCCTGCACCCATCGTGGCCAAGCTGCAAGACGCTGTGGCCAAAGTGCTTGCGCAAGCAGACGTGATGCAGCGCTTCGCCGCCGCAGGCGCACAAGCCAAATTCATGAACGCCGCAGAGCTCAACGCGTATGAAGCCGCTGAGACACGCAAATGGAGCGTGGCCGTCGAGTATTCGGGAGCGAAGATTGATTGACAGCGATTTGCGAAAGCTATTCGAGACCTGCCGCACGATAGCCGTGGTGGGTCTGTCAGACCGGCCTGAGCGCCCGAGCTTTGGCGTGGCGCAATACATGCAAGCGCAGGGCTACCGCATCATTCCAGTGAACCCAAATGCCCTTGAGATCCTTGGAGAAAAATGCTACGCGTCACTGCTAGATATTCCACAGGCCATCGACATGGTCAACGTGTTTCGCCGCAGCGAAGATGTGCTGCCTATTGCGCAGCAGGCCGTAAAAATAGGCGCAAAGTGCTTATGGCAACAAATCGGTGTGATGAACAAAGAAGCGGATGTTTTAGCGCAAGCGCATGGCCTCGTCAGCGTCTTGGATCGCTGCTTGAAGATTGAGCACCGCGCGTTACTCTAAAAGCCCATCGAGCACCTGAGCTGAAAAATGTTGATCGATGAATGCGGCCATGCCATCGAAAATTTCATCCAAACTGCGCCCCTTCTCTGCAAACGCCGCTTGCATCAGCGCTGAGTTTTCAAACAAACCATGCAGATACAAGCCCGCGACATTGCCCTGATCATTCAACCAAACAGCCTGGTCTGCAGTGCGCAAACCATCCGTGCTGTAGCTTTGGCCTTGGTGAATTTCGTAGCCGCTCAATGGCAAGCCCGACATGAAATGCCAAGCGCCTTGCATCTGCTCAAGTTGCAGCGTTGTATGGCGCAGCTGCTTATGCAGCGCAAATTCAGTGCGCAGCCGCAGCAACCCCAAGCCATCGACATCACCGGGCTCACCTTCAGCACCGAGCGGGTCAGATATAGTCTCTCCCAGCATTTGCAAGCCGCCGCAGATGCCCAGCACTTGGCCGCCTTGTTTTGCATGCGCCAAAATAGTTTGATCCAAGCCCTGCGCACGCAACCATACTAAATCACTGCGTGTGTTTTTGCTGCCGGGCAAGATGATCCAGTCTGCGCTAGCCGCATCGGAGGGGCTGCGTGCCCAGATTAAACGCAGGCCTTGCACATTCTTTAAAGGCTGAAACTCATCCAAATTGCTGATGTGCGGATACGCGATCACGGCCACGGTGGTGTGAACGCTCCCCGCTCTACGGCTGCGATCATCAAACACGCCATCTTCTTCAGGCAGGCCATGCTCTCGCCACATCGGCAAGGTAGCCACCACTGGGATGCCGGTTAAATCTTGCAGCATTTGCGGCGCGGGAGCCAGCAGGCTGGCATCGCCGCGAAACTTATTGAGCACGAAACCTTTGATCAGCGCCCGCTCCTCAGAAGGCAGCAAGCCCCAAGTGCCATACAAGTGCGCAAACGCGCCGCCGCAATCAATATCGCAAATCAAAAGGCAGCGTGCATCGGCATGCCTCGCCACGCGCATGTTGACAATATCGCTGGTATGCAGATTGATCTCGGCTGGCGAGCCCGCGCCTTCAATCACGACCACATCATGCGATGCTCGCAATGCATCCAAACTATGCGCAATCACGGGCCATACTTTTTCGCTGCGGCCACGCCAGGGCATCTGCGTCAACTCGCGGCTCACTTCCCCCAGCAACACGACTTGGCTATGCGTATCGGCCTCGGGTTTAAGCAAAAGCGGATTCATCAGTACGCTGGGCACGGCTTTGGCAGCCAGCGCTTGGAAATACTGCGCACTGCCAATCTCGCCCAAGCCACCATCTGGCCTGGCGACCACACGCGCGTTGTTGCTCATGTTTTGCGCTTTGAAAGGCGCAACGCGCAGCCCCTGGCGCTGGTAATAGCGACACAGCGCGGTGGCCAGCCAGCTCTTGCCCGCGCCACTGGTCGTGCCCAGCACCATGATGCAGACCGCTGTCATAAAAGATCACTCATAGGATTTCTTTCCATGCCGATGCAAAGGCTTTCTGCGCAGGAGCGGTATTCACGCGCATGCGTGCCCAGCCGGGCAAGCCCATGCTGTGTGTATCGCGTAATGCCACGCCAAGAGAAAGTAGAGCTTGTAAGCGAGAAGCGTGCAACTGCTCATCCTCTGCCAGTTGCACCACGAAGAAATTGCATGCGCTCGGCTGATAGCGGATACCCAATCCTTCAAGCATGCGCAGTTGCGTCGCTTTTAGCTCTCGCAATCGCACCAATGAATCTGCCAGCCACGCCTGCACGGGATCACTAGCCCAAGCGCCCAACATGGCCTGCGCTTCTGCGCTAAGCACCCAAGATGGCTCTAGCTCACGCATCATGTTGGCCAATGATGAGTGCACTGGTGAATGCAGGGAAAAATGCAGGGACAAAGGCAAAGGAGCGATGGCATACGCCCCACGCACCCCACACAAGCCCAGCGCTTTGTTGGGCGACCACAAGCTCCACGCTGTATCCAAAACATCTGCTAGCAAGCGCGATCCTTCCAAGATCAATGGCTGATAGACCGCATCGAGCACATGTTGCGCACCATCGTTCATTAATCGAGATGTCAATGCCTTGCCCGACAAATTCTCCCCCAGTGGGCTGCTGGGCACAGTCAGCCATTGCATGTCGGTACGTTGATCTGTACCCTGCGTGATCACCCGATGGCCGCATGCCAGCGCGCTCGCAGCGTAATCGCCATAAGCTGGCGTAGGCACGCTCACCACGCAAGTACGCTCCCCGCTAAGCAAACGTAGTGCCATATGCATGCGAGCAATCAACTCACTGGCACTGCCGCCCAATAACACCCGACTGGCATGCACGCCATGCCACTGCGCCAGCTGCGCGATCAACCTTTGATAGCTTGCATCTGGATAGCGCTCGCGATCAGCCTTCATGACGGCTTTGAGTGCCAGCGGGCATGGCCCCAGAACATTGGCATTGGTAGAAAAATCCCAAGTCACATCTGCGCCGCCATGTACTCGCATCATCGCCAACCTACATTTGCTATTAAAATTATAGCGCTTAGCGCAAGTACTACGCCGGCTAAGAGCACTTTTCTTGCTAAAAGTATGGCTTGAGACAAATGCGATGCTTTGGGATATTCACCACTGGCATTCAGCACATACACACCTGCTTTTTCTAATCTTAGGTTCAGCGCTAGAGCAAATGCCGCCATCGGCCAACCGCTGTTAGGCGATGGCGTTAGCCGCGCCTGCAGTCGCAAAGTACGCCATGAAACCTGCCGCATGTGCAGCAACAAAACCAACACTGCTGTGATTCGCGCCCCCGGCCAGCTCAGCACATCATCGGCGCGCGCCGCCCATTTTCCCGCCCATTGCCAATCGCGCCCACCTCGCATGCCCGGGTAGCCCCACATCGCATCAGCAGTATTGGCAAAGCGATACAGCGCCGCAGCAGGCAAGCCGCCGACCACAAACCAAAACAGAGGCGACACCACAGAATCATTGAGATTTTCAGCCAGCGTTTCAATCGCTGCTTCGCGCACTTGGGGCTCTGATAACTCATGCGTCTCGCGGCTCACCAAGCGCGACAAGCGCTCACGCCCCTGCGCCAAGGATTCATTCAAGGCAGCATCCACAACCATCACCTCACGCAGCAGCATTGCCATCGACAGCAAAGGCTTGAGCGCCAGCCCCAGCAAGAGCGCAGCTAGTGCAACAGGCAAAGCACGCGCAGCCAGCTCAATCACAAAAAATCCCGCAGAGAAAACCACAGCACCGATGCACCAGTAGATTGCGCCTTGCCAAAAAATAGCCCGCGAGTTCGGCGCATTTTGCTGCGTCGGCACAAAGCGCTCAGCCGCCGCATTCAAATAGCGCCCGATCCACACCACCGGATGCCAGCGCTCTGCTGGCTCGCCCCACACATGATCCACCAACAGCGCCAGCAGCAAAGCCCCTGAGAGCACCCATGGCCATGTGCCCATGCTTTATTGCCCCGCCGTGATGCCCAACCGCGCAAACAGCGCACGGTCTTGTGCAGCTTCTGGGTTGCCGGTGATCAGCAGCTTATCGCCATAAAAGATCGAGTTCGCTCCCGCTAAAAAGCACAGCGCTTGCACCGCCTCATTCATCTGCTGGCGGCCAGCGGAGAGGCGCACGCGCGCCTTCGGCATCGTGATGCGAGCCGCTGCAATCGTGCGCACAAATTCAAAAGCATCGAGATCGGGCTCATCGGCCAAAGGTGTGCCCTGCACCTTGACTAAGTGATTGATCGGCACAGATTCAGGATACGGATCAAGATTGGCCAGCTGCGCAAGCAAGCCCGCGCGTTGCGAGCGCGTCTCTCCCATGCCCACAATCCCGCCGCTGCACACATTCACACCCGCCTTGCGCACACGTGCCAAAGTATCCAAGCGATCTTGATAATCGCGCGTGCTGATCACTTGCCCATAAAACTCAGGATCAGTATCGAGGTTGTGGTTGTAATAATCCATCCCTGCATCGCGCAACTGCTCAGCATGGCCATCTGACAGCATGCCTAGCGTGCAGCAAGCCTCTAAGCCAACTTCTTTCACCGTTCTCACCAGCAGCGCCACCGCCTCAATATCGCGGTCTTTCGGCGCACGCCAAGCCGCACCCATGCAAAAGCGCGTCGCCCCGCTCGCCTTGGCCTCCACAGCCGCCTCGCGTACAGCGGATGCGCTCATCAATTTGCTGGCCTCCACGCCCGTCTCAAAATGCGCCGATTGCGGGCAATAGCTGCAATCCTCCGGGCAGCCGCCGGTTTTGACGGAGAGCAGCGTCGCCAGCTCCACGCGATTGGGATCAAAATTTTCTCTATGCACAGTCTGAGCGCGATGCAGCAAATCATTGAAAGGTAATTCGAGCAACGCCTCGATATCAGACACAGGCCAGCGCTGCACAGGAGCAGGATGTGGTAACGAAACAGGAGGATGAAAGTGGAGGGTTTGTAGCATGAATGTTTACCTTGATAAGTCAAATCGTTGTGTTTGATGGGTGATTTGGGTGGTTTGCCTCGTTGAAATTTAACTCAGCGCGCGATAGCGATTCGTATTCGCCTTGCGCTGTTTGACCCCATACATCGTCAAACACCATGCCCGACAGCGCTGCTGATCGCGCCCATTGCTCAGCCTCAAGCATCGGCTTGTCATAAAACACCTAGACCGGCCCCAAGCACAAGACGGCGATCGGATGGCTACCCTCGGGCATCTGCATCAAGGCCATCAAGTGCGCAGGGCAAAACATCGACACCCAGCCCATGCCCAGCCCTTCTGCGCGCGCGGCCAACCAAAGGTTTTGAATGGCGCAAGCCGCCGAGGCCAAATCCATTTCGGGCAAAGTTCGGCGGCCAAAAATATGCCGCTCGCGATCAGCAGGCAGCGCCACCACCAACACCTCAGCGGCTTGCAAAATGCCCTGCACCTTGAGCTTCATAAACTCATCTTCGCGCTCGCCCAGCGCCCGCGCCGTGAGCATCCGCTCTTGCTCCACCAGATCATGCAAAGCATGCCGCAGGCCATGGCTCTTGACGCGAATGAATCGCCACGGCTGCATCAGCCCCACGCTCGGCGCATGGTGCGCCGCATGCAGCAAACGCAGCAACTGATCATCCGGCACATGCCCGCCACAAAAATGCCGCATATCGCGCCGCTCGAAGATCGCGCGATAAACAGCAGCTTGTTCGGCTTCAGAAAAAGCGTGTGGGCTCACTGTGCGCTCAATCTTCTATGCCGCGCTGCGCGGGGATGCCCGCGTTAAACGCATGTTTGATCTTCGTCATCTCTGTCACCGTATCTGCCAGCTCAATGATTTCAGGTGGGCAGCGGCGGCCAGTGATGACGACGTGAACATGGCTGGGGCGTTGTTTGAGCGTTTCGAGCACATCATCAAGTGGCATCCAGCCATAGATCAGCGGATAGGTCAGCTCATCGAGCACCACCATGAAATTCTCGCCGCTCAGAATAGCTGCTTTCGCTTTAAGCCAACCATCGCGTGCCAGCTGCGCGGAGTGCTCTAGATCTTGGCTTTTCCAGCTGAAGCCATCGCCCAAGCCTTCAATCGGTAGCCCTAGTTTTTCAAACATGCGGTGTTCGCCGAAGCGGGCGGTGGGCACTTTCATGAATTGATAAATTTTCACGCCTTTGCCATGCACATGCGTGCGCCCGAAGGCACGCAAAGCCAAGCCAAAAGCCGCTGTGCTTTTGCCTTTGCCGTCGCCCGTGTTGACAATCACCAAGCCACGGCGCTCGCCCTCAGGTTTGTCGTAGGGCTTCTCAGTGGGAGCAGTTTCAATTTGCATGTCCATCCTTTTTTTAAATTTGCTTCATCTCCATCAGCACGACGGCTTGACCATGGAGAAAATGGACATTCAAGCGCTCTCCAAACGCTTGGCGCAGTGCGACATGCGTCTGGGGATCGTCGCAGGCGCCATGATGCAACGCTCGTCCATTGCCAATGATGAGCATCTCATCGGCCATCAAAGCCACTTGCAATTCATGCAGCACGCTGATGACTGTCGTGCCTTGCTTCACCAAGCCACGCATGACCTGCACCCATTGCGCTTGATGCGGCACATCTAAGTTGGCCAGCGGCTCATCGAGCACCAACACTTTAGCCTGCACCGCGAGCGCCCGCGCGAGCAACACGCGCTGGCGCTCGCCTGCGGAGAGGCTGCCCACGCGCCTCGCAGCCCAAGCCAGCACTTCGCACGCTTGGCTAGCCCACCGCACGGCCGCATGATCCGCATCGCTGGGCGCGCCAAGCCAATCTTGGTGCGGTAGCCGCCCCAGCATCACCACATCCTGCACGCTGAGCTCATCGACCGAAGCAGACTCCTGCCCCAACCAAGCCAACTGCCTGGCTCGCTCCTTGGCATTCCATTGCACAAGTGGTTCGCCGAGCAATTCAATTTTTCCATCGCTCGGCAGCAAGCCACACAAAGCCTTGAGCAGCGTTGATTTGCCTGCGCCATTCGGCCCCACGACACTCGTCCAGCATCCAGCCGTAAAACGCGCCGTGATGTCATGCAATATGGGTGCATTTGCTATGCTGACCGACAAAGAATCTGCGCGGAGTGCTATGTTTTTCATAGTGGGTGTATTTTGCTCAAGCAGACGTTGCTGCCAAGCCACCTTGCTTCGCGTGCATCAAGCGCAGCAGATATAAGCCGCCGAGCACGGCAGTTAGCGCCCCCACAGGAAGCTCCTGCGGCGAAATCAGCCAGCGCGCTGCTAAATCTGCCGTGCAGAGCAACACCGCGCCCACCAAAGATGCGCACCACATCAGCGGCCCATGCGTGCAGCGAATCAGCGCGCGCACCATATGCGGCGCAGCCAGCCCCACAAAAGCGATCAAGCCAGTTTGCGCCACTGCGGTGCCCGTGGCCAGAGCCAGCACGGCCACCAAAGCGATGCGCACTTGCCGCAAAGGCAGCCCCAAGCTTTGCGCTGTGTTTTGCCCCAAGCTCAGCGCATCCATCACCCTGGCCATGCTCCAAGCCAGCGCCGCGCAGGGCAGCCACACGGCTAGCATGATGAGGCAGGCAGACCAACCCACAAAGCCGGTAGAGCCCAGCATGAAAGCCTGCATGGCTTGCAGTGAATCAGGCGAGATCAGCAAAATCAACGAAGTGGCCGAGCCCAGCAACACGCCCACGATCACACCGGCCAGCAACAAACGCAGCGTGTGCTGCACGCCGCGCGCCAGCACCAAAGTGAGCACCACGCCAGCCGTCGCACCGAGAAAAGCCGCGCCCGTGAGCCCCAAACGCAGCCACGGATTGCCCGATTGCAAACCCGCACCTTTTCTACCCATGGATTGCAGCCATGCTTGCCAACTGCCAATCTCTACAGCGCCCGATAGCATGCCCGCCGCCCCGCCCAGTATGACCAGCATCAGAGCTACACCCAACGCTGCACCCGATGAGCTGCCCAGAAGATAAGGATCAGCCAGCGGATTGCGAAACATGCCTTGCGCTACAGCACCGGCTAAACCCAGCAGTGCCCCGGCGCTCCAAGCGCCAAGCGTGCGCGGCAGGCGAATATCCAAAATCAGTTGCCCCGCAAGCGCCTTTTCTGCTGGCGAGCCTTGAGCCCATTGGCGTAGCAAATTTTCAAAGCCCGCACTACCCACGCATAACCCCAGCGCTATCAATACAGCGCTGAGCAAAAGTAGGAGCAAACTCAGGCGGGCAGCCGTCATTTCTTCTTCGCCAAGTTTTTCAGCAAACAATCGGCCATGATCCGCGCACCCTCTGCCATGCGTGGCCCCGGTCGCACCAATACTTCTGATTGCTCACGAGGAAACAAGCACACCGATTGCGTGCGAATCGCCGCGATGCTGCTCCAACCCGGTCGTTGCGACAAGCTAACGCCTTCCGTATCGCTCACCATGATCACATCGGGATTGGCGCGCACAATGAGCTCCGGATTAATCTTAGGAAACGGCCCTAACTTGGGATCAATGATATTTTGCGCCCCCAAGCGCGCCAGCGTCTCGCCCATGAACGAACCCGGGCCAGCCGCATATGGCGCACGGTTCACCTCCACATACACCCGCTGGCTGCGCACTGCAGCAGGCAAAGATTGCGCCGCCGCGTTCACGCCCGCATCAATCGTGCGCCACAAACGCTGCGCATCAGATTCCTGTAGCATCGCGCCCAGCTTGCCAATCACGCGCTGTACGTCGGCATGCGTTTTGGGTTCAAGCGCCAGCACACGAATGCCCAGTGATTGCAGCCGTTCACGCGAGCGAGAAGAGCTGGCCATCACCACCACATCCGGCCGCAGCGCCACAATCGCTTCAATATTCGGATCGAGCCCACCGCCGACCTGAGACAATTTGGCCATCTGCACTGGCCAGTTCGAGTACCGATCCACACCGACCAATTTTTCACAATGGCCCAAGGCGCAAATCGTCTCAGTCAGTGAGGGCAGCAAACTCACGATGCGCTGGGGCGCTTTTTCAAAGCGCAGCCGCACTCCCACATCATCTTCAATCTCGAAAGGGGCAGCATGCGCCATCGCTGCGATGCCGCAAAGCACAATCCCACAGACTTGAATCCACAAGCTCTTCATTGCTTATCCTTTCATCTTCAAAGCACAACCCGCCGCCATCAAGCTCACCCGCTCACATTGCCGCGCCAACGCCTGATTGAGCTTGCCCAGCTCATCGACAAACTGCCTGACTTCGCGCCCCAGCGGAATCACGCCCAAGCCAATTTCGTTAGACACCAACACCACCGGGCCTCTGACATCACCGAGTGTGCTCAGCAGATATGCTATTAATTCAGTAGCACTCTGCGCAGAAGATACGCCGGCTACTGGCACTTTTTGCTTAAAATTCTCAGAATCTGCTGGCATCAATAGATTCGTGAGCCACATCGTCATGCAATCAATCACCACCAAAGTCTGCGCATTGGAGGCAGCGCGTAAGGCATCGCCAAGCTGCACAGGCTCTTCGACACATTGCATGTGCGGCAAACGCACCAACCGATCCGCCTGATGCCGCGCAATCCGCTGGCGCATTTCATCGTCGTAAGCCAAGCCGGTAGCAATCAACACCGCGCGATGCGACGTTGATTGCACCAACCAAGCACGCGCCCGATCCTCAGCCAAGCGGCTCTTACCGCTCTTTTGTCCGCCGAGGATCAGCTCATGCATAGGGTTTCTTCTTCAGTTTTAAAACGCTATCTTCACAGCTGCATTGATCTCCCGACCCGCTTCTGGATAAATTGCCGTCGTCACTCCAGCGTTGCAACGGAAGGCTTGCGTGTAAAACTTACGATCAAACAAGTTAGCCACGCCAAGCGAGAACTCCGCAGATTTCCACTGCATGCTGTAGCGCAGATCCACAGTTTCAAATGCCGGAATTCTGCACAGATTGGCGAAGTCTGGAGCCTGCGAAGACACAACGCGCACACCGCCACTCAAGCGATGTCCAGCAGCAGGCGTCCAGTCGGCACGCAAACTGAGCGTACGGTTAGGCACTAGGGCAACGCTTTTGCCAGCAAAAGCTCCCGCTGTGAATTGCGCTTTGCGCCACGCTGCATTCAATTGCAATGCAAGTTGCGGGCTCACCTCGTAGCGGCCATCCAGCTCCAAGCCAGAGCGGCGCGTATCGTCAAAGTTGACGTTCGCCCCAAAACCCGAAAAGGAGTTGGTGTTAGGCGCAGTGGGGTCAAAACCAATCTCGTTTTTCAGCGCACTTCGATACCAGCGCAGATCCGTCTTAAGCGCTCCTGTGAGATATTGCGCTCCCAGCTCTAAATCACGCGATGTTTGTGGCTTCAGCGTCGTTCCAGGTTGCGTGAAAGAGAACTCATCCACATTAGCCAGCCTGAAGCTATTGCCTATCCGGCCATAAACCGACGTGCTGGCATTAACCGATTGCTTGATACCTAGCTCCCATGCGTTATTGCTTGTTCGCGGGCTCAAAGCCGAGCCGCTTTCGTCCTGTTGCGTCGCTTCTTTTCGCACGCCAGCGGACAAGCGTGTGCCTGTGGCCTTCCAAGTCAGCTCATCACGGAGATAAAAGCTGCGGCTGCGCTGCGAGGCAGTGGAGCCGAAAGCACCAAGCACCTCTCTATCCCATGCAGCACGCTCAAACCCTAGGCTCAGGCTGTTTGCAAGCTGCGCATTGGCTAAATTGTGCATCGCTCGCAAGCTTTGGTTGTGCCCGTCTACATCGTATTCGTAAGGAGAACCACCGCTTAGGCTGCGCAGCTCTTTGCCGCGCCAGCCCAGATCGGCATTCAGCAACCAATCTCCGAGCTGAAGTTGAGCAAACAGGCTTTGTGTGTCGTTGTTGATGGCCGCTTTGTTGGTGGTATTGTTTGATTGCTTGGGATTGTTGGCATACTGCGCCGCAGTCAAGCTGCCTGGCAGTTGCGTTTTGAGACGATCCTGCGCCAATCTCAAGCCCAAACGCACAGCCTCACCCGCCCACTGGACAGACGCGGCATGGTTGTTGGTCTCAGAGCGAAAATTATCTCGGTGATTGTCGGAATCGCGCTTTTGCGCATTCGCATCCAACTGAAAACCACCCTGGGCGTAGACAGCACCCGCACGTACATCACGCAATCCGTTCGTACCCAAACCGGCATACAGCTGCCCGCTGGTCTTGCGTGGGCTACCCTTACCCGCCTTGGTGGTGATCACAATTACGCCACCCGTTGCGCCTTGCCCAAACAGCACAGCGCCACTGCCCCGAATGACTTCCACTTTTTCTACCGAGTCAATCGCAATACCGGCAAGAATCGGGCTGCTCAAATCGGCCTCATTCAACCGGATACCGTCCAAAATGATCACCTGATTACTGTCAGAGGTGCCTCCAAAACCACGCAAATCAAGCGCGTAATTTCCGCCGCCATAAAAATCCTGCCGCCCCACCACACCCAGCAGACGAATCAGAGCCTCATTGATGCTGCTCACGCCAGAGTTGGCAATCTCTTGGGCTGTGATAACGCTGACTCCCGCAATCTGCTCCTGCGGAGTGCCTGGCAGACGATCTGCGGTGACGATGACAGGTTTGAGTTGCGCCTCAGGCGCAGTTTGTGCAAAAGAGCTGGTAGCAAAAGATATGCATGCAGCAGCGGAGGCCACAGCCAATGCACGAACGCTAGCGCGTTGTGCGAAGATAAAGTTTTTCATAAAAAGGGAAAAGAACAAAGCAAATCCGGTGTCAGCTTCCCCGCTGACGTGGATCAATGTGATGCTTTCACCCTTGCGGACAAGTGCATCGCCTTGTTGGCCGGTATCCGGGCTGATGGATTGCAACCTGCTAAAGCCTTCCCAAATGCGCGGGGCATTCAGTGGCTTCTCGTTTTAGCAAGCAGGCTGGCATCCGAAGAGGCCAACCGTCCATACACCGTTGCGGG
>JANMDU010000097.1:0-40299 GCA_031376455.1 Variovorax sp. | reverse complement strand
GCTCAGTGTGATATTTAAATCGTATAAATTGGAAGATGCATTGGGGATAACAACGGCTGCGGTTTTGTGTTATTTGCCCGCCTTCATGGTGTAATACCACAAATCAGTGGGGAAAATAACTCAAAACCGCAGCCTATCACTACTCAAAAAATCTTCGCGCAGACTGTTCACTGCGTCCCAAGACCTCAGCCTGCCAAAGCGGTTGGGCTGTTCACCGCAGCGAAATAAAGGGGGCGACGGCAAAGCCGGCGGAGGACATTCGCGGAGGTGAATAGCCCAACCGCTTTGGCAACGCACATCACTAAGAGCGAAGATTACCCACCCCTTCGCATTTCCTCAAAGAACTCAGAATTGTTCTTCGTTGACTTCATTTTCTTCTGAATCAGCTCCATGCTCTCAATCTCATCCATGTTGAACAAGAAGGAGCGCAAGATACGCGTTTTTTGTAAAACTTCGGGAGAGAGCAGCAGCTCTTCGCGACGCGTGCCAGACTGAGACAACGCGATCGCAGGAAACACGCGCTTCTCGTACAAGCGGCGCGACAGATGCACTTCTGAATTACCCGTGCCCTTGAATTCTTCAAAAATCACTTCATCCATCTTCGAGCCGGTATCGACCAACGCAGTAGCAATGATCGTGAGCGAACCACCTTCTTCAATATTGCGCGCTGCGCCAAAGAATCGCTTGGGGCGCTGCAAAGCATTCGCATCCACACCACCCGAGAGTACCTTGCCCGAGCTCTGCACGACGTTGTTGTAAGCACGAGCAAGCCGGGTGATCGAATCGAGCAAAATCACCACATCCTTTTTCAGCTCCACCAAGCGCTTCGCGCGCTCGATCACCATCTCGGCCACGTGAACGTGGCGAGCAGCGGGTTCATCAAAGGTCGAAGCAATCACTTCGCCGCGCACGCTGCGCTGCATCTCGGTCACCTCTTCAGGGCGCTCGTCAACCAACAGCACCATCAAATGCACATCGGGATAATTGGCGGTAATCGCATGCGCAATGTGCTGCATCATCACTGTCTTACCGCTCTTGGGCGAGGCCACAAGCAGCGCACGCTGGCCTTTGCCAAATGGCGCGATCAAATCAATCACGCGGCTCGTGATGTTTTCTTCGCTCTTGATGTCGCGCTCAAGCTTCATTTGCACATTAGGAAACAAGGGCGTCAAGTTTTCAAACATCACTTTGTGTTTGTTTTTCTCAGGCAGATCGCCGTTGACCTTGTCGAGCTTATTCAGCGCAAAGTAACGCTCACCTTCTTTGGGAATGCGCACCTCGCCCTCAATCATGTCACCCGTGTGCAGGTTAAAACGGCGCACTTGACTCGGGGAAATATAAATATCGTCGGTGCTGGCGGTGTAATCGGCTTCGGGATTGCGCAGGAAGCCAAAGCCATCGGGCAAGACTTCTAATACGCCATCGGCTTCTACCAACTCGCCCGTTTTGGCGCGCGCTTTGATGATGGCAAACATCAGCTCTTGCTTGCGCAAGCGCCCAGGATTTTCGATGCCAAGGCCTTCGGCTTCATTCACCAAGGCTGAGACGTGTTGGACTTTAAGATCGTTTAAGTGCATAAAAACTCTTAGAAAAGGACTCCAATAGGAGTGGGGAAGCTGCTGGGGAGGTGGATCACCGGAAAACAGCAATTGCTGAGGCCGGGAAATTTAGGCGGTTTTTAGGCGGTTAGAGGGACAAAACTCTTTAATGCCTTTCGCAGTGCTGAAACTATAGCACTTTTCGCATGCAGCATAATTTCAATATGATTTTTTTGCTTTCCCCTGCGAAATCCCTCGATTACGCCACGCCCGCGCCTGCCGATCTGCCACACACCTTGCCGCAATTTCCCCGAAAATCTGCGCAACTGATTGATTTGCTTCGCCCCAAAAGCCCCCAACAAATTGCTGAACTGATGGATTTGAGCGACGAACTTTCCAGTCTAAACGTGGCGCGGTATCAATCTTGGCGGCCAAGATTCACAGCTAAAAATTCCAAGCAAGCCATCCTCGCTTTCAATGGTGATGTGTATGAAGGGCTCGATGCAAAAACACTCAAAGCAGCAGATCTCAACTGGGCGCAAACGCATGTGGCTTCACTGAGCGGCCTGTATGGTTTGCTCCGCCCGCTCGATTGGATGCAGCCTTATCGACTAGAGATGGGCACGACCCTCGCCAATTCAGCAGGAAGTAATTTGTATAAATTTTGGGGCAGCTCTATTGCAGAGCACTTGAACCTGCAGCTCGCCGGAGAAAAATCACCCATCATTGTCAACTTAGCGAGCCAAGAATATTTCAAAGCAGTCGATCGCAAAGCACTCAAAGCACGCGTGGTCGAATGCGTGTTTGAGGAGTATAAAAATGGGCAATACAAAGTGATCAGCTTTTTTGCCAAGCGCGCTCGCGGCCTGATGGCACGCTACGCGATTCAGAAGCGGATCAAAGATGTGAGCAAACTCGAAGCTTTCAACAGTGAAGGCTATGCTTTCCACCCTGCTGATAGCACGCCAGATCGTCTTGTTTTTCGGAGAAAGCCATGAGCCAAGCCCAAGCCATCACCCCCGAACTCCGCGCTTGGATCATCTCGCAAGCCGAAGCTGGCTTTACGGCAGATGTGGTGCTGCAATCCATGCAAGCCTCCGGCTGGCAAGAAGATGTCGCCATCGCCGCGCTGGAATCCACCTTGCAAACGCATATCCAAGAGACCCAGCCTGAAGCTCTTTTGTCCGAGCCCCTAACCGTACCTTTAACCGTGCCCATGCTGGCCATTGAAGATTCGCCTTTGTATTTGCAATTAGAAGATCGCCGCGTGAGCATCCTCAGCACTTCAAGCGAACCAAATATCGTAGTAATCGGCGATTTTCTGAGCGATGAAGAATGCGATGGCTTGATCGAAGGCGCCAAGCCGCGCATGGCGCGTTCTCTCACCGTGGAGACGGAAACCGGCGGCGAAGAACTCAATGCAGATCGCACGAGCAACGGCATGTTTTACGCCCGCGCAGAAAATGAGCTGATCGCACGCATCGAACGCCGCTTGGCGCAACTCACACGCTGGCCGGTAGAAAACGGTGAAGGTCTGCAAATTTTGCATTACCACCCCGGCGCAGAATACAAGCCGCATTACGATTATTTTGATCCAAGCGAGCCTGGCACGCCGACCATTTTGAAGCGCGGTGGTCAGCGCGTGGCGACGATCATCATGTACTTGCACGAGCCGCAAAAAGGCGGCGGCACCGTCTTCCCAGATGTGAAATTGACTGTCGCGCCAAAGCGCGGCAACGCTGTCTTTTTCAGCTACGACCGCCCTCACCCGTCAAGCAAAAGCCTGCATGGCGGCATGCCTGTGATTGAAGGCCAAAAGTGGATCGCCACCAAGTGGTTGCGAGAAGGTAAGTTTGCATGAATTTATATACGAAATTGGCCGTTAGCCGGCATATTTATTGCGCAGAGTGCTATGAAAATTAAAGCAAACGGCATTTCGATAGAAGTGCAAGAACACGGCAACCCGCAGCATCCTGCTGTGCTGCTGATCATGGGTTTGGGCATGCAGCTCGTGGCTTGGCCGCCGGCTGTGATTGAGCCACTGGTGCAAAGCGGTTACCGCGTGATCACGTTTGACAACCGCGATATTGGCCTCTCGCAGCATTTTGATGAATGCGGCAAACCCAACATCTTGTGGGCAAGCATCAAACGTAAGCTGGGCTGGGCGATTGCAGCGCCCTACAGCTTGTCTGACATGGCGCGTGATGCAATCGGTGTGCTCGATGCGATGAACATCCAGCGCGCCCACGTCGTCGGAGCGAGCATGGGCGGCATGATTGCGCAGCATGTGGTCGCAATTGCGCCCGAGCGCGTTCTCTCGCTCACGAGCATCATGAGCAGCAGCGGCGCGCCCGGCTTGCCCGATGCCAAGCCAGCCGTCATTCTCGCTATGCTTAATCGCCCCAAGAGTCAACGAGTCGATGACGTAACGAAGCATTACGTGAAGTTTTTCGGTGTGATTGGTAGCCCAGCGTTTCCTATTGATCCGCAACTTCTGCGCGAGCGCATCAGGCTGGGCATTGAGCGCAGCCATCATCCCGATGGCACACTTCGGCAGATGATCGCTATCGCTGCGGATAATCAACGACATGATTTGCTCAAGCAAATCAAAACGCCAACTCTCGTCATCCACGGCCTCGCAGACGTGCTCGTGCCGCCCGAGCATGGGCGCGATACAGCAAAGCGCATTTCAGGCTCCCGCTTTGTTGGCATTGAAGGCATGGGGCACGATCTTGCACCGGGTGCAGTGGCGCAATGGCTGCCAGATTTTTTAAAGCATTTGAAGCATGAACGCACCTGAACAATCTCAACTAGGCAAAACCAGCTCGTATATTGATCAATACGATGCAGCCTTGCTCTTTCCCATTCCTCGCTCAGAAAAACGCGCTGAGATTGGCATCACAGGGCAATTGCCGTTCATGGGCGCAGACTTGTGGACAGCGTTTGAACTCTCATGGCTCAACGCCAAAGGCCGTCCACAAGTAGCGATTTGCCATGTCACGATTCCTTGCGAATCGCCATTTATCGCGGAGAGCAAAAGCGTCAAGCTTTATTTCAACAGCTTCAACAACACGAAGTTTTCAGGCAGTAACCATGGCGCAGATGAGGTTCGTGAAACGATTGCGCTAGATATCGGAGCAGCGGTTTTCAATGTACCGCGCGGCGAGCGAAGAGTAGGTGTGCGCATGATCAATGTAGATGCTTTCTCCAATGAGCATGTGCAAGAGCTCGATGGCGTGTTACTCGATCGCCTCGATGTGGAATGCACGCATTACACCCCCGCTCCGCATCTGCTTCATGCCGCAACAGACGAACAACCTGTCAGCGAGACGCTGGTCAGCCACCTGCTCAAAAGCAATTGCCTCGTCACCGGCCAGCCCGATTGGGGCAGCGTACAAATCACCTACAACGGCCCGCAAATCGACCAAGGCAGCTTGCTGCAATACATCGTGAGTTTCCGCAATCACAACGAATTTCACGAGCAATGCGTCGAACGCATCTACACCGATATTTGGAAGCATTGCAAACCGACCACACTCTCCGTCTTCGCCCGATACACGCGGCGCGGTGGTGTGGACATTAACCCGTTTCGCACCAGTTATCCTCAGGCTCTGCCATTGAATATCCGATCTGCAAGGCAGTGATTTTTTCTAAAATACTGTTTGACGCAAACCGCTCGCCTGCCACGTGATGTGCGCGAAAAAGCCGAGGCCTTTCTTTCGTGTAGCGATCCCGTCCGCAAGCTCCGAGCTGCGACCTTTTGTAGTTTTGATAACGTGGTTTGCCGCGCTCAACCGAAGAAAGACTTCGTTTTTTCACACCCATCACGCAGCGGGTATGGATGATTGGCGGGACGCGCGTCGAATGCAGAAATAAGCAAATCGCTGAATAAATGATTTGCTTTATTACCATTCATAGTTTTATGTTCAAGGGCTAGTGTCTTGTAGAAATCAAACTCTTTTTCACTTGTTGCAGATCTTAATAACTGGACATAATTACATATCAATGAATCTCGTATCTGTACTTTGGCCACTGAACAGGAATCAATCATGCGCATAACAAACCTAACCTTTCTAGCGTTCTATCTCAACTCTGCTATTGACACCGGCAAGTATGCAAACATCACATATGAAGTGGTTACAGCCAAGATCGCTGATGCAAGTATTTTCAGCTACCTTAGCTCACATCTTGGCAATGACATTGATCTGAGCGCATTTTCAATTGAGAAGAAAAATGAACTGACAAAAGAGTGGCAAGACATGCTCAATGCCGTCAGCGCATCCCGCAAATTCGGTGTTGAACGTAATGGTCTCTGCCTTTTAGTTGCATATCTTCTTGAAGGCATTCAAAGACGACAGGACAAGAATCCTAGCAATTAAGTTGACACTAATTCAAGATGGCTTTTGTGGCAAAAACACCTTCACTAGAAGCAAACCCTGCAAGCAAACAATTTTGCGTTGAGACTTCCTCACTCTATGTACGACGCTGTGCGCCAAGCAGCTGCGGACGATGGTGTGGCGATCAATCAACACATCAACGCCGCGGTGGCTGAAAAACTGGCTTGCCGTAGAACAGCGCAGCAGTTTTTGGATGCGCGAGCGCAGGGCGGATCAGCCAAGCGTGCGCTTGCTATTTTGGCGAAGGCAGGTGTGGATGGTCTGCCAGAGTGATCAGCCACTCCTAAAAGCGAGCTGAAATTAAAGTAAAAGAGGCAGATTGCCGGCGTATCTATTGCGCAGAGTGCTACTAATTCAATAGTAAGCGCCAACGTGCTGACCATCTCCATCCGCTGCATGACGGGTGTGAAAAAACGAAGTCTTTCTTCGGTTGAGCGCGGCAAAACACGTTATCAAAACTACAAAAGTTCGCAGCTCGGCGCTTGCGGCTTAGAGTGCTACACGAAAGAAAGGTCTCGGCTTTATCGCGCACATCACGTGGCAGGCGAGCGGCTCGCGTGAAGGCAAAGCAATCAAACTACCCACTCGCAAACCGAAGCCAAGTTTAAGAACGACGCCGACGCGGCGTGACTTGTAGTTGCGATTTCACTTGCAGCGGTGCAGATGTCACATTGACGGCTTGCAGAGGCAAATCGATCAACTGATCGGCATGCCAAACGCGCACTTGTACTGCACCATCGGGCACGTTGTCAAAGCTGGCGATGCCT
This sequence comes from Variovorax sp., assembly GCA_031376455.1. GTDB lineage: Bacteria > Pseudomonadota > Gammaproteobacteria > Burkholderiales > Burkholderiaceae_C > JANMDU01. The sequence continues at coordinate 33,597 of JANMDU010000097.1, read as the reverse complement.
TGCTCATTCGTCTTTGCCGCCCAAGGCGAATCGCTCACATACACACTACCGCGCATCGAGCCATGCAAGAAGCAGCCGAGGCCGACAGCGGTTTGCGCGCCGGTTTGATTCATCGTCACCTCTTGGAATTTGGCAGGCTTGCCTTCGTCTCGGCCTTGCAGGCGCAGCTCAAAGCCGCCTGCGTTGCGGCCAGCAGCATAGGCCTCTGGCGTGTTGGCAAACACGGATGCCACAGGCGCGCCGCGCACATGATGATCCCACGGATCGTTGTTGACGAAGCGTACTTTTGCACCTTTGGCTACCACGGTGACTGCGGGGATAAATTGCATCTTTTCGTTGGCCACAGTGGCCATCACGGGCAAACTTGTTGATGCAGTTTTGGCTGTGGCATGGACGAGCACCACCACCGCATCTTGCGCCGGCTTGCCATCGCGATCAACCACGCTGACTTGTACTGTGCCGGCGATAGCAGAGAGCGCTGTAAACAGGGTAGAGGCTGCAAATATCAAGCCAAATAGGCGTTTATCCGGCGTAGATATTGCGCGAGGTGCTATTGATTTCATAGTATTTACCTTGATCATTTCATGTTGATGATATCGCGATGCATGGGTGCGAGCAAGGCGAGCATACGGTTTTGTGCGGTGAATGGGATGTTGCGCGTTGCCATACTTTTTTGCAGCACTTCAACCAAAGCGTTGAAATTGGCTTTGTTGATATCCATCTCTTTGTGAGCGAGCTTCATATCTGGGCCTTTGTATTGGCAAGCGCCGCCTGCGAGCTGGCACATTTGATTGCCCAAGCTGCTTTTAAATTGCGCGGGATTGGTCTTTTCAAAGAAGGGCTGCATGCGTTTGTCAGCCAGCAGGTCTTTCATGAACTCATCCATCAAGGCAGACATTCCGGCTTGCTCGCCGAAGGATTTGTAGAGGCTGTCGTCAGCTTTGGCTGGCAGCGCTGCGAAACTAAGAGCAGCAATAAGAGAGAGGAGAAAATTTTTCATGGATGTTCCTTAAAACGCCACTTGGGCGGAGAGATAGGTGCCGGTTTGGCGGCGTTTGGCGGTGGTAGCGGGCACGATTTGGCCGAGATCAACGTAGGCCAACGTGAGCGAGATATTCTTGGTGGGCTGCCAAGCGATGAAAACATCTTTCCAGTCGCTTGATTTCAGGCCGTCGATCAAGCCAGCAGCAGCGCCCGCTTTCTCTAACTTGTTGGACATTTTTCTGTATTCCACGCCGACTGCTAAATCTTTGCGCAGCAACAAGGCCACAGAGACTTCAGGCAAGATTTCGTAGCTGTTTTTAGCACCACCTAAGGTTGCGCCATGCCCAAGCAAGCCGTTTTGATTGGCCTTGGTAGCGCGCAGCGTGCCGTTGACGAGCACGCCTTGGGCTAAGAAAAGCTTGGTCGCACTCACGTAGAAATCCGTGCCGCTGCGTTTTGCGCCGAGCAAGGTTAACGTGGGATCAAGCGCCGTGCTGCCCAATTGCTTGGCTTGCACGCCGACCGCAATTGCTGGCATCAGCGAGTCGCTATTGAGCACTGCATCGCCAGCCACGCGAACCTTGACACCCAAAATATCTTGCTTCAGCCGCAGGCCAGGAATGCCCAAGCCTGTGCCAGTGATGCCCGTATCCAAATCTTGTTTCGCCAACGAGACCTCCACGCGCTCATTCCAGCCCAGCGCTGCGCCGTAGGTGGATAGGCCATAGTCTTTGGTGTTGACGCGGGTGAAATGCGCCGTGCCGCCGATTTCGCCCTCCGTGGCCAAGCTGCCGATCACCGCCCAAGGCGTGAGCCCCCCGCCGGCTGCGCCATCGACCGTGCTGACACCGCCCGTGAGGAGCAGCTTCCCAGTCTCAGAATGCGCGATAGCCGGCATAAATACTGCGCAAGATGCTACTGAAAGCATAGCGGCAGAGTTTTTCCATTTGTTTTTGAGTTGATGCATGTGATTTTCCTTATGTTGGCTGACCTATTTCATACGAAGCCAAATTTGGTTTGGATTCACCCAGTGGATTCTGAGCGTTTTTGAATCCAAGTGCCATGTGCGCCCGTATTGCAAGTGTCTAGATATTTCGACCGATCCATTCCACCACCACCTGAAGGCCTTTTCATGAGTTTAGCTACATCTGCAAATCCTTTCGTTGCGCCTCAATTTACGCTTCTGGCGACTACTTTGGTCGGCCAAACAGCGCCAGAGATGATGAGCTTGGGAGCGTAGACACGTGTTTTCAAGTTTGATGCACTGCCTGCCCTCAAAAGCAGGCTTGGCACTGAGCCCATCACTTTTGGTGATGGTGCTCAGCGCCTTTTTTGGCACGGCTTTCGCGCAAAATACAAGCGAAAAGCAAGCGGCAGTAGATCGAGGCCTTAAAATTTATACAGCGAAGTGCAGTGCCTGTCATAGCGCCTACGAAAACGGCGTGGGCCCAGCGCATGCAGGCATTTTGGGTCGTCGTGCTGGCAAAGCGAAAGATTATGATTATTCGGAAGCCTTGAAAAAAAGTAAGATTGTTTGGAGTCGTGCCGACCTAGAGCGCTGGCTCATCGATCCTGAAAAAGTGATCCCAGGCCAGCGTATGGGTTATCGTCTGTCTTTACCCCATGAGCGATCCGATGTGGTGGCGTATTTATCCACTTTGTCGGCACCCAAATAACTTGACTCTTCAAACGAATCATGAATCAAACTACCACTGACGCTCAACTCATCGTTTGGCTAGAGCGCGTTGCAAGCCAAGACAGTGCCGCTTTGCGTCAGCTCTACGATGCCACCAGCAGCAGGCTTTATGCCATTGCCATGCGCGTGGTAGGCAATGTAGAGCATGCCGAAGATGTGCTGCAAGATGCCTACATCACCATCTGGCGCGTTGCCGGTGATTACAAAGCCCCATTAAGCCCACCTATGGCGTGGCTTGGTGTCATTGTGCGTAGCAGAGGCTTGGATTTTTTGCGCAGGCGCACTGCAGAACGCGCGCTCGCTGGCCAACCTGTTGAAGACATGGCCGACACGCTGGCCGCTGATATCGATACACCCATGGATACGCAAGAGGCCAGCGAGCAGGCCTGGGCACTGCATGAGTGTTTGCGCAAAATCGAGGCCAAGCAGCGGCAAGTTGTCACGCTCGCTTACTTCCGTGATTTAAGCCACAGTGAAATGGCCGCACAACTCAAACTCCCTTTGGGCACCGTCAAGACATGGATGCGCCGAGGCCTGGATCAATTGCGCACTTGTATGAATCGGTTTGCATAAATGAATATCTCCCAACACCCCGAATTGCTCGATATGCTCGCCACGCGCTATGCGGTGGGCACGATGCGAGGCGCTGCGCGCCGTCGCTTTGAAAATTACGCGCGACAAAGCGCTACTGTGCGCGCGCGCATTTTGTTGTGGCAAGAAAGGATGGCCGCCCTCATGGAACTCCCTGCACCTGTGTACCCCAACCCCAATGTTTGGAAGCGTATTGAGAACAGCTTGCAATCGATGCCCCAACGTATTTTGCAGGCTTCGCCCAAGCTGCAGCTACTCCAAACCAAGCTAGCACATCTGCGCCGGCAACTGGTCTGGTGGCGTGCAGGCGCTGCGTTTGCAGGCGTCGCCGCCGTGGTGGGGGTCGTGGTGTCTCTGCAAGGTCTGCAAAACCTCGAAGGCCGCGGTCAACAAATTGCGCAACTTGAAAAGCAGCTGCAGCAACAAAGCGAGCAACAAAAGGTGCAGTATGTAGCGGTGCTGGCGGATGATAAATCCGATGCGTCAGTGCTTGTGACGTTTGATCCAGAGAAAAAACGTCTGGTGCTCCAACGCGTTGGTGGCTATCAAGAAGCGGCTGACAAATCTCTACAGCTTTGGGCTTTGCCACCCGGCCAAGCCCCACAATCGCTCGGCGTGATGGGCAACGATAAAGTGCTCAAGCTCACGGCTGCGCCCGACAATCTTAAAAATGTACCGACGCTTGCCATCAGTCTCGAACCCAAAGGCGGTGTACCCAGCAGTACCGGGCCTACCGGGCCAGTGCTTTTCAAAGGTGCTTTGTTGCAAACGGTGCTGTAGGCCACTGGCCATTCTCACTTAGCTTGCGTCGGCATTGGCATTGGCATTGGCATTGGCAAACTCGCCGCAGGCGGTTTTTTGCGTGAAGCCTCGCGCTCAGCTGCCTTGTTGCGGCGCACTTGCGCTGCTTTTTCTCGATCTGCAGAACGCTGCACATTCTTGAGCGAGCGCTGCGCTTGGCCGGGTTGCTGTTCAGGCGCTACTTTGGTCATCGGCTGCTGACGCTGATCAGCCTGCGGCGCAAGGCGCTCCCTATCTTTGTCTAGCTTGATCTCATCTGAGCGCATCGGCTGAGCTGCCAGAGCCTTTTGTTTTTTCTCGCGCTCATTTTGACGCTGCGCCTGTCTTTCATCACGTCGCGCCGCCGCCTCTAAGGCACGCCCACGATCTTGCGCGCGCGCAAGCTGCGCTGCGGGAGAGTTGCGTTCGTCCATAGCACTAACTCGCACTGCAGCTGCCCGTTTGCGCTGTGCATCGCTGAGCAGCAGCTCCTGCCGCTTAAGGTCAAGAGTTTTTTCGTTATGCTCATCTCGTGCTTTATTTAAACAAGGGGTGACTGCAAATTTTTGATAGCAAGCTTCACGCTGCTCAGCCAAGCTTTTCTGGAGCGCCGCTCGCTCTTGACTGATTCGACTGCGCTCTGCGCGCTCCGCAGCCAATTCAGCTGACATTTGAACGTTGTTTTGTGCTGCAGCCGGCATAGAAACTGCGCCAAATGCTATGAAAAGCATAGCGGCTAGCTGGGGCGTTCGTTTCAGATTGGCAAACATCATGATCGATTCAATGTATCACGTCAGTCGCGTGTCTACACTGCGCCGCTCCAGCGCTAAAAATTCTGCACTTTGCATTTCATTCAGTCGCGAGGCGGTGCGCGGAAACTCATGAGATAACGGGCCTTCGGTGTAAAGCAGCTCAGGCGCAACGGCTGCGCTCATGATCAGCTTGCAGCGCCTGTCATAAAGCACGTCAATCAGCCATGTAAAGCGCCGTGCCTCAGAGGCATTCTTCACAAACATTTGTGGCACATCAGAGAGCATCACGGTATGAAACTGCGTGGCCAACTCCAGATAATCATTCTGGCTGCGTGGACCGCCGCAGAGCGTTTTGAAATCAAACCACACCACGCCGCCGGCTTTGCGCCGTGCTTTGATCTCGCGCGATTCAATGTTGAGCACAGGGCTTTCATCTTTGGCCTCCGCCAGCTCAGTGAAAGCTTGATTCATCGCCGCGTCTGCCGTCTCGCCCAGCGGCGTGTGATACATCTGCACTTTCTCCAGCGTACGGCGGCGGTAATCGATGCCGTTGTCTACACTGATCACCTGCATCTCAGCTTTGAGCAATTCAATCGCAGGCAAGATGCGATCACGATGCAATCCATTGGGATACAAGCCATCAGGTGTGAAATTACTCGTCGTCACCATGCCGACACCGTTTTTGAACAGCGCATCAATCAGCCGATGCAAGATCATTGCATCCGTGATGTCAGCCACATGGAATTCATCAAAACAAATCAGTTTGTAGCGCTTAGAAATCTGTTTTCCAAGCTCATCCAGCGGATTGACCGTGCCTTGAAGGTCAGACAACTCGCGGTGTACCTCGCGCATAAATTCGTGAAAGTGCAGGCGCGTTTTGCGCTGCAATGGCACAGCATTGAAAAAGCAATCCATCAGAAAGCTCTTGCCCCGCCCTACGCCACCAAACATGTACACACCCTTTGGTATGTCTGGGTGATGAATCAGCTTTTTAAAAGCGTTCGAGCGCTTTTCTTTGAATTCAGCCCATTCGTCAGCACATCGCTGCAAAGCCTCTACTGCCCGCAGCTGCGCGGGATCACTGGTGTAGCCGCGCGTTTTCAGTTCCGCTTCGTAAGCTGCTTTAACGCTATCGCTCATGGATTCTGGCTATGGAAAAATAAAAGAACACGGAAGGCGCTGAGTTAGCACGGAAGACACAGAAAAATCCAAATTAAATTTTCTGTGTCTTCCGTGTAATTTCCGTGCCCTCCGTGTTCCTAAAAAATCAGAAATTCAAAGTCCGCTTATCCACCGCCAATGCAGCCTCTTTAGTAGCCTCAGAGAGTGATGGATGCGCATGGCAAATGCGGGCGATGTCCTCGCTCGAAGCGCGGAATTCCATCGCCACCACGCATTCAGCGATCAGCTCAGAAGCCATTGGCCCCACGATATGTACACCCAAGATTTCATCGGTGACGCTATCTGCAAGCATCTTCACCATACCTGTGGTGTCGCCCAACGCCCTCGCGCGGCCATTGGCCATGAAGGGGAAAGTGCCCGCGCGATAGGCGCGGCCAGCGGCTTTGAGCTGCTGCTCTGTTTGACCGACCCAAGCAATCTCGGGCGAGGTGTAGATCACCCAAGGCACGGTATTGAAATTCACATGACCATGCTGCCCCGCAATGCGTTCAGCCACGGCCACGCCCTCTTCCTCGGCCTTGTGCGCCAGCATCGGCCCGCGCACGACATCGCCCACGGCCCACACGTTAGGCAGATTGGTTTTGCAATGGTCATCAACGATCACCATGCCTCGCTCATCAAGCTTCAAGCCCACGGCATCCACATTCAGGCCAATCGTGTTAGCAGTGCGGCCAATCGAGATGATGAGCTTGTCTACCTCTAAAGTTTGCGCTTCGCCTTTAGCGTTGGTAAAAGCCACCGTTACGTTGCTTTTCGCGCCTTTTTTCGTGGTCTTAATCTCGCCGATCTTGACGCCCATATCAAACTTGAGGCCCTGCTTGTCAAACGCCTTCTTGGCTTCTTTGGCAATCTGCTCATCTACAGCGCCCAAGAAAGTCGGCAAGCCCTCAAGCACAGTCACATCCGCGCCAAGCCTGCGCCAGACCGAGCCCATCTCCAGCCCGATCACGCCCGCTCCAATCACGCCCAGCTTTTTCGGCACAGTGCCCATGCGCAGAGCGCCATCATTTGACAAAATGTTTTCTTCATCAAACGGCGCACCCGGCATGGCGCGCGCATTCGAGCCCGTTGCCACGATGATGTGTTTGCCAGAGATCACTTCGCTGGCCGTGCCAGCCACGTTGATTTCATAAGCCCCGTCTTTAGAAGCCACAAACGAACCGCGCCCGTGGAAAAACGTCACTTTGTTTTTCTTCAGCAGATACAAAATGCCATCGTTGTTTTGCTTAACGACAGTGTCTTTGCGCCCCAGCATCTTGCCGATATCAATCGTCAAGTCTTTCAACCCAATCCCATGATCCGCAAAATGATGCCCAGCCTGCTCAAAATGCTCCGAGCTTTGCAGCAGCGCCTTTGATGGAATGCAGCCCACATTGGTACAAGTCCCACCCGGCGCTGGCCCACCTTTGTCATTCTTCCACTCATCAATACAAGCCGTATTGAAGCCCAATTGCGCAGCCCGAATAGCCGCAATGTAGCCACCAGGACCACCGCCGATGACGATGACGTCGAATTGTTTGCTCATAGCTCATTCACTTTCAATTTAAGAAGTTGGCCGTTGCGTTGAACGACCAGATAAGTATTGGTTTGCTTCGCCAGCTCCTGCGCACGTAGCGTAGCGCGCGCCAATGCCGCAGGAATGCCGCGCAAATCTGGGTTTTTCGCCTCAGAAATGGGGCGTAGATTTTCAGGTTTATAAAAATTCATGAACGCTTAAGCTAGCTGATGGTTAAATCAATGACTTACCAGTGCCGCCAGCACAGCAATTGATAATACTTTTACTTTTCATGACAAATGCATAGTAAAAAACTGCACCCACTCGCGCATTAGCTCAGTTCGCCGCGCAGCGCTTAGCCCATGCTTCTGATCGGCGAAGTAGCGGGTAACTGGCGAGCGTCCAGCATCGCGCAGCCGTTTTTCAAGGTTTCGAGTTTTTTGAACTGTCCAAATATCGTCAAGCTCTCCGTGGGAAAGAAACAACCCACCCGCAAAACGCTCAATTTCTATCTCTTTACCAACAGGTATTTCTGTACCTCGCCAAGTCCATGATGACAAAGGCGTGGTGCGTGGTTTCGGCTCTGTAGGGTACACACTTGCGGAGTAAAAATCTCGTACTGCAAGATCTGAAGCCGCGTGTACAGCAACAGCTTGCGGAACTTGGCTTGGCTTATCACGGGCTAATAACGATGCAACAAGCAATGCATGTTCAGCGCCACGGCTGTATCCGCAAATTCCTGCCTTACCATTAGATGCAGGATGCCTACGTAAAGTATCAAGCGCCTGTTCTGTTCTATCTATTGATACGCGAATAATATCTCCAGCATGCCAAGTGTTGCCGCCAACGCTGTAAGGCAAAGGCATCGTAACAAAGCCATACGATGCAAGCCAATGCGCTAGCCATATATAGTTTCCGTTTGTGCCTCCCTCACTGCCATGTAGCATGAGAATGACCCCAGAAGGAGAGGTTTTCTGCGGAACAAATACATATGAACCTTGAAAGCCCGTGGTAGCCTCAACTTCATAAACAGTCCTAGAAATCTGCCCTGTCTGCGCGAAAATGCTTAGGGGCACGGCCGTACTCATAAGCCCAGCAAGCGTCTGTCGTCTTGACAAATTCAATGATTCTGATAATCGCATCGCAGCACCGCTGAAGCTTATTAAACGTTTGGGGGTAAGTGTGTCGAATCTTCAAGCACCGATTTGATTGCAACTGGACATTTTTCAGGAAAGCCGCACAACTCTAGACCAGTCTCGATCGCGGCTAAACGACGCGCCCTAGCATATGCACGTGCTACAAAAATCTCATCGTAAAGCTTGGGCTTCAAGCTCGGGCTGTCTTCTATGATTTCTTCAATGGACTGACGAGCATTCTCTATCGAGAGCCTCCAACTGTTGCTGCGCATAGAAGGTTGGTGTTCCCACTTAAGAAGGTGCATCAGCAGCACTGACAAATGACTTTCCAAAGCACGGCGTTCGCTTTTGCCCATGTCTTCCAACTCCTCAATCAAATGCGGAACATCTAGTTCAGCGAAGCGGCGCTGACGCAACAGGTCTGCGTTCGCGGCAGCCCAAGCTGCGGTGTCTTGGTCGTAAAGTTGATTTGCTTGCGTCACAGGCTCTCCTTTTGAGATAACTCTTCGTTAACACCTTCTAGAAAAAGCGAGTCTGGTGATAAATCTGTATTGTCGTCCCACACTACTGTGCCGTATTCAACATGAGCTTTTTCAAAAAAGCCGGGCTTTGTTAGCTTTTGAAACGCCGGGTATTGCAAATATGGCTTTACATCGAAGCTTTTACGTTCGCCGGTTTTGAATGTAACCAACAAACAATAATTAGCCAGAGGAATGACATCAACAACATCGGGATTCATTTTGTCTTCCTGCGCTATCTCAAAGGATCAATGCGAAACAGCTCTTTGCCTTCGATTGCCAAAGACCAATCTGCCATGAGTTCTTCGTGACGGATTTCTATCCACGCCTCAACGAGTTTGCGTTTCTTCGGTGGAAGTTGGCCAGCCAACAAGTTGCCATCTGGAATCCCAAAAACCGCTTTGAAATCCTGATACCGCACGTGAATATGTGGACTGTTGTGCTCCTTAATGTCCAAGAAATACATAGACACCACAAGGCCGTAGAACATTGATAGCGTAGGCATTTGGCGCTCGGATCAAATATCAAACAGCAATCTTGCCGGATCTTCCAGCGCTTCTTTCATCGCTACCAAGCCGAGCACAGCTTCGCGGCCGTCGATGATTCGGTGGTCGTAGCTCATGGCGAAGTAGTTCATGGGGCGCACGACGACGACGCCGTTTTCGACCACGGCGCGGTCTTTGGTGGCGTGAACGCCGAGGATCGCAGATTGCGGTGGGTTGATGATGGGGGTGGACATCATGGAGCCGAAAGTGCCGCCATTGCTGATGGAGAAGGTGCCGCCAGTCATGTCTTCCATGCCGAGCTTGCCTTCGCCGGCTTTCTTGCCGAATTCAGCGATCTTTTTCTCAATATCGGCAAAGCTCATTTGATCGGCATTGCGCAGGATGGGCACGACCAAGCCACGCGGGCTTCCTACGGCGATGCCCACATCGAAATAACCGTGATAAACGATATCGCTACCATCTACCGACGCATTGAGCACCGGGAATTTCTTAAGCGCATGCACAGCGGCCTTGACGAAGAAACTCATGAAGCCGAGCTTGCAGCCATATTCCTTTTCGAATTTTTCTTGAAAGCGCTTGCGCATTTCCATGACCGGGGCCATGTTGACTTCGTTGAACGTGGTCAAAATAGCATTGCTAGCTTGTGACTGCAGCAAGCGCTCAGCCACGCGAGCGCGCAAACGGCTCATGGGCACGCGCTGCTCAGGGCGGCCTTCGAGTTGCGCGGCCAAGCTGCTGGCAGGCGCTGCAACTTGCGCGAGTGCTGTGGTGGGCACGCCTGTGGGAATTTTTACATCATTTGAGGCTTTAGCCGGCATAGATGCTGCGCTAGATGCTCCTGAATTAGTAGCGCTTGAATTTGATACGCCGCTTTGCACAGCGGCGAGTACATCGCCCTTGGTGACGCGGCCATCTTTGCCTGAGCCTACGACGGAGCCAGAGGCCAAGCTGTTATCTGCCATGAGCTTGGCGGCGGCCGGCATGGCCACGCCTGCCATGGAGCCACCTGTTGCAGCAGCTGCGGCAACCGGAGCAGATGCAGTTGCAGGAGCGGCAGCCGCTGGTGCAACGGCACCGGCTATGCCTGCGCTATCAATCCGAGCAATGACTTGCTCAGTCAGCACCGTGCCGCCATCGCCCACCAAAATTTCAGCCATCACGCCAGCGCTGGGCGCGGGCACCTCGAGCACGACTTTGTCGGTTTCGATCTCGATCAAGATTTCATCGATTGCCACAGCGTCGCCAGGCTTCTTTTTCCATTGCAACAAGGTGGCCTCGGCCACAGATTCAGACAGTTGCGGGACTTTGACTTCTACGATTGCCATTTTTGAAAATTTCCGTTGGTTTGTTTTTTTAGAACACGGAAGTCACGGAGGATTCACGGAAGACACAGAAAAACTTCCGTGGATTCCGTTCGGTTCTGTGACTTCCGTGTTCTTTCAATAGGTTAGAAAGTAAAGGCTTATTTGGTAAGCACAAAGCCCTTGAGCTTCGCGAACGCCGCATCCGTCAGCGCCTTCTGCTGCTCTTGGTGCAAGTGCGCATAACCCGCCGCTGGCGAAGCTGAAGCAGCACGGCCTGCATAGCCGAGCTTTTGGCCTTCGCTCATGTTTTCGTGAATGTAATGCTGCACGAAGAACCATGCGCCTTGGTTTTGCGGCTCGTCTTGACACCACACTAGATCGACTAAGTTAGGGTATTTTTTGAGCTCAGTGGCAAAAGCTTTGTGCGGGAAAGGATAAAGCTGCTCGACGCGAATAATCGCCGTATCGTCATGCCCTTTTTCTTCGCGCTTTTTCACCAAGTCGTAATAGACCTTGCCCGAACAAGCCACCACGCGCTTGACCTTCTTCGCGTCAATCACTTTTTGCTCAGGAATCACGGTTTGGAAACCGCCCTTGGTGAACTCAGCTAACGGAGATGTCGCATCCTTGTTGCGCAGCAAAGATTTCGGCGTCATGATAATCAGCGGCTTGCGCAAATCGCGAATCATTTGGCGGCGCAAGACGTGGAAGATCTGGCTGGCCGTAGTGGGCTGCACGATTTGCATATTCGTGTCAGCCGCCATTTGCATGAAGCGCTCTAGGCGCGCCGAGCTGTGCTCTGGGCCTTGGCCTTCATAGCCGTGGGGCAGCATCAATGTAATGCCATTCACACGGCCCCATTTGACTTCTCCGGATGCTATGAACTGATCGATCACCACCTGCGCGCCATTGGCGAAGTCGCCGAATTGCGCCTCCCAAATCACGAGCGTGTTGGGATCGTTCGAGGCATAGCCGTATTCAAACGCGAGCACGGCTTCTTCTGATAGCAACGAGTCAATCACCACAAAAGGGGCTTGTCCATCGGCCACATTTTGCAGAGGAATATACGTGCCTGAATCCCACTTTTCGCGGCTCTGATCGTGAATCACAGCGTGGCGGTGCGTGAAGGTGCCGCGCCCGCAATCTTCGCCGCTCAAACGAACGGGATAGCCCGATGCGACAAGCGATGCAAAGGCCATATGCTCGCCCATGCCCCAATCGACATTGACTTCGCCGCGCGCCATAGCGGCGCGGTCGTCATAAACTTTTTTCACCAGCATGTGCGGCGTAACGCTGGCGGGAATGGTGGTGAGCTTCTCGCCAATGCGCTTCCATTCGGCTAGTGGCACAGCGGTGTCTCCAGCGTCCGTCCATTTCTTGCCGAGGAAGGGCGCCCAATCGACTGCATACTTGCTCTTGAAGTTGCTGATCGTGATGTCTTCAGTGTGCTTGCCGGCATCCATGGCGGCGCGGTAGGCTTTGAAAAAATCATCTCCCAATGTGTCGCCCATGCCTTGGGCGGCGAGCTTGTCGGCATAGAGCTTACGCGTACCGGGGTGCTGCGCAATTTTTTTATACATCAGCGGCTGGGTGAGCGCAGGCGTGTCTTGCTCGTTGTGGCCGAGTTTGCGGAAGCAAATAATATCCAGCACCACATCTTTGTTGAATTTTTGGCGATATTCCAGCGCCCATTGCGTGCAGAGCACCACGGCTTCTGGATCATCACCGTTCACATGCAACACCGGAGCTTCAATCATTTTGACCACATCGGTGCAATACAAAGTCGAGCGGGTGTCGCGCGGGTCGCTGGTGGTAAAACCGATTTGGTTGTTGATCACCAAATGCACGGTGCCGCCGGTGTAGTAGCCGCGCGTTTGCGCGAGAGCCAGCGTTTCCATCACCACACCTTGGCCTGCAAAAGCCGCATCGCCGTGTACCAGCACGGGCAGCACTTGCGTGCCATGCGCATCGCCACGGCGATCCATGCGGGCGCGTACACTGCCTTCGACCACAGGGTTCACAATTTCAAGGTGCGAGGGGTTGAAGGCCAAGGTCAGATGCACCGGGCCGCCGGGCGTGGTCACGTCGCTAGAGAAGCCTTGGTGGTATTTCACATCACCGGATGGCAAATCTTCGGGTGCAGTGTGGTCAAACTCTGCAAAAAGTTGGGAAGGCGTTTTGCCCAACGTGTTCACCAACACATTCAAGCGACCACGGTGCGCCATGCCAATGACGATTTCTTGCACGCCAGCCACACCGGCTTTTTGCACCAGCTCATCCATACTGGCAATAAAGCTTTCGCCGCCTTCAAGCGAAAAGCGCTTTTGGCCCACATATTTGGTGTGAAGGAATCGCTCTAGGCCTTCAGCGGCGGTGAGGTTTTGCAGAATATTCTTCTTCTCTTGCGCCGAAAAAACTGGTTTCGCGCGGACGCTTTCCATCTTTTGCTGCCACCAGCGCTTCTCGTCTTGGCTCGTGGCATACATGTATTCCGCGCCAATCGTGCCGCAATAGGTCTCGCGCAGGGCATTGAGCAGCTCGCGCAGGCTCATCTGCTCTTTGCCAAAGTAAGTATTCGATGTATTGAACACGGTTTCCATATCGGCATCGGTGAAGCCGTAGAAAGCCGGGTCAAGATCGGGAATGTTGTCGCGCTCGGTGCGCTGGAGCGGATCTAGATTGGCCCAGCGTGCGCCGACGTTACGGTAGGCTGCAATCAATTGTTGGGCAGCGGTGCGCTTTCTGCCCATTTCATTGTCTGTGCTGGCGTGTACGGTACGCGTGGCGCCTTGTTTGGCCAGCTCTGTGAATGCATTAATAACGGGCATGTGAGCCACGTCTTTGGCGGCTGTGCCATCTGTTGCAGGCACGTGCTGCAAGGCATCAAAATAGCTGCGCCAGTTGTCGGGCACGGCGCCGGGGTTGGCTAAATAATTTTCATAGAGTTCTTCGACATAGGGCGCGTTGCCGCCGAAGAGATAGCTGTTGCTACCGTAAGCGCTATAAACCGACGCTGACATGTTTACTTTCTGCTTCCCTTAAGGAGGCTTTGAGTGGGTAAATTAACCTTCCGCGACACGGCTGAACCGATTAGCGGACGCATTGGGCGGGGAAGGGCCTTTAATACTTTTTAGATTGTGACAGGTTTGGTTGTTTTTGAACACCTTAATATTCGGCATTCCATGCAAGCTGTGCATGGCCACCGCGCTTTGAAACAGATCAACCGCAGATTCCGCGTCTCTTGGATCTCCAAATCCACGGGCTATAATATATGGCTAACTTGGCTTTGGACAAGTTTATGACCGCTAGGCTGACTGTTGCGCAATGCATAAGTCAGCAGCAGCGAGGTGCGGCGAAAGCTGTTTATATTTTTAGGAGTGCTTTATATGGCACGCGTCTGCGACGTAACGGGCAAAAAGCCCATGGTCGGAAACAATGTTTCCCATGCCAACAACAAAACCAAGCGCCGGTTCTTACCCAACCTGCACTATCGCCGCTTTTTCGTCGAAAGCGAAAACAAGTGGGTGCGTCTGCGCGTGACTAACGCTGCATTGCGCTTGATCGACAAAAAAGGCAATGATGCCGTGCTCGCAGACTTGCGCGCACGCGGCCAAGCTTAAAGGACACACACCATGGCAAGCAAAGGCGGACGCGAAAAAATCAAGCTGCAGTCCACAGCAGACACCGGTCATTTCTACACGACCACGAAAAACAAAAAAACCATGCCCGAGAAAATGACGATCATGAAATTTGATCCGAAAGCTCGTAAACATGTGGAATACAAAGAAGTGAAGCTGAAGTAAGTTTCTCTTTGTTTCCACAAAAAGCCGCTTAGTTGCAAGACTTGGCGGCTTTTTTATTTGCGTCATAGTTGTGTCGATCTTTTGACGCGAACCGCGCACCTGCCACGTAATGTGCGCGAAAAAGCCGAGGCCTTTCTCTCGTGCAGCATTCAAAAGCGCAAGCGACGAGCTGCAAACCTCTGTGGTTTTGATAACGTGATTTGCCGCGCTCAACCGGCGAAAGGCTTCGTTTTTTCACACCCATCACGTAGCGGGTTGAAATGGTTGGCGCTGCTGTTTGCTATAAAAGTAGTAGCGCTTCACGCAATAAATACGCCGGCCAACTGCCTAAATTTCTTTTAAAACACCGAAAAACTTGTGCCGACTCTCATGGCAACCATGCGACGCTTTGCACAAAGCTTCAAGCAGCGTGCCGCAATTCCTCCAGCGCCACATGCCGATACACATCCGCCTGCCCGCCGCGAAACGCAATTCGGCTCTCCAACTTCGCGCCCAAGCGCAGCGCCACCGCATGTGAAGCTGCATTGTCTGCGGCAATTACGCTCACTGCCGTCTTCCAACCAAAGTCTTCATAAGCTGCCTGCAAAGCCCGGAGCGCGGCTTCTGTCGCATAGCCTTTGCCATGCTGCCCGGGGATTAGCGCCCAAGAAATCTCAGGCTCAGGAAAGCCTTCTGGAAACCACATTCCACAAAGCCCCACGAATTGGCCAGAGCTATTTTCTTCCAGCGCCCAAGGCCCATACCCGCGCAGCACCCAATGCCCCGAATACACCGCAAACTTACGCCAAGCCTCATCCCGCGAGCATGGGCCGCCATACGTGCGCGAGAACTCAGATGCAAAGAATTTTGCCATCGGCTCAAAATCTTGATTCTTGAATGCGCGAAGGCGCAAACGCGGTGATTCAAGCTCAGGAATATTTGTCATGAAATCATTATCACGCGCGATTCATCATGAGTCGCGGTGTGCTCACGCCTTACAATAGAAGTGACGAGCCTTCCCGCATGGTGAAGCGGCCAATCGGGTCAGGTGGGGAACCAAGCAGCCCTAACTGTAGAGTCAGTGCCGGGGTCAAGGCTCGTCACCTTTTTTTGAAAACGTCTGCACTCAGACGTTTTTTTTCGCCCACCGGTTTGAGCTAAGCCGCTTTGCGAAACGTCAGGTTGTAGCGCAGCGCTGTTTGACTTTTCGGCAACGGCCGAACGCCGTGAAAAACTAAGCGGGCTGCGCCGCCCCAGACCATCACATCGCCATCGTGCAGATCGATTGTTTTCACGGGATCTGTGCGGTGCTGCCCGCCGAGCATGAATTTCGCTGTTGCGCCGATGGAGACGGAGACAATGGGCGCTTTCAGATCTTGCTCATCTTTGTCTTGATGCAACCCCATGCCCGCGCCGCTGGTGTAACGATTGATGAGGCAAGAATCTGGCTCGAAGCTCGGCCAGCCGGCCGCCTTGGCCGCATCTCTGGCCAATTGTTTGAATGCTGGCGGCATGGCAGGCCAAGCGACTTGCGTGAGCGGATCATTTGGGCAATATCGGTAACCTTGCGCATCGCTCACCCAGCCGAATGCCCCGCAACTCGTCATGGCGACAGCCATCTTTTTACCGCCCGGCACACTGTAATGACGAAACGCAGCCTGTGCTTCAATCGTTTGAATCTGCTCTGTCAGAGCCATTGATGCGGCATAGGCGCTGAGCAGCCAAGTATCGGTCGCAAGTTGAAAAGGGGACGGGGAGAAAAGCACGTGATTTAGAGAATTTTGAGAGGCTCAATTTGAGCGGAATGGGCGCAACTGTGCTGCCAAAGGGCTCGTCATATTTCGATCAACGCGCCCTGCGCTGTGACAAACGCGGCTTTGACAAGTCGCCCGGGGTTGGCGGATTGCACACCCGCACGATATTGTTCAAGCTGCGCTTTGAGCTCAGCGCTGTGCTGCGGCGCAGCGCTCGATTTGTAATCCAGCACCCACCATTCTTGCGTGTCAAGGCGTTTGACGAGACGGTCTAGGCGCAGGAGCTGGCCTTGATGCATGAGCTCGACTTCATCGGCTTGCCAATCAATGACGCTGCTGTCCCACGCCCATGCGGCCTCGCCTTGCAAGATGTTTTGCGCTGCTTGCAGGGCTTGGCGAGCTTGGGGCTCGTTCAATGCGAAGCTGGTCGCCACGCTGCCTGCGATTGCGCTTAAATCAAGCCCCGGGCGGTAAAGTTCGAGCAGGCGATGCATGCAAGAGCCGATGCGGGCAGCGTCATCTGGCTCTTCTTTCACTCCTATTTTTATAGCGCTTTGCGCAGTATTTATGCCGGCTAGAGGTAGATTTCGCATTAAAAACATGCCGCTTTCAGCATTTTGGGCAAGCGGCGATTCTGTGCTTGATTCTGAGCCGGAAAAATCGCCATGCCACGCTTCTTCGACTTCGCTTCCCAAGGCCTCAAAGCGCTTCCAAGGATTGATCTCGGCAGCTTTGATGACTTCATGCCCGCTGATGACGAGCTGATCTCGCGCGCGCGTCATCGCCACATAGAGCGCATTGCTCTCTTCCCTCTCGCGCTGCGCATGCTCGCGCGCCAGCGCTGAGCCGAGGCTGCTGGGCACGCGTTTTTCGCTGCGCAAAAACGCAAAGGTAGTGGGCGCTGTTTGCTCGCCCGGCCAGTCGACCAACACATCCAGCGCTGTGGCTTTGCGGGTGGCTGTGTTGCAATCGAGCAGGATCACGGTGTCGGCCTCCAAGCCTTTTGCGCCATGCACCGTCATCAGCCGCACAGCCTCCAGCGCGCCGCTCGGCGGCGCTTTGAGATGCGGGCTTTTGAGCTGCCGAATCCAAGCATGCGGCGTGAGGAAACGCCCGCCTTTAGCTTGCAAGGCAGCCGCAAGCAAGGCCTCCAAACTGCTTTGCACGCGCAAGCGCAGCGGCGCGGGCGCAGCCATGCTGAAACGCGCCAATACATCCAGCCTCTCATAGATCGCGCTCAGCGCATCATGGGGCGGCAATTGCGCAAGCCATTGCCGGCATTGCCGCAGATCCGAGGCCGTTTTTTGAAAGAAATCGGCCTCTAGCCGTCGTAGAATATGCGCAGAGTGCTCACCTTTTAGGAGTAAATCGAGCCAAGATGTGGCCGCTTCGCAGGCCGTGGCTAAGCTAGCAAGCTGCACCAATTGCGCATCGCTCCAGCCAAACAGAGGCGATTTCAAGGCTTGCGCCAAGGCCAAATCATTGCCCGGCGAGACGAGCGCATCCAGCAGCGCCACGATATCTTTGGCCTCGGGCAGCTCAATCAGCGCCGTCTTTTCGGCAATTTGGCTGGGCACCCCAAGGCTTCTGAGCGCATCGCGCATGCGGTTTAAGCGATCTCGTTTTCTGGCCAACACCATAAAGCTCGCAGGCAGCACGCCGCGCGAGATCTGCGTGGCCACCCAGCGCGCGGCCAAGGCGCATTCAGCGTCGACCGCCTTCTCATCAGGCTCATCGCGGCGCTGCGTTAAGGTATCTCGCCAATGGAGGCCATTTTGTAAACTTGGGTCGCTCGCTGCCTGAGCCGGGCGCGGTGCCAGCGGCAATCGCAACACGCTGCCCTGCGCTTGGCTGCCCGTGGTGTGCGCTCGAAACGCAAAATCGCCCTCGGCAGCGGCCTGCGCCATAACTGCATTGACCACGCTGATCACTTGGCTCGCATTGCGGCGGGTGTGATCGCAGGTCAGCAAGCTGCCTTGCAAACCCTCGCAAACAAAGCGCGTCGCCGCCTCAAATACCTGCGGCTCAGCGCGGCGAAAGCGATAAATGCTCTGCTTGGAATCACCGACGATAAAGACGCTCGGTGTGTTTGTATTAAAAACGCTGGGCGTATTTGCACCCAAACCGCCCAGCCCCTTGCTTGCCCCGCCGCCGCCACCTGCGCCCACATAGCCCGACAACCAGCTTTGCAGCGCCTGCCATTGCAGCGGATTGGTGTCTTGAAACTCATCAATCAGCAAATGCCGCACTTGCGCATCTAAGCGCTGCTGCACCCAACCCGCGATCTGCTCATCTTGCAGCAAGCGCATCGCGCCGCGCTCCAAATCGCCCATATCGACCCAGCCGCGCGCGCGTTTGAGCTCGGCAAAACACGTGTTGGCCGCACGCATGAGCTGAGCCATATGCTGCTGATGCCGATAGGCGGCTTGCTGCTGCTGGGCAAGATCTACCCAGACGCACAGCTCCTGTGCGGCGCGGATCTGTTCGATGCCAGTAATTTTTTCTGAAAACACACGCGGCTCGCCTTCCTTGGTTAGCAGGCAATTTGCAACTTCCAACCAGCGCTCACTCGTCACCGCCCTCTTCAGCTCTGCGCCTTTTGCCGCATAGCTTTTCTGCGGCGCAGCGGCGAGGAGCTTTGCAGCATGCGCCAAGCTCTCGCGCTCTTCGATCAGCCTACATTGCGGCTCGTCTAAATGCGCCAACTCGGGGAACAGCTTGCCAAACGGCTCCATACTGCTCTCCACCACCCCGGCTGCATCCGCCAGCTCAAACTCCACCCGCTTTTTGATGCCAAAGGTCAGCGCCTTCTCAAGACTCGCGCGGCCTACATCAGCGACAGCGGCGCGATACACCGCATGCAGCGCCTCATCGCGCTGGAGCAGCGCATAAAAGCGCGGCCAGAGCAATTCGATGGCTTCGCTGTCGTCTTCCAGCAGTTCATAAGGCGATGGCAATCCGAGCCCTTGCAACACAGCCAAAGGCGCGCTGCGCAGCAAGCTGGCAAACCAACTGTGGAAGGTACGAATCTGCACCGTGCGCGGGGCGAGCAATGTTGCTTGATATAAATTTGATAGCACTCCACGCAGATTAGATGCCGGCGAGAGGGCTGTTTTGCTTGAAATTCCGCGTATTTCTAGCTCTTGTAGCAATTCCTCATCCGAGAGCTTGGAAAACTTGAGCAACCACTCCTGCAAGCGCTGGCGCATCTCGCCGGCGGCCTTCTTGGTAAACGTAATCGCCAAAATCTCATACGGCTGTGCGCCATCCAGCAGCGCCCGCACGATGCGGGAAACCAGCATCCAAGTCTTGCCCGCGCCTGCGCAAGCCTGCACCACCACATGCCGCTGCGGATCGCAGGCCACGGCATAAAACGCCTCGGGCGTGCAGGGCTGGCCGTTGAGCGCGTAGGCCGGGACGTTTGCAGACTCGTTGGCGGGTGCATCGGCAGATGCTTGATTTTGAATCGTCATACATCCGCCCAGAAATCTTTGCGACACAAGCCCCGCGCCGCACAATATTCACAAGCCATTCCTTCGCCCAAGGCAGGCAAGCCATGGCCTTGCGCAATGCGTGTGGTATCGCTCGCGACGCCCTCAAGCAACAACGGCAGCGCTTCATTGACCAGCGCTTGCGGCACGGCCCTGGCCTCTTTCTCTTGCAGGCCAAGGTAGAACGCCTCCACCGGCGCTTTGCCCAGCAAAGCGGCATAAAAAATGAGCTGGGTGTCTTCCAGCGGGTCAGCTACCCGATGCTTCAAACTCGCATCGCTCTCCGTCTTGTAATCAATCACGGCAAACGACTGCGCCGCTGAGCCAGAGAGCACATCCACCCGATCCAGTCGCCCTTTTAGCAAAGCGGCCTCGCCCAGCTCGCGCTTTAAATCCAGCTCGCTGCTCTCAAACCGCCAGCCTTGCGCCTCATGCTTTTGCAGCCAAAGCAAATAGCTGCTCCGCACCTGCGGCCAAGCGGCGGCAAATGGCACAAAGCCGGGATCACTCCCCAGCATCTCTTGCTGGCGCTCGGCAGCGCAGGCATCCAACAAGGCGCGATCTGCCTCTGCACTTGAATCTAGGCTGCTGCCCGGCAGGCGCGTTCGATGAAAATCGCTCAATACCGCATGCAGCCAAGCGCCGAAATCGCGTTTTGAGATTTCTTCATCCAGCTCTTTGGCCTCTTGCAGCCCGAGCAAGCGCAGCGCGAAATAGCGGTAGGGGCAAGTGCGCAGATCTTGGTAGCTGCTGGCCGATAAGGCTATTTTTCCTTCGCCCAGCAGAAGATGCCCGCTGGGCTGCGGCATGGCGCTGGGCTGCGCCGTGAGCAGGCGCTGCTCGCGTGCGTCTTGCCCCTCTTGGCCGCTCTGCTCTGGATGCTGAGCAAGCCACGCCTTGAGCAGCGGGCTGGGCTGCAAGGGCTCATCGCCCTGCGCCGAGCGCCAAAGCACATCGACGAATGGCACTTGCATCGCGCGCCGCCAAACATCGCGCCGCTCAAGTGCCAAAGCCTCGCGGCTGGGCAGGCCGAGCGCGCCCCGCTGCGCTGCCGTCCAATCGCCAGCAAGATCTGGCGCTGCAGGCAAGCTGACCTCATCCATCCCCGCCATCACAGCCGCGCCAAATGGCCGTGCTGCCAATTGCGCCAAAGGCAAGATCACCACATCTGGCGTGCCGCCGCTCTGGGGCGGCTTGAAGCTTGCGCCCTCCAAAGCCATTTGCAGCCAGGTGCTGAATTCGGCCAGACTCATGCGCGCAGAATCACCGGCCAAAATAGCCAGCGCGTCGGCATCCGAGCCATAAAGCGCCGCGATCACCTGCTCTCCCGCTGCGTCTTGCATGAGGCTTTGCCATTGCCCGCTCATTTGCAGGGCTGCAGTGAAATCAGAGAGCCAGCCGGACAAACTGCGACTAGGTCGCAAACTGGCCAGAAGCTCTCGCCAAGGCATGATGGCCGCGCCATCATCTGCTATAAATTCAATAGCATCTCGCGCAGGTTCTATGCCGGCTGCATGGCTATTTTGCTTGCGAAGTAGCTGCTCGTAGCGAGCGAGTCTTGCCTGATCAACGCTACAGGCCTTGAGCCAATCAAGATGCTCGTCTGGCGTGGCATGTGCTCTGGCTGCGCGCAGCATGCTGATCGCGCTGGCCGCTGCCCGAGTGGTGGAGAGCTTCCAGCCCGTTTCATCCAAAACCAGCAGACCGCGCTGGGAGAGCATCGCGCTGATACGCCGCGTCACCAGCCGATCCACCGCTGGCAAGGCCACGGGGCTGCGCCCCTTTGCCACATGCGCCAGCACACAAGCGGCAGCGCGCTGCGCCTCATCCTCCAAGCCTTGCGCCATCTGCACCTTCAGCTCACCATGCGCGAACTCGGGCAAATCCAGCACCAAAGCCTTTTCTCCAAACTGCTCGGCCAAATGCGCGGCCAGAGCATTGGGCTGCAAGCCCCGGATCACGACCAAAGCTTGGCACTCGCCCCCATCAGTGACACCTGCCACCTCAAACAACACATCGCTGGCATAGCGCGAAGCCGCCGCCCATTCCAAAGCAATGCGCGCCACAGCCGCCTCATGGCTGGCAAAAGCCTCAAGCCCGCAGCCCAACCCAGCGCCTAGGGAAGATCGCAGGCCAGCCGCCCAAGCGCCTCTTTGAAAAGGCGGTATCGCAGCAGCGATTGCGCCCAACTGCTGAACCGTCTCCACCAAGCGCGGCAACAGCAGCGCGCCAAACTCGCCCAATCCCGCTCGCTGTAAGAATTGGCGCGCCCTCGCGGCATCCAGCCCCGCATCAAAGCTCACATCCATCGCATCCGGTACAAAATGCGAGATGCGTCGCTGCCAGCTCGTGGTGGTCTCAAATCGCGGGGGAAAACTGCTGCTCAAATCTGCGCCATCTACGGGCGAACCTTGAGCGCCCCATGTTTGTGCGGCCCAACTTTGCCGAGCGACAGCTTGGAGCTGGAAAAACGGCAAAAGCACGACCGTTTGCGCTGGATGCGCACCCGTGCCCAACATGTGCGAGCGCACTTGGCGCCAGACAGCCGCCCAGCTATCGAGCTTGTCTATGACAGCGATAGTCAACGCATGCCGCCTTTTTGGAGAAGATAAATCTTGGTTTCTGTCACAATGCCCACACTGTAATTGTTGTTAGGGCAAAGCAACTTGCCTTTTCACCTAAATTCCCAACCTCCAAGCAACCTTCATCCGAGAAAACATCATGGCCAGCGACCTCATCAAACACATCTCCGATGCCAGCTTTGAGGCTGACGTTCTACAAGCCGACAAGCCTGTGCTGGTCGATTTTTGGGCAGAATGGTGTGGCCCTTGCAAAATGATCGCTCCAGCTTTAGACGAATTGGCTGTCAGCCACGCCGGCAAACTGCAAATCACCAAGCTCAACGTCGATGAAAACCGCGACGTGCCGGCCAAATTCGGTATTCGCGGCATCCCCACCCTCATGATCTTCAACAAAGGCCAGCTCGCCGCAACGAAGGTCGGCGCCCTGAGCAAAGCGCAACTGCAAGCTTTTGTGGATCAGACGATTGCAGCTTGATCGCTCTTCGCTCTTCAAAAAGGCTTCACCAGGAGCCTTTTGTTTTTTTTGTATCCAGCACGCCAGAAAAAAGAAATACACGCCAGCTCTAGCGCATGATGCATGTCTTGGTCAGCGCTTGATCTGACGCCTAAATAAACTGACTCGATAGTCAGTAACCATCAAGGTGATTGAACTTTTTCATTTAGCACTCTCCTAAGAAGAGTGCTAATATTGCATTCAACCCCGTGAAAACCCGCTGTTTTAGCGCACTCACTGGCTCGAAGAAATGAAAGAAGGAGTTCTGAATATGTCTGGAGCTTTAGCTTTATCCAACAACACCGCTGTATCCAACTGGGGCAGCATGAGCATGGTGCCCTCGCTGGGCAATATTGATGCTTACATCAGCGCGGCCAATCGCATGCCGATGCTCACTCTTGAAGAAGAGCAGCGCTACGCCCGCCAATGGAAAGAGGGGCAAAACATGGAGGCCGCAGGGCGGCTGGTGCTCTCGCATTTACGCGTCGTGATCTCCACCGCTCGCCAATACTTGGGCTACGGCCTGCCCCATGCAGATCTGATTCAAGAAGGTAATGTAGGCCTCATGAAAGCCGTCAAGCGCTTTGATCCTGATCAAGGCGTGCGCCTCGTGAGCTATGCGCTGCACTGGATCAAAGCCGAGATTCATGAATATATCTTGAAGAATTTCCGCATGATCAAGGTCGCCACCACCAAAGCACAGCGCAAGCTTTTCTTCAATCTGCGATCGATGAAGCAAGGCTTCAAGCACGATGCGGCAGAAGATGCCGATGGCCTCACGCATCGCAGCAGCATGAATGCCAAAGAGATTGACACGGTGGCCAAAACGCTCAACGTCAAGCGCGAAGAAGTCATCGAGATGGAGGCGCGCTTTGCAGGCGGCGATGTCTTGCTTGATCCAAGCCCCTCCGATGATGGCGAAGAAGCCTACGGCCCGATAGCGTATCTCTCTGACAGCTCGATGGAGCCTACCGCCCAACTCGAAGCACGCGAGCGCGATCATCTTGCAGGCGATGGCGTGCAGGCGGCGATTGCCGCGCTTGATCCGCGCAGCAAACGCATCATCGAAGAGCGCTGGCTCAAGGTGAACGACAACGGCTCAGGCGGCCTGACGCTCCATGATTTGGCTTTCGAGTTCGGCGTGAGCGCCGAACGCATTCGTCAGATTGAAGTGGCGGCCATGAAGAAAATGAAGCTCGCACTCACAAACTAGTCGCATGACGACATGTAAGTAAGTACAAATCTGTGCATTAATCTACAACTACTTAACAAAGACCCATCGCTAAACTTGAATTCGACGCTAAATGTAACAAATTCAGTTACATTTAGCGGGTAATGAGAAAGTTGATGTCAGGACTTTATGATTCCCGTGCTTTGCGGTGGCTCTCCAAGGCTGGTTGCTGGTTCACTGTATTTGCATTCTGTTTGAGCCTAACGAGTATTTCTAGTCAGGCTAAATCTCAGCCGCAGCAACCACAAGAGCTTGCGACACTTGCTTCTAGCGCTTTAAGCCAGCGGAATATGCCGCCCGCAATTCTTGGCGCGCAAATCCAGTCCATCGATCTCACGCCGTATGCCGAATACTGGATTGACGACAGCAAAACAACCTCGTTAGAAACTGTGCAAGCACGCGCCACAGCTGGCCTCGGCCTGTTCAAGGCCAGCAAAGCGACCGATGCGCACAAAATTGATGGCAAAGTGCTTTGGCTTCGTTTTGATGTGAAATCCAACGATCTGAGCGCGCGTTGGATTCTAGAATTGGGCTCGCCATTGGTGGATGATGTCAAGCTCTTCTGGCGCGATACCAATGGCCAATGGATGAGCCTGAAGGCCGGCGATATCGTGCCGCGTGAGCAGTGGCCCTTGCCCACCCGCTTGCCCGCATTTGCTTTGCAAGCGGGAAACAACGATGTTGTGCAGCACTATCTTCGCGTTGAGAATGCGCGCGTGCCGGTGTCGCTGCCGATGCATGTTTACCGCGATTCTGAATACTTAGAGGGCTTGCAAGTTGAGAATATGCTGCTCGGCGCGCTCGCCGGTTTGATTGGCTTGATGCTGCTCTGCTGTGTCTGGGTCGCCATTTGGCGGCGAGAGCAAGCTTTCATCGCATGCAGCGTTTATTTGGTTGCGCTCGGTCTTTACAACCTAACCAGCACCGGGCTGACGCCGCTGTACTGGTGGAATGAATCACCTTTGCTGGCCGATCGCATGAATTACGCCCTCGCTGCACTCACGGCAGCGCTGGGGCCTTGGCTGGTCAATTTGATCGTGCAACCCGTCGTACGCGTTCGCACCATGAACACCCTCATTGCCATACAGGCCGTCATGATGATTTTTTGTACGGCAGCGGAAATTGTGTGGCCGACGAAAGCCTCGTACGCCCTTCTCAATCTAGGCGTGCTCATGTCGGTGGTCTTGGTCTATGCGGTGATCAGTGCTGCTTGGCAGCGCGGCGAGGCAATTACTCGCTGGGTGGCGCTTAGTTTTGCGCCCGTTGCGCTATCAGCGTTGCCTTTAATCCTGCGAAATTTTGGGCTCATCCCCAATAGCCTCCTCACGCAAAGCGTGGTGTCGATCGCCACAGCCATTGAGCTGCCTTTGCTGATGTATGCGCTGCTCACGCGCAGCAATATGCGCCGCGAAGGCCTCGCGCGCGCTTCTGGCCTGCGCAGAAAAGACGCGCTGACTGGTCTGCCCAATACATACAGCTTTTTAGAGCAAATGCAGGGTGTCATCACGCGCTCCACACGCTTTAAACACGCCTACGGCTTGATCTTGGTTGAGTTAGCCAACCATGATTGGTTCGTCAAAGAGCATGGCCGGGAGATGGCCGATCGTGCCGTGCTTCTCACCAGCACGCGTTTGCAGCAGCAAGTGCGCGATGTGGATACCGTATGCCGCTTTGATGAATCCAATTTTGTGATTCTTGTCGAAGGCGCATGCACGCCGAGACAGCTGGCCAAATTGGCCGCTGGTATTTCAGCCGGTGGCCATGCGCCCACTGAAATTTTGCCTGTTGGAGCCAGTCTGCGCTTGTCGATTTGCTGCGCTTTGATGCCTACAGAAAGCTCACAAACCATGGGCGAAGATGCCAACGCTCAGCTCGGCTGGCTCATCGCAACAGCCGAGGCAGAACCTATCGATCAGCGCAAGCTCATCCGAAGTCTTGGTTTTTGAAGCTTTCACCTGGCCTGCTTTGTGCAGCCGGCGGGCTATAATATAAGGCTAACCTTGCTGCACTGGCTCTTGACGCGCTGGGCAGCTTTTTCGGACTCTCAAAGAGTTCAAACATCCTCAAGGAGAATTTATGCGTCATTATGAAATCGTCTTGCTGATCCACCCGGATCAAAGCGAGCAAGTGCCAGCCATGCTTGAGCGCTACAAAACCATGGTCACCACCGGCGGCGGAAAAATCCATCGCGTGGAAGATTGGGGTCGCCGCCAGTTGGCTTACCAGATCAACAAGCTCTCCAAAGCACATTACTTGTGCGTCAACATTGAGGCAGATCAGCCCGTGATGGCCGAGTTGGAGCACGCTTTCAAATTCAACGATGCCGTGCTACGTCATCTCACTGTGCTGAAGAAGCAAGCTGACACGGGTCCGAGCGCGATGATGAAGCAAGTCGAGCGCGAAGAAGCCCGTAAAACACAGCAAGAGCAATACGCCGCTCAGCCTCATTAAGAGATTGAGCCCGAGCAAACTTTGAATATTTCTGCTTGAATACTTTTGCCTTTGCTGCTCACATTGCTGAGATCAGCGCCCAGCGCTTCACCCCAGCAGGCATCCCAGCTATTGATTTGGTTCTCTCTCACGAGTCAACTCAGATCGAAGCAGGCCAAAGCAGAAAAGTCAATTTAAGCATCAAAGCCGTCGCGCTTGGCATCACAGCAGAAACGCTAGCCAAACTCAATATCGGACAAGTTGCGAAATTCAAAGGCTTCCTCGCCGCCACCAAAAATGGCAAAGGCTCTGTTCTTCACATCACAGACATTGATCTCACTTAAAGTTTTAGGATAAATACCATGCCCGCATTCGGTAAAAAACCAGCCTTCGACAAAAATAAGAAGCGCCCTGCACAAAACCAACTCTTCAAACGCAAGCGCTTTTGCCGCTTCACAGTTACTGGTGTGATCGAGATCGACTACAAAGACATCGATGTCTTGCGCGATTTCATCGGCGAAAACGGCAAAATCACGCCTGCCCGCTTGACCGGCACACGCGCGATTTTCCAGCGCCAGCTCACCACAGCCATCAAGCGCGCGCGCTTCTTGGCCATGGTGCCGTACAGCGACCAGCATCGCGTCTAAACATTCAGGAGAACACTCATGCAAATCATTCTTCTCGACAAAGTCGTCAACCTCGGTAATCTCGGCGATATCGTCAAAGTCAAAGACGGCTACGCCCGCAACTTCCTGATCCCCGAAGGCCGCGCTCGCCGCGCCACTGCCACCGCTAAAGCCGAATTCGAAGCTAAGCGCGCGGATCTTGAGAAAGCTGCTGCCGCCAAACTGGCCGAAAGCCAAGCTCAAGGCGAAAAGCTCTCTGGCGCTAACGTCAAGATCACGCAAAAAGCCGGCGTCGATGGCCGCTTGTTTGGCTCTGTGACCAACTTCGACATTGCTGAAGAGTTGGCCAAGATGGGCTTTGCCATCCACAAGAGCCAAGTGCGCATGCCGCTCGGCCCGATCAAGATCACCGGCGACAGCAAAGTCTCTGTGGCTTTGCATACCGATGTGGTGGTCGAAGTCGGCGTGACGGTTTACGGCGAAACTGCTTAAGCTTTTCGTTTATATAAAAAAAGCCCGTGTCGCGAGACACGGGCTTTTTTTTAGTTCGGTGCAGTGCCTGCGCACCACTGCAAATTACTTTTTACTGAAATCCAAACGCTTGGCCGCTTCTGTGTAAAGCTTGGTTTTCTCGGCCATAAAAGCATCCATTTGCTCTACACCCACGTTGATCAACTCGAAGCCACTTTTTGCTGCCAACTCCTTCATTTCGGGATCGGTGTTCAAGGCGCGCCAAAGATCGCTCATCTTCTTGCGCTGCTCGGCAGTGGCCGATTTGGGCATGCCCACGCCGCGGTATGCGCCATCGACCCAATCAATACCCAGCTCACGGAAGGTGGGCACATCAGGCATGAGCGGATGGCGCTTATCCATCGCCACGGCTAATGCGCGAACGCGCTCTTTGTTGTTGATCGCAAATGCCGTGTAGGTCATCGCTCCATCGACTTGCCCGCCGATGACGGAAGTAGTCATATCTCCCGTACCACGAAACGGCACATAAATAGTCTGGACACCGAAGGCGGCATTCATGCGCTCGTGCGCCGCATGATTGGCTGAATTCTGGCCGCTGCCGCCCAGCGAGAGTTTGCCGGGCTGAGCTTTGGCCGCTGCAACGAAATCCTTGAAGTTTTTGATGTTGCTTTGCGCGGGCACGACCAATGCATCGGGGGTGTAGTGAAACCAAAAGACGGGCGTGATGTCGTTGGTTTTGTATTGCACTTGACCTTCCAGCGGCTGAAACACAATGTGCGGCAGATTCACGCCGCCAATCGTCACACCATCAGCGGCCAATTGATTGAATTGATTCCACAGCAAAGCACCACCCGCGCCAGCTTTGTACTGGATCACCGTATCAATGGCCGGGCATTTGCCTTTGAGCACGCGTTGCTGGTGACGCGCCGAAATGTCGGATTCGCCACCGGGCGGGAAGGCCTGTATGTATTGCACGCTCTTATCGGGGCAAGCAATGCCTTGCGCGAGCACGGGGGCAGCGGCGAGAGTTGCCAGTGCGAGGGCGATCAAACTGCGTTTCATGGTTTTTGTCTCCTAGGTTTCTGAATCAAACAAACTATCGACCTTTACGCTGAGCAAACCGTCGGGGCATTCCCTAGGCGAGCGCGGCGCAAACAGCACGTGTCACGTCAATGGTCTTGGCTTGCCCGCCAAGATCACCGGTGTGCA
Organism: Variovorax sp.; assembly: GCA_031376455.1. GTDB lineage: Bacteria > Pseudomonadota > Gammaproteobacteria > Burkholderiales > Burkholderiaceae_C > JANMDU01. The sequence goes on along the minus strand of JANMDU010000097.1, from coordinate 4,584 downwards.
AAGCAGGATTCGCAGTCACGGCTTCAATTGCAGCCATCAAGCGTTTGGCAGCCTCCATCTCACCCAAGTGCTCCAGCAGCATCACCACGCTCCAAAAAGTGCCTACAGGATTGGCCAAACCTTTGCCCATGATGTCAAAGGCCGATCCGTGGATCGGCTCAAACATGCTGGGATAGCGGCGTTCGGGATCAATGTTGCCAGTGGGGGCGATGCCTAGGCTGCCTGCGAGTGCGGCGGCGAGATCGCTCAAAATATCGGCGTGAAGATTGGTCGCCACAATCGTATCCAGTGTCGCGGGGCGATTGACCATGCGCGCGGTGGCGGCATCCACCAATTCTTTGTCCCACTTCACATCGGGAAACTCTTGGCTCACCTGCACAGCAATCTCATCCCACATCACCATCGCATGCCGCTGCGCATTGCTCTTCGTGATCACCGTGAGCAACTTGCGCGGGCGACTATGTGCGAGCTTAAAAGCATAGCGAATGATCCGCTCCACGCCCACTCGCGTCATCATGCTCACATCGGTCGCCACCTCTATCGGATGCCCTTGATGCACACGCCCGCCCACACCTGAGTATTCACCTTCAGAATTCTCGCGCACGATCACCCAATCTAAATCGCCGGGCTTGCAACGCTTGAGCGGCGCATCAATGCCAGGCAAAATGCGCGTGGGGCGCACATTCGCATACTGATCAAAGCCTTGGCAAATCTTCAGGCGCAGCCCCCATAGCGTGATGTGATCGGGGATCTGCGCATCGCCTGCGCTGCCAAACAAAATCGCATCTTTGCTGCGCAACGCATCTAAACCATCCGAGCGCATCATCACGCCGTGCGCGCGATAGTAATCGCCACCCCAATCGAAGTTTTCAAATTCAAAAGCAAAGCTCTTTGACGATGCAGCCAGCGCTTGCATAACCTCTTGCCCTGCTGGGACAACTTCTTTGCCGATGCCATCGCCTGGGATAGTAGCGATGCGATAAATTTTTATGGATGTCATAAATGGATGGGTCAGCGATGAAGCCTTCAATGTGCTAATACATCAATATATTGCTTATGCGTGTCAATAAACGCCATAAAATTCAATGCATTATTGATATGCAACTTAACAATTTTTTGATGAATCCCGCTCTTCTGTCCACCGATTTGCTGTTCTTTTCTTGCCTCGCTGCTGCGGGCAGTTTGAGTGCTGCAGCGCGCGAGCTGAAAGTCACCACGGCAGCCGTTAGCAAGCGCCTGTCTTTGATGGAATCACGTTTGGGCACCAGCCTCGTAAACCGTACCACGCGCCGTATGAGCCTGACCGTTGAGGGCGAGTTGTGTCTGCGCCATGCGAGAGCATTGCAAGCTGACCTCGCCGATTTGGAGCGTGCTCTGGGTGCCTCGCATTCGCTACCCAGTGGTCTGCTTCGCGTCAATGCCACGCTCGGCTTTGGCCGCAGTCATATTGGACCGATTGTGGCGCGTTTCGTGCAGCGCTTTCCGCAAGTCGAAGTACGTCTGCAACTCTCGGCTGATCCCCCACTACTGACCGAGGATGCTTTCGACGTATGCATTCGCTTTGGCCCACCGCCCGACGCGCGAGTCATCGCCCGGAAAGTCGCAGACAACCGCCGCCTACTTTGCGCCTCGCCTGCCTATCTGGCTCAATACGGCGAGCCGCGTACCCCCGCAGATTTGGCACAGCACAATTTCATCAGTATTCGCCAAGGCGATGAAGCCTATGGTGTGCTCAAGCTCACAAGTGGCACCAGCCGCGCGAACCCCGCACACCGCGCAAGCCGCGTCGGCCTCACGCAAACCCTCAAGACACGCGGCAAGCTCACGACCAACGATGGTGGCATTGCCGTGACTTGGGCGCTTGATGGCCTAGGCATTTTGCTGCGCGCTGAATGGGACATTCGAAAGTATTTAGAAAGCGGCCAACTGATCGCTCTGCTACCCAAATATCATGCGCCAGATGCCGATATCTACGCCATTTACCCGCCCCAACACCAAGGCTCAGCGCGCGTCAGAGAGTTTGTCAATGCGGTGCAAAGTGAGCTTGCTCAAGCCGTTGGCAATGCAGGCTCACCGAAATAATGAGTTTTAAGCAAAATTTGTTATTCATCGCCGTAAAAATTGCGCAGATTGCTATCAAATTAATAGTAAAATAATTCACTGAATTTTCAGCTCATCCCATTGCGCGAGGCCAGCTCGACAAACAATCCGCTGTGATCGAGCTCGCCCAGCCCATGCGAATCCGCCTGCGCATACAGCTGCTCGAAGAAGCTCACAATCGGCGCGTCCATACCGGTCTCTTCGGCGCAATCCAGCGCGTTGCGCATGTCTTTGAGCTGCACAGCCAGCCGCCCACGCGGCGCGAAATCTCTGCGCACCATGCGATCGCCATGCAGTTGCAAAATACGGCTTTCCGCAAAACCGCCGCCGATTGCTTCGCGCACTTTTGCCATATCCGCCCCTCCGCGCGAAGCCAGAAGCAGCGCCTCGGCCACCACGCCAATCGTGCCGCCCACGATCATTTGGTTGGCTAGCTTCGTGAGCTGCCCTGCCCCATGCGGGCCGACATGCGTGGCGCGGCCAAACACTCTGAGCACCGGCAACGCGCGCTCGAAATCTGTAGCTAAACCACCGGCCATCATCACGAGTGAACCGGCCTCTGCGCCGACCGTGCCGCCTGAGACGGGGCAATCGAGATGGTGCAATCCCAGCGCAGTCAGCCTCGCGGCATGATCGCGCGCCTCTCGGGGCTTGGATGAGCTCATGTCGATCAACAATGCGCCTTTGGCCATGGCAGCCGCAACGCCTTGCCCGAAGAGCACATCTTCAGTGATCAACCCGTTTTCCAACATACTCACCACGATGTTTGCGCCTTGCACGGCATCGAGAGCTCGCGCATGCACCTTCGCACCATGCGCGGCGAGTGGCTGTGCTTTCGATGCGGTGCGATTCCAGACATGCGTATCGAAGCCCGCCTCGCACAAACGCCGCGCCATCGGCAGCCCCATCAAACCAATGCCGAGAAAAGCGATTCTCATCATGTTCATTCAACTCACTATATATTTGATAGCACTCTGCGCAATCAATACGCCGGTCATAAGCTTAAAACGCTTAAAACTTTAAGAGAAAATCTGCTCCATCTCGCGCCGCAAGGCATACGCACGTGAAGCAGGCATCTGCACATCATCCCAGCAAAGCGATTGCCCTTGTGGCACATCGCGAATGAGCTTGACATCATGCGCTAAGCCTAAAGGCAAACCGCCTTTTTGTCGGTCATGCAAACCGCCGATTTTGCGCGAAGTGACTGCGGGCAAGAGCTTGCCCCACACCGTGTAGCCGCCCTCGCCATCAAGCAATTCTCCCGCTTTCAAATCGCGCTTGGCTGTGGCCACCACATCGGCATTCCAAGCTGTTGCCACGCCCGTCGGCTCTTTGCGCAAAGCCACCGATGCCACGCTCATGCCAACCTCCAAACCAATCAAATGCCAGCGTTTGTAGAGCGTGAAATAGCGCCCACTTGGATCGGTGTGCGCGTTGTACTCTTCGAAACAGTTTTTGATGTAATCTGTTTCCGCTTCGACCGTGACCCACACACCCATGCGAATGTCATACGGAATCTTGCGACCATCTTTTTCAAGAGATGAGATCACTTCCACCATGCCCTTTTTCTCCAGCACACCGCCCTCTGAAATCGGGCGAGTCACGAACGGAATATCTTCTACACTCGCAGGTGGATACAAGAGGCCGTTGCTGGGCACCGCCAGCCCTGTGGCATTGCTCACCGCTGTGCTTTCAATCGAGGGCTTGGAGCCATCTAAGAAGCTGTTGAACATTTTCGGATTCAGCCCGCCGCGCTTGGCCTGTTCGGGCGAAAGCCCATAGTAGCCCCACACCGTCTCGGGCGTGCTCTGCGCGAAATGCGGCAGCCATTTATGTCCGCGACCAGCAGCCACGACAGGAAAGCCGCAAGTACGCGCCCAATCCACCAAATCGCAAATCATCGCGGGCTGATCGCCATAAGCCAACGAATAAATCACGCCCTTCTCTGCGGCTTTCCTGGCGAGCAACGGCCCGCAAAATGCATCCGCCTCCACCGTCACATTCACCACATGCTTGCCATGCTCAATCGCTTTGAGAATGTGATCCACGGCATGCACAGGCGATCCGGTGCATTCCACCAAGATGTCAATCTGCGGCAGCGTGGCCACAGCTTCCCAGCTGTCGGTGATCCATGTCGCTCCTGTTTTAATAGCATCTTGCGCAGATAATGCGCCGGCTAGAAGCGGATTCCAGCCTACATTCTCAAGATTTTTACGCGCTTGATCTGGATTCAAATCCGCAATCGCCACGAGATGCACACCGGGCGTGCGCGGGATCTGCGACAGATACATGCTGCCGAATTTGCCAGCGCCGATCAGACCGATACGGATCGGATTGTTGGCTGCGGCGCGTTGTTGGAGTTGGGTGTAGAGGCTCATGATCGACTGTTGGTTTTGATTGAAGATAGAAGAACACGGAAGGCACGAAAACTTCACGGAAGGCACTGAAAAAACCAATTCTTTTCCGTGTCTCTCTTGAAACTTC